>CAYNYK010000038.1:0-41326 GCA_964401335.1 uncultured Planctomycetales bacterium
GGATTTGTCCTTGTTATTCCGCTGTCGGACTTTTAACTGCGGTTTTTCGACACCCACTCGGGTATCCGGCGGCACGCTGTTGGTCAGGAATACCGAACCGTTGATTTCCGAGCCCTTGCCGATCACCGTATCGCCGCCCAGGACGGTCGCGTTCGCATAAATGGTTACTTGGTCCTCGACCGTCGGGTGCCGTTTGTGGCCGCGGATGAGCCGGCCGCGCTCGTCCTTCGGGAACGATAGCGCCCCCAGCGTCACTCCCTGGTACAGCTTGACCGAGTTGCCAATCACCGTCGTCTCGCCGATGACCACACCGGTGGCGTGATCGATGAAGAAATTACGCCCGATCGTCGCCCCTGGATGGATATCCACTCCGGTGGTCATGTGGGCCCATTCGGTCATGATCCGCGGCAGCAAGGGAACCTGTTGCTTATGCAGTTCATGAGCATAACGGTACACGGTGATGGCCAACACGCCCGGATAAGCCAGAATGACTTCATCCGTATTGACCGCCGCCGGGTCGCCGTCATAGGCGGCCTGCACGTCGCCGGCCAGCATCTCCCGCACCTCCGCGATGCGGTCTAAAAAGGTGAGGGTGATTTCCCTCGCCTGCTCCTCGCATTCCCGGCATTGCGGGCAATCCCACTCGAATTTTCCGGGGCACTGTGTCTGGTAGCACAGGGCCTGCAAGACTTGTTCGAAAAGCTTCTCGCCCAGCTTGGGCAGGAGCTCGCCCACATGGAAACGAATATTGAACGGGTTGAGGTTCTGTCGCCCGAAATAGCCCGGATAGGAGATTTCGAGCAAAAGCTGGATGATGTCCTCGATTTCCGCCCGGTTGGGCAGATAGCCCGAATCGATGTGCCGCGTTCGCTCGTCGCGGTTGTAGCTATCCACGATTTTCTCGACCAAGGCGGGTAGTTGTTCTCCGATTCTGAATTTTACCGCCATTTTGGCGTCTCCTTGCTGATATACGTTGTTTCAAGGCCGATGGGTGCGAATGCCTGTGCTCCACGGCGGTCCGATTCGTTTTGGCGGGGTGACGGCGGGTTAGCACCAACCGACGCCGGCCCCGCGCATACACAGACAGAGACGGGGGCGGTGCCGGTCGGGACCGTCATTCATCGAGGTCATCGGAATGCTCAATAACAATAACATGTCTTTTACCATTATAACGCCCGATTCAGGCCATGCCAGGGCGCAGCTTTATTATAATATCGACGCGTGGAGGTTCCCCCGTTAATTCGGCCATTGCAAACCCGCAATCCCAACCTTAGACTCGGCATGGTCGCTTATGGTCGTAACTATCGGCGAGGGCTTTTTCCGAAAGAACGTATATGCGTATCGGCTATTTTGACTGTTTCAGTGGGGCCAGCGGGGACATGATCCTTGGGGCCTGTCTGGACGCCGGTTTGGGTCTGGATACTCTGCGGGCGGATTTGGCCGGTCTGGGCCTTGAGGGGTTCCAGATTGAAACCCAATCCGTACGCAAGCAGGGCTTCGCGGCCACTCAATTTACCGTACAGGTTGCCACGGCCGAACAGCCGCATCGTCACCTGAAGGATATCCGCCGCATCATTGAGTCCGCCCGGCTTGATCCCGTGGTTCGTGAGCGGTCGTTGGCCGTGTTTACCCGTCTGGCCGAGGCCGAGGCCGCCGTCCACGGCACTACCGTCGAAAAAGTGCATTTTCACGAGGTCGGAGCGGTCGATGCCATTGTGGATATCGTTGGGGCCTGCTTGGCCTTGCATCGTTTGGGAATTGACAAGGTCTTCTGCTCACCCATTCCTACCGGCAGCGGGACCATACAATGCGATCACGGCCTGATGCCGGTTCCGGCTCCGGCGACGGCAGCATTATTGAAGGGGGTTCCCCTGGCCGCCTGCGACGAGACGGGCGAGCTGACCACGCCCACGGGGGCGGCGATTTTAACGACCCTTGCCGCCGGTTTTGGTTCACCGCCGGCAATGATCTTGGAAAAGGTCGGGGTTGGGGCCGGGCGGCGCGATGGGCAGACACGGCCTAATATCCTGCGTCTTCTGATCGGCGAGGCCGCCGCTAACGCTGATAGGGGGGGTGAAGAGGATGAGATCATTGTTCTGGAAGCTAATCTGGACGATATTTCCCCCGAAGTGATCGGCTATGTTTACGATCGATTGCTCGCGGAAGGTGCACTGGATGTGTTCACTTCGCCGATCTATATGAAGAAGAATCGGCCGGCGGTGTTATTAACCGTATTGACTCCGGTTGCCCTTCGGGGGGTGCTGGAGGATCTGATTCTGAAAGAGACGACGACCTTCGGTGTGCGAGGTTATCCGGTCCGTCGCCGTAAACTCGCCCGGGAATTCGAGACGGTGCAGACCGATTTCGGCCCGATCCGTATCAAGGTTGGTCGACATGGCGGGCGGGTGGTGACCGCGGCGGCGGAGTATGAGGACTGTCGCCATGCCGCCGAACGTATGGGGTGGCCGTTACGCGAAGTGATGGAGCAAGCCTTGCGTTGCTGGCGGGAGCGTAACCGCCCCGCTTGCTGAGTCATAATGGTTTTCTACGAGGTAAGGGCCGTTGAAAGAGGCTTTACTGAGTTTGTTGGGCGGTGTGTGGGGAGAAAGACTGATCCCCCTCGGTCTGGCCGTCATCGCCGTCTTTTTTATGATGTCGTCCTACCGTCGTCGGATGCAGCGGCGCCAAACGCAGGTTTCTCGTGAGTCGCCGCTTCGTAAACCTCCGGTCGCCGCTCCTAGTTCCCAAACCCAGCAGCAAGCTCAGACGCAACTCAAGCACGATTTGGAGGCCCTTATGGTTGAACTGGAGGAATTTTCGCGTTCGGTCAGCGCTCAGATCGACATGCGTTTTGCCAAGCTGGAAACCGCCATCCAGGACGCCGACCGTCGGATCACCGCTTTGAATCGGCTGACCCGTCGCCTGGCCGAACGCAACGGGCAGCCCGTCCCCGACGCAGAGGCCCACGACCTGCGCCATGAAATCGTTTATGAACTGGCCGACGCCGGTTTGACCCCCATCGAGATCGCCCGCGATACCGGAAAAACTCCGGGCGAGATCGAACTCATCCTCAATCTCCGCAAGCAGGGCAATACCGGACAATAATTTTTTCAACCGCGGAAGGTAAGAGGGGAAGTCATTTATTGCCTGTTGATAAAACGGAATATGGACAATCCCGAATGTTCCGGAACCTGCTCCTGCTATCTCAACGGTTTGCGACGAGGGTTGTTACTCCTATGCCGGGAAAATGCTCGCTCGCCTTGTCAGCATCGAAAAGGGGTTCTATAGTAGACATTTTTGGCGAAACTGGGATGTCTCGCGGGAAACCTAAGTCTTGAGCAAGCGTATCACCATTATGGGATCGACCGGTTCGATCGGAACGAACACGCTGGAAGTGGTGCGCGCGTTGGGGGCGGATTACCGGGTAGTGGGGTTGGCGGCACGCCGGCGCTGGGAGGAACTGGCGGCCCAATGTCGGGTAGCGGAACCGCGGACGGTAGCGGTGGCGGAAGAAGAAAGTGCCGAGCAGTTGCGACGGACGCTGAACGGTCGGGTGGAGGTATTGGCGGGACCGGAGGGTCTCGTCGAGCTGGCCGGCCGTCGGGACAGTGATTTTGTAGTGGCGGCCATCGTGGGCGCCGCAGGACTGATTTCGACGATTGCGGCGGTTGAGGCTGGTCGGCAAGTGGGTTTGGCCAACAAGGAAGCTTTGGTCATGGCCGGTTCGCTGATTGTGCCGTTGGCCAAGCGAACCGGGGCTCGGTTGCTACCAATCGACAGCGAACATTCGGCGATTTTTCAATCCATGGCGGCCGGTTCGGACGATGAAGTTCGAAAAATCTACCTGACGGCCAGTGGTGGTCCTTTCCGGACCTGGTCGAAGGAAAAAATCGCGGCGGCAACACCGGCCGACGCCTTGCACCATCCCATCTGGGAGATGGGGCCTAAAATAACGGTGGATTCGGCCACGATGGTGAACAAGGCGATGGAGATCATTGAGGCCCATTGGCTGTTCGGTGTGGAGGTGGAGGCGATTGAAGTATTGATTCATCCGGAATCGATCGTGCATTCGATGGTGGAGTTTTGTGACGGATCGATAATCTGCCAAATGGGACAACCGGACATGCGCACGCCGATCCAATATGCCCTGACGTATCCTCGGCGCGTGCGGGGTTGTGCGCGTGAACTGGATTTTTCAGCGACCGGTCAGCTTCATTTCGAACCACCGGATTTGGATCGTTTCCCGGCGTTGAGGTTGGGTTATGATGTAGCTCGGGCGGGGGGGACGGCGGGAGCGGTGTTTAATGCGGCGAACGAGGCGGCGGTGGAAGCGTTCCTCCAGGGGCGCATCCTTTTGGGCCGTATCGTGGAGACGATCCGGCGGGTGCTGGATCGCCATACGGTACGTTCCAACCCTGATCTGGAAACGATCTTGGAAGCCGATGCCTGGGCGCGTCGAGAGGTTAAGGAATGCCTGAAATCCTGAGTATGCTGGCGGCCGGCGCGGTGGGAGCTTTTTTGGGGGACATGTTTTCATCCCTCTGGGGATATTTTCTTGTCGTAGTCGGTTTCTCGCTGGTGATTTTCGTTCACGAGCTGGGCCATTTTGTGGCGGCCAAATTATGTGACGTGCGGGTGGACAAGTTCGCTATCGGTTTCGGTAAATCCCTCTTTTCCTATCGCAAGGGGATCGGCTGGCGGCGGGGTTCCACGTATGACGAATACCGCGCGCGATTGGTCGAACGGGTTTCAAGGGAACGCAAAGCTGATGCCCAACCCGACGAAGCACTCTCGGCAACAACCGAACCCACGGACGAGGAGTTGGCCCGCGCGGCCGACGCCTTGAAACTCGGTGAAACGGAATACTGTCTGAACTGGCTGCCTTTGGGCGGTTATGTGCGCATGCTGGGGCAGGAGGATTTCGCGATCGACAAAGCCGGAGAGCTGGTGGTCAAGGAGAACCCGCGATCGTTCCCCCATAAATCGATCGGACGGCGAATGATTATCGTGGCGGCCGGCGTGGCCATGAACCTCGTTTTCGCCGCGGTTGTGTTCATGATCGTTTTCATGGCGGGTTTTCAGACGGTCCCTGCCGAGGTGGGCTGGTTGCTGCCGGGCACGCCGGCGGAGCAGGCCGGTCTGCACATGGGCGACCGAATCCTGGCCATCAATGGGGAAAAAATCGCCGATTATCAAGATTTGAAATTACTAGTGACCTTGGCGAATCCCGATGCACCGCTGGATGTGACCGTGGAACGAACCGACCCCTCGACGGGTCGAGTGGAGGAGAAGACCTTTGCTTTGCAGCCGGAAAAGTTGGAAGGACAAAGCACGCTGATGATTGGCGTAGGTCAGCCGATGACCAACACCGTGGGGCAGGTCTTGACCGACCCGAACCAGCCGATGGATACACAACTAAAGCCCGGAGACGAGGTATTGGCGGTTAACGGAGACAAAGTCACTAATTTTTATGATCTTGCGTTTCGATTGCGGCAAGCCAAGGGTACCTATTGTCAACTGCGGGTACGCCGTCCGGCGGCCGCGCCCGGCGAGCAAGCTAAGGATCTAACCGCAAACCGGCGTTCGCGGCTGGTGTTCTATTCGACGGGCTCGATGGCGAGAGAAAGTGGACATCTTCTTGGATTGGTTCCACGACGACAGTTGTTGGAAGTGGAGCCCGGGGGACGGGCGGACCAGGCGGGCCTGCGGGCCAATGATGTCATCGTGCGTTGGGGCAACCAAGTAAGCCCGACCCTGGCGGAAATATTGGAAAGCGTGGCCGTTAATGCCGATAAGGACATTCCGGTGGTCGTTTTGCGTCGGCGGGACGACGGTCTTGATGATCAGATTTCCTTGAATGTTCGACCACGACGCAAGGGCATCTTTCGGACAGGTCGGCCGGTGATCGGTTTGAGCCCACAGGCGATCGTGCAGGAAAATGATAACCTTGTGGTGGCGGACATCGTCGAGAAGATCGATACGGAGATATCCACTCCGGCGGCGGTGCTCAAGGGCATCATGCCGCGCGGTTCGCGGATTACGCGCGTGGACGATCAACCGGTCAAGGATTGGTATGAGCTGGTGGATCGTTTTATCGCCTTGGCCGGGCGGGAGGTTAAGCTGACTTGGCAGTTCGAACAACAGCCGGAGCAATCCCGAACGATTTATATACCAAGAACGTTGGGGACGGTTTTTCACTTTCCGCCGGATGGTCGGGTTACGCGAATCGACGGTAAGAACAACATCATGGTCAAAACAGGAGAGAGTAGCCGATTATTCTCCGTTAGTAATTGGCTTGGTGCTCGCCATATGTTGAAGGAGTGCCTCGGGCGGACGATTGAAGTCGAGTATCGAGGCCTGAACGATCCTGAAGTACACGTTGCCCAGGTGGAGGTTGTACCGGAGATGCTGGACACCTGGGTCCAGCGAATCGACTACGAAGTCAGCGATTTGCTTGGTATGCCGGTGGTGGAAATGATGCGGGAGACCAACCCGTTCAAGGCCATCATGATCGGAGTTCGTAAAACCTACTTCTTCGTGCGCAGCGTGTACGTCTTCGGGGAACGCATGTTGATCAAGCGGTCGGTGGGGTTTGAGAACGTATCCGGCCCCGTCGGAATCCTGCAGATGGGCAGTGCCGCCGCCCGGAATGATTTCGTCGTGCTTCTGTATTTCCTGGCCCTGATCTCGGCGAATCTGGCGGTGGTCAATTTTCTGCCGCTGCCGATTGTGGACGGCGGATTATTCGTGTTTTTAATTATCGAGAAAATCAAGGGGGCACCGGTCAGCCTGGGGGTGCAGATGGCCACGCAGATGATCGGCCTGGTTTTGATTGCCGGCATCTTTCTTTTCGTGACTTTCAATGACATCCAGCGGATTTTCGAGTGAATAAAGCGGTCAGTACTCCGTTGTCAGCAATCAGTATCCCGCTTTCTCAGGTCGTCTGATCCTTGAAATCATTCATCGCTTACGGGTCCATTCTTTGCCGGCATATTTATCAATGAGTTGCGTGGTCAGATCTTTTTCCTCGGGGGTGTAATCGGCCGGTCGGCCGAGATCTTCGCCGAGAATGGTTCGAGCCAGAGCAGGCAGATGCTCGAGGATATCAACGGAGATGAAATCGGCTACGGCAGCGCATGGTTGTTGGTCGTAGCGGCGGGCGAGAATCAGGGAGCCGTGCTGAAGGACGGCGGCGGGAGTGCGGCGCTGGGCACTGCCAAGGATTTTTCTACCTTCGGCCAGGAGATCAAAACAGGCATGGTGCTCGAAACAGAAGAACGGACCGCCATGTGAGCAGGCCCCCGCCCCGGCCGGTCCCCGAACCACCGGCACACCGAGCTGAAGCAGCAGCTCGGCGAAAGCGGAATGTATGTATGCGTATAAGGAATGGGGTCCGCCATTGGCAAGCAGGGGATGATGGAGGGGTAAAGTCAGCGAGTAGGTTAATTCCTGGTCATGGAGGATCGCTCCGCCGCCGGTCTGCCGCCGAACAACCGGCAAGGTGCCCGCCGGAGGGGCCAAGGCCGCGTAATCGGCGTAACATTGAAAATACCCAAGGGAAATCGTTGCCGGTCGCCATTGGTAGAAACGGAGGGTGACCGGCGAGTGACCACCCCCTACGTTTTGTAGTAGGGCCTCGTCACGGGCCATGTTGGTTGCGCCGTCGGCGGGGGAGTCGATGATCCAGCGTGGTTTCATGGTGAAAGTACTCATATCCCGGATTGCGTTCATGATGTCCTTATTGTTCTGATTCGTTCGCTTGCCTGGGGTTCAATCGTCGATCAGCGGATTACGATGATATCTCTTTGATAGAATTGTTGCCATTAACCTCGGATGCGTCGCCTGACGAGTGGTGCATCTGGAGAATGGTGGCATAAGGAATTTCGACTTACGGGAATATTGTTGCTTAACCCCCCAAGCTTAGAAGCACGGGCAAACCCTTGTCCCGCCGCGGTGGGACAAGGGCCTGCCCGTGCCACCCGGCCCCTAAATTTAGGATGCGTCACCTGACGGTTGCCAGCAAAGGTCAGGTTTACGGGCGGCGGTTACCTCGTCGAGCCGATGGACCGGCATGGTCAAGGGGGCGTGGTGCAAAACCTCAGGCCGGGTCCGGCTCTCCTCGGCGATGCGGATCATGGCTTCGACAAAACCGTCAAGGGTGGCGAGCGATTCGCATTCGGTCGGTTCGATCATAAGGCAATGAGCGACGGGCCAGCTCATGGTCGGGGGATGGATGCCGTAATCGATCAGTCGTTTGGCCACGTCCAGCTCGGTGATGCCGTATTGCTGGAACTGCGGCACAAGGATGAACTCGTGGGCGTAAGGCGGATTGAAGGGGAGGTGGTAGTGATCCTTGAGCCGGGCGGCGAGGTAATTGGCGGACAAGACGGCTTTTTCGCTGACCTGACGAAGACCCTGTGGGCCAAGGGCGCGGATATAGGCGTAGGCCCGAATGAGGACATTGATTTGTCCATGGAAAGACCGCACCCGGCCGATGGAGTTTGGGCCGGGAGCGGCCCAACCGTAAGAGCCGTCTGATTTCTTGATGACCTGCGGGCCGGGAAGAAATTCACGCAGGGCCTCGCTGACGGCCACCGGCCCGGCACCGGGACCACCGCAGCCGTGGGGCGTGCTGAAGGTTTTATGGGTGTTGAAATGCATGACATCCACGCCGAAATCGCCGGGGCGAGCAACGCCGAGCAAGGCGTTCATGTTTGCCCCGTCCATATAGAGCAGGGCACCGTTTTCATGAAGGATTTTGGCGATGTCGGCGATCTGCGGATCGAACAGGCCGGCCGTGTTGGGGTTCGTGATCATCAGGGCGGCGGTCTGCCGGTTGACCTTTTGTTTCAAGTCGACCAGATCGACGCGTCCGTCTGGTCGGGAGGCGACGGTTTGAGCGAAGCGACCGCACATGGAGCATGAGGCCGGGTTCGTTCCGTGGGCCGAATCGGGGGCCAGCACGGTGGGGCGATCTTCATTTCGTTGACGATGATAGGCGCTGATGATCATCAGGCCGGTCATTTCCCCATGGGCGCCTGCACACGGTTGGAGGGTGACTTCCGCCAGCCCGGCGATTTCGGCCAGGAAGACGCGCAGGTGGTAGAGGAGGTCGAGGATGCCTTGAGTATCCGTCTCCGGCTGATAGGGATGGAGGTTGATCAGGCCGGCGAGGCGGCTGACCCGCTCGATGATTTTCGGGTTGTATTTCATGGTGCAGGAGCCGAGCGGATAAAAGTTGCCGTCGACACTGAAGAGCCGATGGGCCAGCCGGGTGTAATGACGGACGAGGTCCAGTTCGCCTATCTCCGGCAATGCCGGGGGTTGCTCGGCGAGCAGATGGCAGGGGACCGCACGAGTGCGGTCCGTGGCCGGTACATCGCCGGCCGGTAGATCGACCGCGCAGAGACCCGGTTCGGACAACTCGAAAACGAGTTTTTCAGGCGGTACCAGGCCGGCGCCCTGCAGTGAATCGTTTATCTGCTCCATGAGAATCACCCGAGTATTTGAATATAAACTCTTCACGAAAGAGAGGGGGAGATGGGGAGACAGGGAGAGGGGGGAATATGTTATGGTAAACAACTATGACGTTTCACTCCCACTCTCCCACTCTCCCACTCTCTCTCTCACTCACGCAGTTTCTGGTTTATACTTTTTGCCGGTACTATCACGGTCAATAGAATATCACTCTCGCGTCTACAGCGGCTTTGCCCACCACTTGGCAAAGCTGTCCGCGTCATGCAGTTGTCGACTCTGTAAATCGAGAATGACCAAGGTCGGATATTTTTCCGCCAGTTGGCGGTAAATTTTCAGTAGTTCGGGCACGCTCGCGTTATTTTCCACGTGGATGCGGTTCTTCTTGATGGTAAGGCGAGCGTAGTTGAGACCGCGGCCGAAGAAGTCGACTGATTTTTCCGGGCCGGGCCGACAGCCGCCCACCTGTTGGAGTTCGGCACGAAGGGATTCAAGATCATCGAAAGGGATCGCGTTGCTTTTCAAGGATTTCGCGGTGTCCGCCGAGACGGGGAAAGTCATGCCAGGCGGTACAGGAATCTGCAGGAATTCGACATCGTAACCCACTTTAGCCACTCCTTCGGCACAAGGTCATAGGCAAAGAGTACCGTAAATAAGAGCGGATTTCAAAATTAAGCCGCCTCGGTCGCTTCCCGTAGGGCGGCCGCCCAGGCGTCAATCTCTTGCCGGGTGCGTTTTTCCGTGACCGCGACCAGGAAGGAATCGGAGAGGTTATTATCCCAGGTTTGCAGCGGAATCCCCGCCAGAATCCCTTGGTTTCGGCAATGTTGAAGCACCTTTTCGACCGGTTCAGCAGCGCGGACCACGAATTCCTTGAAAAACGGCCCTTTGAAACGCAATTCAAATTTGTCCAGCCCCTCCAGCAGATTAGCGGCGTAGTGCGCTTTATCGAGGCAAAGGGCGGCGATGCGGGCGAGTCCGTTTTTGCCGACGGCACTTAGATAAACGGCCACGCGCAGGGCCATAAGACCCTGATTCGTGCAGATATTACTGGTGGCCCGTTCCCGGCGGATATGTTGCTCGCGGGTCTGCAACGTCAGGCAGAATCCGCGACGGCCAACGCGATCGGCGGTACGCCCGATGAGCCGGCCGGGGATCTTGCGAAGGTACTCGGCGCGACAGGCTAGAAAGCCGAGCGAGGGTCCTCCGTAAAACATGGGGATGCCGAGCGATTGGCCGTCGCCCACGACGATATCAGCACCCAGATCGCCCGGACGCTTGAGCAGCCCGCAACTGATGGGATCGATGGAAACGATGGCTAGCGCCCCGGCTTTGCGGGCGATGTTGATTAGCTGATCGGCCGGCTCGATGATTCCATAGAAATTGGGAGTCTGGAGGAGGACCGCGGCAGTGTCCGTATCAACGATCCGTCGGAGATTTTCGGGGTCGGTCAGACCGTCCGGCACCTCGACGGTAATCAGGTCGATGGGTAACTCACGCAGGTAAGTAGCCAACACGCCGCGCGTGTCCGGATGAACCGCGGCCGAGACGACTACCCGTCGCCGTCCATTAATGGCTCGGGCCATGAGGACAGCCTCGGCGGCGGCGGTTGCTCCTTCGTAAAGAGAGGCGTTGGAAACGTCCATGCCGGTCAGTTGGCAAATCATGCTCTGATATTCGTAGAACGCTTGGAGCGACCCTTGGGCCACCTCGGACTGATAGGGAGTATAGGCGGTGACGAATTCGCTTTGGCCGGCCAGTTCATCGACGACGGTGGGAATGAAATGGTCGTATACACCGCCGCCGAGAAAGCAGGTTTGCTCCTCGATGGTCCGGTTCGCCTCAGCCAGACGGCGCATTTCGGCCAACAGTTGGGTTTCGGTCAGAGGGTCGGGCAAAGCCAGCGGCTTATTCAGACGGGCGGCGGGAGGAATATCGCGAAAGAGATCCTCGACGCCGGCGGCTCCGACGACCTCCAGCATTTTTTGCACATTGGCCTGGGTCAGTTGCGTGAAATCCATAAGTGGCTTTATATCGCTTCTTTTTCCCGTGTTTACATGTCGCGATCAATCATCGCGTCATAGGCTCGGCTGTCCAGCAGATGATCCAGGGGACTCAGGTCATCAGCGAGAATGCGCACCATCCATCCGGCCCCGAAAGGGTCGTTATTGACCAGTTCGGGCTGATCGACAAGGGCGGTGTTTACTGCGCGTACCTCTCCGCCGACGACGGAGAAAAGTTCGCTGGTGGTTTTCACGGACTCGATTTCGCCAAACGCCCGGCCGGGTTTGATCATCGAACCGACCGGCGGCAGGTCCACGAAGGTAATATCCGTCAATTCGTCGGCGGCATACTGGGTAATCCCCATCGTCACGGTATTACCCTCGACCAAAAACCATTCATGGGTTTTGGAATATTTTCGATCGCTTGGGTTGGAACTCATTGTTTTGCGTCCTGTGTTTGTCGTTTATAGAAAGGCAATGGGACCACGACGGCCTCGGTCCGCTTGCCACTGATCTCAACGGTAACTTTTTGACCGACAGAGCTATGAGCGCTCTGCACGTAGGCCAAGGCAATACACTGCTGGAGAGTCGGTGAAAATGTACCGCTGGTTACCTCGCCGACTTTTTTATCGTTGTCGAAAACAGGAGTATGATGTCGGGCAATGCGGCGGCCGTCGATCCGCAAGCCGACCAGACGGACTTTCGGGCCTTTTTGGGCGATGTTCCGAAGGGCCGCTGCCCCGATGAAGTCTTTTTCCAGATCGACGCACCAGGCCAGACCGGCCGAGAGGGAGTCGATCTCCGTATGCAACTCATGCCCGTAAAGCGGCATACCCGCCTCCAGTCGGAGTGTATCACGAGCCCCCAGCCCGGCCGGTTTGAAGCGGTTTTCCGTCACCCCTTTGGTTAGAAAATCGCCGAGAAGTTGACCTGCCATGGCGGGCAGGATGACTTCCACGCCATCCTCACCGGTATACCCGCAACGAAAGATAGTATAAGGCATTCCCATTAATTCGCCGGCGGAAAAATGGTAGCGTTTGATTTCCTCCAGTTCTCCATGCGCGACACGATTGATGATTGACATTGTATCCGGTCCCTGGAGGGCGATCATCAGCGTGGATTCGGTAATGTCGGTGATGCGGACCTGGCCGGTAACATGGCTCTCCAACCATTCCCTGACGATCAGCCGGTTGGCTCCATTGCACACGATCAGGCAGTGATCGTCGAAGCGGGAAACGATAATATCGTCGATGATCCCCCCCTGTTCGTTACAAACATGGCTGTAGCGAGACTGCCCGACGTGCATATCGGATAGCCGACGGGTGCATACCCGCTCAAGCAGATCGTTCGCGTCGGGGCCGCGGACCTCGATTCGCCCCATGTGGGAGATGTCGAAGAGGGAGGCGGCCTTCCGGGTGTGTAGATGCTCCTCGACAATGCCGGTATAGAGCAGCGGCATCTCCCATCCGGCATAATCGACCATTTTAGCTCCGTGTTGGACATGAAAGTTGTATAGCGGAGTTTTAAGCACGTCGTTATCACCATTTTGAAGGGCCGTGGATGGCCACCGGGCCATCGGTTTGTCGGCAAACCTATCGCTGGTTTACGGCGATGTCAAACCCTTGCGGATCATATGGTCGGAGCAATGCAGGCGATTGGTGAGCAGGGTAGCGGCTCGCTGGAAAACCTCTTCGCCGATGCCGAGGGCGACCTTGACGGCGATGTCCCGGTCGATCCACGAGCGCATGGCCCGAATCCGGCGACAATGTCGAGCCAGACGCAAGGGGAAGGCCGTCGGCATCGGGGGTATGGGAAAGTCGCTGCCGTAGACCAGTTTGCCCTGGATACACGGCATGGCCAGAAGCTTTTTGAGCCAGTGAGCTTTGCTGATCTGGCCGAGTGCGGCTATGTCGGAATAGAGGGGGGCGTCGGCAAACTCGCCGACCAGGGCGCGAATCAGTGTAGAGAACGTGTGGCCGGGGGTGATCGGCCAAAATAGAGGCGTGGCGGCATGGGCAACAATGACCGTGGGCATGGCGTTGTCCCGCCGAAGTCGGCGGAAGGTATTCAGCCAACCGACGGGATCGCCGAAGCGGGGGTAAAGGTTCCCCAAGGTTGCCTCGGCGCCCATATGGATCAGGAGCGGCATGCCGATATGGGCCGCATGACGGAGAAAATCGATGGTCCGGGGGTCGGCAGGATCGATATTGTGGGTGGGGGGCAACCATTTGATCAGGACGGCCCCGGCGGCGGCGACTTCATCAAGCATGTCGATAGCGGTCAGGTTGTCCTGCCGACGATATGGGTGAAGCGAGGCGCCAAAAAGCAGTTTTTGCGGGTAGCGAAGCCAGAGTTGACGGACGTAGGTGTTGGAGACGTACAAATCCGAGCCAAGCCGTTCCCCTCGCCGCCGAGGCCCGATCGGCTTGCCGGCGTTGGTATGTATCTGGTCGAAAGCCAGCACCACTACCCGGTCCAGAAACTGGGACGCCAGGATATGTTGGAGCAACAGATGTTCGAGACGCTGGTCGGCCTCGCCGGCTGAAAGTCGATTCAGTCCAAGATACCATTTGACCAAGGCCATACCCGCGTTGTTATACAACCGATCGGAAAGATACGCATCGCAACCGGCGTTACCATGGATCGGTTCAAAAACAAACCGGTTATCAGGCTGGCAAGGCCGGAACCGTTGACCGATATGGCAGTGTACGTCAATTCGCATAGGAGCAACGAATAATAGCTGTCATGGGCAATATCAATGGCGGGGGTATGAATAACGGCTGCCTCACTTGTGCTTCCTCTTGGGATATATACGAGTAACTTTCGTTTTGGTTTTCTCTTTTGTCTTTTTTCTTTTCGAGGCCTGCCTGGTTGTTAGGTCTTCACCCAGGGCCAGGTCCAATTCACGGGCGGCGATGTTAACCCGGGCGATCCGTACTTTGAGGCGGTTGCCGACGGCGATACGCCGACCGGTCATCCGGCCGACGACGCAGCCGCCCCGGGCGTCGATATCCCACCAGTCGTCCGGCAGGTCGGCGAAGCGAACGAGGCCCTCGATCTGATAGGTGCGCAGTTGCACGAACAGACCGACATTGGTGACGCCGGTAACGATGCCGTCCTCGACGGCTCCGAGATTTTTTTCCAGCAGGCGAAGAATTTTGACCATTTTCAATTCGCGTTCGGCGTGCTCGGCGCGCTGTTCACTGAAGGTGCAGGCCCGGCCGAGCTCGGTTAGGGCGTCCATGGAGGGCACGTTTTTACGGTCGGCCTTGCTTTTGAGCTTGCCCCTCAGATACAGATCGAGGAGACGGTGCACCGTCAAGTCCGGATAGCGGCGGATGGGGGAGGTGAAATGGCTGTAGTGCCGGCTGGCAAGGGCAAAATGCCCGATGAGCTTGGGCGAGTATTCCGCCTGGGCCATGGAGCGGAGCACGGCGAAGTGGACGGCGAATGCGTCGTCCGTCCCCCGGACGCTGTCGAGCAGGCGGATCATGTCCTCGCGTTGCAGGTGGCCGGGGATAGGCTTGCCCAGCACGCGCAGGAGTCGGGCCAGTTTTTTTCGACCGTCGGCCGGTGGTTCGGGATGAATACGCCGCAAGTGGGGTACATTAAGGTCGGTAAAGAGTTCAGCCACCGCCTCGTTGGCCTCGACCATAAACATTTCGATGATGGTATGCGAAAAGCTGGTATCCTCCGGTTGGACGCCGATGCAGTTTTCCCGGTCGTCAAAGATCAATTCGATATCCGGCAGGTCGAGCACGACCATGCCGGCATCGAGTCGCCGCCGTTGGATGAGTCGGGCGAGCTGTTCCATGTCCTTGAGGAGGGTAACGACCTCGGGTGCGAAGTTTTTCTTTTTACCCTCGATGATGGCCGTGGCCTGGCGATAGGTCAGACGCTGACGCGACTGGATGATCGTATTGGCGTAGCGTTTGCCAACACGCTGGCCTTGCCGGTCGTATTCGATGAACACGCTTTTGGTCAGGCGAGGCTGATCTTCCTGCAAGCTGCACAGGCCGTTACTGAGGACTTCCGGCAACATGGGGATGACCCGACGGGGCAGATATACACTGTTGCCCCGTTGTCGGGCTTCCGTATCGAGAGGCCCGTCCTCGGTCACGAAGGCGGCAACATCGGCAATGTGAACACCCAACTCGAAGCGGTTTTTCCCGATGCGCCGAAGAGAGATAGCGTCGTCGAAATCCCGCGCGTCATCGGGATCGATGGTGATAACGACCTGCCCTCGAAGGTCCTCTCGCTGGTGGAGTACACTTTCCAGATCGTACTCGCGGACCGCCCGCCGGGCATCGTCCAGGACGGCATCAGGAAATTCCTCGGGCAGGTGGTATTGACGGATGATGCTGAGCGTATCGATTTCCGGATCGCCCCGGCGACCGAGCACCTCGACAATCACGCCACGGGGCGGCCGGTCGGGGGTAGGGAATTCGGTCAGTTCGACCACGATCTGATCGCCGGCCTTGGCCCCGGTGGCGGAAACGTCGCCGAGCAACACGGAAGCAAACAGGACGCGGCCGTCGGGTCGTAGATACCATTGCCTGCCTTCGTGGACCAATTCACCGACAAAACGACTTTGTCCGCGTTCGATGATCCGGGTGATTTCTCCCTCGATGCGGACCTCCGCTCCGCGCCGACCACGACGGACAATGCGGGCCGCCACCGTATCGCCGGTCATCGCCTGCAAGGTTGCCCCCGGAGGAATGAAGAGGTCGCCGTGCTCGGTGGGACTGTTGGGTACCACGAATCCAAACCCACGCGGATGACCCCGGAAACTGCCCACGATCGTATCGGCGGGTTGTGCGAGCAGTACATCGTTGCCCCCACCCAGCACCACGCGACCCTGTTTCATCAAGGTTTTGATCGCCTCGCGGAAGGCCGGGTAGCCACCGGCGGACACGCCCATCGAGCGGGCTAGTTGGCGGATTTGTCGGGGCCGATACTCTTTCCGCTGCAGGTGTTTCAGAATGCGCTCGGAAATATTTTGCAAGGGGTGAATAGTGATGACCTCCATGGAAACCGGTCGGGATTTCGTTACCTTGGCCGCGTTCCTTTTGAGAAGTTATACGGTATCCGGCGGATTTGTCCAATCGCCTCAGCATTGACAGTAGCAAGATTATCAGACTTTACCAGGATGGCGCGTTGGGAAGTACGCGATTAATGCGCGCCGTTCGGACTGTTCCGGCTTTTCGCCGGCAAAATAGCTTATGGCTACCATAGCGCTGCGCCGATGAAGATGATCTGAGGGGATACGTGGAACGCCGGGCCGGACCAAAATGGTTTCGGAACAAGTGGAATCGCCGGAGATCCTCAGCACATGCGCCGAATCTTGAACATGGTAGTGGGCGTTACTCTTCTATCGGCGGCGTTTCCGCGTCCGCTCGAGGCCGGTATCATGACCGCTTCGAGCAACGTTGAGGAAATGGCGTTACCCGCTTCGATGTCGACCCCGTGGCGAGGTTTACTCGATGAACATACTCAGCCTCTAATGGGGTGGATGCTGGACCCGCGCATCCTTCTTCCGGATATGGATCAAAATAAGTTCCTCCGGTTCAATCGCCCGATCGAACTGGCCCCGGTCATGCTCGAGTCGCCGAGGGTGGATTTTCAAAAAATACATATTCATGCCGGCAGCGGGGATATCATTTCAAACGATGCGATGGTCTCGGCACCCATGGTCCGCAAAAAGGCGGAAAGCCGTGCCCAATGGGAGACAATGATTGCACCGGACACGGCCACCCTGCTATTGTTGGCCGCGGGAAGCCTGCTATTCCTATGCGATCGACGATGGCGTTTGGGTTTAAGTAAATGATGTGATCGTATAGAAGCGCTCCCCATCTCATGAGCATTTCTTTTTTGATTAACTTTCCCATAACGTCCAAACCTTTTAGCATATTCCGTGGAGACAGTGTGCTGACGGATCGAAAGGTTCAGAGAGGTTGTGTCCATGCCTGCTTTTTATCATTGGGTCCTGGCCGGCGTATGTTTTATGCTGGTTAATCCGGCGGCCGAGGGAGAAGCCGTTCGTATCGATTACTATCATCTGCGCACGCCGGACGGGAAGGATCATATTGAGCAGGCCTCCGGGTTGCATTATGGAAGGCTGGAGTCGCGCGAGGGGTTGTGGATGGTTTGCGACCGTAACGGTGGCCGTTCGGCGGGGAAATTGTTTTTTCTATCCGCGAAAAAGCTCCCCCAAGCCGATTCCGGCGAAGTATTGACGGCCGATGAGGTCTTTATCATTGAGCCGCCCGATGATTGGGCGGGTTTTGCCAGGGAATATGCCGCCGCCGGAGAAATAATTCTGGCGGAGCTGCATAGGCAGATCATGGCCACGCTTAAAGGCGATGACGGCCCGATGCTCGATCTGGAAGCGGTGACCATCGCCCCTTCACCCGCGCCGCCGCATGAATCGCGTATCTTCGTGGCCGTCGAACAGCCTTATTCCATGGTCCTTGAGTTGGAATTGGTGTATTGGAAAGAGCGGGTGACCGCCCGACTGATGGGGGTCTATGCTTATAGCTGTGTTGAGGAGGAGCAGGGTCGAGACTCCAACGACGGCTTGGAAGGCTTGGCTCCCAACGGCCGCCCCGGTGAGCTCTATTGGGTCGAGGAAGGAACATGCAGCCATACTACCGAGGCCAAACCGCTCCTGATGTTCACGAATCCACGGATAGGGCTTGCTCGGCTGGTCAAGGGGCGGATGGTGGTGGATCGGGAGGTGTCGGAAGCATTGACGGCGACCGTACGCGCTCAGCGACAGGGGCAGATGCAGACGCTCAATGCGCTGGCTCCAACTCCCGATGGGTTGCTGCTGGCGGTCGATCGCAACGGCGGTTGGATTCTGCGGATCGATCCACGGACGAACGCTGCGGAGCGATGGTTGAATTTATACGATATTCGTGGGCATGATTTGCGTAAGGTTTTGGCGGATTTCCCGGCTCCTCGAAGGATGCCATATATCAGTATTGAAGGGGCCGCAATCGATACGGCGGGTCATCTATGGCTGGTGGATGATCCGGCGATGCCGGAGAGTTTCCGCGCCTCGTGCCTGATACGCATCCGCGGTTTGAAAGTGGACGACAAAGGAGGGCATTGCCCGAGCAGTCGGCCGGAGAGCAACACTCAGCCATAAATGCCATCATATTATATGAACACCTTTACCCAAACGACGATTTATGTGGCCCTTGTTCTTGCCGGCGGTTGTGCGAGCCCCTTATGGTTTGTGCCGGAGAATTATCCCGGAGAAACTCCCCCGCACATTTTTCTTGAGCAGAAGGCCGGGGCGCGTTTATATGCCGAGGACGGTCTCGAAGATGCCCAATGGGTAGAGATTGATCGCGATGACGGATCGGGGGTTATCGGCGGTTATCTATCGACGAACAGTGACCACCGCGGAGCAATGATTGTCATTCTCAATGGAGCAACGGTCTGGCTTTCCGAAAACTCGGAAGGGGCCGCCCGTTACTGGCATGAGCATGACGCAGCCATTTATCGTTCTTACAGCTTTATGACTTTCTCGCTGGCCCTTCCGGAGTGCGAAACAGCTTATGGCGTGCAGGATTTAGCGGATCTTATCGAGGCTGTGGACTGGTTGGATAATCAGGGTCGTTCATTATTAAATATCGAGCGAATCTATGTACTGGGATATTCCAAGGGGGCTACGCTGGCCGCTTTGTTAAATCGGTTGCGGCCGGTCACCGCCATGGTGGGGCTGGGTGGATTGTACGAACCGGATCAAATACGCGATTACTTCGGGATCTATACCGTTATTTCCGCCCTGGCACCCGCCAATGAAGGTCTATGCCAATTTTCGGCTACCCTGGACTATTACACTTCGGCCGAATCCGATGGATGGGACCGCCTGGATACCGTGGGGCATCTGGAGGAATTCCACAGTCCGATGCTGTTCATTCACGGAACGACTGATCTGGTCTGGGGTGTCGACAACGCCCGTCATCTACAGGATCGCTATTTGCTGCTACGAGACGCCGGGGTCGATTTGCCCGCTTTGGAATTCATGTACCTGCGTGACGGTTCGCACGCGGACGCGCGAAACTCTCCGGCGTCGCGGAATCGGATATTGTTGTTTTTAGAGCAATTCGAGTCGATGCTGCCTGATTGACCGACAAGTCCGTTACGCCGGTCGTCGATAAATGTAATTCACGGCGTTGGGTGGCATGGGCAAGCCCTTGTCACGCTGCGGCGGGACAAGGGTTTGCCCGTGTTTTTAAGGTTCTGGAGTATAAAACGAATAAACCCAGGTAAGCCGGAATTCCCTGTGCCGCCTTTTCGGATGCACCCCAGCACTCGCACTGATTGACCCGAAAGTCCGTTACGCCGGTCGTCTATGGATATAATCGATGGCTTTCTGGAAGATACGGTCCACCTCTTTTTGTTGATCATCGGGTAGGGCGTAGGTGCTTTCGGCAATTTTCTGTTGAGCTTTTTCCCAAGCTATGTTGAGTATCCGCGGTGCGCCGGCCTTGTGCCATCCGCCAACGTTCCAGTGTTTGAACATTTGGGGGAACCAGAAAAATTCGCGGAACCGCTCGGCCGTACTGGCCAAGCCGGTGAAGCCGCCGGCCTCCACGCCTTCGGCGATCATGGCCACGGGGTCGTGTTCTTCACAGTTCAAGCCCTGAAACAAGCGCTCGACGTAGCCGGCGATTTCGATATCAATAATCGCCTGCTGCGGGCTGAAGACTTCGTCCATACTGAGCTGTCCGACGGATCCGAAACGCCAGACACCCAGCAACGCCTGCCACATCATCGAAGCCGTCTTCTCGCAAACCGCCTGGGCGTCCGGCTGCTTGGCCATGCTCCGGAACCCGCCCGACCAGATCGTCTGGCCGGTCATGAATTCGTACACCTGGAAACGCATCGAGGTCAGCAGACACCATTCGGGCGAGCCCACGGTCATGATCGCGTATTGCATATCCAACGGGTCCAGCCGCGGGGCCCATAGATTTTGCTCTCCGGTCAACGCAAAACGCAAAAGGCTGTAAGCCAACTCCTCGGCCAGGGACTGAATCAGAGCGGCCCGCGGCTCGATCGGCGTCGTGGCCCCGGCGATGGGGATCGGCCCGGCGATAAAAAGGTTAACGTCGGGGTTATCGAGAAACTCGTATATCACGTTCAGCCCCTCGCTGTTAAAACGCAGGGGGCTGATGGGGACTTCCTGCATGAGCAGGTATTTCCGACCGGCGGCCAGGTTCATGTCAATGTGATAACGAACCTCTTCTGGATCGAGGATGGCCAGCCCTCCGCCGAGCTTGCGGCTTTCGGTCAGGGCAATATGCTCGGCGGTGATGGAAACCAGCTCGGGCGGCACGTCGCCGGGTAAGAGGGGCACTCCGCCGCCGACATCCCTGGCATCCCAGAAGCGGGCCATCCGGCGGGCCTCCGGCGTGGTGGCTTTGCGCACTTCGAGTGTTTCCGGATCGCAATAGAACAATGCCCAGGAGCAACCCGCCAGAACGAATTTGCCATCCGCCGGTGGGGGCATCGGTTGCGTATGCCGGCGGCAGTGTTCAATCAGGTTCCAGACGGGCTTCTTCGAAAAACGCAACCGTTCCCCGTGGTAATCGATTCCATCGATGGCGGTCATGCGTTTGATCGTTTCCGGATGCTTGCAGTAGACGCCGATTTTCTGAAGGACGGCGATGGCGTCGTTGACGATTTTTTCCATGTCCGCCGTGGAAAAAGGTTTGTTCAGTTGCGGCCGCCAAATTCGCCGATTAGGGACCGTATCGCCCGCCTGTCTACTGCTGGTCATTAGCGAACTCCGATTGCTGTATGGTTTTTGACAAACACCAGTTTAACAAACCTTATCATGGTCGATGCGGACACGACCGACAAGAACAGTATCAATCCCATTGTCGGGGAGGCGGACAAATTGTATGGCGATTGTTTGATTCAGAATATTTATAAAGTTAGTACTGCATCGGCGTAAATAAATCGTCGCAAGGCACGAGAAACTCGATTCGAAGTTCACTGGGCCGCAAGGACTCGAACCTTGAACCTTCTGATCCAGAGTCAGACGTGCTACCAGTTGCACCACGGCCCAATTGTCATCGGCAGGCGGGTTTCTCGACCATCCGTGAACCCCGCAAGCACGATTGCATTATTTTGGGGGGTTTCGGCGGCTTTGTCAAGCTGGAAAAGGCCAATATGAGGGAAGCCGGGGACTTATGATTCAAAAGGGTGTCGCCGGCCGTTGTCATTGTCATGGCAAAGGACGATACTACCGGCCGGTATACCGGTCAGAGGTGGCCGGGTGGCTGGACGAAACAGGACAGACTTTGCTCATGGTTCAATACCTGCTGCTTGTGTCGATAGGTTTTATGGCCGGCCTGCTGGGCGGGCTTCTGGGCATTGGCGGCAGCGTGTTGATGATTCCGGGCATGACCTTTGTCCTTGGGCCGGCTCAGCATCTGTACCAGGGCGCGGCCATGATCGTCAATTTCTTCGTGGCCTTGCCGGCGGTTGTCCAGCATTTGCGGGCCCGCGCCATATTGGTGCCGGTGATCCGCGTGATGATACCGACGGTGGTGATTAGCGTGCTTGTGGGGGTGTGGTTCAGCGATCGCCCCTGGTTCCGCGGAGACAACCAGGTTTATCTCGCCCGGATTTTCGGGGGATTCATGGTCTATATGGCGGCTTATAACATTTATCGTTTTTTTACCAACCGCCGGCTTCCGGAGATGGATGAACTGGCCGCGCGTAAGCTGTCGCGCTGGAAAACGGTATTAACCGTCGGCGTGCCGATGGGTTTATCCGGGGGGCTTCTGGGAATCGGCGGGGGAGCGGTGGCCGTCCCTTTGCAACAGGTCTTTCTGCGCGTGCCGCTGCGGCAGGCGGTAGCCAATTCCGCCACCACGATTTTACCCTTAAGCATTATCGGGGCTTGTTACAAGAATTATGCCAATGCGCAGGTCGGCATCCCTTTTCAGAAAGCTTTCATGCTGGCCTTGATACTCATTCCCACGGCGATGATCGGCGGCTATCTGGGCGGCAAAATGACCCATCTGCTTCCTCGGCGTTTTGTGCGGTTCGTCCTGATTGTCGTGCTGCTCACGGCCGCGGTTGGAATGTTGTGTAAGCCTTTCCCTTCCGAGCAGTCGACGAGTCAGCCGGTCGCGCAGGTCTTGCGCTCGCCTTGAGCGGCCTTGTTCTCCATTGAAATATTGAACTCGTGATCAGTGAATCAGAGCCGGCTGATTGGCCGATAGGAGCCAAGAGACGGAAGGGCTGGTTGACGGCCTCACGGGGTAAGTCCGTCGATTGGGAGACAGGGTTATGTGTGCACAATGGAGTCGATACCGGCAGTACATGCGAATGGTAAAAAAACATGGCGGCCTTGTCTTGTTTGTCGGGTTGGCGATGAGCGTGATGGGTGTCAGTTGCGACGGCGATGCGGCGGCCGTTTTTCGCCAGACGGCTACCAGTTCCATCGGGGCGGGGATAAAGACCATTCTGGACGGCATCGTGGACGGCGTGGTGGCCGCCGTCGAATCCGCCGGTGACAGCACCACTTCGTCAGAATAGATTTATCGGAAAGCGATTTTGCCGGTTGAACAAATCGGGCAAATAATACCGCCGGCAGCGCATATCTTGCCGTTCATCCGATCATCTTTCGAGCGATTCGCGTCGGGCCTTGAGACGGTAGCCTTGTCGATCGATGCACATGTGCCACATGGAGTAATAATCGCCGCGTACGGGGAAATAGCGGCTTTGCCAGCCGACGTGGCGGAACCCCACGGCCTGATAGCAGCGAATCGCGGGCCGGTTGTCGGGGAAAACGACAAGGCTCACGCGCTGCCCCTGGTACCGATAAAAAGCCTCGTGAAGCACAAGGCGAATCATGGTGCGACCCAATCCGTGGCCGCGGTGATTGGGGCAGATGATGCAGTGCCCGATCCAAAAATGCCGGTCGTCGCCCGGCATGTTGTTCAATTCCAGATACCCCAGTGGTTCCGGAGAAGTATCTATCCGCATGAACATGGGCTGGCTTCCGGTCCCCGGCCAATGCAGGACTTTGTCAACGGATAGCGGTGGAGCGGTTTTAGGGGCCAACCAGAAAAGTTCATCATCGTCGCGGATCCAGCCGACCAAGCGGTCGGCCAAAGCCGGATCAAAAGCGGCCAGGAAATAGGCGCCCTCTTTGAGGGACGACCGGGGGGCTTGTTCGAGGATGATGCTCATGGTTCATTCCTGTTCCAACTCTTTATATTATAGTATCGCTCATAGGTGTCGTTTTCTGAAGATTTTACGAAAAAGGGCCGGTACGGGTGGTGATAATGGCCTCAGACGATGATTTTTTCAGGGGTTTTGCCGTCCGGCGGGAGTGTTGGACGGTTGCCGGCGAGGTTTTTGATCTTTGCTGGCCGGCGGATATGGATAGCCTGCTGGATTTATCCTCGACGATCGAACGCTTTGAGCGGGATGGCTATATGCCTTATTGGGCGGCCCCTTGGCCGGCTTCGGTGATGTTGGCCGAAAAGGTGCTGCGGGTGGGGGGTGGCGGCGGTCGGAAGGCCGTGGAAATTGGCTGTGGGGTCGGACTGGTGTCCTTGGCCGCCGCCCGGGCCGGCTGGTCAGTCACCGCCGGTGACTACGACGCTGATGCCCTGGCCTTCGTCGCTCTGAACGCGGAGCGTAACGGAATAGAACTGGAGTCCTGTCGATTCGTTGATTTTCGCGAGCCGCTCGACCAGCCGTGCTACGACTGTGTCTTGGCGGCGGATTTGCTTTACGAAAAACAGTTGCTCGAACCGGTGGCCCGGTGGGTGGCATCGGCGTTACGGCCGGGTGGTTTCGGCTGGATCAGTGACTCGAACCGCGCAGTGGCGGATCCTTTTCCCGATCTGGCCTGCCGTGCCGGTTTACGCGTGAATGTTGAAGCGGTGTCGAGCCGACTACCGGATGGTTCGACGGCCGAGGGTCGGATTTGGCGTGTTGAGCGGCCTTGATTCGTGGGGAGACGAGATGGAACGAACATCAGCCGAAGGTAATAAGCCGGACGACTCAACCTCGTTCCGGGCCTGGCTGAATCTTACTGATGCGCAACTGCTGGCACAATGCGAGGTGGATGTCTACCGAGCCAGCGGGCCGGGTGGCCAGAAGCGGAATAAGACCTCCTCGGCGGTTCGCTTGCGTCATCGACCCACGGCTTTGACCGTGATTGCCGAGGAGAGTCGGTCGCAGCATGAGAACAAGGCCAGAGCCTTGCGTCGGTTGAGACGGGCCATCGCCCTGAATTTGCGTAGTGACGTGGGCCGTGAGGAGTCACCACCGGAGTTTTATCTGCGGGCGCTGACCGATGCTCCCGGTTTACACCCGTCAACCCGCCATCCGGATTACTGGCCGATCGTTCAATATGTGCTCGATGTGTTTGTCGCCCACGAGGCGGCCGTCGCCGAAACTGCGACCGCGTTACAGATCTCCACCGGTCAGCTTATCCGTTTTCTGAAGGACGATCCGAAACTGTGGGAGCAGGCCAATCGCCTGCGACGGCAGTTTGGGCGACAACCGCTGCGGTAGGTCAAATCTGTCTGAAGGCCACTCTTCTCAGACTTGCCGGGATGCCATCAAGGTCTATAAGGTGTTACTCGTGGACGGGGGGAATATTCCTTAACTACCTTATAAGAAGTTGGCGAAGGTGGATTCACGGCCACTCGGAGAGGCCAGACGCCAACCTGTGGCCCATTGATCCATCCCGTACCCCGGCAAAAAGCAGCATGACCATCGGCGAAGGCTACGCAAACACCGCCGTCGTCGCCATGTCGTTTCCAGGGAACATAGGCGTGGTCATAGAGGACCCCATCCAAATATCCGAGTTTGTACGGCTGAGTGGCACCAAAATCGATTTGGCAGTAATGCACGTAGTCCGTATTGAGTTCGACTAAAACGCGCATACCCACTACTCTGCCGGCGCTATTATCGTATTCGGTTAATTGCTCGGCCAGTTCATTACCTCCATCCACATACAGACAAACTTCCGCTGGGCGGACGAATGAGTCCACGCGCCCCATGGCTTTGGGTTTTTGGTGCATTTTGCCGAGCTCGACGCACAAATCGACAACTCCGGCGGGGGAACTGGGCTTATCCCCGCCGCGTGGACCGACACAGATTGGACGCATGTCAGGGGTTTTGAACCGCTCTTCCTGGTGGCCGATACTTACCCCTAACGCATCGGTATTGACGGTATATGACAATATGCCGTGAAACTCGTTCGGATAGCGGAGCTGACGCACTCCAAGGGGGTCGGAAGGGCAGTAAAAGATGTCATACTTACCTTTCACTCGATTGTAGTAATCGATGTCATCGGTTTCCGGCCACCCGTTTTCCCATTCACTTTCATCAAGAAAGTAGTCTTCGTTGCGCTTCAAGGAAGTGATATTCATCTCCGCGGCCAAGGCCACCGGCCAGCTCTTGAGAGAGCGGTAGTCGGGGAACTGAATGTTATTTCGTGGGCCGACACCCTTTTGGTAGGCGTAGATATCCTTGTCGAAATCGGCGGCAATGGCGCAAATATCTGCGGCTACCAGTTGCATTCGACCCTTGTGGGAGACCGAGAACGAAGTCGAAGCCTTGGCCATTTGCGAGCAGTTGGACAGACATTTTACCCGCCGAGCCTGTTCGCGGGCCTTGGCCAGGGTGGGCAACAGTATGGCCACGAGCATGGAAATAATCGCCACTACCACCAGTACTTCGATGAGAGTAAAGGCGGTTTGTTTTCTATGAACAACGGTTGTTTTTCTGGTTGTCATGGCATTTACTCCTGATTATTATCTTCACTTTTTATCAAAACATGGTCACCTACCATTTGCCAAAACAGGACCACCGTGTGGTGTGCTGTTATGGAGCAGCCATATACGGATAACGGAAATCCTTCGGCGGCAGGAAAGTCTCCTTGATCGTACGGGGGCTGACCCAACGTTCGAGGTTGAGCCAACTGCCGGCCTTGTCGTTGGTGCCGGAGGCCCGGGCCCCGCCGAAAGGCTGTTGCCCGACGACCGCTCCGGTGGGCTTGTCGTTAATGTAGAAATTGCCGGCTGCATGGCGAAGAACATGCATGGCCTTGACGATGGCCTTGCGGTCGAGAGCGAAGATCGCCCCGGTCAGTGCATAAGGCGAAGTCCGGTCGCACAGGTTCAGGGTTTCATCGAACCGGTCTTCCGGATAAACATGGATGGTGAGCACCGGTCCGAAAATCTCCTCGCACATCAGCTTCGACTTGGGGTCTCGGCTGACCACGATGGTCGGCTGGATGAAAAAGCCTTCCTTGTCGTCATAGGTCCCACCACAAATGATGTCCATATCCGGATTATTACGGGCGTGATCGATATACCCGGTGATGCTTTTGAAAGCCGCCGCATCGATGACCGCCCCCATGAAGTTCGTGAAGTCGTCGGTCACGTTGCCGACCTTGACGGCGGTGATTTCGCTGAGCATGCGGTCCTTGACCGTTGGCCAGATCGAATCGGGGATATAGGCCCGCGAGGCGGCGGAGCATTTCTGCCCCTGATATTCGAAAGCCCCACGAACCAGGGCGGCGACCAGCGCATCGATTTCGCAACTGGCATGAGCGAAGATGAAATCCTTACCGCCGGTCTCGCCGACGATACGCGGATAGGAGAAATACTTGCGGATGTCCGATCCCACCGCCAGCCAGATAGTGGAGAATACATAGGTGCTGCCGGTGAAGTGGATGCCGCCAAGGTCGAGATGATTTAACGCCGGTGGGGCGATGACCGGGCCGGGACCGGGGACCATGTTGATGACTCCGGGGGGCATGCCGGCCTCTTCCAGCACCTTCATGATGAAGTACGCGGGCAAAACGGCCGCCGAGGCGGGTTTCCAGACGACCGTGTTACCCATCAAAGCCGGGGCGGTGGGCAAATTGCCGGCAATCGAGGTGAAATTGAACGGCGTCAAGGCCAGTACGAAACCTTCCAGCGGGCGATGCTCCATGTAGTTCATCATCCCTGGCGGCGAGAGCGGCTGGTCGCTGTACACCATCTCCATGAAATGCGGATTGAACCGCCAGAAGTCGATCAGCTCGCAGGCCGAATCGATCTCCGCCTGATGGGCCGTCTTGCTCATGTTTAGCATGGTGGCCGCGTTGAGTGTCTGGCGGTATTTGCCGGCCAGCAGATCGGCGGCCTTAAGCAGTACGATGGCCCGCGAATCCCAGGGCATCTCGGCCCATTCTTTCTTGGCCGCGTTGGCCGCCGCGATAGCCTGATGCACGTTGGACTCATCCCCCACGTGGTAGTGACCTAGTGAAAGATGGCGGTTGTGCGGACAGGCCAGGGTAGCCAGTTTGCCGTTACGGATTTCCTTGCCGCCGATGATCATTGGTATATCGCTTTGCAGGCCGGCGAGTTCCTTGATTTTGACCTTCAACTCGGTGCGTTCCGGTGTGCCCGGAGCGTAAGACTTGACCGGTTCATTGGCGGGCTGGGGGACTTTAAAAATGCCGTTAAACATGACTTGCTCCTTGAAATGGTGAGAAGGCTTTTTGCCCTCCAGCAAGGAGGCCATCCCGATCGGCATTTGATTCGCTCTGTGGCCGATAGGTGACTCTATTATCGGGGAAGGGCGGTTTCCGATTCAAGCGGAAATAAGGATAAATTATTATGGATATCTTGTGTTTTGTGGCTGGAGAGGAAAAGGAACCGCGCGTATAATGCCCTTGGGCGAATCACCGATGGTCCTGTGAACCACGCAGCCGTCGTCCATGGGGTGTGTTGATATACCGTGACCAATCCAAACAAGGCATCTCGAAAATGGTTGCGCGGGTATCGACTGGCTTACGGCCAGGTGATCCCACCCGAAGCCCGGGTCAACCCCGGCGAATTTCCCGAAGAAGAGTATCCCGTTTACTGCCCGGATTGTGATTACCTTTTACGCGGCCTGCCGGATAACCACTGTTGCCCGGAATGTGGCCGGCCGTTTGAACGCGGGAGGCTGCTTGTTGAGCAGTACGTAATAGAAGGGGGGAAGAGGCATTGGAGGCAAATCAACAAGTATGCTACATGGACTCTCGTCATAGCAATTATCCTGATAGTCGTTCCTGCCCTTGTCCTCTCGATACCAAGCTTGATGATTTCCGTTTTAGGTCTAGATTATTTTTTTCAATTGGTGAAAGTGGCGATGGCCGTGATGGCATTGGCCTTTGTTCTATTATGCGTTTCACTGTATCTGTCGTTCCGATGGCGGCGGTTGAGTCATAAGAAATGCAAAAAGATTTATGAGGCGATTGATCAGACAGGACTGTCGTTTGTTACCGCGAAAAGATATACCCGGATGTTACGTGTCATGGGTGTAATATTATTTCTATCTGGTTGGTTTTTGGGTGTTTACGGAGATGCCGATTATTACCTGGCCCGTCCGGAACGTACGTTTATCCCGCTCTTGTTGGCATTGATCATCGTGGGCGTCGGATACACAGCATATCGTTTGTTTCGTCGTAGATACCGATAAGCCGCGATTTCTGTTGTCCGAATACGGCTTTTTCAGGGTACCTGCGGAAAATGCGCGTCGATTTTCGACTGCGCGAGCTCGATCAGAAAAGCCGTGATCCGTTCGCAGACGAGGTCGAGATATTTGCGGCCTTTTTCTGCGGAAGCCGGGGAGGGGTCGCCGACGGCGCTGTGGTCGTTGAGGCGGGCGAAATCGCGGCTGGTGCGGACCCAGCCTTTGGTGAGGGCCTCGAAGCGGAATGGGCGAGCCTGGCCGGAAGCGGCGGCCGAGAGTTCCACTCGTTCGGGAAACAGAGCAAGGGCCACCGAAGTTTCGCATTCACCGGCGTGATCATCCGGGGCGGTGAATATCTCTTTATACTTGTCCATGCCGACGGTCCACCAGTTGCAGACGAAGACATGCACGTCGAGGTCGTACTGAATCTGGCGGATCAGCGGGCTGAAATCGTTGCCGCCGTGACCGTTGAGCAGGATCACCTTGCGGATACCGTGATGGACCAGCGAGACGATGATGTCGCGAACCATCGCGTCGAGCGTGGCCTGCTGTACGTGGATGGTCAGCGGGAAAGCCATCAAATTACAGTCCACGCCGTAGGGGATGGCCGGCAGGCAGATCACTGATTGCGTCCGCTCCCAGGCTGCCTGACAACAGCGGCGGGCGATTGCCGTGCTGTGCAGGAAATCCTGGCCGATGGGCAGATGGCGGTTATGCGTTTCGATGGCCGCCGTCGGCAGGACGGCTACCTCGTAACGGCGATTCGCGGTGCGGGATAAATTCGTCGCGGTCAAGTCCCATTCATCGATCATGGTTCGGCTCCTTCCAGATCATTTTAATAACGGATCAAGAGGGAACAGGCAATAGGCTCTAATGGATGGCTTACTCAGCGACTCAACTGACCACGGCCCAGGGGCAGTTCATTTTCTGGAGGCTATAGCGCAGGTCATCGAATTCACGCCGTTCGAGTTTCATGGTGGCTGGGTCGTGGCCCTGCTCATAGATATGGACGATGGCCTTGTCCCCGCGCGTGACCAGCTCCAGACGACCTTCCTCGTCCAGTGGATAGTCGCGGCAGGAAGCAAGTTTCTTGTAAACCAGGCGGCGGTCGGTCAAAACAAGCCCGGCCTTACCCAGATCATCGCGATCGAAATCGAGGTCCCGGAAATAGCGGACAAAATGTTCCTGGTCTTCGGGGGTGAACCATTGGGAGATCCGAGAGCGTAGTTCGGGGTCGAGTTGAGTCCATGGATCGCGGCGGCGATCGCGCTCCTCCACAAGGCGGCGATAAGCCGGGTCGGTACGACCGCCGCTATTACGAAAGAAACTGACCGCCGCTCCCAGAAAGCTTATCCGCAGGCGGCAGACTTCGTGAGGCCGTTGACCGAGAACGTGACCCTCGACGAATTTCGAGGGCGGACAATAGTGACAACTAAAGATCGGAAAAGGCAGGTTGAAGGGTTCGGCCAGGTGCCGGGTCCTGGGCAGTTGATCTAACAAGGCCGGCGCCATGTGGTTTTTGAACGCCTCCAACCTGCCTACCGAAATCCCCATGCGCTCCTTCCAACGTTTCGCGTCGTTGGCGATCATGCGCTCCGGCCAATAAATCAGATGTACGTTCAGATCTTTGCGTGCCCCGCAGCCTACACATTTCCGTGAGAAGGCATTTCGCAGGGCGGGGTCGGCCAAAGCGGTCGCGGCGAAATCGAAGAAGGCTCCCTCGCCGTTGAGCTGGCGAAGCACCACATGTCCGGTCCCAGGTGGGGTAGCAACGGTCTGCTCGCGAGTCGTTTCGTCGGAGTCTTCGTCCGCTTGAAAGATGCCCGTGGAACCCATCACCGAACGGCTGGACGGATCGTCGTCCGTGATCCAGGATACAATATCGTCTTCGCTGGCGGTATGCTCATCCAAAATAGCGAAAATCGTTCCGCAGATTTTACACCGGGCTCGATGTCCGACCGAGCGCAAGGTAATTCGATATTTCTGGGAACATTTGGGACATCGCACCACCACGTTCTCGGACATGGCTGGCCTCCCGTTCAGCGATACGCATTGCGATATTTCGATGTGCGTTACAGACCACGATATGAGCAGGAAACCGCCTGAAACCAGGCGTCCGCTGATTCCCGAAAGGCCCATTTAGGGGCGGACAAGGCTTCCTCTCTATAGTAATTTTAATATCGGTTGAAGGAGAAAGTCAAACCGGTTTTTCCCTTCGGCCGGTGAAAGGGGGGGAACCAAAGATACGTGGTCACTGAATTTTACTCTGCCATTAGAAAACGGCTATTTCGTTAGCAGAAGATAATCCAGCCCGACCTTGTATTGCTTATCGGCCTTTTCGTTGGCTCCAACGATTTCGATGGTCAAGGTATTTGCCCCTTGGCGAAGGAGTACGGAGCCAAGATCCACTTCTTCCATCTGTCTCATGCGTTTGACATTATGCGGATCGACCTGGGCTTTGTAGAAAAGATCGATCATGGGCCCGGTTTTTTCGCCATTCACGTACAATTGTACCTGGCCGTAATCCGCGGCCCCCGTAAAGCAGACCCAGGCATGTTTCTCGGCGGCCTGCTCAACATTGAACTCCACGGTCAGTTTGTCGCCGGGGCCGGCTTTCTCCCACAACAAGTGGCAGCCGTTGCTCATGAACGGGCGTTTCTGCTGGTTGGTTTCGCCGCTGGTCTTGTTCGCGACACGCATTTCCTCGCCTTCCAGCGCCCCGCGAACGCGGCGCGGCCGGGAGGGTTGGACGGCGTCCAGCTTCACGTGGTCCCAACTGATCGGGCCGAAAAAGTCATAACTACCCGGCCGGGCATACCAATAACTGATCGCCGCCCGTGTGTAAGTGCAAGTCGGATGCCAGTGCCAGTTTTCCATATCGAACTTGAAGGACTCGTTAAAGGGAATGTCGTCGATGATGTGAAAGCGATTGATCGAGGTGTTGCCGAAATTCCGCGGCCCGTCGCAGCGCGGCTGGTTGTGGTAGGCATGGATGAAGGCTTCGTTGCTGCACCAGGCGTAGCCGTAATAGTCCTCCGTGCCGGTACCGAGGAAACTGGGGAACGTTTCGCCGTCAACGTAGATTTTCTCGTCGCCTTCACCCCACCAATCCGGGACCGGATTGATGATATGCAGATGTCCGCCGACGAATCGCCCCTGCCCCTTTACCGCCAGATGCACCCAGTCCGAGAAGGGGCGCGTGGGCACCTGGCGTTCGATACGCCATTTTGCGTGGAATAACAAGCTTTGTTCGTCCCATTGGTGGGGCACGGTGGCCACCGCTCCCCATACACGGACGTTCTGATCGCCGAGGTTCCGCACGGTGATCCTAGCGTTCTCACGGAAGGGCATCCACCAATGGCACCAGAGATCCTGGGGTTTATCGGCGGTGATTCCCAGCGGCAGCGAGGCATAGGAATTCAGCCCCGTTGCGGTACCGAAGAAATCCCCGATTGGCGTCTCCACCGTCTGTTCGCCGTCGAAAGTCATATAGAGTACGACGTTTCGGGCGGCGGCTTCCAGATTGTCCGCCTCCAGGTGTACCAGAAATCCGCAAATTGCTTTTCCTCCGGTCATGTCGCTCAGGGTGCCGAACCGGTCGGGTTCGAGCGTAACGTCGAAGGGCACGCGTACCCGGTCGGCCGGCGGCCCGCCACCCTTGCGCGTTGAGGATAATCGCTCGGCGATTTCCTGAATCTTATCAGTGAGTTGGGTTAGGTCGGTTGTCGAGAAACTTTTAACCTGCGTGCCCGCCGCATAAGTGCGATAGTTTACGTGATAATAGAAATCGCCCTGATCGCAAGTGATTTTGCATTGCCGGGCGTAGGGGATAGGAAAATAAAGATTCCAACCCTTGGCCCGCTCGCCCGCGATGGGCTTTGGGAATCCCGCCACATCACCGCCCAGTAAAGCTTTCAAGTCCACCTCGATGGCCGGTTTATCACTGCCGTCAATATAAATGCGTAGTGTACCCTCCGGATTGGCCGACCATATCCGCACCACTGCTCCGGGCCCTTCAGCATCCATCATGACATGTTCCTTGCGCCCGTTCTTCTCTTCCACTCTCAGGTAATATCCTCGATCCCAGTTGGCAAACCAGCCCGCATGTTCGGAATGGGTCACCGATGGCGGTTCATAACTGGAAAATTGTTTCGTGACGTAGGCCGGCTCAGGCAGTCGCATCAGCCGCCGCAAATCGACCATTTCATCAAGAAGCGAAGCGGTGCTTATCTCCGCTGAAACCATCGGCGCAAACCAACCCAGAACCATCACGCCGGTCAGGACTGACAACATGTTCCTCATCGTTTCGCTCCTTATGTTGAATTCGGATCGCGTGCTTCCGACCACGATGTTGGGCGTATTGTGCCGGTTTTCGGAAAAAACACAACCCGCCGAGCTATACGAAATAGTGTTGATTTGTTTGGCACGACTTTATACAGTTATGGAACAAACAGAACTTTTCATGGCCGCAGACTCGAACGTTTTTCTGGAGCAACCAACATGTCCCAGAATCTGAAATGTCCCGCGTGTGGAAGTATTGTTGAATACCGGGAGGAGGTCGCTGGTGAATCCATTATTTGTCCGCGTTGTGGCGCGTCCATTCAAGTGCCGACGGGCTTCGCGACGGATGAGGCCTCGCCGTCTCCCATGCCACCGCGTATGTCTCCGCCCACCCAACCGGGAAGGATCCCGCCGCCTCCCGAAGGCCGACGGGTCGGCTTGGCCGTCGCCGCCATGATCTGTGGTATTTTGAGTGTATGCTTCTTTCCTCTTTTTCTTGTGACTCTGCCCCTTGGCATTGTGGCCATTGTGAAAGCCAGCCGTCGGCCGTCGGAATACGGCGGAATGGCGGCCGCCATTGTGGGGCTCTGCGTAGGCGCTACGGGGATATTCGTGACCGCTTTATTGGTAGGCATATTGTTGCCGTCTCTGGCAAGGGCCCGGGAACTTTCCAAAAGAACGGTTTGTGCGGCCAATCTCCAGGGGCTTGGCCTTGGGCTTTCCGTTTATGCCACTGGGTCAAGCGGTTGGTTTCCTATCGCCCCGCATCCGGAAACGGATGCGTCGGGCATCGGGCTGGTGGACTATACTCAGGCCATCGGTTCCTACCGGGGGAAAGAGTCTGATCCGACGGCTGGAGATGTCAGCTTGATTTCTCCTCTGCCTAACAAGATCTCGACCACCCGCAACCTGTGGGTCCTGATCCGTACCGGTTCTTCTTCCACCGGTTCCTTTGTTTGCCCGACAAGCGATGACAAAAAGAACACAGAAAACAATCCGCAGAATTATTGGGATTTCGGTTCGGGTGATATAACCGGGTCGGTTACCACTGCCCAAGCCGATCAATTCTGGCATTCGGTCAGCTACGGTTATCAGGTGCCCTATGGGAAAAAAGGCCGACCATCATCGAGTCTTGATCCGGGAATGGCCATCATGGCGGATAAAGGACCTTATAGTGCGGCGATCGATGCCGGCTACGCCGCGCCCTTACCCCTTACCAGTCTATCGCCAGGTGATTGGGGGCCCTGGAACTCGCCAAATCATGGAGGCCAAGGTCAAGGTGAAGGTCAAAACGTTCTCTATGCTGACGGCTCCGTTCGTTTCGTAAACAGCCCCATCGTTGGCGTGGACCAGGACAATATCTACACGCAGTGGAGCGGTGATCTGAGCGATCAATCCCACTATATGATCGGTAACCCTCCGACACTGGGTGGCCGTCAGATACCCCTTGGCGATACCGATTCGCTGATTTATCCATAAGGCCCGCGATTTCCCGTGTTTCCTCCTGTCGGTAGAATGGGCGACCTTAATAAGAGTGCATCCTAAAACCGGTGTGGCACAGGCGTCTCGCCTGTGCTTGTCGGCAGCGGAAAGCCGACGCCATTGGGTTTCAGGGCGCACTCTAAGGAGAGAATCTCTCATGCGGACCTTTGGAACGATTGCGTTAGCCAGTGGTTCCTTTCGTCAGCGATTATTTTGCGGCCTCACGATTCTTCTGATGGCCGGTGCCGCGAGGGCTGCAAAAATGCCGGTGGAAGAGGGCACCGATGCGGTACCCGTACCTCATTTCCCCGACCGTGAACACGCATTCGTCTGGCGTAACTGGCCGATGGTTGAGGTGTCGCGTCTCGCCGAGGTGCTCGGTACCTCACCCGAAAATGTGCGGGCCATAGCCGAGGCCATGGGACTACCGGCCGAACAGCATATCAGCCCGTTCCAGGCCGAACGCGGATACATTTCGGTCATTCGACGAAACTGGCACCTGCTGCCCGTCGAGCAACTGCTGACTTTGCTCGGCTGGGATGCGGATCGACTGGCCTACACGCTCAAGGAGGATGATTTTCTTTGGGTCAAGCTGGGGTTTAAGAAACCCCGCTGCGCTCCTCTGGCGTATCGCCCGCCCGACGAGGCCGTTCTGCGGCGTTGCGCGGAAATCAAAGCCATCATGCAGACGCAGTTCGGTGAGTTGTTTCAGCAGCCCATGCAGCCGCGTTTTCAGTTCGTCGAGGATTTAAGCAGGCCCGTAGCGGCCTTTGAAAAATCGGAATCTACCGATGAGCCCATTCGCTTTCTTTACTCATACTTCGCGGTTTACGGCGACCCGCTGCTCGATCCAAGTCTGGACCCGTATCCGGACGGCCTGCTTCAGCGCCTGGCCAATCACGGGGTCAATGGCGTATGGTTGCACACGGTTTTGCGGCAACTGGCCCCCTCGAAGGAATTCCCCGAGTTCGGCGTAGACCACGAGACCCGACTGGCCAATCTCAATCGTCTTGTGCAACGCGCGAAAGCCCATGGCATCAAGATTTATCTTTACATGAACGAACCGCGGTCCATGCCGAAAGAGTTTTTTCAAAACCATCCGGATATCGCCGGCGTCAGCGAGGAGGCCTTTACGGCCATGTGCTCCAGTACACCACAAGTGCAAAGCTGGTTGAAAGACGCGTTGTCTTATGTGTTCCGCCGCGTACCGGATCTGGGCGGGGTGTTTACCATCACCGCCTCGGAAAATCTCACTCATTGTTGTTGCCACTATAATCAGGACCAGTGCCCACGCTGCTCCAAGCGCGAACCGGCCGAAGTGATCGCCGAGGTCAACCGCCTGATTGCCGACGGGGTTCACGAAGGAAATCCCCAGGCCAAAGTCATCGTCTGGGATTGGGGCTGGAAGGATGAATGGGCGGCGGACCTCATTACCCGGCTACCGAGCGATGTGTATCTGATGAGCGTCAGCGAGTGGAGCTTGCCCGTTAATCGTGGGGGGGTGTCCACTACTGTTGGTGAATATTCCATTTCCGCCGTCGGACCGGGACCGCGTGCCACGCATCATTGGGAGCTTGCGAAACAACGTGGCTTGAAACCAATGGCCAAAGTCCAAGCTAACTGCACGTGGGAAATTTCCGCCAAGCCCTGGCTGCCGACCATGGACCTCGTCGCTCAACACCTGGACGGCCTGCGTCGGGTGGGGATCAGTGACATGATGTTGAGCTGGACCCTCGGCGGCTATCCATCACCTAATCTGCAACTGGTGCGCGAGTTTCAAGGCCCCGATTTCATCTCGCCTGAGGAAGCTTTACGCCGCGTAGCCCAAGCCAGGTATGGTCCGGAAGCCTCTCCTTATATCCTGGCCGCCTGGTCGGCGTTCAGTCGGGCTTTTGCCGAGTTCCCTTATCACAACGCCGTGGTGTATTGCAGCCCCGTGCAAGTCGGGCCGGCCAATCTGCTTTATCTGGAACCGACCGGCTATCAAGCTACCATGGTCGGATTCCCTTACGACGATATCGATCGCTGGCGCGGTCCCTACCCCGCGGAGGTGTTCGCCGGACAATTGGAAAAAGTGGCTCAAGGTTGGCGGACCGGGCTGGCTGAATTTGGTAAGGCCATTGAGCAAGCCTCTGCGTCCCACCGGCAGACCGCAACTGCGGATCAAGGTCTGGCTGAAGCCGCCGGTCTTCACTTCCGGAGCGTGGTTAATCAGGCCCGCTTCGTGATCGCTCGTGACGCTCTCCGATCGGCGGAAATCACGGCGGAAAAACGCTCCGAGCTGACCACCCAAATGCGCGCGATCCTGAAAGACGAAATCAAACTGGCTTCCCGTCTTTGTGTTCTGGCTTGCCAGGATGCCCGCATCGGTTATGAGGCCTCGAACCATTATTACTACTACCCGCTCGACCTGGTCGAAAAGGCCATCAATGCGCAATATCTGCTGGCCCAACTCGAACATCTATCCGGGAAACAGTCCTCACATCGTACGACAGAAGCTCCCGGTGAAATCGTGTTTGAAAACAAAGGTTTCAAGCATGTCCTTGGAACCGATGGGCGTAATCGGCATTTCATCGACAAGCATTCCGGCAAGGATTATTGTCTGCCGTTGCAAGATACTTCTTTTGCCCGTATCCAGATCGAAGATCGTCAAGTCGAGGCGACATCGGTAGTGCATGAGGATAGTTACCTGAAGGTGTGCTTCGGAGATACCGGCACCTCGGCTGTGCTCCGTGTCGAAACTCATGACCGCTATCTGGTTTACGAGGTCGTCTCTCTCGAAGGTGATGACGTTGATACATTAACCTTTATCGACGTTCCTCTGGCGACGGGCGCCGCTACGAATGATTCTTTTGCCACCTGTGCCCTGGCCTTAAATCTAAAAACCAATGTTCTGGAAATTCCCCAACCAGCCACAAGGCTTCGTGCCTATGCCTATCGCCGATTCGGATTTTCCGGGGCCCGGGTGGCACTTGTAGGCTGCTCTCCCGCCGAGTTGCGCGCTATTATGAAGGAAATCGTCAACGCTGCCGACGACTTGCCGAAAAGTCCGATCGGCGGGCCGTGGGCTCTGGATGCCCGATGTAACCATGAATCCTATCTGATCGACATGAAGGGTGAGATCACCGAGGAGGTGGTGGATCAATGGATCGAGATGGCTCGGAACCTTGGGTTCCGGCAAATCGACTTCCATACGGGGCACTCGATGCGTTTCGGGGATTATGAGCCTAATCCAAAGCTCTACCCCCACGGTGCCGCCAGCGTCAGAGCGGCCGTCGAAAAGATTCACGCCGCGGGTATGCTGGCCGGGTTCCACACCTACGCTTTTTTTATCGGCAAGGATACGCCTTGGGTAACCCCGAAACCGGACCCCCGCCTTGCAAAGACGGCCCTATTCACGCTGAGTAGGGATCTTACGATGGAAGCTGGTACGATCGAGGTGGCCGAATCCACCGCGAATATGTCCGCCGCAACCGGTTTCCATGTGCGCAACAGCGCGACGATTCAGATTGACGACGAGTTGATCGTCTTTGGAGGCGTATCTCCAACACCGCCCTTTGCCTTCACCGAATGCCGGCGCGGGTCCTATGGAACAAAAGCCGCGACGCACGCGGTCGGCGCCAAGGTACACCATCTGAAGGAATGTTTCGGCCTTTTCCTGCCCGACGGGGACTCTACCTTATTCACCGAAGTCGCCCGAAAAACCGCCGACGTCTACAACTCCTGTGGATTCGATATGATCTATCTCGATGCCTTGGATGGTTCCGATCTTGTGGCCGGATGGCAAAACGCGTGGCATTATGGATCAAAATTCGTTTTCGAATTATGCAAGCAACTCGAGAAACCCGCTTTGTTTGAAATGAGCACGTTCCATCATCACTTGTGGTATGTCCGCTCGCGCATGGGGGCCTGGGACGTGCCCGCTCGGGGAGCCAAACCCTTTATCGATATGCATACTCTCGTCAACGAGGTATCCGCCCGCCAGTATCTGCCCACCAACCTCGGCTGGTGGGGGGCGTTTAACTGGGCGGGGATTCAACCGGAACGCACGTTCCCCGATATCCTCGAATATCTTTGCGGCAAGTGTATCGGATATGATTCGAGTCTCTCCCTGCTGGTAGGCTTCTCACCCGAGGAGTATGCTTCGTCCGACAATACCCGCCGGCTGGCCGCCATGATTAAGCGGTACGAGCAACTTCGTCAGTCCGGATATTTTTCCGAGTCCGTGAAAAAGCGGTTGAGAGTCCACGGAGATGAGTTCACTCTTGAACAGATTGAACAAGACCGATGGCAATTTGTTCCCGTCGATTACCTGGCGCACAAGGTGGACACGGCCGATTCCAGAAGCCTTGATTGGACTATGCACAATCGATTTCGAACACAGCCTGTGCGTCTGCGCATCGAGGCATTGATGTCCGCCGGCGATGATGATCCGCCGGATAATCCCGTGTTGGCGGATTTCTCCAACCCGGAACAATTCAGTACAAAACAGGCCCGCAAGGGGGTTGCCGGGACTTTATCGACGGTCTCGGAACCTGTCCGCGTGGGGCCGGTCAGCGGTTGCCTTGAGGCGTCGAACAATAATTCCCAGATAAGCGGCTCGTGGATCATGTGGGGTAAATCCTTTTCGCCTTATCTCGATCTGCGTAATCGGGGACTGGGCGTATGGATTTATGGCGATGGGCAAGGCGAAATCCTGAATTTCCAATTGCGTAATCCGCCCGAATGCGGCGGTACGATACGAGACGGCTACGTGCCGATCGACTTCACGGGTTGGCGCTATTTCCGGCTCATTGAACCCGAATCGCAACGCGTCCCCCATTACGATTGGCCTTACTTCGCGGAAAGAAGCGGATGGCCAGAGCAACCACACCGTCTAATGAGCTATGCGTATCCCGTCTTTCATATCTGGATGGATTACTCGCGTATATCGTCACTCAATATCTGGTTCAATAATCTTCCACCCGGAAAAGCGGTGCGATGTTATCTTGGCCCGATCAGAGCGATTCCGCTGGTCTCCACCCGCATTAAAAATCCGTCTGTAACCCTCAACGACCGGACCATTATCTTCCCGGTTGAGCTGGAAAGTGGCGGCTATATCGAATATCAAGGGACTTCCGCCTGCACGGCGTACGACGCCAATGGGGAACCGATTCGTAAGGTGCGGGTCAGGGGCGAGGCCCCACGACTACAATCGGGTTCCAATAGCTGTTCGTTTTCTTGTGAGCAGGAATCAATGGGAAGCGGTCGCGTCCGGGTGACCCTGATCGGTCGAGGCGATCCTATTTGAGGTGCTTGGATGAATTCGCGCGAACGCATAAACGCGGCCATGAGGCACGAAACCCCGGACCGGGTACCGGTGATGTGTCAATTGGCCTTGGGGCATTATTTCATTCACAGCCAATATGCACCGGCGGATATCTGGTTTGACAGCGAAACGTTCGTGCGGGTCCTTGAGCAGTTTGCCCGAGCCTACCGTTTTGACGGCTTTCTGATCAACCTTCCCGGCCGCCCGATGAACTGGCGGGATTATCTGGAGAGCTCACAAACTACGGAACGCGGCACGGAACTGCTCTGGAAAAACGGCTTGAAAACCGAATTTCCCCTCGACGATAACCCGCATACATTTTCCCCCGACGGCCAGCCGCTGCCGCGCGCCGACTATCAACATGTGGATACCGGTGATCCGGCCATTTTTCGCATGACGGGGTACGTGTGGAATACATGGCATGCGCCGTCGCTTTGGGATATCCCGGCGGATGCCGACTTGGCGGATGTCTCCGTCTATCCCGAATGGTTCGGTCGCGGCCTGCGTCTTGCTCGAAACGCCTGCCCTGATCTGTCCGTTCATGCCGAGGTCTTCTCGCCTTTCACTCATCTGTTGGAATTGTTCGGTTACGAGCAGGCCTTGCTGGCCTTGCTGGATGTTCCGGATATGTGTCATAAGTTACTGAGCGCTTTCGCCGGGATAGTCGCCGCCCAAATACAGGTTTATGCAACCTGTGAACCGGACGCCATCCTTATCAGTTCCGCCTTCGCCGGCGCCGGCTTCATCAGTCGTAACATGTACCGTGAATTTGTTCTGCCCTACGAAAAACAAATAGTCGAAGCGGTTGCCCGGCAGGGGATTCCATCTTACGTGCACACCTGCGGAGCCATCGGCGACCGGCTGGATCTGATGGCCGAGTCCGGTGTAATGGGTATCGATACTTTGGATCCGCCGCCCCTGGGCACCGTCGAACTGGCCGAGGCCAAGGCGAAATTCGGCCGGCGTTTCTTTCTCAAGGGTAATCTCGATGCGGTTAACGAGATGCTTCACGCCGACGACCAGACTTTTGAACAAGCCGTCCGTCGCCGGCTGGAAATCGGGCGCCCCGGATCGGGTTACATTCTTTCGTCCGCCTGCTCGGTTGCCCCGCACGTAAAGCCCGCTCGGCTGAAACGCATGGCTGAGCTGGCGGAAGAGTTTGGGCGACATGATTGACCGTGCGGTAGTTCCGGTAGAGCAGAAAATTAAAACGGAGGTCATCCGATGCATTTATCGAGTCGAGTGGTTAATTCGTTAGTATTCGGCGTGATTCTAG
>CAYNYK010000039.1:0-40963 GCA_964401335.1 uncultured Planctomycetales bacterium
TGCCGGGATGCAGGTCGCGATGCTCGAACCCGTTCTGATGGGCCCGGGCGATAAGTCGGGCGACGGCGTCGATGACTCGGTTTTTGGTGGCACGGGTTTTTGTCGCTTGCGGATCGAGGCGCGACCAGAGATCGTCCAGTGCTATCGCATCGGGCAGGCCGATGGTCAGTAGAATGCTACCGGGTCGGCTCGCGGTCCAGGGCGAATCAGCCGCCGCGATGGGTTGAACGGTATCAATGCCATGCCTTGCCGCGTAGTCCGCGCAGCGCCACTCCCCGACGGAATCCGATCCGCGCAGGAGCCGACTCCAACGTGCCCAGCGGTGTGCGGGTGAGCTGATTTTGGCGAAGATGAACCGCTCGTCGAGCCGGATGCGCCAGACCTGACGATTCGGGTTGGCTTTGACCAGCGTGGCTCGCGGATCGTTTTCAAGATGGAGCCAGTCCAGGCTGTCGGCGGCCTGCAGAAGTTCCGCCCATTCGCGTGCCATGCGCCATTTCCATCGGCCGATGGTTCGCTCGATCCAATTGTTGGTGGCGCAGGTCAAGACAGGAACCTCGCAGGGGGCTGTTTGGCAATGGCGTGTTTGGATTTGGATGTTTCGTTTACCTGTCTCATTTTCATGACATCGTAACGTCGTTCAACCGTCCGGCCGACCCGCGACGTGCCGTAAACATATTATGCGCCGCGATTAAACGTCGCAAGATACGGCTGATCGGATGTATGGGGATGAGGCCCCAGGGTGGCATGGGCAGGCCTTGGTCTCGCCGCGGCGGTACAAGGGTTTGCCCGTGTATTTACCGTCGCGGAGTATCATGCAAACATACCCCCATAGGTCGAAATCCACCGTGCCACCTTTCCTTAAAAGCACCTGTTTCGTCCTCGCCTTTGGAGGAGCCGGATTTGTTGACCGGTGTGGGACTGATTTATAATGTGTCATCGATTGTGAAGGGCTTGTTTTAACGAGGGATATTTCCATGAGCAAATACGAACTGACCATGGGTCGGGAGTTGGACCTCAAGGCTGAGCAGGCCAAATCACTAGCCAGCCCTTTGTTGCCGGCCAACTTTATATTGAAATTGATGGTTGCGGCAATGGATTTCATCTACGGCAAGGATCGGACGTTGCCGAAATTTCTGGTGATCGAGATTCTGGCCCGTTATCCCTACTGGGCCTGGGAAAACCGGGCGTATATATGGTTTACCAAGCTCTACACCCGGGCCGGCTGGGTGTGCAAGCCCGATTCCGACCGGCTTATCCGGCTGATCGAGCTCGGCCGCAAGTCGCAGGACAACGAACAGCACCACATGCTGATGATCGAAGACATCATGCGGCAGAAAAACATGCGGCTGAGCTTCTGGAAGCGACGGCTGATCCCCAAGCTGCTGGCGTTCGGTTATTTCTTCCTGACCCGGCTGATGTTTTTCGTGCGGCCGGCCTCCTCCTTCGGGATGAACGCCCGGTTCGAGTCCCACGCCGAGCATGAATACATGAAGATGGTTGCCGAGCATCCCGAATGGGACACCGAACCGGTCGATACCGCTTACTTCGAGTATTACCCGCGTCAGAAAACCATGGCCGACCTGTTCCGTCGCATCGGCCTCGACGAGCGCGACCACATGCATGAATCCATGGAATACTGGGAATACCTCACCGGCCGGGAATTCAGGTAGTCATTTCACATGCGATATGACGCAGGCGTGTTTGCCGGAGGCGGTGGATTCGATGCGGTCGAGACGGTGGATGCGGATATCCACTTGTTTGCCCATACGCTGATGCAGGCCGTCGCGGATGTTCTGCTCGGTTTGCGGGGTATAGCGGTTATCGGCGACGACTTCGACATCCAGGCGGTCGAGGTCCGGCTGCACGATGCGGAACTGGCGCAGGCCCTCGGCTTCGCGCAAAACGTAGATGAGCGACAGGGCGTGCATGTGGCGGAGTTGGTTGCCCTCGCGGCGGACGATGTGGTCGGTCAGGCGGCCGCGGACTTCCGCGAGACTCGCCAGGTTCGAACCGCAAGAACAAGGTTGCGAATTGTTGGCGGCGCGGGCCAAGTCGCCCACGCGATACCGGATGATGGGCATGGCGAATGCTTCGAGGTGAGTGACCGTGACATACCCGATCCCACCCGGGCCGACCGGTCTATCACCTTCGTCGAGCAACTCGACGATCACGTTTTCCTCCGGTATGTGCAGCGTGCCGGCCGGACAGGCGTGGGCCAGCAGTCCGCCGTCGCGGCAGCCGTACTCGACGGCTGCCGGCACACCGAAAGCTCGTTCGATCACCATGCGATCCGGCTCCAACAATACTTCGCCAGTGACAAACACCGCCCGCAACCGTGCCGAACCCAGCCCGCCGGGCGCGATCCCGTTATCCAAAGCGTATCGAGCGAGCAAGGCCAGACTGCTGGCATATCCGTACAGGCACATCGGCCGCCATTCGCGAATCGTCTGAACATAGGCGGCCATCGTTCGCTCGGACATCTCGAACGCATTAAGAATCCGCTGATTGAGCAGGCTGTCGCGCCATTGCCGCAGCCGGTCGTTGGTTTTCAATTCGATCGGCGCGCCCCAGAGCAGGATCTCCGGATCGCCCGGCCGTACGCCCCACCAGCCGCGAGCCCGCCAGCGGGCGGCCTGGTCCGCCGCCGCCCGGGACCGGTCGAAATAGAATTTCAGTGCCTTGCCGCCCGAGCCGCCGGTGCTGTAAGGCAGCGGCCCGCCGCGCGGGCAGCCGTACCAGGTCATCTCCTCCAGATGTTCGCTGATCTCGTCGCGGGTGAGGATCGGCAGGCGGCGCAGATCCTCGCTATCAAGATGCGGATCGCGTGGATCGAGGCCGGCCCGGCGAAATCGTTCGGTGTAAAAAGGACAATGCTGTTCGGCGAGTTGGAGGAGTTGTCGCAGTTTGCTTTGCTGCAGGTGGTGGAGTTCCTCGACGGGGGCATTTTGTGTGCGGCGTAAGCGGCCTAGGCGGCGCATGGTATCGCGCCGCCGCAGGCGTTCGGTGAGGGGCCAGAACAGACGACCGGCCAGCAGGCGATTCATGGTCCCACCTCCGCGGTCGATGCCGTCGCTTGTTCCGGCTCGGCCGCATAGTGATAGCTCATGGCCGAGGACGCGCCCACGATCGCGTTGGCGATCCAGGCGCGGCGTTGTTGAAGTACGCGGGCAAACACCGCGCGGACTTCGTCGGCCACATGCCGCCAGCCGCGGGCGCCCCCGTGGGCCGAGATCAGTGGACGGTTCCACTCCTGATCGAGGACCTGGACCATCGCCCGGCTCAGGGCGAACGTATCGCCGTCGGGCACAAGATAGCCCAACTGAGGTGAGCAGACCTGCTCATAGTTTCCACCCACATCCGTCGCCACTACCGGGGTACCGGCGGCCAGGGCCTCGGCGATCGCGTTGCTGCATCCTTCGCTGCGCGAAGCCAATACCATCGCGTCGGCCGCGTTGTACATGAGGTTCAGCCGATCGGCCGCGACCGGTCCGGTGAATTCCACGCAAGGGTTGCCCGTTGCGCGGATCGCCTGGGCGTTGCATTTTTTGATCATGTCCATGACCCGGCGACGAAACGGCCGCTCGCCGCGCAGGCTGCCGGCCAACACCAGACGCACGTTACCGCGTGCGGCGCGAACGGCCGGCAGGGCCTCCACCAGTCGATCAAAGCCCTTGAGCCATTGCAGATGACCGACGGAAAGCAGATAGCGGTCATGCGGGTTCCAGCCCAGCAGTGTACGGGCCTGTTGGCGATCCATCAGGTGAAACGTTTGCGCGTCAACGCCGTTCGGAATCAGATCGACCTCCAGGTCGTTGCCGCCTACCTTATGAATCCAGTTCATCAGGCTTTCGCTGACGGCGATGCGGGCGTCCACGCCGCGGAGCATGGCCGCAATCTGACGGCGGCGAATCGTCCGCCGACTGAGCGATACGATCTTGCCGCGCACGGTGACGACCACGGGGATTCCCAATCGGCGGCCGGCCAGCCACGCGCCCACACCGTCGGGATACTCGAAATGGGCGTCGATCAGATCGATCGGCTCGGCCAGGCGTTCAATAAAGCGTCGCAAGGCGTGGCTATAGGCCAACCCGTCGGTGACCCAACCTAAAACCGGTATGCTGAACATGCGCGGATAATCGGCGGGCAAAGGGGAATCCTGGGCGGCCAGGTCCGTGTTGCGTCGAAGGCCGGGGCACCAGGGCTGCGGCGCGACCACGCGCAAATGAATCGGTTCAGCATACAAATCGCCGGTTGTCTCCACATCGACGGGCAAAGCCACCGCCCGGCGTTGCACGAAGATGCCCCGATCCGGATGGTCCGGCGTCGGATAACAGATAGTAGTAGTTAGAATATTCATCCGATGGACACCTGCATCGAAGGCGCGGCCTCCGGCACAAGGCCGGTGTGTATGTTTCGGTGGTGTCGCCGCGCCCATAATTCCAACGTACATAGCGTCCAGAGCACTGCTCCGTAACGCCGTAATCCGCTCTGATGAATGTCGATCGTTCGCCGAATCGCCGCCGGGTCGATCCATTCCCCGCAGCGCGTATCGCGGGTGGTCAATAAATCGCGCATCCAGCCGTTCAAAGGTCCGCGGAACCATTCATCCAGCGGTATATCGAAGCCCTTCTTGGGCCGCTTGGCGACATCGTCGCCGACCCAACCGGCCAGCGTCCGACGCAGCACGTATTTGCCTGTCGTACCGTTGAGTTTCATGGCCGTCGGCATGCGGGCGGCCAATTCCACAAGGCGATGATCGAGTAGAGGAACGCGCACCTCCAAGCCGACAGCCATGCTGGCCCGATCCACCTTGGTCAGCATGTCGTCCGGCAGAAGGGTTTTCATGTCCATATACAGCCATCGGTTGAGCGGGGTCCGCGATGAACAGCGGGCAAAAAGTTCCCGGCCGCGCAGAAAGCTGTCGTATCCGCCGGTTTCCTCGAGCAACTCCGGCCGCAGGAGCATGCCGGGCAACTCACCGGCCGCCAGCGATATGCTGCGCAGATGCGCGGTGGCGTCATCGCAGGCCATATTCTGCAGTGTTCGTTTGGCGCGTAGCGGGCGGGGCAACCAATCGGCTTTTGGGTAAAGTGCGCCGGCCGCGCCCAGCACGCGGCGCAGGCCGTTCGGCAATCGGGCGCGCCAGCGAGCCTCGGCCAGGTCGAAAAGGTAGCGGCGATAACCGGCCAGCATTTCGTCTCCCCCGTCACCGGAAAGCGCCACGGTGACGCGCTCGCGGGTGGCCTGGGACAGGTAGTAAGTCGGGATGGCCGACGAATCGGCGAACGGTTCGTCGAAATAATGGGCCAGGTGTTCGGTCGCCCGGATTGTTTCCGGGGCAACGATAAACTCGCAATGCTCGCAATTGAGCCGCTCGGCGAACTGACGGGCGGCGGCCCGCTCGTCGTGCGTGTCTTCCCGGAAGCCGGCCGTCTGAGTCAGCACCCGACCCGAAGTACGCCGGCACATGGCCGCCACGATGGTGGATGAATCCACACCGCCGCTCAGAAAAGCGCCCAGCGGCACATCGGCCACCATCTGTAAACCGACCGCATCCTCCAGGCCGGCGGCGAACTCTTCCACCCAGGCCGACGCTTCCCGGTAACCGGTATCGTCACGAAAAGGAATGTCCCAATAGCGACGGAGCATGGCCCCTGAAACCGTGCAGACGGCCATGGTGCCGGGTTCCAACTTGCGGACCGAGCGATAAATCGTCCGAGGCGCGGGCACATGACCGAAAGTGAAATAATCATGCAGGGCGCAGGGGTCGATTTGCCGATCCCAGTCGCCGATGGCCAGCAGGGCCTTGAGTTCCGATCCGAAGAGCACCCTGCGCCCGTCGTCATGCCAATACAGCGGCTTGATACCCAACCGGTCGCGGGCCAGAATCAGAGTGTGTTTCTTCTTGTCCCACAAGGCGATCGCAAACATCCCGTTCAGGTGATCGACGAACGACTCGCCGAAGTCCTCGTAAAGATGCACGATGACTTCCGTATCGCATTGGGTGCGCAGACGATGCCCGCGTTGTTGCAGCCCCTTGGCCAGCTCGCGATAGTTGTAGATCTCCCCGTTGAAGCATACCCAGACCGAACCATCCTCGTTTCCCAGTGGTTGGTTTCCACTTGCAAGATCGATAATGCTGAGCCGCTTGTGTCCGAAACTGGCCCATTCGTCACCGTAAGTGCCGCTATCATCCGGGCCGCGATGCGGTAGAGTGGCGGCCATGGCCGCTCCGACCTCTCGCTCGCCGGCCCGCAAACCGGCAAATCGCACCAGGCCCGCTATTCCGCACATATCATCTCCTCCATGATCCTGTGGCCGACCGTGTCGTTCCGCTCGGCCAGCGTGCGATACAACCTCCGGTACCTTTCCTTCCACTGTTGCAGGGAAAAACGGCCAAGTACTTCCGCGCGGGCCGCTGCCCCCACACGCTGCCGGGCCGACGGATTGAAAAGAGTATTCAAGATTGCCTCGGCCATCCGGGTCGGATCGTCCGGCGGAACCAGCCAGCCGGTCCGATTCGGCTGTATCAATTCACGATTACTGCCCACCTCGGTAGCGACGATGGGTAGTCCCGCGGCCATCGCCTCCAACAGCGCGTTACTGCTGCCTTCCGACCGGCTGGGGAGAACGAATATTTCCGCCGCCCGCAACAGGTCGGGCACATCCTCGCGGCGGCCCAGAAAACGTACGCGCGAGACGCAACGCAATCGCTCGGCCTGAGCTCGCAGCGACTCGCCCAGCGGCCCCTCGCCGACGATCAGCAATTGGGCCGATCGATCGGCCAAGCAAACCTTTCGCCAGGCGGCCAATAGCACGTCGAGGCCTTTGATCGGCAGCAGATTGGCCACGCAGATCACCGGGACGGTGTCCTCGTCCAGACCGAGTGTTCGACGCAGATGGTGTTTATGACGATCGCTTTCCGCCGGTCGATAACATTCCGAATCGACGCCGTTGGGGATAACGCATAACTTTTCGGAGGCGATCGACCATTCATGGTGCATCCTTTCGGCCGCCTCATGGGAAACGGTAACGACCATATCCGCCCGCCCGGCCGCCGCCCGGTTCAGCCATCGCCGCCGACGAGAAAGGGGCCGCGTATCCGTTCGGCCGTGGTAACTCAGAATCAGGCGGGTATTCTCCAAGCCGCGCGTGGCTAATACGGCGTCCATCCAGACACTCGTACCGCGCGCATGCACTACGTGCGGTCGGACTGATCGGGTTATCCTTCGCAATCCGTACCAGGCCCATCGACCGCGGTGCAGAAGGTGGGTCGGGACGCTTAATCGGCAACGTTCGACCATCGCCTCGTCGCCATTCCCCAGGACACACACGTCATGGGCGATTTCTTCCGACGGGTTTTCCAGCAGACGGATCATGGCCCGTTCCATGCCGCCGGCGAATAGCGAGGCCGTCACGTGTAGAACCCGAACGGGCAGGATGCACGTGGTTTGCTGCATGATCGCCGGGGAGCAGGAGGGCATTATGTCCGTCAACATCCTTTTCCCTCCTTGTCGTCAGCCGGATGTTCGGACCGACCTTTGCGAATGATCCAGGAAAACAGCGAGCCGTGATTGGGCCAGATTGCATGAAGAAGCATATCGACGGTCGTTCGGACCTTCGGCAGTCGTCGGATGCTCTGGCCGAGATAATCGCAACAGGTCAGCCGACACACTTCGTAAGTAGGTAGCACCCGGCGAAGCAGATCGCCTGGATCGAATCCGGCCGACGTGCCCGCCCCGCGGGCATGAGGATCAACCATATCCAGTAGCGATTCTGCGCTTAGCGGGGTTGAAACATAGCCCTCATCGATAAGATAATTATTGAGGGTGATGGCCCAAGCGGTGTTATCCGTGGCTTGCGCAGTGGCGGGCTCACTACCGAACCAGTTTTGCAGCCGTCGTCTGTTCTGGCGAAAGTCGATATACCATGCGAGGCGATCCACGCCCCGCGCGAGGCGATACAGGGGTGATGCGAAATGGGTCCGATTCGGTTCAAATCCCAAGGCGAAATAACCGCCTGGCCGCAAGACTCGATCGACTTCGCGCAGGATGGCGATCGGATCGGGCATGTGATGCAGCGCGGCGTTGATTCCCAGCAAATCGACGCTGCCATCCGCCAAAGGTAGCGTACCTGCATCTCCGGCCACTGGATGCAAATCCATTTTCGCCGATTTGCCGACACTGTTTATCCATTTGGCCCGTGCCCCTTTCAGAGTGGTCAAACCCAAATCCACGGCCAGGAGGTGATCCGTGGCTTGCAGATAGGGCCGCCAGATCTCACTGACAAAGCCGGTCCCGCAAGCCAGATCGACAATGAAACGGGGTCTAGCACCGGTCGTGCCGGCCAGGATTTGACGGGCGACCAATTGCCAGAAGGAACGTTCCACACGATGGCGGTAGCGATGTTCCGCGTCGAAGGCATGGCCGGTTAACTCGTGGTAGAGCTGGTTGACCCTTCGTATCAAGGCGGAAGGGTCCGTCCGCCTTGCGTCGGAGTTGATCAGCCTGTCCATGGTTACGGTTTCGACCGTTATCACGATACCACCGCCTCCTGCGCTTCGGGCTGCCACCCGAGTTGCGGTAATTCGACGATAACCGCCTGACCGGCCTGCTGGCGTATTTCGTTATACACCGCCCGATGGAGACAGACCGGCAGCGTTAGAAATATCCACATACCTTCGGTATACAACCGGCTCACGAACAGGCCGGAAACCATATACACCAAGAGGGACAGACGGTTGGCGAAGATGATTAATTCCAGCAGGTCCGGATTTTCCAGTTCGCGCACCTGTTTGCTCAGTCGTCCCAACGTCCACCACGCCAATCCCACCGTGCTCAGAAAAGCCGTCAGGCCGAGAACACCCAGCTCCGCGGCGCACAGGATAAACGTGTTATGTGCATCCCGTCGCGCGGAGCCTTCCTCGGCAAATATTTCCGGTGGCGCGTATTGGGAAATCTCGTACTCAAAACGCCCGATCCCCACGCCCATGGGTTTTTCCTGGATCATGCGCCAGGCGGACGCCCAGATGATCAGACGATTGGCCGAGGATTTATCCCGTTCCTCGGCTGAACTGAAAATGGTAATCATGCGTTCCCGGAAGAAGCTGTCGCTGAGGAAGATACCGCCGCAGAGACCGACCAACAGCAGGCTCACCGCCCAGCGTCGATGTCGTTTGGGGATGTACCACAAGGCCAAGGTTCCGGCGAATACCCCCGCCACGAACGCGGAACGGGCACGGCAGAGCAGGATGGCGTTTATGCCGTATCCGGCGGCCAGAAAGGCCAATATTTTCAAACCCCAGGAGCGTTGCCGTAAAACCACCGCGACAAAGGGCAGCAACGCGAACAGATGGATAGCCAGGGCCGCTGATTCCCGGAAGTCCGGGCCGCCGATGCCGTTGAGACGGTTCTGACTGAATGCGCTGAGCGGCGCGTTTTTCGCCTCATGTCCGAGGTAGAGAGCCATCAGGGTGAATACAAGAGTCAGCTGCCAAAGCCGTTGCCGCGTCACGACCACGTGAGACATCATGAAGACGAACAGAAACACCTTCAGGATCTTGTCGAGCGTGACGTCGCTGCGCGGACCCCACTCATTGATCATTACGCAGGAGATCAGGATCGCGAAGATGAAGGCGACATAACCCCATTCCACTCCGGACATGAAATGACGGCCGAAACGTAACCGGTTCAGGTTCAGGAGCGTACCGACGAGCAGGCAGATGCCGCAGATAAACGAGTAACGAATCCCCAGCGGTTCAAGTACCGCGCCCCACCAGGTCGTTTGTGGATAGACGTGATAGAGGACGATATAGCAGACCACGCCGATCATGGGGACCATGAATGTGGCGGCGCAGCTCCCGCAAAAATACAGTATGAAAGCGATGCTACGAAGCGGCATGGGCGAGCGCCTCCTCGTTCAGGGCTGTTGGCGAATGGTCGGGGCCCTCCGCCGTACAAGCCGTCATGTCTTTATGTTCGGATCGCTCAGCGCCGGCCAGGACGGCCGACAATAAGTCGGCCATCCGTGACCAGGAAAACCGCCGAGCAACCATCTCTCTTGCCGCTAGTCCCGCCGTGCGGGCAGTACCTGCATTGGTCAGCAAGGCGTAAACCCGGTCGGCGAATCCCTCGGGCTGGTCCTCTACCCATACTCCCTGAATTGCGCCGGTGGGCAGGGCAGCCGCCCCCAAGAATGTGGTCACAACCGGACAGCCGGCCGCGCAAGCCTCCAGTACCTTGTTCTTGATGCCGCTTCCGCTGACCATGGGAGCCAACGCCACGCGGGCCCGGGCCAGCCAGGCGGCCATATCATCCACATAACCGGTAACCGTTACGCCGGGGATATTCGCCAACGAGTGCACCTTGGCCGTCGGATTCGCCCCCACGATGGCCAGCCGAATTGACGCTGGTTCATCCTGGGGTGCGCCGGCTGCACTTTGTTTGTGTTTTTGCCATACCAACGGCCAAATACGCCGGGCCAGATACACCGCCGCCGTTTCATTCGGCGGGAAATCCATCGCCCCGGTAAAAACCGCCAACGGTTCCGTCCGATCGGCGGCGAGGGGCCGTACATGTACACCGTTGGGGACCACTTGAACCGGCCGGCCCGTCGCGATCGAAAGGGTTTGAGCATCCAACGGACTAACCGCTGTTAGGGCGTCCAGATGGGGAAGTGCTTGCGTGCAAATCATGCGGATGCAGCAGGCGGATTTCCAGCCTGCCAGTGACCATCGCCGAGGAAGGGGGAGACTCTTGTGTGACAACGCGGGGTCATCGATCAGATCGCATACTACCCGCGGCGAGCCGCTGGAACCTTTCGCCTTCGCGGCGGCCAGCAGATAAATCACCGAGGGTAGATCGAAACCAAGAACGGCATCAAAGTCCCGCGCCCGTCGATACACGTCGACCAGAAGCTCGGAAGAGTACCCCAGGAAAGAGAACGCCTTGTGCGGAGTCCCGGAGATCGACCCAAACTTCACGAGCTTTTCCCGGTCGTGGTGCTTGGGATCGGCGGTTTCGACATGGATATCGGGTAGAGCGTTTTGGGTGACACGAGCCAGGGTTGGTTGCGGTGCCAGGCACGTCATCCGGTGTCGGCCTGCCAGTTCGCGCAGCAGATGCACAATGCGCAGATTTCGGCCGTGAACCAGATTCGTCAAGTCAAACGGCATGGGTACGAGCACTTTCATGCGCTGATCAACCCCGTCGGTACGTCCTCAAGCCGCATTTGAGCATCACCACGTAAGGCGGCCAGTGTTTTGTCCAAAGTCAACTCGATACCGAATTTGCGCAGGGCGCTGATTCGACCGGATCGCCCGAGCCGATTGCGCAAGGTTGCATCGGTGGCGCATACGGCTAAAGCCTCGGCGAGCCCGGCCGGATCGAATCCGTCTAATTGCCATCCGGAGACCTGATGATCGATCTGCCGGCGAGCGCCAGCGGTGGGGGTGGCCACGACAGCCCGTTTGCAAGCCATCGCCTCGGTCAAGGCCAGACCAAACGATTCCGTCCGGCTGCAAAGGACGAAAACATCCAGAGCACTGTAGAAGGACGGCATGTCCTCCACGAAATCGACAAACCTGAGCATCTCGGCCACGCCTCGACGGGCGGCCAGTCGGTTCAATGATTCTTTCTGTTTGCCCTGGCCCGCGATGACCGCCAGGATCGGAATCCGCCGAGTGCGAAGATGGGCCAGGGCCTCGATCAGTAAATCCACACCCTTTTCCGGGCTCAGTCGACAAGCGGTGCCAACGACCACGGTTTTCGAACTTTCGTTGACGCCCCATTGGGTACGCCATCGTTCTCGGCCCGATGGATCGAAACGAAAGACTTGCCCATCCACGCCGTGCGGAACAACGTGAATTTTTCGCCGCGGCACACCCTGCCAGCGGATGATCCGCTCGCGGTCCTCGGCGTTCAACGTGACGATCGCCGTTGCCGCCGTCGCCGCCAAACGATGGCGCAGGGCTTGGGGTACCCGCCACCAGCTCAGTCCTTCCATGCGTCCGTTCAGCCATCGCGGTCGCAGTCGGCGATGGTCGCAAGCGTCCACCATTTGATGCACCCAGACCGCCGGAACCCCGGCCTGCCAGGCCAGCCAGGGCAAAAGCCAGTAACGCCGCCGCCCGTTCGCGTTAATGATTAGTCCGTCGGGGCGTAGTCGCGCGATCATCTTTTTAAATGCACGTGAGAGATCGAGCACGGTACGCATTTGCTCGGAAGGGACGGTGCTGACCGCCAAGCCGTCCGCCTGGGCCCGTGAAAATATGTTCGCATGGCTGCCGGGCATCGGCATCCAGAAAATATGCGGCTCCATCCCGCGTCGCTTGGCCGCCTGGGCCATGGCCACCAGGTACCGTTCCGCTCCGCCGAAAGCCGGTGCATCCGTGATGAAAGTCAGCCGGTGGACTAAATTGTTTTCTAAAACCTTTTTCATCCTGATGATGTATCCGGTCTGATACCTGTTCGAACCTCACCTAGCGTTTCCGCGAAGCGCCCGGCCAGTATCCGCCGATCGTAGGCGTCCAACCGCGACCACCGCCGATCCGGCCAGTGGTTTCCAGCCAGGTATCCAGATGCGATCCGTTCCATTTCCTTCGTGACCCGCTGCGGGTCCTCGATCGGTACCACCTTGGCCGCACCCGCATCGGCGGCGAGAGCGGCGGTCTGCGTCCCTGTCGGTACCAGCAAGAGCAGATGCGTCGGTAGAGCGAGTAGCTCAAACAGCTTGCTGGGAATGATTTGCCGTGTATGCTGACAGTCCGGTAGCAATTCCATGGAACACGCGGATTCGGAGATCAGCCGAATGACCGCCGGGTGATCGAGGTAGCCAACCCATTGCATCCAGGAGGGACACGCTGTCTGCCAATAGCGCTGTTGTCGGGCATCGAGCGTTCCCGCCACCACCAGTCGCACTCGTCCTTGCCATTCCGGATGCCGAACAAGCACGCGGCTCATCGGCTCGACGATACGGCTCAACTCCCGCCGTCCGTAGAATGCGCCAGCCGCCACAAACACGCATTCTGGACGCTTGGTGATACGTTGTCCGTCCAGTGCCGTAAGGATGTCGTCGCGGTCGAAGCCGTTGGTGATGGCTCGTACGTTGTGCCGATCGCGTGTGGGGTAACGAGCCAACAGATCCTCGACCAGGGCCTCGCAGGTGGTGACGATCATGGTCGCCTGGCGCATTACCTGTTGTTCCGTTCGGCGCAAGATTTCAAGTCGCCGTCGATCGGCCGGCTCGCGATCAAAATCGCTGACGAAGGGATCGCGCACGTCGGCGACCCACGGCAGGCCGGTCCGGTACGCCAAGCGCGACGCCACTTGATGCACGACGATCGGCGGCCCGGTGGAAATGATCACATCGAAAGGCGCATGGCGATGGCGGCGTAGCGCGGCCCGTACGGCGGCCGATATCCACAAGGATACACCGTCCCGCAAGCCCACTCGCTCGGCCCATCGGGCGAGTCGCCAGTAAATACGTTCCTCGATCCACGAGGGCGACCAGGGCACGGCTTGGCTGTCGGCAGAGTCTGCCTTGGCGGAATAAAACCGTCGCAACAGATCACCGACCCGCCCGGCCAGACAGGCCGGCTCGGCGCCGCGCACCCGATGCACGAAAACGTCAGGTGGCAGATCAGCCAGCAGGGAAGGATCATGCCAGGGGAAGCGTGCATGCCCGGCGGCCAGCACCTCGACCTGCCAGCCGAAGGAGGGCAGATACTTAACCAGCTTCGCCGCCCGTTGTACGCCGCTACCGCCGATGGGAGGGAAGGTGTAGCTGATCAGAAGCGCCCGGCCTTCGTGATGACCGCCGTTGCTTGATCTGGCCACGTCCGGGGCATGAACGAGCCATTTCCACCAAGTGTCAAACGGCGGCTCCATCATGGGTCCATGGACTTCCGTTCCCCTCAGTGGCCATGACCGGACCGATGACGGTTGAGCCGTACCAGCCAGCATACCTACCGGAATTTCAAGATCATAACTCATGAATACACCACGCCGAACGCTTTTTTTTCAGCGTCATAGGCTTGCTCGGATGATCGCCGCAACGCTTGTTGATAAACATGCTCAACACGGGCCAGGACGCGAGGCCAGGCGTGCTGGACCGCATGTTCGCGAACAAGAGCCGGGTTAAAGTAAACCGCGCCGCCGAAGAACCGCGTAAGGGCCTCGGCGATCTCATCAGGGGATTCATTTCGGGAAAATAGACCGGAGATGCCTTCCCTCACCGCGTCGGTTGCTCCACCGTAATAACCGGCCAAGGAAGGCGTACCCAGCGCGGCCGCCTCCAGGTAAACGATTCCGAATCCTTCCACATCCGTTTTTCGTGGCCGCGGCACCAGAACAAACAGGCTGCACGCCGCATAAGTTTCGCATAACCGCCGTTGATCAACGCGTCCCAGAAAACGGATTCGATGATTGATATTCAGCCGGCGGGCTAAAGCTTGCAGAGCGGCCCGCTCCGGGCCGTCGCCGACGATCCAATACTGCAAATCAAGTCGTTCGCCGACCAAGGCCATCGCCCGGATCACGCCGTCCACGTTCTTACGTCGATTGGCGTTACTCAAATTACACACGGTTAAAAGTCGGCGGGGATGCCGGGAGATCGAACGGCTGATTTCGTCCGCGGCGTCGAGGAAATATTCGTCCACGCCGTTGGGAACCACTTGCATCGGCGCGGCACAAGAGTATTCATGGCGAAAAAGCCGGGCCGAGAAAGTGCTGCAGGTCAGCACCCGATGGACCCGATGCAAAGCCAGGGTATACACGGCCTTCCGTGTCCATCGATGATTCATCAAACCGGCCATCCGCCACAGGCCCGGGACGCGATCCATCGTGCATCGCACCCAGGGCTTGAGGAAATCGTTGCCATGCACGGTAAGGACGAAAGGCTGCTTGAGCATCGCCAGCGGGGCATATCCGAAATTGATCGCGTGCCAGACATCCATGTCAAAAGGCCATAGGCGCGGAAGATCGCGGGCCAGATCGGTGGTCAACAGCGGGTGCACAAACCAGCGGTCGTCCCTTGCGGCCTGCGTGTTGGCGAAGACATGCACTTCCCATCCGCGTTCAGCCATCGAGCGGGCCAAGGCGTGCGCATAGGTGGCCATACCGCCGATCAACGGCGGAAATTCGTAAGCGACCAGACCTAATCGAGGCCGACGGCTCAACCGGGCACCTCCTCGTCGGGGACTTGCCGGACGGCCAAGAAGCAGTAGTTCGTTGATTTCCTCCATCCACGGGCCGCCAGCAAGCGATCAACGACATACATCAATGGATAAGACCAACGGGGATATCTCGCCCAGAACTCCGATCGCCGGTTGTAAACATCGAACAAGTAGTACATAGGTGTCCAGGCGACCCGGTGAACGTGGAATGGCGACAGAATTCGATCATAGTCGGACCATGAGCGATAACGGCAATGCGATTGAGCCGGATTATTCTCGCGGCCGGGCGCATCCGTCCAGAGCAGCAGGCCACCCTGTGGATGGCATAAACGACAAAGGTTGCCAAGGGCCGCGCGATACGAGGATTCGTCTACAATGTGGTATAATACGTCGATGGCCGTGACCAGATTGAAGGTCCGACCAATCAGATCTTCCGGTAAAGGTTCGGAAATGTCTGCGGTCAAGTATTCGTAGGGCGTATGCTTCCGGCGCAGGGTCTCGATAGCGGATTTCACGAAGTCCACGCCGGTCACATGACCGGCCCCATAGCGCGCAAAGAAAGGTTCAAAATACCCGGTTCCACATCCGACATTGAGCACCTCGGCGGATTGCAGACGATCACGATAGGGCCGTAACAACTTTTTGATCGCCACTTCCTTGAGTTTATACAACCAGCGTTGGTACAGAGGACCAAAAGGGGCCGTTCCGGTACCGGTCAACGCCGGTTGTTCTTCAAGTCGGCGCGACCAAAAGGGTTGACTGTCAAATTGCGTCCGGCAAGTTTCAGCCATGTCCAAATACTCTCTGCTCCGCCATAGGGCGCGCGGTAACTCCGATAAAAACGCTCTCTTTCTAGATATCGGTCTTTGATAGGCGAAGTTGAGGTCTGTCTGAGATTTATGGGCTACCACGTAGTGGCCGTCGGTTTGACAGTTTTACACCTTACCAACGACGTTTTTATCGGCCGTTTTCGTCATCGGCAGGGTGACGTTGGCAAAAGCAATGGAGGTGCTTATTTCGTCAGTCGCTCGTTGCGACAAATTTTCCAGCCAGCGTATCATGAACTCGATGGTGGCCAGTCCCATCAGGGGTGTAGCCTGCAAAGGGTCGGCCGTCGCCCGCTCCCAGAGGGCTTGGAAAGAAGGGCGTTGTACCCAGTTGTAAATCCGGGTATCGGGCTCGGTCAGGATGTCCAGCGCGCCGCTCCGTCGCCATAGATCGAAAACCCATGCCCGAATCGCTGCTCCTCCGATCCCCCATTGCCGGGTCCAGGGGTGACGCCGTCCAAGCCACCATCGCCGGATTTTTTCGCTCTGCCAATAATACTCGCGCAGCCAGCGATTCTCGGAGATCGGCAGACAATGACTGTTGGTGCGCGGAATCCGAGCCAGATCGGGAAACCTCTGGCGGAACAATTTGAGAAATGGCTGCTTGCCATGCCAGGTATTCGGATCGGTTGTGGCATACCAGTCGAGCATCCAGCGGTCGCAGGCGGGGGTGCGAACCACCGCGTGCTCACGCAATATGGACGTACCTAATACGTCGATGCGCCCGCTTCGTCCGCTGAGGATAACGTATTCCGCGCGTTTCCGCGGGTCTGCGGCAGGAGCCGAACGATACTTGTCGTCAATGTACGCATTCCAGCGTTGAAAGCTATCCTTGGACAGTTCCGGATGGAGCAGGTGGTTGATCACGTCCACCGCACCGCCGGAATGTAAACGGGTGCGAGCCCAAGAACTCTCGTGGGGTACCGTGCGAGAAGCGTCCACGGAATCGGGAACATAGACCCCACCAAGTATTCCGTGATAAAAACCTTCCAAAAACACGCACCCGGGGTGATTCCCCAGATACGCCCGCACGGCCGTCGCCGGCGGCAGATGGGCAACGTTATGCAGGCCGTCCGTGTCCAGGATCGCCGGAATGAGATTTTCCGGTAATAGGTAAGGGTCCAGGTTGACCCATTCGTATTCGGCTCCCGTTACTTCCGCCAGTTTTCGACCGAAACGCACGTCCTCGCCGAACGACCAACCGGCCGTAAAGCACGCCGGTAAGCGCCCAATGAAGCGACAGATGGCCAGATAAGTTCGTGAATCCATTCCTCCGCTGATACCCAGGCGCAATGGAGCTTTGGTTATGGTCTGCCGACGCATCGACATTTCCAGCAGATCGTAGTAGCGATCAATTTGCTCCTGTTCGCTGACAATGTCCGTTGCTGCAAAGGAATAATCCCAGTATATCGTTTTACGTAAATGGCCCCCATCCCACAGCAGGGCGTGAGACCCTTTAAGCCAATGCACATTTCGGATCAGAGTGTTTTCTTCCGTCATATTCTGGGTGCGTAACAGGTCGATAACGCCGGACGCGTTGATCGTCAGCGGTTCCCTGCTGCCCAGCCAGGTTAACCAGGCCTTGGGGGCCGCCACGAATCGGTTATCCTCGGCATAATAAAACACCGGAAGCAGACCCATCCGATCATTGAACACCATCCAGCGGCGTTTGGAATGGTCATACCATGCGCCACAGAATGCACCATTCAGGCCGGCCAGGCCCTCGATTCCTCGACGACTGAGCATGTCAAATAACAGCTTACCCGTCCCTTTATGGTGTATGCCGATCCGGCCATCCGGTAGGATCCGATCAGGAGGAAACACCTCTCCCGCCCAGACCAGAATATCCCGCCCGTCGGTATAAACCTCGGCTCCGCAGGTGATTTCACGTCCCGGCGGCGGCACTGCGGCTACCGCCCAGCCCTCGCCGCAGGCGGCGGATAGCGGTGTATCTTCTTTGGCGCCCCACGCCTCAAGCATTCGAGTTACGGCCTGCTTGGCCTGCTCGGGGCGGGGGTCACAAACCAATAAAATACCTGGCGTCAAAATACATGATCTCCCATAAGAATCGACGGCCTCGCTCTTTGCGCATACACAGGTACGAATATCGGTCTTATCCCTGGTGATCTGAGGTTAATCCCGCGTTATCGGACCTGTTTTGCATCAAATGGCGGAGTCGGTATCAATATCGAAGAGAATTATGCATCATCGTCTTTGGGGATTCGACTTCTTGGGTAGGTCGGGAAATACCCATGCACATAGCCTGTCAAACGGTCAAACGGCGTAACCTTGCCACTTGGATGATCAAAGTCGGTGAATCCTGAACAGTCGGTGTTAACGTTGGCCGGCCGGTACGCCGTTCAACGAGTCTGGTGCGCTCTTGTCGGCTTGGCCGCCGGTGTGTGAACGACAAAGGCCGAACCAGCCCCGTCGGCGGGCGGCCACTTCACCGAGCAATTCCAACCACTGGCGGCCGATACGCTCGGCGTTATGGCTGATCGTCACCTCCCGTTCGGCCTGCTCACCAAGGGCCCGGCGTCGTTCGTCTCTCGCCATTAATTCCACCAGGGCATCCGCCAGGGCTTCCACGTTATCCGGTGGAACCGAAAGCCCCAGTCGCCCGAAGCCGATCAATTCCGGAAGCCCGCCCACCGCGCTGACCACTACTGCCTTGCCGGCCGCCATAGCCTCAAGCACCATGTTGCTCGACGATTCCCGAGGTGAACACAGGCATACGATGTCCATGTGGGCATAAGCTGTCCAGACGTCGTCAGTTTCCCCCATCCAGCGTACGCGATCGGCAATGCCCAAAACCGCGGCCAGCGTGGATAATGCGTTTCGCTCCGGTCCGTCACCGTAAATCAGTACACGTACCGGCCAATCGGTGTACAGGCGTGCCACCGCGCGCAATAAAACATCCAGTCGTTTTTCCGAAGACAGCCTACCCACATAGCCGATGGTGATGCCTTCCGCTTGGTGACTTCCGGTTGCTGCTTTGTTCGCTTCTGACACCACCCGGCGTTTCACCGCGTTCACGATGACCCGCCCCTTGCGTTTCGGAAAGCGATAATCGCGTTCGTAACAGCGTCGAACATTTTCACTGTTATAGACGATACAATTCGCCAGCAGGGCGGCCAGACGAGTTCGCCAGATCATCCTGCGATTGTGCAGGCCCAGCCCGGCCATCAAACCCCGGAAATGCCGTCGGGAGGGCACAAAGTCCCGAATCCACGGCATGGTTCGCTGGGTGATAACCACCGGTATGCCCGCCAGCCGGGCCCCGACGATCGACGCCCGAAAAGGCGAATTCGATGATTGCACGAACAGGACCACGTCCGCACCGATTCGTTGGAACCAACGCCGCCGTTCGTTGATGATCGACCATCGATAAGGCCGATCACCAGCCATCGTTGCATCGAGCCAGTTGACCGATTCGATACGCAACGGCAGATGATCATTGGCCGCCAAATCCTGAAAAATATTTTCGCCGGATAAGGCCACCGTCACCCGCCAATGAGCGGACAGCAGCGTCTCCACCAGGAAGTGGGTGAATTTCTGCATTCCACCGGTCGTGATCGGGTTGGCGGTTACCAGGACCAGGTGTGGCCCGCGTTCGGATTGAGTTGCCGGTGTGGCCACTAACGTGCCTCCGGGGCCAAAGTATTTGGGTTATGACGGAGCCGATCCCATAGCCGTAAAAAAGACATGGGCAGGAATCGCCGACGCCAGAGTTTGCCGATGAACGGATCCTTGCCATCCAATTGCATCGCCAATTTCAGCAATCGTCGATAGTCGCCTGCTTCCCGCCGCCAATAAGCTTCCTTCACCGTCCGCAACACAGGCTCGATCATGAATTGACGTACCGAATCCGCCGACAAGCGGCCGAACGCTTCCGGGCAGCGCTGCCGGAATTTTTCCTGAGCCAGCCAATGGACGTAGGCCATGTGCGCCTTGCGCCCGGTTATATTGTTGTCATGTTGCCGCATTCGATAAAGCGGTTCGGGTAGATAGACAAATTCGCAGCATGTCGAGGCGATCAGGTTCATCCCGAAATCCTCGGTGCCGAACAGGTCCGGGTCATAGTTGCCTAAAGCCAGGATTACTTCCCGACGCAACATGCTCGACGCCCCGCAGACCGGATTACGCTCGAAGACAACCTGCGTGCAATGCCGGCCGACGGCCTGTTCCGCGCCTTTACGCTGGTACGCGGGGCGGCTGCCATCCGGCCAATACGCTATTGAACCGGTGTGCGCCAGCGTGAACGGATCGCCCTTTTCCAGAACAGCCAATTGTCGCTCGTGCTTGCTCGGCTCGATCACATCATCCGCATCAATAAAGGCGATAAATGTGCCCTTGGCTTCGAGGACGCCCAGCCGCCGGGCCGCTCCCGGTCCGCGCGCCGGATTATTCAGCACGCGCACCGTCGGCCCGAACGATCGGGCGATTTTGGCGCTGTTGTCCGTGCTCTGATCGTCGATGAACAGGATTTCAAGAGGCTTTACGCTTTGGGCGAAAACGCTTTCCAGGGCCTCGGCCAAGGTGGCCTCGGCGTTACGGCAGGGGACAATCACCGAAATGGGACCGACGGAATCGCTCATGTCCGCACCCCCGTGGAATAGCAGGGGGGTGGGGCTGCTTCCTCGAGCGGCTCAGATTCGACTGTATTGGCCGGATGGGTATCCGTATGTTTTGTTACCACTCGCCATGTGCGGGGCTGATAGACCGGCCCGTCCGTGCGGCCGTCAGCTACCACGTTGATCCGGTAGGCCCGGTCATGCCAGTCGTGTTCGGGGAGGCCCTTTTTGTCGGCCAAGGCCACACCGATCTGATATACCCCTTCGCCCAACGATAGGCGCGGAAGCTCGACCGCGACGGTACCGCTGCCTGTGCAAGATCCTAGGCGCATTCCATCACGCAGCGATTCGAATTGATAAAAAAGCCCCGCCCCGAACATGTGGACCGAGATCGCGAAATTCGGATCGATGATCTCCACGGCGGGGTCAATTTTATAATCCAGTTCAATACGCACTGGCCGGCCGGAAACCAACGTCCGTGCCGGCTGACCCGTTTCATCCAGAATGCGTACCGCCGTAATCGCCGCCGGCCCACGCGTTTCCACCCGCCCGCCGATGTGTGAATTTTCCACACCGGTCGGGTTGGCGTCCTCCAGGTCGCTGACCAGCCTGCTATACTCGGCGATGGCCTCGTCGGGCGTGCCGATCAGACGAATCTGTCCATGATCGAGCAACACCACCCGATCGCAGAACCGCTTGATCGCCGCCAGATTGTGCGACACGAACAGGATCGACGTCCCACGTCGCAGAAAACCGCGCATCGCCTCCATGCACCGGGCCTTGAACTGCACATCCCCGACGGAAAGCACCTCATCCACCAGCAGAACATCCGGTTCCATGTGGGCGGCGACGGAAAACCCCAGCCGCACGTACATGCCCGATGAATAACGCTTCACCGGCATGTCCAAAAAATCTCCAACCCCCGCGAATTCCACGATTCGATCGAATTTTTCGCGGATTTCGCGCCGGCTCATACCCAGGATCGAGCCGTTGATAAAGACGTTTTCCCGCCCCGACAAATCGCCGTGGAACCCCGCTCCGACCTCGATCAATCCGCTGAGGCGGCCGTTGACCTTCACCCGACCCCGGGTCGGACGCAGCACGCGCGAAAGAATCTTCAGCATCGTACTCTTGCCCGCTCCGTTCGGACCGATGATCCCCACCGCCTCTCCCCGTCGTACTTTCAGATCGATTCCCTGCAACGCCCAGAAGGTCTTCGCCCGGCCTGCTTCGCCGGAGAATAATTGGCGCAAGGCTTTACTTAGCGCCAGCCAAAGCAGCCCTTCGTTGCCGCCCTTGTAGAAACGCTTCCAGAGTCCTTCAATTTCTATAGCCGACGCTTGTTCGTTCATTGGCAATAATCGTCTCTCAAAACAACCTGATACATCGATCATTCGTCGGACGCGTTACCGTTGTCGGGCACCGTCGCGATACCGAACACGTTTCGGCACGCCACCGACTTGTGAGCGAATAACCATTCGGTCCAACGGGCTTTCAAACAGCCTTCGTCCTTGAAGCCGCGGTGGGCATGGATGGCGAATGTACGCACGTTATGCCAACCCGCCTTTTGTAGCAGATCGCGCAAATGAATAGGATCCATGCAGTTGATGTGCCCGTATTCCTGGCGGTAGAAACCAACCGGCTCGCGGCGCAATCGGCGAATGTACCAGCGGTCCAGCCAGCGGACGTAAGCGGTGAACCCGCGGTCCGGCAGCCAGACCAGCGGAACCAGCATAGCCAGCAATTTCTTGCGATCCGGCTCAAACCAGTAGTAATACAGGCCCGGCGAGGTCTGTACGACCAGGGTGCCGCCCGGCCGCATGACCCGTCGCAGGCCGTGCAGCACCTCAAGCAGGGCTTTGTCGTCCAGGTGCTCGAAAATATCGCAGGCGATGGCCGCATCGAAGAACGATGCGTCGTAATAGCTATCCAGCCGTCGGATATCTCCGACTTGCAGGTTTGCCCGGTCGCCCAGCTCCAACGATTCAATCAGCTCGTTGCCGCGCTCGATCATGGCCGGCAGAATGTCCATCCCCCAGGTACGGTGTCCCTCCATGGCGAATTCGATGGCTTGGCAACCGACGCCACAGCCGACATCCAGAATGCGCAGTGGCTGACCGGTATCGAGAAACCGCTTGATCCATGCGGTGGTCATCGTCCAGTAGTTCTGCTTGCCCGCCAGACGCTCGGCCAATGGGCGCATCTGGCTGTCCACGAAAGGCATTTTTTTCGCGAGAATCTCGTATCCCTCGCGGTAATGGCCTGCCCGCAGCAAGGCCACCATCTGTCGCGACCAGCTCAGCGGCTTTTCCGGATCGATAAAAGCCTCGACGTCGATCCGCTCGGCCGTGGGCCTGCGTTCCATCGTGCTAACGGTCACATCCATACCTCCCGATCATTTCGCCGTGCGTTATCACACCCGTTCGGCGAAGCGGCCTTCCATGACCCGATACATAAGCCAGCCGCTGACGAAGAACACGACGGCCATCATCGCCGCCGTCGCCAACGGCGGACCTGCAGGGCAAACGCCGCGAACCACAATGTCCCGATACGCGTCGATGATCGGCACCATCGGATTGGCCGTGGCCAGTATGCGCATGGTCAGCGAACCGTCGCGCGGCAGTGGATAAAGCACATTGGTCAGAAACATGCCCATCTGGATTACCGCCGTGAAAAGGTATTTCACGTCGCGATACCAGAGGTTACCCAAGGCCAGCCAGAATCCCAGCCCGGCCATCAAAACCAACTGAAGCAGGACCACCGCCGGCAGGAGCAGCAGTGCCGGGCTTGCGGTGAACGTCCACACTCCGGTCACATGAAACCAGACCACCAACCCGATCAGAACGACGGCGGCCACGCAAAAGTCAAAGAACGCGCTGGCCACTCCGGTCAGCGGCAAGATCTGTTGTGGAAAATAGATCTTGGTGACCATGTCCCGGTGAGCGGTCAGGCTCGAAACACAGTTGCCCAGCCCGGTGGCGAACAATGTCCAGGGCAGCACGCCCAGATACACGAACAACGGATAGGGTGCACCGACCCGCTGGGTGAAATCCTGCGGTACCGCCCGGGTGAACACGAAGGTGAACAGCAGCATCATGCCCAACGGCTGCAGCAGGGCCCAGCCCACACCGAGGATCGAATGCCGGTAACGAACCAGCACCTCCCGCCGGATCAACTGCCAGAACAGATCGCGATAAGCCCAGAATTCGTTCATCCTCACCCTGTCCAGTCATGACCCCCGGCCGCGCGCGGAGCCTGAACCCCGCCCGGCATGGGCGTTAACCGCTCTTCCATGCCTATTTTCGGATGATCCCGGCCCCGAGATAAGTTAGCCCTATAAAATGGGCCGGGGGGAGTAAATCCGCCTTCGCAACCCTGAGAATCGACTGGGGAGGCATGAACACGTCCCATCACGCCGGGATTTGCCTATGCTTTCCCACTTGCCAGGGGAAACACCTGCATTCCCAAGGTTAACCGGAACCTCTCTGTGCCGCCTGTTTCAAATGCATTTATTGTAGCCCATGAAGCTCTCGACCACTGGACAGATCCCCCTTTGGATAGATAAAATAAGGCATAAATGTCAGCCAAGAAGCCAACATGTCTGAATGTCCATAAGCATATCGTCACCGACGAGGCCAATCGGCCGGTGGCCGTCCAGATTGACTATGAGGACTGGAAAAAGATCGAAGAATCCCTCGGTGGACAATCCCGGCTCGACGGAACCTCCTCTGTGCCGGACCTCACTCGATTTATCGGAACTATCCGCTGGGGGGAGGATGCGGTCAGCTATCAGAGGCGCGTACGTGAGGAATGGCCGCGGTGATCGTTCTTGATACCCATTAACCAACGACGCCAAACTATTCGACATCCCGGATGTATCATCACGTTCGCTGGTTTTGGAGCCCGCCTGAAGTTGCACGGGATCGGTCGGGTCGTCCACCTGCCCAAAGCTATTACGCTTGATTCACGGATGCGAGTGACGGATTTTAACGCCGCATTCGGGACAGATTCCAGATACATTACCGGTCAGATTGTAGCCACAATTCGAACACACCGGCCACGGCGGCGGTAGCGAAACGCCTCGATGGGTGGCGTAGAATGCAATCCCACTGATGGCCAGCATGATAACCGCCCAGAAAAGCATATCGTTGCTGAGGACATCCTTGAGGGTCAGCGAGTAGTGTGGCGATACCAGCCAGGCCGTCCCGCACATCAGGGTCAACGCAAGCATGATTTCCGCTAAAATCCGACGTTGTTGTTTCCAGAAAATGCAAAGGACTAGTGAGACCAGCCAGGCACCTGTCCCCCAGCCCAGGTTGAACGATCCGGCGAATCGTCGTTGGATGTTTTCGGTAAAACGATCGAGGGGCGATGGTGCGGGACGCGGCCGATTCAACGGGGCTTTGCCTGTGCCTTCCAATCCGATCCATTCATCATGATGAAACTTCAGCTCAAAGATAACTCCACTCACGGGATCGGTCCAGCGTGTTACCTGCCGTTCTCCGTCTTCTTTTATAATCCTGAACGGTTGACCATCGTTCAACAGATTCTCAAGTTCGCTCCTGCTCGGTCTTTGATGTCCTTGTCGGGAAGAATGTCGGCCATCCCACAAATCCCAAATTCGCAGTAATGCTTGTTGCGAAGCTTGGCCAATTCTGCTGTTGTTCTGTCCCCATGCCTCATATGCTGCACGACGCTGCTGGTTCTGCCACACTCGGATTCCGCCGCCTGCCAGGCACAAAAAGATGACGGCCAGCCAGAGCCACAAACGAATCGACTTGTAGCTTAGGGTCTGAGTCTGCATGCTGAAAATTATACGCCCCCCTTGTATTTCGTCCACTCGCCTGATGGCTCGGACATGTGGGGATCTTCGGCGGCAAGTATCCGGACGGCTTACACCAGCAACAGGCGCTTTCTAATGGACTGCTTCACCCCGTGCGTCATCTATACCTTTGTTGACTTCGCCGGTTCATCTGTTTTTTGTACCACCTCGCAACCAAGTTCGTGTCCCTTTTGCTCGCCCACCTGACGGGCATATTCCCCCAACCGGCGCACGTCATTCCCAAACCGCTCGCTGAGTTTTTCGCGCACGCGCCGGACGTCTCCAACCGGCGACTCATCCTCTTGCCTTTTTTGAAGATTATGCTGATTCATCGTTCAGTCCTCGAAGCAGGTCCGGCGTTATGATTGCAGGGGGCACAAGGCCCAACCGCAAACACACCAACCCGAGGTGTGTCCGTTTGTTCGGATTGGCCAAGTGCTTTACATTCCAGGTCAACATATAATCCACCGTATGCCAGGTCGCCACCGCCACATGCAATGCATCACCGGCCACCGGCCCAGGCATCACCTTCTCTCGCACGAGCACCTCGGCCAAACCGAGAACCTCATCCGATATTTCCAACTGGTGCAAGCCTTTCAACATGGCAAGGGCGTGCTCCCGCTGGGCAAACGCGGGATCCGACAACTCAGTAATCACTTCACCCGAGATAACCAAGTCATGCCGGGGGGCTTCGAATACCCACCACTCATTGCTGACCTCCCGCCAATAGAGACTACGGGTCGTGGTGCGGGTACTCACGCATGCGCTGAAGAAGCTGGTCTCAAGGTATACTCGGGCCATATCTTTCCTATTTTACCCTGTTTTATCTAAAAAGCGACACTGTGCTTCCCGATCTTGAATAGTATTCTAACCATAGCCTAGTCGCGAAGGACATTCCCGTGTGCCGGCGCGTCTCCCAGCATGTCGGGGCTCATGGGTACATTGTTGATGAAAATTACAAACGTTAAAGCGCTTATCGGACGCTCTCCGGGGTATCGATGCCGACCTTGACCTCGTTGGTCAGTAGGCCGGCCAGAGCGGTCAGTTCGTGTCGCCAGTTGTCGATCGTGGGGGCGACCGGATATTGACGGCCGCGACGCCAGTCGCCGATGATCCAGTAACGCAGCCGCCCGTCATCGGTTTGACACAAAAGACGCCGCTCGGTTCGCAGATCGCGCAGGTCCGTCAGCGCCGCGGGCGGCACGATCAAGCCCATGCCGATCTCGTCGATCTTGTATTCCTGGAAGCCCCACACGCCCAGGCACCCAAGCCGCGGATCGAAAAAGGCAGTCTCCGGAACCAGCTTTATCAATCCCGGGGCCACCTGAAGGTTGTCATCGCCGCCGGTGATCCGCACGCGAACCTCGCTCTCCTGCCGCTCCGCGTAGATCAGACATTGCAGCCGCACGGATAACGCAGGCTGAGCGGGGATGATGTTGCTGGCCTCTATCTCGATCGCAGAGCGCACCGGTCCCTGCGTCACGATGCGTTTCTTGATTTGCACCTGACCCTTGCCCCTTGGATTTTGCACATGATACGGCTGATCGCCTTGATAAAGCGTGACTCCGCCGATCCCCGACGTGGCATAGCTATGCAACGCGTCTATGCCCCATTCGGTTTCATCGTGATAGCTCTGGGATTGAATATCGTCATAGATAAGGTCGTCGGTTTTCTTGCCGAAGAAATCAAACTGCCCGAAATAGGAACGATACGCGCCCCGGTTGGATTCCCAGCCGATATTCGGTGGCAACCAGTCCGCGGCCGTTCCGGTCTTGCGGACAAAGTCCGTGTTCCGCCGGCCGGAGGGCGAATAATACACGTAGTACGCCGTTTTCTCATTCGCTTTCAGATCGACAAGGAAACTTAATTCGGTACCGACCTCGGCATCGACGGTGTCCACCTGGTGCGGAATCTCGCGCCAGTCGATCCAGCGTTGCGGAGCGACTACCGCGCAGTTGTCCGGGTTAAAATCCACGGCCGCCTTTTGAATATCCGCCACCCGGATTGTGATCGGCCAATCCGCGCGCGGGCGGTGGCCACTGTTGTCCATGCGAATTGCCAACCGCTTACTAAAATCCTTGAATCCGATCACCGGTTGCACCGGAGTTCCGACCAGTTCCTCTTCTATTACTTTTGCGGCGGCGGTGTAATCGCCGGCCGCGTACAGTTTTCCCAACCGGTCCCAGGCGGCGTGTTTTCCGTGATGCTGCTGTAATCGCCATAAAAGCCGATCGCGCAGCAGATCGACATAATAACGGGCCCCGGCCGGCGTCTTGCGCATCCGCGCACCCAGTTGTGTCACCGGTATCCACGACTCCAGTTTGGTCAGGAAATATGTTTCCACCGGATCGGGCTCCGACAACTTGTCCGCCAACGCCGCCTTGGCCACATCGATGAATCGCTGACTGTCGGCCAGCGTGTCCTGCAATACCTGCGGCCAAAGGGCGGTGATCGCTTCAAATTCCAGGGAGATTTCGCGTACCCCCTTGCCTTGCATTGGCCAGTCGAACTCCGGTTGTCCGTCCGCGTCCAGATCCAGTTGCCGCCGATCGAAAATCCCATCCTGATCGTCGTCCCTATAGGCATATTTCATGTCCACCTTACCGTCGTAATCGAAATCCACGTCGAGCCAGCCGCGATTGGCTCCCTTCAAATGCAACCGTCGATCGGTCCGGTCGTAGTACAACGTTAAAGGCAAAGAAGGCTTGAGGCTCAGTTCATTCCGCTTGTTCAGCTTGCTGCACGGCGGGCCGCCGACTTGCTTGAAGTCTTCATTACCTTGGGCGATGATCCCTTCCCAGCGTTCGTTCGGGTCTTTTTCCACATTTCCGTCAGTATTCGCATTCATCTCGTCCCAAGTCAGCACCGCCCGGTACCAGGGAGCTTTCGTCACGAATTCCTGCGCATGCCCGCGTCCCAGCCAGGCTTGCGTGGGCAGCCCGCGCAAGGTGGTCCGCTCGACTCCTCCCAGGCCGGTCGGCAGCAGCAGGGGGGTGTTTTCCTCGGTGATCGCGGTGATGGAAAAATCGTAATCGTGGGCATGTCGCTCATCGGCGTCATTGTCCGCGTCAAAACTGTAACGCAACGCCCGAATCTGATCGCCCCGACCTTCGATGCGCAAAACGACTTCGCTGCACCAATCGCCGTCCGGATCGTAAAACAGGAAGGGGTTCTCCCAAGCCGAGGCCCATTCCTTTTCCCCGGCTTTCAGGCCGAAGGCCACCAGCGTTTCATCCCCGCCCCAATGACAACGGTACTGGCAAAGGTTCTGGTAGTATGTGTAGTTCACGTCGTAGCCGAGCAGGTTGTCGTCGCCATCGTCACGTAACCACCAGACCCGCAGGATGTCCTTCCCGAAAAAAGAGTGTTGCGCCTGGTAGAAATAATACGCCATCTCGTCCAGATCGTTGTCCCCGTCGTTATCCTGGTAGTCCAGTACCACATCCACCGTCCCATCGGCTTGGTGGTCGACGATGTAAAGGTCACTGTCCAGGTCTGCACGCCCGTCCAGGTCCATATCGCCGTCCTCGTCGATCGCCCGGACCAGGATCGGCCGCGCCTCCGCCGTGTGCCGGGCGGCGGTGTCGATGAACCAGACCTCGTCGTTTTTACCGTCGCCATTGGTATCCACGAACAACCGCTTGCCGGGTGGTAAGGCTTTTACTTTCTCGACCATGGCCGGGTCGAGCCGCACCGCGTCGCCAAAAACCTGCTCGAAAAGCTCCCGGCGGCGAGCCGGATCGCCGTAAGCCGCGCTTGTCCAACCGACCCCAAGCGCGACCCATAAGGCCATAGAAAACAACCAACATAACGAATGTAAACGATGTTTCTTGAACATGTGCAAACTCCTTTTTTGATAACCCCCGAGTATAAACGCATGGTCCTCATTGGCCAATTCCAATATGCCGAGGCTACCTGCCCGTGGCGAAAGCAAGGGCTTATCTCCGCCAGCCCGATGCGCGAGCAAGGGAAATTATTTACCAGCCCGAAAAAGTTGACCTCGCTCGCCTCTTTTATTCGACCTGGAGGGCCTCGACAGGCGAAGACCAGAGGGTTGGGTGGCATGGGCAGGCCCTGGTCGCGCCGTGGCGGGACAAGGGTTTCCCTGTGCATTTAAGGCCGCAGGGTAAAGCATGAATAATCCTAAGTAAATCGGAATTCCCCATGCCACCTTTCCTCGGATGCACGTTTTCATTAATCTCGGTGAGCAATTACTTGCTTGCCCCTTCGTCTCGAGGGAAAGCTTTATTCCGGCGGACCATCCGCGCTTTCTGATTGTCAAATGGATGCGTCATTGTTGATTTCACATCGTCGGACGGTGTTGGAAAGGGAAGGCAAATGCATGGACGGGCGGGGAATACATGGATGTCCCCTATGGCATGAAACGCGAGGTATATATTACAACAAGCGCATAAAACTAGGTGGGTCTTTGCTTCACATTCCGTCCTTGAACGCATGGTCCTTACCTGCATGTCAAGGTACGACACTAAATTTTTTACAAGAAGGACCATACGCTCAATTATGAATCTCAGCCGAAATTGGAACAGCGGAACAGCTGAAGCTGTTCATTTCAAGCATAGCGACACCTTGAGGAAACGCTTGCAATTCTTAAAATGAAATAACCAATGAACGGAATTCGTACCTGTCCTGAGCAAGCATGCGGCAGGTCTCGGAGGACATTCTCGGGATTTATGCCGACCATTCGAACTCGTAGAGTTCCGCCGCCTGCATTCGAAAACGCAAGTTCACGCTTTGTCCCTGCTCAATGCGTAATCGCGAATCACCTTTCCAGGTAACCGTATGTTCAAAGTGATCGCCGGTGATTGGATCGCAATCGTCGACGGATCGGCCGTCAACCCCGCGCAAACCCACGCGCATTTTTCCACCTTCATCCACTTTGGCATTGATACGAAGCGATGAGCCGGTGACTTGTACGCGGAAAGTTGCGAATCGGCCGTCTTGATCCGCCCGGAGACCGCACAACCGGCCCCGTGGCCAGGTTGCCCAGCCGCTCATTGTCGCAGTCATTACGCCGGGCCAACGCGGATACTTGTGCGGGAAAGCGAACACCGTATACGGGATCGCGACTTTATCCTTGCCCAAGGGCACCAGTTGCCTGCCCGCCACGAGGAAACCACCGTCCAGGCTTCCCGGTCGGCCGGATTCAAGCACCGGTCCGCCGGGGACTCGATCCCAGCGAATTCCGTCAATGCTGCTGTATAAATGCGCCTCGGACGTTTGTGTCAACCGGCGGTAAAGAATCGGAAACATTAAATGATATTCAGGCAAACCGGGATAAGGTGTGTAGGCATTGGTGTAGACATCATAGGAGAAGGGATCATCCATTTGTGGTCGGATGATCGGTTCAACCGGCGTCCAATGTCGAAAATCCTCTGACTCCGCGCGGGCCACCATACGCCGTTGTGTCCAGAAAAGCCGCGTATACAGTACATATTTACCAAGCCACGGGTCGAAATAAACGGTGTTATCCGTATCGCCCTTGTTGATTAACAACGGCTCGGGCAAAGCTTTCCACTGCTGACCGTCGGACGAGACCATCCCGAAGAGAGCATCCATGCTATCGGGTCCGAGGCGTAGATCCCGGTTACGCGGGTGAGTGTGGGCCTGATATTTCTCCCAGAGGTCCGCCACGCCGGACAGAACCCGGGCATTAAAGACGCATTTATAACGTTCCTTTGCCAGACCGTGGGGATCAATGAAGAAATATTCACCATCGATGCCGGTCAGTTGCGTTGGAGGTTTGAGCGTACAGGCTTCCTTGCTCGTCCACGTATATCCATCCGATGATTCGCTGTATACGACGACCAACGCGGCGGCCGCGTCCTGACTGTATGAGCCCAGGTTTTGTCCCGAACCGTAATCAACGCGAATACTTCATGTTCGATATTTATCTTCGTGCCGGATGATGCGATTCGGCAGGCCCGCAATGGGGCTTTCCGTGACCGCTTTGTGGGCCATCAGGCGAATCCCCTGAGCAACGCCTTCCGCATCGGCTCGGGCTTCAACCCGCGGTTCCGGCGGGTTGACCAAGGGAAGCTCCTGACCATTGGGGGCCATCCAACGCAGATCTCCCGGTTTGATATGGCGATAATCAAAAAACAAAAATTGTCGGGGAGGCGTCAATGTGTAGCCGCCCGAGGGATCCGGGTCGAAATCAAAGGGGCGACTCGCCGGTTGCTGAACTCCCCGGCTTGGCCTGGTCATCCCCAGAATCACGCCGGTTCCGAGTCCCGCGCAAAATTCGCGACGATTTATGAGGGGTTCTCCTCCATGTCCAGAACCGATTGATCTTCAGACGACCCGGTCAATATACCCTCTCAACGAACAAGCCATTCCTTGCAAGCATCGCGAAACGTTGAAGAATAGCCTGGAATCAGCGAGAATGATAACCCACGGACGGTACGCGTGCCATACTTGAACAACCGTGTAACAAGCTTCGGAGGACACGACTCACGGATTGCGGTAAACGATACGGAGTAAGGAATATGCGTATTTCATTTTGGACATGTTTAACGTTCCTGCTGGGTATTACCCCGGCCGTGGCCGCCGAGCGAACCACCCGCTCCTCGAAGCCGAAGGACATCGAAAGAAAATACATTGTTTTCGAGCTGACCAACGTCGCGAACCCCCGTGAGGCCGTCGAACAAATGGTCGCTCTCTTCGGACCGGTCGAGGCAGACGCGCCGCGGCTGTACGGCTTTGGAATCAATGCGGTGCCGATACTCACGCGATCAGTCCCCGTGCTGCAAAAAACGGTGCATGACGCTTTTGACCTGGCCGAGGAATTCAATGTACCCGTCATGTTTCATCTCGATCCGCAATATGCCTTGGGCGCTGATCCGGAACCACAGGGACCCCAGGCCCCCGCCGTCATGTTCTGGCGCGATCCGCTGATGTGCGAATGGGTGAATTTCCCCGCCAAAGGCGAGGCATACGGACGGATTCCGCGATGCTGGATCAATTGGGGCGCGTGGACCTCGTTCGCCCCGGCCATGCCCTGCTTTACATCGCCGGCGTTCAAGCGTTTCATCACCCGTCAGCTAAGCGAAGGGGTCGTGCGGCCGATCGTCGAACGCCGAAAGGTCTTGAAAAGACAGGGCAAGGATTATCTTTTTGTTGGTCTGAACGTGGGCTGGGAAACCAACCTCGCCGATTACACACCGGGACGGCCGCTATGCAACATCGATCCCAAGAATCCGCCTGAGGATAAATCACCGTTCCGCAAGGACGCAGGCGGATACCTGAAAATGCAGGAATGGGAAATGGGACAGACCGGCTATGCCGCTCTGCACTGGCTGGGTTGGAATGAACGAAAGCTGGCCCGGAAGGCAAAGCAAGAGAATATCGAGGTCAAGACGCTGTTCAATCGACTTTGTGCCGAGGTGGTGCATGATTATATGGAACTGCTGGCCCGGACGGCTTATACGGGTGGCATCCCGCAAGAGCAAATCTTCACGCATATTGTCCCCATCCGCTCGGCCGAACCCGACAAGGACAGCACCATGACGCCCCCGATCTGGACGGCGGTCAATAAATACAGTGTTCCGGGTTTTACCATGTGCCGCGAGTCCGGAGCGGTTTACGACCTTAAGCGGTTGAAAGAGGAAATCGCCAAGGCCGACCCGAGCCAAACCCGTTTCGCGGCGGCGGAAGGGTACGTCCGTTGGTATAAGGAAGAGAAATTGCTGGCCGATTTTCTTTCCGAGATCTTCGACAACGGCGGAGTGCTGACCTGCCTTTATGGATGTTTTCAGGGTGGAGAGTATCAACTGACGTTGAAACCTGAAAAGGAAACGCTTGCGATCCTTAAGTGGCTGGGAAAGTCGGCCCATTCAGGAGGTACAGAATGAGCGGACGAATCGTCCTGGGCATGATGATAGTGGTGGTAGTCGCGTGGGTGACGGGATGCGGTCCAGAAACGAGGCCGTGCGTCCGTATGCCGGAGAGTGACGAACCTGCATACGGGAAAAATGACAACATGTTCAACGTACGAACCTATGGCGCGAAGGGCGACGGAGCCACGTTGGACACCGCCGCGATCCAAACGGCCATTGACGCTTGCGCCAAACGCGGCGGGGGGGTCGTGCATCTGCCCGCCGGGCGCTATCTCTCCGGCACCATCTTCCTGAAATCCAACATCACCCTCGATCTGGCGGCCGACGCGGTGTTACTCGGCAGTGGGAAGCTCGAGGATTATTCCCGCGATGTCAAGGTGCTCGAATATTATCCGTTTTTCAGTCAATGCCTGCTGTATGCCGAGGAGGCGCACGATATCCGGTTGACCGGACAAGGCGTGATCGACGGACAGGGACATCTCTTTCCGCAGGGTGATACCACGTATCGCCCGATGCTGATCCGCATGATTCGCTGCAATAACATCGTCATCGACGGTCTTTGTTTCCGCCGATCAGGTTCCTGGTGTACGCATATCGTGGAATGCACAAATCTTCGCGTGTACGGCTTGCGGATCGAAAATCGCTCGAACCTTAACAACGACGGTCTCGATCTGCACGATTGCCGCGACGTGACCATTTCCGATTGCCATCTGGACTGCGAGGACGACGCGATCGCCCTGAAAGGCTCGGCGGAAAATGTCGCCATCACCAACTGTCTTATCAGTAGCTATTGTGCCGCTTTCCGCATCGGTCCGGAATCGACGGGGCGGTTCGGCAACATCGTCATGAGCAATTGCGTCATTCGCGACACCTTCCACAACGCGATCAAGATACAAATGGTCGAAGGCGGGACCGTGGAAAACGTCCTTTTCTCGAACCTGGTCATGGACAACGTGACCGGCCCGATTTCCATACGCCTGGGCCAATGGCTGGGGTTCCTGGGAGCCAAGGATACCGCCGAACATAAAGTGGACGAGCGCGTCGAACCCCTGCCAGTAGGTACGCTGCGCAACGTGGTCATCAGCAATGTGGTGGCTCGCGTGCCGGAGATGCCTCCACCGCTGGTCCTCGGCGATCACACCTACCCTCCGCCGGAGGGGGCGAGGCGATCCTGCATTTCCATCATGGGCCTGCCGGGACATCGGCCGACGGATATCACTCTCAGCAACGTGCGTATTACCTTTGCCGGTGGCGGTACCCCGGACGAAGCGGACCGCCGCGATATTCCCGAAAAGGCCGATGAATATCCGGAATACTATATGTTCGGAACTCTTCCGGCTTATGGACTCTATGCGCGGCACGCTAGCGGGATCTTGCTGAACAATGTATGCTTCACTCTGGAGAACGCGGATGCCCGTCCGGCAATCGTCGCTGACGACGTGGAGAAAATAGAATTAAACGTTTTTTCGGCCGCCAGTGACGGCGTCAACCACCTGATACGGCTGATCCAGACCAAGGATGCCTTTATTCATGGTTGTCGCCCGCTCGGTCCGGTTCCCGTGTTTCTACGTGTGGAAGGCGAACAAAGCAAGGCCATTGTATTGAAGGCGAATGATTTGCGGCAGGTTCAAAACAACGTCGATCACGGCCCGAAAGTGAAAACGCCGGCAGAGATCGAGCCGTAAAGCGGCGATCCATTACTCATCCATTGGCCGCCATGACGGCCGGGAGGAAGATTCATGCCCACGAAACTATCCCGTCGACAATTCGTTCAGGCCGGCGCGGCCGGCGCACTCGTTCAGGCCATCCCAGTCCGACCAGCCCGGGCCGCGGACACTCGTCCAGACAAACCTAACCTGTTGTTTATCTGGACCGACGAACAGCGGCCGGACACGATGGCCGCCTACGGAAACCGGCGGATTCACGCCCCGAACCTGAATAAGCTGGCCGAACAAAGTGTGGTTTTCCAGAAGGCTTACGTTACCCAACCGGTGTGTACGCCTTCGCGTTCGTCGGTCATGACCGGGCTGTATCCGCATACCAACGGCTGCATTCGGAACAATATTCCCCTGCCGCACGATGTCCCCTGCCTTCCCGAAATCCTCAAAGATCCCGATTATCGCACCGCTTACATGGGCAAGTGGCATCTGGGCGATGAGGTCTTTGCCCAACACGGCTTCGAGGAATGGGCGGCGATCGAGGACGGCTATATCCGCTATTATCAAGAGGGCCGCGATCGCAACGTGCGTAGCGGCTATCATCATTTTCTGGCGGAAAAAGGATATCGGCCGGGCGAGGATGGTACGTTTGATCGCGTTTTCGCCACCAGCCTTCCTATCGACCACTGCAAACCCAAATATCTGGAGCTTCAGGCCTGCGATTTCCTGCGCCGCCATCGTCGCGAACCGTTCGTGCTCTACATCAATTTCCTCGAACCGCACATGCCCTTCTTCGGGCCGCTGGACAAGGAACATTCGCCGGACGAGATTTATCTGCCCGACAATTTCAATGACCCGCTGGAGGATAACGAGCCTCTGCGCTATCGACTATGTCGGGAATGGGCCGGCGAGTATTACGGGAACACCGAGGAGCAGTTCCGGGAACTGATCCGCTGTTACTGGGGGTTGGTCACCCAGGTGGATCGTAGTGTAGGTGCGATCCTCGATACATTGGAAAACCTCGGCCTTGCCGACAACACCATCGTCGTCTTCACCAGCGATCACGGAGACATGATGGGATCGCATCGCATGGTGACCAAGACCTATATGTATGAGGAGTCTTCACGAATACCGTGGCTGATGCGGATTCCCTGGATGGGTCGCAACCAACGCATGGTGCCGAATCCCGTAAGCCAGATCGACACGCTGCCCACGCTGCTGGACTTGATGGGCAGGCCAAAGTCCGATCATTTACAGGGGCAGAGCCTCGTGCCGCTCATTCGCGGAGAAAAGGTCGAGGAAGATCACGTATTTATCGAATGGAATGGCAGCGGTCTCAGCCAGGCCAAGAACCGCCGGATCCAGGCCACTCCGGAAGAGATTGAAAATGCGGAAAAATCCAAGACCCGAGCGGTCGTCTCCCCCGACGGCTGGAAACTGTGCCTCCGCGATCTGGACAAAAACCAGCTTTTCAACCTGCGCGAGGATCCCGGCGAAACCGTCAACCTGTTCGACTCCGGACGCCACGACGAGGTGATCCGCAGACTAACGGAAAAAATTCGCGATTGGCAGCGAAAGACGGATGATCGGGTCGAACCGGTTGCGGGGCGCGCGTTTTAAGCGCCTTGCGTCGGTCCAAGCGGGATCAACAAGGAATTGATCGTGAGCCATGCAACCGACGTTCAAATTTCGGGAACCCGTCTCTACTACCTTCCCGTTACCTTGCGCGTCCCTCTGAAATTCGGCAACGAGACCCTGACTCATCTACTTTGTGCGCGGGTAAGCCTGCAAGTTCGTGATACCGCCGGCCGAACTGCCGAGGGCTGGGGCGAAACGCCGCTCAGCGTGCAGTGGGCCTGGCCTAGTTCCGCTTCGCATCAACAGCGTCTCGATACCCTCCAACGATTTTGTGGCCTGTTGGCAAAAAACTGGGCGACTTTCCCCGGCCGTGGCCATCCGCTCGAAATCGGCCATGATTTCCAGGTCCATGAATTGCCCCGCCTGCTGAATGAATTCAACGAAAACATCGGCCCAGCGACCGAAACAATGCCCTGGTTGGCTGCGTTGATCTGTTGTTCACCGTTCGATATCGCCTTGCACGACGCCTATGGCCGTCTGCATGGGCGGTCCACCTATGAAACCTATGCACCGCCTTTTATGAACCGCGACCTCGCGGATTTTCTGATCGCCGAGCCTGACGGCCGAAACTTCGCGGGTCGCTACCCGGCCGATGATCTGGTCCCCAATCCACCAAAGCGGTTGCCCGTCTGGCATCTGGTCGGTGGACTCGACCCGCTGGATGTGTCGGAACTCACCGGTCGCGAACCGGACGACGGTTTTCCGATTATCCTTACCGACTGGATCGAACGTGATGGATTGACCTGCTTGAAAATCAAGCTGGGGGGGACCAACCAGGAATGGGATTATCAACGGTTGGTTAGGGTGGGCGAGTTGGCGATGCAAAACGGAGTCCGTCGACTGTCGGCCGATTTTAACTGCATGGTCCACGAACCGGCTTATGTCAATGAGATTCTCGATCGCCTTGCCAAGGAACATCCCGCCATTTTTGATCTACTGTTGTATGTTGAACAACCGTTCCCCTACGATCTGGAGGCCCATCCCATTGACGTGCATGGCGTTTCGGCCCGCAAACCTTTGTATATGGACGAAAGCGCTCACGACTGGCAACTCATCCGCCTGGGGCGACAGCGCGGCTGGACAGGGGTGGCGCTCAAGACCTGCAAGACGCAGACCCAGGCCATCCTCAGTGCCTGCTGGGCCAAAGCCCACGGCATGGGATTGATGGTCCAGGATTTGACCAATGTCATGCTCGCCCAGATTCCGCACGTTCTTCTGGCGAGTCACGTGGGAACAATCGCGGGCGTGGAAAGCAATGCTCCACAATTCTGTCCGACAGCCTCAATACCGGAAGAACACATACACCCCGGCTTGTACCGCCGACGACAAGGTATGCTGAATTTGTCGAGCATTCACGGAGCGGGTTTCGGATACCGGCTGGAGGAGATAGAACGAGAATTACCGCTTCCGGCAGCGCAATTCATCTCCTGAAAAGACAAGCAACGGTTTGCGAAAAAAGACAGGAACGCGATCAGGGTGGATTGCCAAACTCCAACACCCAGTAAACCCCGTACTCACCGCCGGTACGGACACCGATCCCTACCTCGGTCCACTGGGCACCCAGGATAATGTCCCGGTGTCGGGGGGACCACATCCAATCCCTCATGGCCTCATCCGGCGTGGTCTGGGCGGCCGCCAGATTCTCGCCGACGGCCAGAAACAGATATCCGCCCGCACTGGCCCGATCGTAAGGGCCTTCGTATGTCAGGGGGTTTATATGGTCCTGCGGGAAAAACCGCCCCTCGATCATCGCACAACAGAAGTCTTCCGCGATACGACAGAGGATCGGGTTCAAGCTCACCGGGGCCAGCTCATATTTACCCCGTTCGCGGTTGATCAAATCCAACATGCGGGCCACCACCGCATCGTTATTCGAGGGAGTAACACAAATATAGATGCCCTTCTCGTTAACCCCTTTCTGGATCGGCTCCACGACGGTGCCGGCCACCGTGCCCCCGGTTCCGGGCGTGTCCGCCGCGGGGCAGCCGGACAGAACCAGTACTCCGCAGAATACCAGCCCTGCATAACATAGCCAGGTAAATCCTTGTTTCACGATAACAAATCTCCCCTTGGTTCGGTTCCTGCAAATCTCATTATAGGAACCGCCAGGTGATCAAGCATGGTTCCAGCGCGGGCCCCCTCTAATCGGCGCGGTTTTGTACCCTTGCTAGGGACAGTATAACCTATTCGTTCATCGGCTGTCTACGAAAATAAATGGAGCCGGGTTTTTTGAATTGTCGAAAACCCTGAACCCCATCGCTCTTTTATCGGATAAACAGCCCATGTGAAAACCTAAGCCCTTTATATAAATAAGCTTATCGAATATCAAAAAATATCTTTCCCGCTCCCTTGTGTATAGGGTATCGCTCCAAGTATCAAGACACGGGTCAGGGGAGCAAGGTTGGGGGTCATCTCACAACTTTCAAGCCGTCCGTCCTTGAATTTCCTTCATCCCTGCAATTCATCAGGTTGCATGCCCTTACCACTGTCTATAAGCTATCCGTCGCACGCTTACGAAAACTTACAGCTATCGAGGAAATTTTACCCAATGCGAACGGTCATTATTGGTTCGGGCAACTGGGGGACGACGCTTGCGGGGCTGGTCAACCCCAAACGGCCGGTACTTTTATGGGCTCAAAATGCTGATCTGGCCAAGGAAGCCCGGCTGATTCTACCCCGCGTGGCCGGGGCAGCCAGTCGAAAAATCACCGTCGAACCGGCATTTTCTTCACCTCTGACGGCTGACGATATTGTCATTCTGGTCGTGCCCTCCTCGCAAATTGCCCCCGTTGCCGAGCAAGTACGCAGCGCATGTGGGCCACCCTATCCCATTATTGTCACCGCCTCCAAGGGGCTGGAACGGGTGACGTTCCGCACCATGAGCCAGGTGATTTCCGCGATTATCCCGGAAGCCACGGTGGCCGTCCTGTCCGGCCCGACGATCGCCCGCGAAATTGCCGAAGGCCAGCCGGCCAAGGCCGTGCTCGGCTGCGAAAATGTTCACACGCTGCTGCAACTGGCTCAGGCCCTGTCCAGCGACCGGTTTCATCTGGATATGACCCGGGACAAGGTTGACGTGGAATTATGTGCGGCCATGAAGGGCGTTTTCGCGGTTGGGGCCGGTGTGATCGCCGAACGGCGGATGGGTTGCAATTTCATGGGGTTGATGCTGACCTTCGGCCTGCGGGAAATCGCCGAGATCGCTCGTTTTCTGGGCATATCCACGGCCCACGTTTTTGGCGTGGCGGGGATGGGCGATCTGGTGGCCACCTGCTTCAGCCCGGACAGTCGCAACTATCAACTCGGCCAATTGCTGGCGCGGGGCGTACCGCTGAACAAGGCCCTGGCCGAGGTACGCATGGTGGTCGAAGGGGCAATGACCGCGGCGGCGGTCTCGGAAATGGCCGCCCTGCGTCTGCGGGTACCGCTGTTCGCCGCTATCGCGGGAATCGTCGAAAATCCCGACGAGGCGGCGTTCAAACGGTTTGAACAAACCTTGTTGGAATACCCGGGGAACGGATGAAAGCCATTATTCTCGCCGCCGGAGCCGGTCGACGTTTGGGCGCTACAGGCCCCAAATCCATGATCGATATCGGCGGGCAAAGCATCATCCATCGCCAACTGTCCGCGTTTCGTGCGGTCGGCGTCGATGCTTTCGTCATTGTTACCGGCTATGAGCAGGACCAGCTCAAGGCCCATCTGGCCGACCAAACGGGGCGCTTCACCTATATCGAAAATCCCCGCTACGGCGAAACCAATACGGTTTACTCACTCTACCTTGCCCGCGAACACATTACCGACACGTTCTATTATGCCAACGCCGATGTGCTCTTCGACCACCGGCTGACCACGCGGCTGGAAAAATCCCGATGTGCCAGCGCCCTGGCGGTCCAGGCCAAACCATGCGGCGAGGAGGAAGTCAAGGTAATCGTCCGGGACCACCATATTGTCCGGATCGGCAAGAAGCTTGATCCCGCCGTGTGCCTGGGCGAATTTGTGGGTGTGGCCCGTTTCGGCCGCGAACTGGCCCCCGCTTTCGTTGAAGCCCTGCGTATCACCGTCGAGGATGAAGTTAATGTCACCGATTATTTCGAGCGCGCCGTCGATCGCCTTTGCGACGCGTGGGAACTGACCGCGATCAACATCAACGACCTGCCCTGTATCGAGATCGATTTCCCCGAAGACCTGGAAAAGGCCCGGCAACAGGTAGCCCCCCGGTTAATCTAACAGTGCATCCTAAAACCTGTATGGCGCGGCATTTGTGGCACCAGCATGTATAGCACCGGCATGTATGGCACAGGCATGTGTGGCACTGGCATGTATAGCACCGGCATGTGTGGCACCGGCATGTGTGGCACAGGCATGTATGGCACCGGCATGTGTGGCAACAGCATGTGTGGCACCGGCATGTAT
>CAYNYK010000040.1:0-40534 GCA_964401335.1 uncultured Planctomycetales bacterium
CGCGGTGGCGAAGATCTTCCAAAAGATGCTTGATATCGCCATTGCAATGTTTTTGTGCAAAATGCTTGAGGCTTACCGGTGGGGGTTTGGCCTTGCACTCACTACACATCCCGTGGGAAAGTAAAATATCAAATGTATCTGGATAGGCAAGGAGCATATCGCGCACGGTGGTGTTTTCATCAATAAACAACATGACCATTTATAGTATCCATTTCCTGGTTTGGGTAGCCCGCAAAACAGATGGTTGGCTGTCAAATAGGTTCGGGCCGAACGATACCCATCTGGTGATTGGGACCGATCACATAGAGGCGGCCAAGATGGCTGTCGGTGTTGACATGAGAGGCCACAACCTCGCCGACAAAAATCACATGATCACCGCTTTCGTGTTCACTGATCAGCTTGCATTCAAAATTGGCCACCGCTTCGCTCAATAAAACACAGTTGATTCGGCTGGCCGGCTCGGTCTGTACGCCGGAGACGGCCAACTTGTCCTGCTCGTATCCACTGGTAGTGCCGAAATACAAAGCTGTATCCGCCATGGCGGGCGACGGATAGCTGATTACAAATTCTCCGGCGAGGCGAATGACCTCCAGAGAATACCTGGTTTTTCCGATCGAGACGGCCAGCATCGGCGGCTTGAAGGAGGTGTACATGATCCAGCATAGCGTGATGGGATTGTATCTGCCCGCGGCATCCCGGGCGATGACGATGGCCACCTGTTCCGGATATTTCCGGTTCTTTGCTTGATCGAAGGCGACTTTCTTCTGCATAACATGCTCCCACATTTGACTATCGCCGATTCATATTAAAGGTTTTGGATAGCCCAATCCACCCCAGGTCAACACCCCTAGCCCGTGAAGCCGATGAAAGCAATCCTTTATCACTTCTTAAGCGGGCTTGCGGTGAAGAGGAGAATAGCTCCACCGGCAATGGTCTCCATGGCGACCATTAACTGATAAACCATCACGGAATACCGCGTGGAGATGAAACGGGAGGCCTTGGTGACCGCTTGGATCGGAATACCGAGGAAGAATCCATAGATACACAGGAAAGAAACGACGGCCCAGACGCATAAACCGATGCAACTGAAGATGATTTTCAGGATCAGGAGAACCTCCCCATCGATTTGTGCCCATACTCTGATGGCGTACCAGATATGCTTAAAGGGATAGAGAAGATAGGAAAAGGGACCCTCGTGCGTAACAAAGATCAACAAATAAGCCAGAAGAAGAGAGAAAAAGACACATACGGGTAACTCACAGTCAAACAACAGCCTGTCTGCCTTGGGAGAAATGTTGCTGATCGATTGCCGGATATAACCGTGAAAATCGAAGAGCCAGGAAAGTCGGCGGCGTATACGATCGCCGAAGGCGGTCCGGTACAACACTTGAATGGCCACTAGGATGATCACTACCTGTCCGAGACGATTGATGGCCGTGATCGCCGCGTCACCCAGGGTTGGGAACATGGCGCGGATCATGGGCAGGTTGTTGAAAAAATCTTCCATAGGAGGACCCCAATTCAATCCACAAGGATCATGAACGTGTCAAAAACCTATGGCTCATCGCAATAAAAGTGCAACATAGCGTTCGATGGAATCGCCTGAATTCTTAGGTATTTCCGGTATTGTTAGCATTGCAATTTTTTCCGGATGAGCCATATCATCGAACGTGTTAGATTTACTCTCTCATATAAGACGCACGACGTCAAGTAAGGTTTCATCGATATACGCGGATTTTCAATAATATTTTTGTGCAGACCGGCATGGCCAGCGGAGTTGTGGAGAGTGGATATTCAAGGCACGGGTCGCATCTGGTTGACACTACCCGTGCCCTTATTTGAAAAGGTTAATTCATGGCCGAGATGGCGAGGACAATTTGTCGAACGAAATAATTAGAATGTTCATTCAAACAAGGTATTCGTTCAAAATGTTTTCCAGCATTTCCTGGCGACCGCTTTGGATCCTCGGTTCGCCGTTCTTAAGGGTGTAAGCCTCCATCTGCTCAAAAGTGGCTCTGCCTTTTTCGATCTTTTTGCCAAACGATGTATTCCAGCCTTTGTAACGGTCCCGGATGAATTTCTCCAAAGGCTTGTCTTTCAGCATCCTGGCGGCGGCCTTGAGGCCCCGGGCAAAGGCGTCCATTCCGCCGATATGGGCGTGGAACAGATCGACGGGGTCGATCGATTGTCGCCGCACCTTGGCATCGAAGTTCAGGCCACCGGTTTTGAAGCCGCCGGCCCGAAGGATGATGTACATCCCCAATGTTGTATCATACAAGTCGGTCGGGAACTGGTCGGTATCCCACCCGAGCAGCAGGTCGCCCCGGTTGGCATCCACCGAGCCGAGAATACCATTGGCCGCCGCGTACTCCAATTCGTGCAAAAAGGTATGCCCGGCCAGGGTGGCATGGTTGGCCTCGATATTCATCTTGAAATGTGGCACGAGATCATACTTCTGCAAAAAGGCATGGCAACTGGCCGCGTCAAAATCGTACTGGTGTTTGGTTGGTTCCTTGGGTTTGGGTTCGATGTAAAACTGCCCACCGAAACGGATCTTCTTTTTGTAATCGACGGCCATGTGCAACAAGCAGGCCAGATGATCCATTTCACGGCGCATATCCGTGTTCAGTAGGGTATCATAGCCCTCGCGGCCGCCCCAGAAGACATAGCCCGCGCCGCCGAGATACTTGGTGACCTCCATGGCCTTTTTGACCTGGCTGGCCCCGCCATGAATCGCCGGTGCGAAAAGAGATTGCTCGTCCCCCAGAGCAGTTTGACGCCGGTGTCGTTTTGCAGTTTTTTGGCCAGGCCGACGATCTGATCCAGGCGTCGATTGGTTTCCGCCAGCTTGCTTGCTTCCGGGGCGATATCCCGGTCGTGGAAACACCAAAATTCGACTCCAAGCTTGGTGAAAAATTCAAATGCCGCCAGCATGGTTTCTTCGGCCGCCTTCATCGGATCATCCGATTGGTTGTATCGGCGGATGATCGTTCCAGGTCCGAACGGGTCCGCGCCCAATCCCTTGAAACTATGCCAGTAGCAGACCGAGAAACGCAGATGATCGCGCATCTTTTTGCCCATCACCTTTTCCTCGGGGTTGTAGTGTTTGAAAGCCAATGGATTTTTAGACTTTGGCCCTTCGTATTTGATCCTCTTCACTTCCGGAAAATATTCTGGCATATCGAATGACTCCTCTGCATTAATCCGCCCAATAACCGTCCTACACGGGGAGGATTATATCCGCCGAAGGGGTCGTACTCAAATCGGCAATAACCGAAAGCCCGATCGGGTTGATAAAGAGGTGATAATAAACGCAGGCGAAATGGAGGCCCTGTGCGGACGGACAGGAATGCACACATAAACGCCACCCCTTGTGGACTTGATGCCGATTTTCAAACACCATCGACGAAGGGGGCGAGATGCCGTAGGGCAATCAACAGACCCGTATCTTCCAGCCTGGGTCGATCATCGTGGTGGCTGTTAAAAACCGTGTCGTGCCAACCCTCGATGTTCAGATCGCCATGGTAACCCATGCGGCGCAGTTCCTTGATTAGCGGACCCCAAGCGCAATCGCCCAGCCCGGGGAAACAATGCTCGATCGCTCCCCAATGGTATACTCCGTACTGCTCCAAAACATGACGGTAAACATGGGCGTCCTTGGCGTGGACATGGTAGATTTTATGACCCCAATGACGGATATTGATAATCGGATCGATGAACTGACCCACCAGGTGCGAGGGATCCCATTCCAGCCCCAGGGCCGCGGAGGGGACGGCCTCGAAGCAACGCTCCCACATGAGCGGCGTGCAGATGCAATTGATCCCGCCGAACGGACTATGGAAGCGCCCCATGGGGCAATGCTCGAAAGCGATACGGATACCATGATCTTCCGCGAAGCGGGCGTGCTCGCTCCAGATGGTTTGGAACGGTTTAAGCGACTGCTCCAGGTCCTCATTGATGACCCGACCGCTAAAACCGGCGACAACAGGAACGTCCATGAAACGGGCCAGGGTGATGATGTTTCGCACGTGCTCAAAATGTTTGCGGGCCACCTGGGAATCGGCGTCCATGTGGTTAACGTAGAAACCGCCGATGCAACTGATGCGGATATCCTGCTGTACGTAAGCGTTTTTCACCCGCTCGGCCTGGTTCTGCCAGCCATCGTGCCCCGGCACGAAAATATCGTCCGGCCCCGCCAGCAATTCCACGCTGCCGAAGCCGTGCCGCTTCATGAAACCGATCCGTTCCGGTTCGAATTTGCTCAGGAAACCGACGCGCATAGCCAATCTCTCTCACACATCAGGTCATGGAGGACGCTTTTTCCCCTCCCCGCACGGTTAGAGTAGCCCTGACGGTCGAAGGTGATTAGAATGTTTCCCCCGAGGAAATGCAATGCCCCAATGGGACCGTATATTCGTGGATGTGGACACCCAGTTCGACTTCATGGACCCCGCCGGGAAACTGTACGTGCCTGGCGCGGAGCAGACCATCCCTGCCCTGAAACGGCTGTTTGCCTTTGCCGCCGACGCACAAATCCCCGTGCTCAGTTCGACCGACGACCATCCGCCGAACGATCGCGAGTTCGAGCGGTTCCCGCCGCACTGTCTGCGGAACAGCCCGGGTCAGAAGAAGATCCCCTGTACACTCCTGCCTCGCCATCGCCTTGTCTCGACGAAAGAGATTCCGCTTGAGTCCTTGACCCGTTGGTTGGATGAATATCAGCAGCTTATCTTTCCCAAGGAGACGCTGGATGCCTTTGATAATCCGTCCTTTGCCGCCTTGGTGGACCATTTGGATGTCGGCGAATACGTTGTTTTCGGCGTGGCCACCGATTATTGTGTGCTGCTGGCGTCCAGGGGTTTGTTGAAACGCGGTCGGCGCGTTTGTCTCGTGCGCGATGCGATTCGGCCGGTCGATCCACGAACCGGGGCCGAGGCCTGCCGCGAACTGACCGATCTGGGTGCGCGTTGGTCAACCACCGCCGAGGTGACGGGGGGGCAAACGTGAAAATCGCCTTGATCCAACTGAATTTCGTAGTCGGTGACGTTCAGGGTAACACCGAGAAAATCGTTGCCGCAATCGGGCAGGCCGCCGCCGCCGGGGCCTCTCTTGCGGTCTTTTCCGAATTGGCCGTCGTGGGCTATCCACCCCGCGATTTGCTCCTCAAGCCTGAATTTGTTCGGGCCAACGTAAAAGCCGTTCAGCGGATCGCCGAATCCTGCCGTGGGATCGCCGCCCTGGTTGGTTTTGTCGAGGAAAACCACGAGCCACAGGGCAGGAGCCTGCGTAATGCCGTCGCCTATTGTGCTGACGGTTGCGTGCGGCAGGTCCGCCACAAGTCGCTACTGCCCACCTACGATGTCTTCGACGAGGAGCGCTACTTCGAGCCGGGACCACGGGTGACTTTAATCGAGCATGAAGGCATACCCCTTGGCGTTAGTATCTGCGAGGATCTCTGGAACGACGAGCAGCTCATCGGCCGGCGGTTGTACCATCAGGATCCCGTCGGCCAGCTTGCCGCCGCCGGGGCCGCCATGATCATCAATGTCAGCGCTTCGCCCTTCGGCTACGGGAAACATGATTTTCGTGTTCGCCTTTTTGGGAACCAGGCGCGCCGGCACCGGCGGCCTATCTTGTTTGTCAATCAGGTTGGTGGCAACGACGAATTGGTTTTCGACGGTGCCTCCGCCGTCTTCAATGAACAGGGGCAGGTCATCGCCCAGGCCAAGGCGTTTCAGGAGGACATGCTTCTGATCGCTTTGGATGCAGCCGGCTCCCTGCGCCTCGAACCCTATCCCGCGGATATCGCCCATATCCATGATGCCTTGGTACTGGGCACGCGGGATTATGTGAATAAATGTGGCTTTCAAAAGGCGGTCCTGGGCTTGTCCGGCGGGGTGGACTCCGCGGTCACCGCGGCCATCGCCGCCGCCGCCCTCGGCCCCGAGGCCGTCACCGGCGTGGCCATGCCTTCACGATACAGCAGCGCGCACAGCCTGACTGATGCCGAAGCCCTCGCTCGAAATCTGGGTATCCAATACAAAGTCATCCCGATCAGTCCGATTCACGACACTTTCGAGGAATACCTGAAACCGAATTTCGCGGGTCGCCCGCCCGACATCACCGAGGAAAACATCCAGGCCCGTATTCGCGGTGTTTTGCTGATGGCCTTGTCCAACAAGTTCGGCTGGCTGCTGTTGACCACGGGGAACAAGAGCGAGCTGGCCGTGGGTTATTGCACGCTTTACGGCGACATGTGCGGCGGGCTGGCCGTCATCGGCGACGTTCCGAAAACCATGGTCTATCGCCTGGCCCGGCATATCAACGAGCGGGCCGGCCGGGAGATCATCCCGGCGAGCACGATCACCAAACCGCCGTCCGCCGAGCTGCGTCCCGATCAGACCGATCAGGACAGCTTGCCACCCTACGAAATGTTGGATCAAATCCTGGAACAATATATTACCGAGGAGAAGAGTGCCGGCGAGATTGTAGCGGCCGGTTTCGAGCCGGAGACCGTCCACAAGGTGATTCGCCTGGTGGATATGAGTGAGTATAAACGTAAGCAGGCCGCATTATGTCTGAAAGTAACCAGCCGGGCCTTTGGGGTCGGGCGACGCATGCCCATCGCGGCCCGGTTTCGTTATGAATGAGGTAACGGGAGAACAAGATGAGTGACTATATCGACGAGCCGACCGGTCGATGCGACACCGACGCGGTCCATTGCGGTGAGCGGCGCTGGTTGGGCAGCCTGACCACGCCGATTGCCCTGACCAGTACCTTTGTTTTCAAGGATATGAACGAAGTGCGGGCCTTTGGCCAGGGCCAATCCGATCATTACGAATACGGCCGCTACGGCAACCCCACCCGCGAAGCCGCCGAGCGCAAGCTCGCCGCCTTGGAACACGCCGAGCGTTGCATACTTTTCGATAGCGGCATGAGCGCGGTGTCGGCTACCCTGATGGCTTTATGCAGCAACGGACAACATCTGGTCATTACCGACGACGCTTACAAACAAACCCTCAATATCGTCACTAAAATTCTGCCTCGTTTCGGTATCCAGGCTACGGTCGTACCGATGGGTGATTATCAAGCCATGGCCGATGCCATTCGCGATAATACCGTCTTGATCTTTTCGGAATCCCCGACGAATCCTTACCTGAACATTGCCGACGTCGAGCAGTTTGTCGGCCTTGCACGCAAACACAAGGTACTCAGCGTTATCGACAGCACCTTCGCCACGCCCTACAACCAGCGGCCGCTTGAACAAGGGGTCGATATTGTCATCCACAGCACCACCAAATATCTGGGTGGGCACAACGATATCCTCGGCGGGGCGGTTTTTGGGAAATCCGGTCTGATCGATCCCATTTATCAATGGCGGAGGGCTACCGGCGGTGTGATCGACCCGGTGAGCTGCTACCTGCTGATCCGGGGACTTAAGACTTTTGGCTTGCGCGTGGACAGACTGAATCGGACGGCCATGCGGGTGGCCGAATTCCTCGAAAAGCACCCCAAGGTGCGTAAAGTTTATTATCCCGGTCTGCCCAGCCATCGGCATTACGAGATTGCCCGCCGACAGATGCGCGGATTCGGCGCGGTGGTCACTTTTGAGATCAACGGGGATCTGGACGCTACCCTGGCTTTCATCAACGGCCTCAAACTTTGCCTGCTCGGCCCCAGTCTCGGCGGGCCGGAAACACTGGTCACTCACCCGGCTTTGATGAGCTATTACCGTGAAACCCGTGAGGAACGTTATCGCCTGGGCATCATTGACGAGTTAGTCCGCCTCTCCGTCGGCCTGGAGGATCCGGAAGACATTCTCGCCGATCTCCAGCGAGGGTTGGACAGGGTAGTATGACTGATCCTGATAGGACATTTGATTCCGCGATGGGCGGCGGCGTGGTTCCGGGGGTGGGGGGGACCACCCCGTCACCCTGGCTGTAATCATACTTGGAAACCGTGCTGGCGCCCACCTTGTTCTCGAACCACTTGATCAAGTAAAAGAGATGCGTCCCTTTATATCCTCTTAATCATGCCCGGTTTGCCATTCCACCCGCGGTGCGTCACCCCAGAGGAGTTCGAGGTCGTAATATCGCCGATGCTCGGCGTCGAACATATGCACGACCACGTCTACGTAGTCGGCGAGTACCCACGTCGCCGTCTCGTAGCCGCTCAGACCGAACCGATCCTGGCCGGCCTCTTCGCAGAAGGCTTCGATCCGGTCGATGACGGCCCGGGTCTGGCGATCGGATGTACCCGTGCCGATGACGAAAAAATCCGCTATCGAAGTCAAACCGCGCAAATCAAGAATCACTACGTGCTCGGCGCGGTGATCATCGGCGATCCGGGCGACGGCCTTGGCGAACTCAATGCCTTCCACCAAGGGTTTTTTCCTTTTGTCAACTTTCATGGTACTCAAGTAATTCCATTACGGCCGGCCTAAAAAAGGCGCAGACCATTTTCATGGGGCTGCGCCTCGAAAGCAAGACGATCATGATTCGAGAAACGTTTTCTACTCAACGTTGCTCAATTATAGGCCGGCAATCAGTTCGCACAACTGTTTGCCGAGCGCGCCGCTGATCCGAGCCAGGGCCCAGACGCTGGCGGCGTTCTTGCCCAGTTCCACCTGCGAAAGCTGCGAGGTGGTCAGGTCCGAACGCTCGGAAAGCTGGCGGAGGGTCAGGCTCTGTTTCAGCCGTTCCTGCCGGATCCGCTGGCCAATCAGGCGGTTGAGCTCGCCTTCGTTCGTGTAGATCAGTCCCAGTTCCTGGGAGACCCGCTCGACGGCGGCAAGAAGCTGTTCCTCGCGGAAGGGCTTGGTGATATAGTCCCGAGCCCCCAGCCGCATGGTTTCCGCGGCGGTCTGGATGTCCGGGTAAGCGGTCATGACCAGCACCGCGATCCGCGGGTCTTCCGCCTTGACTTTCTCCACCACCTCCAGGCCGTTCATGTCCGGCATTTTGATGTCGACCAAGGCGACATCAAAAGGATTCTTCCGGACGGCTTGAACCGCCTGTCGTGGTTGAGAGTAAGACTGCACATGGTAGTCATGCTCTTTAAGAATCATGCCTACCGTTTTGCAGACTTGCGGATCATCGTCCACTACCAGTACTCTGATGTGATGTCTGACGGCCATAGTTTTCTCTTCCTAAAATGAACCAGGGGTTTAGTCCACTTACAGCCCCATTGTAGTCGAACCCTCCGGGTGAAGCAAGTGGGGATTTACCATAAAATAGTGACAATTTAAGATAGTGAAAGTTATGCTTTTCAAAAAGAGTTTTCTGATTGCTATAAAAGTAAGGCAGTAATTCATGAGACATCATCTGGCCGTCATTTATCGGCCGTTTTTCAAGCATATTCTGGACCGTAGAAAGACGATTGAATGTCGTTTTGGACGGGCGAGAGTCCCCCCGCACGGGGTGTTGGAGGCGGGTGACCTGATTTGGTTCAAGGAATCCGGCGGTCCGGTCCGAATGGTGGCCTCCGTCCGGTCGATCCGGTTCTTCGATGCACTGACTCCACACATGGTGGATTTGATCCGCGCCAGATATGACGAACATATCCTGGCTCCCCGATCGTTTTGGCGGGCGAATCGGCATGCCAAGATGGCTACGTTGGCTTGGCTGGATGAAATCTGCGAACTTGAGCCGTTTCAGATCGCCAAACAAGACCGGCGGGCATGGGTGGTATTGGATGGACCACCACTGCCGGAGTCACAGGGGGGCGAGCGCGGAAACAATGATCATCGAAAACAATGAAATCCACCGCTGAAGGGGGGTTGAATCCTTGATACGGAATAGAGGACAATCCCCGGCGGGAGCAGATAACTATGTCCGCCGACAAGATCAAGAATGAACCCAGACGTTTTCGTTGGTTTCAACGAGATCATCATTCAGGGGATCATTTCGCGATCAATTACGTGGGTACGGCGGCGGTTTGGTGGATACCCAAGCCGCAGGGGCCGCGGATGAGTGTTTGGGCAGTGGTGCTGGCGGGGGCGGCAATCCTTCCTCTAACGGCGGGTACATTGATTTACATGTACGACATGGGCCTGTCTTTGTGGCCTTTTGGCCGGCGTATTACCACCCTGGCGGAGATTGTTTTGCGTTATGAAATGATCGCTTTGGTTTGCCTTATTTATCTCCTGATACGTTCATTGCCGGGTTGGTTGCGTTATCGGAGGCTGGCCCGGAAGGATGCCCTGGCCATCGAGGAGGCCATCGCGCGGGAACGCTGGGAAGAAGCCGCCTTGAGGTTACACCGTTATTGTCTGCTGGTGTCGGCCATCTGGCGGCGAATTCCACCACGGGCGGAGGCCTGGGACAGCCTGGTGCGAGCGCGGCTTCCGCGGAATCGTCGGGTTTATGTGTATTATGCAGACGAACCGCCGGCCCTGCCTTCGGATGTGACCGCCAGCTTTACACCGGAGGTCTTTCCGCCGAATCAGCCCTCGCTGTGGTCGGCGGTACTGCTGGTTCCGGTGGCCTTGATGTTGTATCTGATTATCCTGGACATCGCGAGCAGCGGACAGTGGCCGCGGATGTTGTTTTTCAATGTCATTCTGTTGATTGTGATTCTGGTGCTTTATGGTGGGTACTTTCTGCTCACCTTGCTCGGCCGGTCGCGCTATTACCGGTTCGCGCCCGGAGTGATCCAGCACGTCAAGTTTGATATGGCGCACCGGCGACCGCGAATTGAAACGTTCGATCTGCGCCGGACGCATCTGGTGATCGACCTGTGCGGACCTTCGCCGACAGTGACGGTACCGGAAGACAATGGTGGGCACGTTATTCTGCGCCCACGTGGTGGAAAAGATGTTCAGGACACCATTCTGCGGGCGGCCTTGTCCACCGCCCCAAGTCCACCGCTGCCGGAGGAGGGTTTGCTCGACTAAGGAAGGTCCTTGACCCGGTCGGCGAAGGGAGCAATAGGCGGTTGAGTGCCTACGGGAGAGTCAAGGTACCAGTAGGCAGTGGCGCAATGGTCGTCGATGCGCTCCATGACCTCGGCCCGCTGACGGTTGGCCTCGAGTTCCTCGCGAGTGTAAAACTGGGTACCGTCTCCGGCCTTCATGAAGCGAAGCGACGGATCCTTGTCCATGGCCTTGAGCATCAAATCATAAGACGGCCCGCCCATGACTTGGATGGTGACGCGACAATCCTTCCGGAAAAAAACGGGGTCGGGGACGTGGAAGCGGTAGAAGCCGTAGGCGTCCTTTTTCTCGGAGATAAATGTGTTGCCTTGAAAGCGGTGGTTGAAGAGCCCCTGGCCGTAACCACTGCCGATATAATCCTCGGTACCGGTGCCGACGAGCGTGGGGTTTTTATCGTCCCCGTCGAGGTAGATTTTGACCTCACCCTCACCCCACCAGAAATCGGTGCAGGCCGGGTGCAGGCGGACGCCGAGGTTGCAGCCGAGGAATCGCCCGCGGCCTTCGATGCGGGGCAGGATGGTCATATCGCGGCGGAGCTCGGTGAAGTTTTCGCGTCGCCAGTAGGCGTGGAAATAGAGCATGTTTTTATCGTGTTGATCGTTGAGGGTGCAGGCGACATCGTAATAGATGCCGTTATCCTCTTCGGATTCGTTGATGAGCAGGATTTTGGCGCTTTTGCGGAAAGGCATGGGGATGAAGCAATTGAAGGAGCGGCCTTCGGGCGAGGAGAAGCAATCATTTTCAAAGGTGGCCATGTGACCGAGGCTATGGCCGAAGAAGTCGCCGAAGGGCGCTTGGACGGCGGGAGTTTTGGCCCCATCCCAATACATTTCGATCTTCAGGCCGCGCAGGGCTTGGGGGGTACGGAAGAAGATGGTCAGCCACATGCGGCGAATGGTGCCGCTACCCTTAATGTCCGCGAGAACAAGGGTTTGGCCTTTGGGCACGACGACGCAGGGGGCGCCTTTACGGCCGAAGTTGGCTTTGCCTCCTTCGCCCTTGAGCCCCTGCGGATTTTCATAGCTATACCAGCGGGTTTCGAGGGGAGCCGTGGGCATTTGATAAAGGGGTTCCACAAAGACTCCTGGGGCGGCGGGACGAGGCGATGGCTGTTCGGCAAAAGCGGTGAGGTGAACCACCCCCATCAAGCCGAAAAGAACCAGCAAGAACATTGGAATGCCGAAATGAATTGTCATCGGTTGGGTTGGCGCCTGCATAGGGCAAGTCTCCTTTGTCGGAAGGTCTCGTGGAATTTCCGTCCGCAATAAGCGGATCAATCACCGTGATCCGACGGACCGGCACGGACAAGATCATAACACGGAAAAGCGTTCCGCAAAAACCTTTGGGAGCGGAACGGATAGAGTTGGGTGTATCGGAAGAAGGAGGGCTATTAGACTGTTAGGCTATTGGACTGTTAGACTGTCTGCGACTGGTTTGACTAGAGAGCAAAAGGTACTTCTTAGCGCTTATTGACTCAAGGGAAACGTGAGTATGACCGGTAAAGAGCGAATGTTAAGGGCTTTGGCTTTTGAGGAAACGGATCGGCCGCCGCATTTCGAGATCATGTTTCAGCTTGAGCGGGAAGCGTTCGGATTGCAGTTTCCCTCCCAGGAGGCATGGGAGGAATGTACGAAGGCTGAAAAGCGGCGGATGGTCGCCGATTGCATGACGATCTACGAGAAGATTGTCGAGCACTATCAGTGGGACGCCCTGGCGGTCTTCTTTCCCTGGAGCGATCCGGACGGGGTAGTGGCGGCCAAGAGTACCTTTGGGAATGACATTCTTATCGGTAGTATCGTGGGCGATACGGTCTGGTCGATCGAACACATGCCCGATTGGAATCAGTTTGCCGTCGATCTACGGGAACGGACGGAGCATCTGCACGCGATAGCGGAAGAGAAAACCCGTCGGGCTTTCACGAAGATCGATCGACTCATCGATGCGGGCGCGGAATTTCTCTTCCTGGTCAATGACGTGGCTTTCAACAGCGGGCCGTTCGTTTCGCCCAGGCACTTTCACGAGCTGGTCACTCCCTATCTGACGCGCCAGGTGGAGCACATCAAGCACAAGGGGGCGATTCCATTCATTCACACCGACGGCAATGTCATGCTGGTTCTCGACGATTTGCTTTCGGTGGGCGCGGCCTGTTTCCAGTCGGTCGATCCGATGGCGGGAATGGACATCGCCGAGGTCAAGCGGCGTTGTCACGGGCGAATGGCCTTGATGGGTAACGTGCAATGCAGCCTGCTTCAGGACGGCCCGCCGGAAGCCATTCGCCGATCGGCCTTGTACTGTCTGGAACACGCGTCACCGGGCGGCGGCTATATTTTCAGTACCTCGAACACAATCTTCCCTGGTATGCCGTTGGAGAATTATCATTACATGCTCGAGGTTTATCGTGAGTTTTGCCGCGGAAAACAAGGGGGGTAAGATGGAGTATTGTGTGTAGAAGGTAGGTGTTAAAGAAAGAATTGCATGCACAAGTTAACCGACCTGAAAAATTCGATCATCAACAGCAATCGGTTATGTCTTGGTTCTTGCTGGATTTCTCGTGGCTTCAAACTTTATAGTAGCGGGCCCCAGGGCATTTGGATTTGGGTGTTGGGCGGTAACAGGTGGTTCTCTTTCGATCATTTGCCTTATCTTGTGCGGGTTTAGTCTCATAGGCAAAAATACGCATTCGAAACGGGATTATGATAAGAGAGACGGGAAATCATAACAAATTTCGTTTACGATAGGCGAGGTAGCTCATCTTTGAAACGCAACATTGAGACGGGGAGGAAAATGGTGCCGCAAACGGAGAAAGCACGGGCAAACCCTTGTCCCGCCGGAGCGTGACAAGGGCCTGCCCATGCCACCCCCAATGACGAGGATCTACTCATGTCACTCGGCATAAATATCACGAACGCCATATGCATGGATGATGATTTCTTGACGGTTGGGTTGGTGCCCGATAGGATCGGTTTGTTTTAAGCAGCGTTGCTGCCGATCGACGCGACGAGGCGCGGGAGGTCAAGATTTCCCGGCCGGCCGCGTCCCCGCGTGATGATTCGTATGTGCCATGCGTCATCTTGTGTTGACGCGAGTGCCTTGGTGCGAATTGCCTGGGAATAATGTTACCCCCCTTCGTGCATCTAAAGGAGTCTGAGCATGGTCAAAAAACTATCACTATCTCTGTTGTTGGTTATATCGATGGCCGCGGCGAGTGGAACCGTTTGGGCGGCTGAAGCGCCGGCATGGGCGGCGGCCCAATGCCAAGGTCTCAAATCTTTCGCGGATGTGGCCTATTACTGGATCGACCGCCAGAATCCCGATGGGAGTTTCGGTTTCGGCCTGGACGACGACTGCGAATTTTACAAGACCTGGCCGATTTTCGTTCTCGCCGCCGACGATCAGCGGATTCTCGAATCGCTGCGCAAGGCGATGGACTGGGTCTGGTATAACGACGGGGTACAGGACGGTTTCGCCGCCGAGCCGCGAGACGCGCAACATAACTCCGAAATCACGGCCTACACCACGCCGGTGATGACGGTGATCGATTACGGGAACCCCATTTTCGTAGAAAGGCTAATGGCCACCAGCAAGAATATGGAACACTGGACAGGGATCAATCAGGCGGGGCACCGCCATTTTCGGGGAAACTGGATCGGCTCGCAGGGCGTTTTGGAATACGCCTATTTCGCCTCCGATGCCGGTATCGTATCGCGGGCGACCATCCCGATGATGCATCTGCTGTGGTATAACCGCGATCCGTTTCTGGCTCGCTATTACACAGAATGGGGCCGGGCCTGGGTCGATCATGCGCGGGAAACCACGTGGGGCAAACCCTATGGAATCCTGCCGGTCGAGGTGGTTTACGAGACGGACGAGGCCGGGGGTTTCACCAAGAATTGGAAAACATCCGCGGCCGCTCCGTCAAAATACGACCGCATGCATGAGATGCTGATGATCAATTACATGGTTACCGGGGATGGAGACTTTTTGCTGCCCATACGAGCCCAACTGGCCCAACAGGTCAAGGCCGGCGGGGTTGACGTGGAATTGTGGGGGATGTACCGCTGGTTGACCGGCGATACACGCTACGACGGTTTTACCAACGGGCGGCCGCTGCGCCCCACTCGGCAGATGGCTCTCGATGCCGGGCGAAAAGCCACGGAACTTGGTCGGGAAAGCATGGAAATCGCCAAGAGCATCAATATCAAGAATTCGGTCGACAATTACCGAGCCAAATTCGATAATGAACCCTTCAGTTACTATCTTTATGAGTTATACACCGGCACGAATTGCTGGCCCTCCAAGGACTATGTCGATTTCCCCCTGCCCGCCGTCCGTTGGCGGAATGGGAATTATGAACTGGGTGTTATTCTGCTCGAGCACGACAAGCAGCAATTCAAGGCGGTTTGCTGTAATGTCAGTCGCCAGAACAAAACGTTTGCCGCGCAGCTTTTTGAGTTGGAACCAGGCGCGTATCGGATGACTTTGGGGGTGGACACGAATGGGGACGATCAAGCGGATCGGCCGATCCGCGAGGAAATCATTAAGATCGAGCGAGGCACGGAAATCACGCTGGCTCTGGAGCCGGCGTGCGAATACATCCTTGAATTGAAACAGTTAACGGAGGGGCCGCGGTGGTCTTCCCGAGCGGACCTGGCGATATGTGCACGCGATCTTTTCAGCGTGCCGGCTGCCCCGGTGGCGGGTACGGAAGCGACGCTCAGGGTATGCCTGCACAATATCGGGACTGAGGACGCCACTCAGGTGTCGGTCTGGGCGGAAGAGTTACCCAATGGAAAATTGATCGGGCAGCGTACGGTCGCCCAGGTACCGGCCCCGCGAAACATGGTGCCCAGCCAAGTCATGGTCACCATGCCCTGGAAGGTTAGTGCGGAAGCCAAGGGGGTTCGTGTGGTGGTGGACGCCGACGATGTGATCGAGGAAATCTATGAAGGCAACAATCAGTCGGAAATAGCCCTGGCGGATCTCCCTGAGGGGCCACGTGAGAAAAGGCGGGTTTACATCCCCGACTGGTACGGCCAGGAGCAACAAGGCCTGGTGGCCCTGTATACCGCACCATATATCAGCGGAGGAATTGTCATCGACGGGAAGGTGGATGAACCGCAATGGCAAAAGGCTGAACGACGGGGACCATTGAAAAACGCATATAATGTGGCGAACGAAAAGGAGACCTATGTGCGGATTGCGTATGGTCCTGATGCGCTTTATTTCGCCATGGAATGCCCGGAGCCGAACATGGATATGCTCGTCGAAATCGCCACCCAGCGGGATACTTACGCGATTTTCGAGGGCGACAGCTTTGAATTCTTTATCGATACGAACCACGACAAACGTACCTATTATCAATTTGCGGCCTCCACCAATGGTCTGATGGCGGAAGGGCAGTACTACAACTTCGATTTGTATAATGAACCTTGGGAGTGCAAGGTTTATAAGGGCAAGGATTTTTGGTCGGCCGAGGCAAAAATACCCTACACGTCGCTCAAGGTCACGCCGCGCCCGGGCCAGGTTTGGGGTATGAATATCTATCGAAGCATCCGGTCCTTCCCTGCTCCGGAGTCGGAGAGCGAGCGGGCGAAGGGATGGAAGAACTGCGAGCGGGCTGCCCTTTCGCCGACGTTCAGCGATTTTCATCAGCCGCGTCGTTTCGCGGAAGTGACCTTTGGCCCCAGGGAGTAGGCAAAGGGTCGGTTGCCCCCGAACACGTGGGTTCCATATGTGCATCGGTTTGCGCGGATTTATTTGGGAGCCAACATGAAAGCCAAAAATCGGTATGATGCCTCTGCATGGACCAAAGAGCCGAGGGCAGAGGGGAGACTGTGTTATCTGTTCCTGTTTTCGATGATGGTAGTGCAGGGTGCCTTAGCCGAGGATATTTTCAATCTCCGCGGTGATTGGTGGAGCGGCCCGGCGATTAGTAACCGCCATACCAGTTTTGTAGCCACGTTCGACAGCCAGACAACGAACGATGCCGATATGGCCCGGGGACTGGCCGGTGCCGGTGGCGGGGGGATGGAGGCCGACGTTCCCGGTAAATACGGTTTCGCGACACGTGTCGCGGTCGCTGGTGGGCATCTCCATTTTCGAGCGAACGAGAATTTCAATCCGGAGCGCGGCACGATCCGGATGCTCGTCCGCGGGGACGTCTGGAATGACGAAACCCCACGTTGGCTATTCGAGGCTCGCGCTGGAATTCGGATCGGCATCTGTCGTGATCCGAAAAAACTATCGTTGGTTTTGCATAAGATTACTCCTTTCGAGGCTCCCGTACCTATCGAACCGCCTGAACCGGCGGGGCGTGTCGATTTGCCGATTGACCAAGTCTCCATTGATGAATGGCACAATGTGGTTGCGTCCTGGGATCGGCTCACAGGCATGGGCTGGATCGCTTTGGATGGGCGATGTGCTTCCGGAACACTTTCCTTCCCCGAGCCGACCGAGCCGGCCGTGGCCTTTTATCTCGGCGGTGGTTACGAGGCCCGGCGACGCGGACGTAATGAACCCGGACTTACCATCGACGAAGTTGTGATCTACGATCAATCGATTCCGCAAATCGAGGCGGAATACAAGTCGCTATCCGACGAGGACTCGACATTGCTGCCCAAGGTGGAAGCGGCCGTCCGAAAGAACATGAGGTTCATCGCCGGCCTGCAATATGGCGGGGGATGGCCGAGAAATGTGACTTGGCCAACGCTTTTGTGGGCCGGTGGCGCCCGCGAATATGTGGACCCGCCCGGGGCGATTTGCACGGAGGGCGGGGGAACCGCTGATATCGCCGCCCAGTTCATGTACGCTTACGAGGTCCTCGGCGATTACCTTTGGAAGGAAGTGGCTCTGCGCGCCGTCGATTTTCATCTGGCGGTCCAGCACCCGATGGGTTACTGGCACCAGTCCTATTGGGCCAATGGTTATTCGGTCCATCCCATTGACGATGAGCGGCATATCAAGTTACAGGATTGTGTGCAGTATCGACCTCTGTTTTTGTTGGCATATATCTATCGTCTGACCGGTGATTTGAAATACCTCGAGGCCATGAAACGGGCCGGCGAATTCATGCTGATGGCGCAGAATCCGAACGGATCCTGGTCGCACCATTGGGATGCCGTTTCCCGAATCGGCCGCACCGAGCCGTTGGGCGGGAACTTTCCCGGTGGGGGCGAGTTGAACGACGCGGCCACCAATAATGCCATCGACTCGATGGTTTTATTGTATCATCTGACCCATGATCGGCGTTATGTAGAGGCCGTCAAGCGGGTGGGGCAGTGGTTGATCGATGCGCAACTGGAAGGCCCCATGCGCGGCTGGGCGGACCAATATGATAACAATAATAATCCCGTCTGGGCTCGTGAATTCGAGCCGCGAGCGTGCAGTTCGCGAGCGACCCGTCTGGCTTGCGACGCCCTGGTCGAGGTCTATCGCCTTTCCGGCGATGAGCGCTACCTCCAGCCGATTCGTGATTGCCTTGAATGGTTGGAAAAGACCTTTCCGGACGGCAAAATGTACCTGTTTCATGACGTGGAGAGCGGCCGGCCGATCGCTAGTTGGGAATTTAAGGTGGCCTTTTTGGACGATCCGGAGCAGCGGACCTGGTTCCTTGACCAAGCCCGGGGACCGAGCTACTCGACGGCGTATCCGATTACCGAGGGGATCAAGGATCTGCTGCGCAACGCGGCTCGTCCGGCCCGAAGGAATCCGGAAATAAGTATCATGAACGCCGCCGATCTGCTTGTCCAATTGCGTCCCCAAGTTGAAAAATTGCTGGCTACTCAGAATGAAAAAGGTGTTTGGACCTGTCCCTTGGCGACGATGAGGGATATGGATAAGAAGGCCCCGGGCGACAATTTCTCAGCGCAATTACCCATTCCCCTGATACGTTATATCGAGGCCGCGCGCATGGTGATGGGCGAGTTACCCATTCAATGGCGCGGGAATGGGTTGATTGCATCGATGGCCTACCTGGAGGAAGACTGGTACGACATCCCCTGGGGAGAGGGGGCCGTAAAGGCGCCATAACGTACTTCCGCTTGATGATACGTTTCACTCAGTTGCAGCGTGTCAACGGCAAGCACCAGTCCGTTATTACGAGAATAGAGGAGGTCGGTTATGAAAGCTTGTCTTCGCATCGCCTTCGGCATGTTGATTTTTGCATGTTTCGTCAGTTCCGCGGCGACAGATACGGTCGCGGCCGATTGGCGATTGGTCTTTGAGGACAACTTCGATCGTCAGGAGGTGGGAGTGGATTGGGATTTTATCAAAGGCGAGGGGAAAATCGTCGACGGCCGCCTTTATATTTGCAGTACGGCTGGCATTAATGACGTATCCGCCATGATCGTCCGCGAATTTGGGACGGATGTCCGGCTGGAGTTTGAGGCCGAGGTCGATCCGCATATGCCTCCCTGCGATATCGCCGCCGGACTAGGCGGTAATCCCTTTATGTCTTATGGATATGTTCTGCAATTCGGGGCCCGCAATAACCAGGTCAATCAGATTTACGCGCCCCGCCGCGACGATAAATTATTACAGGTCGAACTCGATCCACCATTTCACATCGAGTATGGCAAGGTGTATCGATGTGTTGCGGCCAGAGAAGGGCAGCGTATCACCTATACCGTCAACGATGTCAAGCTGCTTGATGTAACCGATTCCGAGATCATGAGCGGTCCCTGTTTCGGGAATATCTTCTTGGTTACCTGGAACGGGATGTTCGTGGACAACGTCAAAGTTTATGAGCGAGTCACCTCCACGGTGACTGGTCCCACCATTCTGAAAGATCCAAGCTTGTTAGACATCGGGTACCACTGGAAGGACCGACAATTGAGTTACGCCGCGGATCGGTCTCTCGATGAAAACATACGGAAAGGTATCGAAGCCTATAACCGCCGGGACTATAAAAAAGCTTTGAGTCTTTTGACGGAAGTGAATCCGCCCACGTTGTACAGCGTGGCAGCCGCCGCTTACGTGCTCGGAGACTTGGCCTATGTCGAGAAGGAAGTTGACCAGCAAAAAGTGGCTCTTTTAGCTCGACAAGTGGCCGAGAAGAATCCCGACAATCAGTCCGCGGCCGCTTTTGCCATGTTGGCCGACTGGTTCAGCAAGGTGACTATATTCAGCCGGGATTGGCAAAATAACGAGCGGGTCATCTGCGTCGGCCCGGAACATAATCCTTTTTATTACAAAAGCCTGATGTTCCGGGCTCGGTATATGTTTGCCCAAGCCTTGGAGCAACGGTTGGTACGGCAGCGCGCGGAGGCTGTTGCGATTTTTGCCGACCTGCAGAAAATCTGGCCGGAGCATGACGGACTTGTTCAGTTGACGGGAGATCAGGTTATCTGGGGCAAGGAATTAATCCGTGACGAATCGGAAGGGCCGGCCTGGGCACGTTATCTGGAAGAGGGGCTGGTTCGTTGTCATGCGATCATGGATTGGTGGTTCACCGAGCGCCAGGCTCCCGATGGTCAATTGGGCGGCGGCTGGGGAGACGATGTCGAACTGTTAGGGGAGTTCGGCATGCTGGCGAGTATCAGCAGCGCGGGGCAGGTTGCGCTGGACGGTATTCAACGGGTAGCGGATGGGGCCTGGAAATATGTTCTGAAGGAGAAGGGTTATCCAGCCGGAGGAGACGTGGAGCACGCCGCCGAGCCCGCGGGAAACTCACATCCGATACAGATATTTTTACGTTACGGCGACCCGCTCTATGTCGAGCGCAATCTGCAAACGGCGAAGTTCCTTTACGAAGAGGCTATGGGCGTCAATGAACGCGGAGGTCTGCAATTCAAGTCCTGCGAGTTCGGTATTGACGGGGTCAATCTACATCCCAGCGCGGTAGGGCAAAATATGTACCATTATGTGCCCATGGTGCATTTACTCTGGCTGAGTTGGTACGGTATCCCGGAAGCACGGGATGTTCTTGTCCGTTGGGCGGACAATCTTCGCGAGGTGGCCATGGCCGAGATCGGCCCCAAGCCGGCCGGTTATATGCCTTTCTCGCTGTACTGGCCGTCTGGCAGTATTTACCCCCCCGAAGGGCGTTTCTGGCTCGATCCGAAAGCCCATTACTACGGAATTTCCGCGCATAAGCAGTACAAATACCATTTCGCTCTGTACAGCGCCTTTTTCTTTACCGGCGATCGCAAATTTCTTGAGCCGATCGATCGTATGATGGACGAGGCGAGCCGAGCGCCCAAGATTTTGCCCTATGATGACAGCCTGCCGCGGGACCATCGGAACAATCTGCTGGCCGATTTCTCCCGCCAAAATACCCCAGGCATCTCAACGATGTATCGCTGGTTGACCGGTTCAGCGGTCTATGATGCCAATGGACTGGCCCCCTCCATGCGCTATTTGATCGATCAGGATCTTGATGCATTTGCCAAGACTTTCGAGCAGGCCGTGGTCAGTCAGGTTGAAGGCGATGGAAGTCGTCGGTTCGATGTTCCCTTACGTTATAATTGGGCGGCCAGGACGAGCGAGGTGCTGCAAACGGATCGCTACGGGATCTATGGCGATCTGGCGATCTTCAGCGGCTATACGGGAGCGGTCACGGAATTGGTGGAGGATATTCTCATGCCGACGGTGGCCGTGACCTGGGACACGCCGAACCTGCATTTCGCGGCCGTGGTCCAAAGCAGTTCACCCGAACGTTTACGTGTCCAGATCTACAATTTCAACAAGGAGACGACGCGAATCGGTATCAAACCCTGGCTTCTGGTTAGCGGCAAGTACTTTTTAATCGACGGCGAACGGGGCGGCGAGGATTTTCGGCCGATGCACTGGAGAGCTGGGCGGCAAATCGTTTACCAGCATCGCGGAACGCCCATTTATGTCGACGTTCCTTCACGCAAGACCTGGGTGGTGGACCTTCGCTTGCTGGAGAAACTGGATCGTCCCGAGCATCTGCCCGATCTGGCCATTCATTCGCGTGATGTGCGTATCGAGGGGAACGACGTGGTGGTTACGCTGCACAACATCGGGGCGGCGGAGTCCGGTCCGTTTCAGGTGGTTTTCGAAACGCAGGGGGGCGGCGTTTGGTCTCCGTTGGCATCCGTTCGCGTGGAAGGTCTTCCGAGGATTATGCATTTTAATCCGGTCCGTCGGGACGTGCGATTGCCCGGCGCGGGGGGCAAACTGAGCGGCACTTGTCGTGTCGTGGTGGACCCTGAGGAAAAGATCGAGGAAATCTGTCGCTTGAATAATGTAGCCGAATTTTCACGGTGAGGGTTGGAATGGCGTGTAGGGCGGAATATCTCGACCGCGAGGTCTGATAAAATGCATGTGGCACTTCGACTGCGCTATGTTTTTTGAATCGGCATAATTCCTAGGAATTGTTAGTTACAGCTCACCCACGGCTTTGACGATGCATTCCGGGTATCGGGATAATTTTTTAAAATGAACGCAAACGCGATATTTTCTGTGCCCGGTGAAGGAAGCAGCGACCGGATGTATGGATCGAAGCCGGTCCGCGCGTGAAACAGAAGGGATATGCGGCATGGCGTCGCCAGTGGGTGAGATCGTTAATGAAACCACGCCGGAAGTCACCCTTGAGCGGAAGGTGCGTCAGCGTATCGAGGGGCTTTCCTATTTGCCGACGACCGCGGGGGTGGCCATTAAATTCATCGAGTTGGGTCGTGATCCCGACGCCGATCCCGCCGATTACGCCAAGGTGATCAGCGCCGACAGCTCCCTTAGCAGTAAATTGATCAGCTTGGCCAATTCTTCCTGGTTTGGCGTGCGTAACAAAGTGCATAGCGTCAGGGTGGCCGTCAATTTGCTGGGCCTGGGTACCGTGCGAACGCTGGCGATCAGCTATTGCATGGCCGGGCTGCACAACGAACTACGTCTCACCCCGGAAGAATCGCGGATGTTTTGGGAGTCTTCATTATGTAAGGCCGTCGCGGCCCGGGAATATGCACGTAAAGTTTCCGAGAAACTGGCGGATGAGGCCTTTGCCGCCGCTCTATTTCAGGATTTCGCGATTCCGGTCATGTATACCGTGGCCGGCAAATTGTACCAGACGATTCTCGATGACGGTCGTTCCGTCTGCCGCTTCCAACTCGAAAAGGAACGCGATCTTTTTCATCTCGATCATGCGGAGATCGGACGCATTCTGGCCCAACGCATGGACCTGCCCGATTTCTTCATCCAGGCCGTGGCTTTTCACCACCAGCCGGAGCAACTCCGTACCTTGGGAGGGCATCCGGTCCTGCCCGAGGCTATTTTCCTGGCCGCCCTGTTGCCGCACCGGATGAATGCCTGGAACAGTGAGGATTTGCAGTGTCTCCAACGGTTTTGGGCCGAACCGAGGCAAGTCGAGGCCGGTGATCTTCAGGTCTTTCTGGACGAAGTGCAACACCAGCTCGACAAGCTGTTCCACTATTTCCAGGAAGGTGACGCCCCGCAGGTTCGTCTCAGCCGTTTGATGGAGCAGGCCAGTTGCGAGGCCGCGGATAATACGACCCAACTGGTCGGCACTCTGCACCAGATGATCCAGGAAGCGGTTAATCTCGGCATGGAAGTCAATCAGGTGCTTCGACAGAACGACGAATTGCGGGAAAAGGCGGCCCGTGACGCCTTGACGGGCGTACTGAACCGCGATGCGTTTCAATTGAACGCCGCCCAGAAAATCTCCGAAGCCCATCATAACCAGACGCCTTTTAACCTGGTTTATCTCGATATCGACAAGTTCAAATCCATCAATGATTGCATGGGTCATGCCTTCGGTGACCTGGCCTTGCAAAAACTGGTCGCCATTATGAGTAAGGCCATTCGCAAAAACGATTTGGTGGGGCGGCTGGGAGGCGACGAATTCGCCTTGCTGATCGACGAATGCCGGGAACCCGAAGTGTGCCGGCTCGTTGAACGTATTTATTCCGGTTTGTCCAAGGATCCCGTAAGCGACGGAGTGAAGACCGCGTATGCAACGGTCAGCGCGGGGATTCTCCATGTTTGTCCCGCCCGTCGGACGTATCCGCTGGAGCATCTCCTCAGCCTCGCGGACCATTTGATGTACAAGGCGAAAAAGGCCGGCGGCGCCCGTTATCTTGTCCAGACTCTTTGAGCTTTCCTCGATTGAACAGTCCTCGGTTTGTGTTTGTTCTTGGCATCAAGGCGCCGAGGCGTTAACATACGGTGCTTTTTTGCCCGCCACCCGTGGTCGTCCCGATGTCGGCCGCTTTCGGTGGACGGTAAGGATAGAACCCAAAGAGAGGATTATAGCGATGAGTACCACGCCTCGACCGACCGGCGAAAAGATCACGAAAAGCGGCGATTCCTTGCAAGTCCCCGATCAACCGATCATCCCTTTTATCTCCGGTGACGGCACCGGGTCGGATATCTGGCGGGCCGCGCAGCATGTTTTTGATGCGGCGGTAGAAAAAGCCTATGGGAAGAAGCGGCGCATTGCCTGGTTGAAGGTCCTGGCCGGCGAGGAAGCGTTCAAAAGTGTTCAAACCTGGCTGCCGGAGGAGACCATCGAGGCTTTCCGAACGTACCTTGTGGGCATCAAGGGGCCGCTGACCACGCCGGTCGGCGGGGGCATCCGCTCGCTCAATGTCGCCCTGCGGCAAATCCTCGATCTGTATGTTTGCCTGCGTCCCGTGCGGTATTTCAAGGGCGTACCCTCGCCCGTTCGCCGGCCCGAACTCGTGGATATGGTGATTTTCCGCGAGAACACCGAGGATATTTACGCCGGGATCGAATTTCAGCAGGGTGACGCCGACACCGCATGCTTCCGCAAACTGTTGGCCGAGAACTTTCCCGAACGGTTCAAGAAAGTGCGTTTTCCCGAAACTACCGGATTCGGTATCAAACCGGTCAGCGCCGAGGGTACCCGACGGCTGGTGGCGGCCGCCCTCGATTACGCCATCGCCAAAGGCCGCAAGAGCGTGACTCTTGTACACAAGGGCAACATCATGAAATTCACCGAAGGAGCTTTTCGCGACTGGGGTTACGCCTGCGCGCAAGAGCAATACGGCGCGACGGAACTCGACGGCGGGCCGTGGTGCAAATTGCCGGACCATCGTGGCAGCGTGATCGTCAAGGATGTCATCGCCGATGCTTTCTTGCAGCAGATTCTCACTCGGCCGGCCGAGTATGATGTGATCGCCACGCTCAATCTGAACGGCGATTACATTTCCGACGCCCTGGCCGCCCAGGTAGGGGGAATTGGCATCGCCCCGGGCGGCAACATCAACTACCATACCGGCCACGCCATATTCGAGGCCACTCACGGTACGGCGCCAAAATATGCCGGCCTCGATCAAGTGAATCCCGGCAGCGTAATCCTCTCCGGCGAGATGATGTTCCGCCACCTCGGTTGGGACGAAGCCGCCGACCTGATTATCAAAGGCATGGAAGGAGCGATTGCCACCCGTACGGTTACCTACGATTTCCATCGACTCATGATCCATGAAGGCCAGGAGGCCAAGCTGCTTAAATGTAGTGAATTCGGCCAGGCGGTCGTGAGACACATGGACTAAATTGGCCCGCATACCGGCATAAACACCTGATGAATAAACAACATTATGTCAGTCGTTGCTGTTCAGTGGTGCTTGTTTTGCTCTGCTGGATTGCGCCTCTCCAGGGGCAGGTTCAGCCGGTTAACCGAACGCAGTTTTTCATCACGCCGGATCATGAAGCAACGTTGGCCTGGACTTTAGGCGAGTCCGTGGTGTTGGAGGGAAAGGCCACGGTTGTTGACTACGTACAACGGACAATCAGGGAAGTAGCACTTCGGCCGGACGGGGTTCGTCGAATAGAAATGACCCTTACCCTTCCTGCGGGTTTTTATGAGATTACGCTCCCGGATCGATCAGTATGGGGCTTGGTCGCCTTACCCGCGCAGGCTGAACCCGGCGATCCGTTTTTCTGCATGGATGGGGCCTTGTCATGGTTGATCTCGGATGCCGTGGTAAGAGAGGAATTATTGACCATTCTCAAACGCGTAGGTATCGAAGCACTGCGCGAACGGGTTAGTTGGAGAGATATTCAGCCCGCGCCTGCTCGATGGAACTGGCAAACGCGACGGGGTTATGACGATTTTCGGCAAACCTGCCGACACCACGGCGTGCGGGTGCTGGATATGATTGGAGATGTGCCCCGTTGGATGGCCTGGGGAGGGAAAAACCCTTATCCCGCGAACCTATCGGCAACCGCGGACGCTTGGATACGTATCGCTGAACAATGGCAGGAATGCTGGTTCGCGCTGGAGATATGGAACGAACCGGACATTTATTTTGGTGGGTACATGCCGGCCGACCAGTATGTCCCCCTGGTCAAGGCCATACACTACGCTTACACGAAACGACGCATTTCGGTCCCCTTGGTGGGCGGCGTTTTCACCGATCGATGTCCGGCGACTTTCCGGCGATCGTGTGCACAAAACGGCCTGTTGGAGCACGTGGAGGCAGTCAGTTTTCATTCCTATTTTCATGCCGACAAGATGGAATCGATGGTGGCCGACTACCGCGAATGGCTGCAATCATGCGGCAAGGATTCCATGCCTTTATGGATCAGTGAGTCAGGGCGACCGTGGACAGCCGGGCCGGATCGCCCCCCGATCCACGAGGACCTGGCCAGCGCCTTGGATATTACCATGAAGGCTGTCGAGGCCCGGGCCTGTGGTATCGCCCGGTATTTCGCTTTCGTCCATGTCTTTTATGAGGAAGCGGGTAACAACTATGGCATGATGGGTCGCGAGGTAACGCCGTTGCGATCCTTGGCCGCCTATTTGCAGGCGGTGGCGGCCCTATCGCACATGCCTTATGTCGGGGATCTGCGGGTCGATGATCCCGCCCTTAAGCGGGCCAGAGTTTTTCGTGGAACGGAGAGATCGGTGGTTGTGTTGTATACTGCTCGGGTGGATGGCAATGCCTCCGTGGCTTTCAAATGGCCTGTGGTCGAGCTTCAGGGCATTGACGGCCGCCGACTCGTTCAGGATAAGCAGGACACCGTACCTGTTCCCGACGGTTTGGCGTATGCCTGGATCAATAACACGGACCTGCCCGTCGAGGCTTTGGACACCAATAGTACCGCGGTTCAACTTTTTGCTATGGCTCAACGGCCTGTGCCCGAACAATCCGAGCCCTCACCGATTGTTCTGCAACATATCTTCGCCGCTTCCGCGCCCGCCACGGCACCGGCAAGGGATTGTGCCCTGCTTACACCGACCACCTTGGGGTATCTGATCTCAGCGGAGGCAACCCCGCGTTTCCGTCTGCCGGTTCGCGTGTTTAATCTCTCTGATCGACGAGGGCACATTGAATTAAACTTGTCATATCGATCTTACTTTGGCGATAAAAGCATTGAGCCGGTGCATCATATTGAACTTCCTGCCATTGGTTCGCTTGAGGTTGAGTGGGAGGTGGAATTGGGTCCGGAGCGGGGACATGAGCAGGCGCACACGTTTACGGTAACGGCCCGAACGAACGATTTTGTCCAGCCTCATCCTCTGGCCTTCGATGTGATCGTGGAAAAATCCTTGGAGATGCATTTGGCGGATTACGAGGAAAAGATTTCCTTGCCAATCGGCGAAATACATCGTTGGCAACAATACGCTGCCAAGGACGCACAACTGAACATGACGGTTACGCCGGAAGGGCACTGGCGGCTGGAGGCGTTTTTCCCGACCAAGGATATGTGGGCCTTTCCGAAATTCAAACTGCCCGGTCAGGTTGATTTGAGCAAAGTCGAGGCCATTCTGATTCGGGCCCGTTGCGCGAAACCAGCCGAGCCGCGCCTGATTTTCTGGGAAGAGGACGGCTCCACATATTTCAGCAAAGATCTGCTGGTTCCGACGGATGACCAATGGCACACGGCGGTCATTCCTTTATCCGCTCAGGCGGTGATGCCCCGTACTCCCGATGATAACGACCAACTGGATTGGGACCAAGTGAGGCATATCTCCATAGGGTTCTATAGTCTCGAACCGCAAAACGTATTAACCATCGGGGAGATGTGGATTCTCGGTGGTCGGCCGTAAGCACATGTACTCCGCACCCATGTAGGTATCTTCGATCAACTTGGATAATAACACCGGTAACACGGTGAAACGCACATATCTTGTTCATTTGTTGACGGTGATGCCGGAAGGAATATCGCAGCTTTCCTGGACAGGCTTTCGCACGAAGGTGGCGAGGCTTTGAAAAAATGTCGCGAATTAGATTTTTGACAGGCATATTAAAAGATTTCACATCCATATGAAAAAATCATAAAAGTTGTAACTTATTGAAAATAAAGATGATAAGGTCGTTAATAACCAATTTGGAATGTTTCACAAAACAATTTGGCTGATATCTGTCAAAATCTGTCATTTTATGATTGCATTTCGTCACGGATATCCGATAATATGGCTTGTAGGTAAGTTTGATTGATTGAATTCGGGAGCTATTATGACCGCGGATGAGCGACGACAGCAGTTAGCTGAATTGCTGGCCCGTCGAGGGTATGCGGATATCTCCTTACTCGTAGCGGAATTGGGTGTTTCCGAATCAACCGTGCGTCGTGATCTTTCACAGATGGAAGAGGAAGGGCACGTGAAGCGGACGCATGGCGGAGCGGTTTATATCAGTGATCGATCCGGCATCGTGGCTTACAACGAACGCGAATCGACCGCGGTTGAAGAAAAAAGCATGATCGGCCGAGCCGTCGCAGCCCTGGTAAAAGATGGCGAGACGGTACTGATGAACGGCGGGACCACGGCTTTTCAGGTGGCCCGAAATCTGTTGAACTGGTCCGGACAGGTGGTGACCAATTCACTGCCGATTGCGAATTTACTGACCAGCGCGGCGAATATCGAGTTAACGTTTATCGGTGGATATATTTATCCGCGAACGGGCGAGGCCTTGGGGCCGATGGCCCAGGGAATGCTTGATTCCCTGAGCGTCAGCAAGGCGATTTTGGGGACGGCGGGCGTGACGGAGGAGGCTTTTTTTAACGCCAACGCCTTGATGGTCGAGACTCAATTGCAGATGATGCGTTGTGCGGATGAAGTGATTTTTGTTGCGGATAGCAGTAAATTCGGCAAAAGAGCCCTGGCGAAGATTTGCGGATGGGACCAGATCGATAAACTGGTCAGCGATCGGGGATTGGATCCCAAATGGGAGGCCGTGGCCCGCAGGGAAGGGGTTGAGTTGATCCTGGCGGGTCCAGAAGAAGCAAGCGTTTCGCAGAACGGCGCCGACCGTTCCGGCGATACGAAAACCTTGTGATGGGCAAGGCGGCACGGCTTGACTGCGCCGGGCATGATGAGGTGGATGATGAGTACGATGCTTCAAAACGGCAAGTGGGATCGCTCGGCGGTAGAACGGGTGGTCCGCGAAGTGATGCGGCAACGGTTGGGTCAACCGACGGCCGGCGGCAAACCAGGGTATACGCCGAATCTGGTCGTCAATATTTCCGCACGGCACATGCATATTACCCAGGAAACGCTCGAGCATCTTTTCGGAGCAGGGACGCAGTTGACCGTGATGCGCCCCTTGTATCAGGATGGTTATTTTGCCAGCGAGCAAATGGTGACGATCATCGGGCCGCGGCATCGTACCATTACCAACCTGCGCATCCTGGGACCGGTGCGGCCGGAAAACCAGATCGAACTATCCTTTACCGATGGGATTGCCCTGGGCGTTAATCTGCCGGTGCGTATGAGCGGAAACGTCAAGGATTCACCGGGGTGTATCGTGCTCGGCCCCAAGGGATACATAGAACTAAAGGAGGGGCTGATCCGGGCCCAGCGGCACGTACACATGCATCCGGACGATGCCGAGTATTACGGAGTCAAGAACGGCGATTTGATGCAACTGCATGTGAACAGCAGTTGCCCGACGACGTTTCGGGATATCATTTGCCGGGTGAGCAAGGACGTGAAGCTGGAGGTACACCTCGATACGGACGAGGGTAACGCGTCTGACCTGCCCAACGCCACCCAGGTGGAGCTGGTCAGGCAGTAGCTGGAGATAAAGGACAAAAACGTGTACTCCGGGGCGGAAGTTCCCGGCGGTCTTTTAAGGAGTGAACGCGGATGGCAACACTTGAAGCACTTGGAATGGTCGAGACCAAAGGTCTGGTCTGCAACGTGGAGGCCTGCGACGCCATGCTCAAGGCGGCAAACGTCGAGCTGATCGGCTATGAGAAGGTCGGCCGTGGTTATGTGACCGCTTTCGTGCGCGGCGACGTGGCGGCGGTGAAGTCGGCGACGGATGCCGGTTCGGCGGCGGCGAGCAAGGTGGGCGAGGTGGTCAGCGTGCATGTAATCCCTCGGCCCCATAACGACCTGTCGGCGATGATCCCCGGCGGAAAGAAAAACAAGGGCGGCAAATAAGGCCGAATAGTTCGCGACGGATGACGACATGGATGGCCAGGGATCGGCACGACGAACGTATCGTCTGAAGTCGGTTTTTGCGGCAGGGCCGGCCGTGGGCGAATCGTGGAACGGTTCGCATGGGATGAGATGCTTGAAGCTTATCGAAAAAGACGGAGTGAATAACCATGAGTGATGCAATCGGTATGGTTGAAACGATGGGTTACACCGGATTGGTGGAAGCCTCGGACGCGATGTGCAAGGCGGCCAATGTCGAACTGGTCAAGATGATCCAGATCGGCGGCGGTTATGTGACCACCCTGGTTCGCGGCGATGTGGGCAGTGTCAAGGCGGCGGTGGATGCGGGCGCCGAGGCGGCCAATCGCGTCGGCGAGTTGATCGCGGCCCATGTGATCCCGCGGCCTCATGAAGGGTTGAACCCGGTCTTCTTCGCGTGAGCAGGATTCCAGCCCGGCGAAGATAAGGGAAGGACCTTGGCGGGTGGGGGGGGCAGGTGGAAATCATTCACTTGTCGATGGGTTAGCCCGCGAAAGTACGTCGCTAACCCGTTCAGGCCCCCCAAGGGAGGCAGGCGGGTAAACTGCTTCGGGCTGGTGTCCCTTGCTTGCGCTTCGGGCTGGTGTCCCTTGCTGGCCCGCCACGGCCCGCCTAGGCGAGGCTCCGCCGTGGCGATCGGGCCAACTGCCGCAGGCTGGTGAATCGTGGAGTGAATGAGCGTGAAAAGGTTTGGATCATGATCGTTTTAGTCGCCAATATTGGCAGTACTTCTTTTAAGTTCCGGCTGTTCGATATGGCCGACGAGCGGGAGTTGGCCCGTGGCGGCGCCGAGCGGATCGGTAAGGATGACGCCAAGGTTAAGGTTGGCGAACAGAACTGGGTGGGGCGGCTGGCCGACCACGGCGAGGCAATCGATCGTTGTCTGAAGATGCTGCCCGATCCGAACGTCAAGTTGGACGCCATCGGCTTCAAGGCGGTACACGGCGGTGCGACCTCCGGGGCCGTCCGGGTGGACGATCAGGTGATCGCGACGATGACGGACATGTTCGACATCGCCCCAGCGCACAATCCACCCTATGTGGCCGCCATGAAGGCCTTCCGCGCCAAACTGCCTGAGGTACCTCAGGTGGCGGCCTTCGAGACCGCCTTTCATCAGACAATCCCCGCCTCGCGAACGACTTACGGCATACCGTGGGAATGGACGCAGGCCGGCGTGCGGCGTTACGGTTTTCACGGCGCATCGCATCGCTATATCGCGGTACGCTCGGCCGAGCTGCTTGGCCGCCAGGATTTGCGGGTGATTTCCTGCCACATAGGCGGTAGCAGCTCGATCAGCGCGATCAAGGACGGAAAGAGCCTGGCCAACAGCTTTGCCACGACACCGCAATCCGGTTTGCCGCACAACAATCGGGTGGGCGATTTTGATCCGTACGCGCTGTTGAAGGTGCTGCCGAAATTCAAGCTGACCTTCGAGCAGGCCTTGGCGGAGATGGCGGCCAAGGGCGGCTTGCTGGGTATCAGCGGGGTCAGCAACGATCATCGTGATATCGAGGAGGCGGCGGCCAAGGGCAATGAGCGCGCCAGACTGGCCAACGAAACCCTGATCGAGGCAGTGCGACACTATGTCGGCGCCTACCTGGCCATCCTGAACGGTGCTGATCTGCTGGTCTTTACCGGTGGGATCGGCGAAAACGGAATCGATTTCCGGGCGGCGGTGTGTGCGAACATGGATTATGCGGGGGTCAAATTGGACGCCAAGCGTAACCAGGTGCGGGCCAAGGAAGCGACGATTTCCGCGGATGATTCAAAGGTCCAGATCATGGTGATCCCCACGAATGAGGAGATCGTGGTGGCCCGACAGACGGTGGAAGTTTTGGGGGGTCGAAAATAAATCGTGTTTTGGATTGCGGCCGAAACCGGGCAAGCCGGAGGTTTGGCCGACAGAAATGATAAAAGCTAAGTATCAACGGTTCTAAACAGGAGTGTCATGTAATGGCCCAACAAGCGATTGGTTTAATTGAAACGCGGGGCATGGTGGCCTTGGTCGAAGCGACGGACGCGGCCTTGAAGGCGGCGAACGTTACCTATGGTGGTTGGAAACAAGTGGGCAGCGGCCTGGTGTCCGTGGTGCTGGAAGGCGACGTGGCGGCGGTCAAGGCGGCGGTGGATGCCGGCGCGGCCGCAGCCGCGAAAGTGGGCGAGGTGATCAGCGTGGATGTGATCGCCCGGCCGCACGGCGACGTGATCAAGATTCTGCCCAGCAAGGATTAGTGACCGCGAAGACGTCCGAGGGATTCGCGGCTGAGTGTCGGTGCAACATTGCCCCGGCAGCGGGCGCGCGGTTCTTTCGACTGGAGAAGCGATCATGTTCATTGGCAAAGTGACCGGATCGGTCGTATCCACGCAGAAGATCGCCAGCGTCAAGGGCAGCAAGCTGTTGTTGGTCCAGGCCCTGAACGTCAAAGCGGACGAGCCGACGGCGATCGTGGAGACCAACAAGACGGCCGTGGTGTTGGACTACCTGGGAGCGGGCGAGGGTGATTTGGTCCTGGTGACGCAGGGCAGTAGTGCCCGCCTGACCGATTGGACCAAGAGTCTGCCCGCCGATGCGGTGGTCATCGGGATCATTGACGCGATGCAGGTAGGACACCAGGAAATCTACAAGAAACAGTCATAAACCGTTGCCGACAATTCCGACCTTCGGCTGATTCGAGGGATGGAGCGAGGATGGTAAACGGGATGGCAGTCAGGTAATCATAAGCGCGGCGTGGGCCGGGTTCCCGCGCCTTAGCGGAGTGAGACAGATGAGTACGACCATCAATGAGACTTTGATTCGGGATGTAGTCAATGAAGTGCTTAGCCGGCTTGGCAACGGCGAGAAGCGAACGGGGCAAGCGCCGATACCGGCGGTCCGGCCGCGAGGCGGTAACGAGGGCCTTTTTCAGAGTGTTGATGATGCGGTGGCGGCGGCCAAGATGGCCCAGAAGCGGTTGGTAAATTCGACCCTGGCTTTGCGGGCCAAGGCGATCCAATGTATCCGCGACAACATTGTCGAACAGGCCGAGGAATACGGCAAGTTTGAATTCAATGAAACGGCCATCGGCCGACTCGATCATAAAATCCAGAAGCTGCTTACCGTCGGAAAGAAGATCCCCGGCATGGAAATGCTGCAAACCGAGGCGGCCAGCGGAGACGGCGGCCTGACCATCACCGAACATGCGCCATGGGGTGTTATCGGAGTCATTACTCCGGTTACGCACTCGATCCCCACCCTGGCCTGCAACGCGATCATGATGATTGCCGCGGGTAATACGCTGGTGTGCAATCCGCATCCGGGCGGGGTCAAGTCGGCTTGTCTGGCCACGAAACGATGGTCCAAGCTGATCCGTGAAGCAACCGGGTTGGAAAACCTGATATGCGTCCTCGAAAACCCGACCATCGAGTCGGCTAATGAAATTTTCAAACACCCGGACATCGATCTGCTTTGCGTAACCGGTGGGCCGGGCGTGGCCGCGGCGGCGATGAAGAGCAACAAGAAGGCGATCGTAGCCGGCCCGGGTAACCCGCCGGTGGTGGTGGATGAGACGGCCGACATCGAGAAGGCGGCCGAGGGCATCATCTTCGGGGCGGCTTGGGACAACAACCTCCTGTGCATCGGCGAAAAAGAAGTGCTGGTGGTCGCGAGCGTGGCCGACAAGCTGCTTGAGGCGATGAGTCGTCACGGCGGGTACCGGTTGAATACAGCCCAGATCGAGGCCCTGACCAAGCTGGCGGTGTACAAGGATGAGAAAACCGGCCACTGGCTGGCGGACAAGAAATTCATCGGAAAGGATGCATCGGTATTGGCTGATGCGATCGGCGTCAAAATCCCGGCGGGCGTGGAACTACTCTATGGTGAAGTGGACGCGAACAGCCCTTGGCTGCCTTGCGAGCAGATGATGCCTTTCCTGCCAATCCTGCGTTGCCGGGACGTGGACGAAGCCATCGCCCGGGCGGTGGAATTCGAGCATGGATTCGGGCACACGGCCATCATTTGGTCGAAGAACGTGGACCATATGACCCGCATGGGCAAGGCGGTGGATACCACGTTGTTCGTCAAGAACGGGCCGTGTCTGGCCGGCTTGGGCGGCGGCGGTGAAGGTTACGGAAGTTTCAGTATCGCCTCTCCGACCGGCGAGGGTGTAACCAGTCCGATGACCTTTACCCGCTATCGGCGCTGCGTGATGGTGGAGAATCTGCGGATCCTGTGATTGACTGTTTTTGCGGAACACCTTGCGTTCCGGAGGTTTTTATGCGATCCGAAGGACAGAGAGACAGAGGGATGGAGAGACGGAGCAAAAAGACTTCTACGAGCAACAGGCATTCTCTCTCTGTCTTTCCGTCACTCAGTCGCTCTGTCTACTTGGTGCGCTCATGATTCTCGGTCGAGTGGTCGGCAAGGCGGTGGCGACGGTGAAGCATCCTTCACTGGAAGGCGTGCGGATGCTGGTCGTGGAGCCGATCCAGGCGGCCTCGCTCGATCCGGTGCTGGCCATCGACGAGCAGGGGGCGAGAGCGGGCGATCTGGTCGTGTTGAGCAGCGACGGGCTGTATACGAGAGAGGTGGTCAACGACGACACCTCCCCGGCCCGCTGGACGGTGATGTGTCTTATTGACAATACGCAAAGGGTTTTGGAACTGACTACATGAGTCGACCGGTGGTGACCGCCATCATGCTTGAGGACCTTCGCCGCGAGGGAGCGGAAATCCGCCTGGTGAAAGGTTCGCTGATAACGCCGGCCGCGCGGGATTGGTTGAAGGACCATCCTGTCCATGTCACCTGGATCGAACCGGACCAGAGTGGCAGGAGCGGCAAGCTTGCGGTGGTGATGGATACGAATTTGCCGGAGATGAAGGCGATCCGGTCCATGCTGGAACGAAGCTACGGCCCGGTGGAGGTTTTGGAACCAAAGGGCGGGCGCAGCGGGCTGGCCGCCGCCGTTCGTCGGCTGTGTGGGTTGGTCGTTCGCCGGGAAGTGGCCCGAGGCGTGGTTTTCGTGACCGAGGGGGCCGTGCCGGTATGCGTGGCCAACAAGCATAACGGCATCCGGGCGGCAATGGGTATGACCGTACCGATGGTCGAGGAAGCCGGCCGAGAGTTGGGTATCAATATGCTGGTGATCGAGTACCCGAGGTTGACCACGTACTTGATAAGGCAGATGGTCGATCGGCTTATGTGTGTTCCGACGGCCGCTCCGCCGGAGCTGGCCGCCTCGATTGAGGCGATTGAGCAGGGGGGTGGACGTGCGGATTGGTGAAGTCATCGGCCGGGTTACGTTGAGCAAGTGCGAACCGAAGATGATCGCGGGGCGCTTCATGATCGTGCGTCCCGATGATCCCGAATCGCTACGGGAGTCCCGGCCGGGTACGGGTGAAATCGTAGTGGCCTACGACCGCATGGGAGCGGGTTTGGGCCAGCAGGTGAGTTTCAGCGAGGGACGCGAGGCGGCCTGCCCGTTCCATCCGGACCGGGTGGCGATTGACGCTTACATCGCGGCCTTGTTGGATAATGTGACTTACGGTTGAGCATCGAAACGGTGGTGCAGCCATGATCCAGGAATTCAAAATCAAACAGGAAATCTGCGAGATCGGCCGACGTTTGTACGCCAAGGGCTTCGCGGCCGCCAACGACGGCAATATCTCCTATCGCATCAGTGACAAGGAGGTGCTATGCACGCCGACGCTGATTTGCAAGGGCTTCATGAAACCGGAAGACATCTGTAAGGTGGACATGTCCGGCAACCAGCTCGAGGGGCGAAAAAAACGTACGAGCGAGGTCCTGCTACATTTGGAGATTTACAAACAGGATCCCAAGGTAAAGTCGGTGATGCACTGCCATCCGCCGCACGCGACGGCTTTCTCCATCGCCGGCGAGGAAATCCCCACCTGCGTTTTGCCGGAAGTGGAAGTGTTTTTAGGCCCGATCCCCACGGCGGTTTACGAGACGCCGGGCGCGCAGAATTTCGCGGATACGATCCGCCCGCACGTGGGCAAAGCCAAGATCGTCGTGTTGAAAAATCACGGCACGGTAGCCTGGGGCGAGACCTTGGAACAGGCCTTCTGGTGGACGGAGATTCTGGACGCTTATTGCCGGATGCTGATGTTCGCCAAGCAGATCGGCCGGGTCGAGCGGATCAGCGTGCCGAAAGTCAAGGAATTGCTCGAACTGAAGGAGAAATTCGGGATTACCGACGATCCGCGGCGGATGGAGAACGCCGATCTTTGCATCAATACGGAGTTCGGCCGGGGATATACCGAACCGGCTTGCGCTTGCCCGACGCCGGTGATCTCGCCGGCCCCGATGACCCCGCCGGCCTCATTGATGCCCACGGGGCCGAAAACGATCGACCCGGCGGATTTTGAGCGTGTGGTGCAGGAGATCACCGACCGTATCATGGCGGCGGTAGGATAAAAAGAGTAGTCGGTTGTTAGCGGTCAGCTTTTAGGAGTACGTCGTGCATCGATCACTGAATGCTGATCACTGATTACTGAATGCTGTATGCTTTTTCAAGGAATGTAAGAATGGTAGCGAAAAGTCTGGATACCAAGTTGGCCAAGATCAAAGCAGATCCTTCCTGTCGCGAGTTTATCATCGCCGACGCCAAGGATGCCGACATGGCTTTCGGCATCGCCTCGCCGGGAAAATCCCCCGAGCATTACTCGCAGGAAGGCAAGTTTCGTTCATTGCCCGAGTTTCGCGAGCAGATTCGCCAAGTCGTGCGTCAGGGGTTGGTGGACATCATGCTGATGTCCGCCCATACGAACACCATTCAGACCATCGAGTAGCGTCTTATCGAAGACAGCCATCTAACGCCGGCCGCCCGGGCCAACGACACGACGGATATCCACGTTATTCGCGAAGGGATCTATATCAAACAGCCGTCCGTCCCTTTCCGCACCGCGACCATAGACCACATTCAGTGTGGTAAGGTTGAATGCAAGGCGGAGGAGCGATTGATTGGCGCCAATCTCGGTCTGTATAGCGTGACCTTTAACAATAATCTCGAATTGGATCGGCAGACGTTGCTGGCCTACAAGGATTTCCGCATCGAAGCCGATCGCAAGGGTTTCCGGCATTTCCTGGAAGTCTTCGACCCTAACGCCCTGCAGAATCCGGTCGCGTCCGAAAAGCTCGGGGCTTATATTAACGATATGATTGTCCGCAGCCTGGCGGGTGTGGCGGAAGCCGGGCGGCCGTTGTTCCTCAAGATGGTTTATCACGGCCCGAAATGGACCGAGGAACTGGCCAGCTACGATCCACAACTGGTGATCGGTATTCTTGGCGGCTCATCGGGGACGACCTACGATGCTTTCAAGTTGATCAGCGAGGCGCAGAAATACGGGGCGAAGGTGGCCCTCTTCGGCCGCAAGATCAACAACGCCGAACACCAGTTGGCCTTTATCGAAATGCTTCGCCGGATCGTGGACGGACAAATTTCCCCCGAGGAAGCCGTCCGGGCTTACCACGGAATTTTGCAGGGGATGAATATCAAGCCGATCCGCTCTTTGGAAGATGATATGAAGTTGACCACCGGGGTAATGAGTTACGGCTCCAGCGGAACCCAGGTTACGGTACCGGTGGCAGCCGCCTCGAAGCCTGTAACGGGGACAAACGGCCGGCGTCCAGCCCCTTCGAAACCGGCCATAGCCGCCGCCACCTCGGTGTCGCCATCATCCAATGGCTCGCCCAATTTCGGCAAAATGAGCAAGGAAGACCGTCTGGCTTACTTCCGCAACCGCCTGGCCGGCAAGTAGACCGCCGCATTTGCCCCCTTGGCACGGCCACCTGGTTCGGGCTACAATAGCGGCGTTGGTGATGGAGTGCTGACGCATGAAAAAACGCTATTGGACTTTAAGATGTTGGACTGCCCCGCTGGTGGTCTTGTTACCCCTGATGCCGCTGATGGATTTTCATGCCGAACAGATACCTGTTTGGTTTAAGGGGACTTCTTTCCTTACCTTGGTGGCGCAATTACTCAGCACGCTGTTGTCAGGGGTGGCCGGCGCTGTGATCTCCGCCCTTTTTGGCGGGACAGCGGCGTAACAGACTGATACGGGCGGGGGAGACATGCCTTGTTTATGAGGGTAGCTCTTACCTGTCTACCCTTGCATTCTTTTTTGATTTTGCAGGAATGATTGGAGAATGCATTGGGCAGCCAATGCATCCTGGCGGGTCTTTTTTTGCTCACGGGTCAAGTCACGTTCGCGCAATTTTTCATCCGCCGCATGAGAGCTGAGCCGTTCGTCGTGCAGATGAACGGGCGGGCCGCCAAGTTTGTGGATGGCCTCGGCCAGTTGCCGGGAAAGTTTGGCCTGCGGGCCCTCCGTGTCGTCCATGTTCAAGGGCAGGCCGATGACCAGCTCATCGGCCCCATACTCGTCGGCCACCTCCAGCACTAAATGTGCGTTGCGCTCCATACTCGCGCCGGCGGTCAACACCTTCAGCGGCATCACCAGCCCCTTCGCGTCGCCCAAGGCCAGTCCGATACGTTTACTTCCAAGATCAATACCGAGATAGCGCATCAGCCTTTCCATAACCCATGCAAGTTGCAGAACTCGCGGGCGGTGGCTTGTCGGGCAGCGATATCAAAGAGGGCCTCCGGTTTCTGGCCCGGTTCCAGAAACTGCCGGTATGCTTTGCCGTCCGCGAGCAACTCGATCCATTCGATGAAATGTTTTTCTTCCATCGGATGGGCCACGCTGCCTACGGTGACTTTGAAACCCGTATCGGTTTTCTCGACCACCGGTACATGCTTTTCTTTGGCCGCGTCCGTGGTGTTTTCCGTCAGCAGGGCCATCGCCTGCCCGCAGCAGGTTAATTGCCCACCGCCGACGCGAACCAGTTCCACCATATTCCCGCACTTTTCGCATTTGTAAACCTGCAACTTTTCTGCCATGGTGACGATCCTCTTTTTCAACTTCTTTCTAACCAAAGAGATCAACCTTCAGTTATCGGTTACATGTAACGCTCTTGATTCTCACTTCGTACCTGTTCAACCATGTCCTTGATCCGCTGCGCGTCCTGGCGGCGGCAGATCAGAGTGGCGTCGGCCGAATGCACGATAATCAGGTCTTCCACGCCGATGGCCGCCAGCAGATGATCCGTCTCGCTGACCAGGATGTTATTTCTGGCTTCCAGGATTTGCACGTTCGGGGCGACAAGCGTGTTACCGTCTTTGTCCGGCTCGAAAATCTCCGCCAGCGATGTCCACGAGCCAACATCCAGCCAGCGGCAGGGCATTTCCACGACGGCCACCCGATCGGCTTTTTCCATCAACGCATAATCCACGGATATCTTGCGCTGTCGGCTGAAACGGTCATGAACCGTCCGGCTTTTTGCCGGATTCGCGAAATCGGCGGCCACTTCGCTTAATCCCGCGTTCAATTCCGGCTGGTGGCGGGCCAATTGTTCGAGGACCGTCGGGATACGCCAGACGAACATGCCGCTGTTCCAATAGTACTCGCCGCTTTGTACATAGCGTGCGGCGGTTTCCGCATCGGGTTTTTCCTTGAATTGCCGTACTTCGTACGTGCTACCCTCCAGTTTTTCGCCTCGGTGGATATATCCATAACCGGTGTGCGGTTCGGTCGGTTTGATCCCGAAGGTAACCAGGGCGTCGCTGTATTTTTCGGCCGCTTCATAACCGCGGCGCACGGTATCCTGAAACGTCTCGATGGGCATGATTATGTGGTCGGCGGTGAAGACGGCCATCGTTCCTTCAGGATCGCGGCGAGACAGCAGATGGGCGGCCAACCCGACCGCGTTGGCCGTATCCCGCGGGCACGGCTCGCCGATCAGATTTTCCGCCGGCAGCTCAGGGAGTTCCTCGGCGATCATGGGTAGGTGGTCTTGGCCGGTAATGACATATATTTGCCGTGGCTCCAGCAATCCCCGTAGTCGCTCCATTGACCGTCGTAACAGTGATTTTCCCTCGAAAATGCGCAACAATTGCTTGGGGTGCTTTCGTCGGCTCAACGGCCAGAGCCGTGTTCCGCTTCCGCCGGCCATAATCACCGCATGTCGCATGGCTACTCCTGGAAAACCTCACTACGGAGGCACGGAGCCACGGAGCAGAACGTGAGCCAGAAAATGGATAGCCACCTCTCCATGAGGATCACCTGTTATCACGAAACATGCTCTCAACAATCGATTTTTTAACCAGTTATTTTCTCCGTGTCTCTGTGTCTTCTCCGTGGTAAAACTACACTTCCATCGGCGACTTTTCAAATCCTTTCCT
>CAYNYK010000041.1:0-40246 GCA_964401335.1 uncultured Planctomycetales bacterium
TCCACCTAAGGTTCCAGTGACCCCTACCTGCCTCAAGAACGGCAGTATACCAAGCCATTCCCGGGTTGAGCCCGGGGATTTCACAAAGTACTTACCGTTCCGCCTACACGCCCTTTAAGCCCAGTAATTCCGAACAACGCTAGGGGTCTCCGTCTTACCGCGGCTGCTGGCACGGAGTTAGCCACCCCTTTCGTTGGCCGATCAATTTTCCGGATTGTTCACCCGAATCACTTTCCAGCCAACTATCGAAGTTTACATCCCGAAGGACCTCATCCTTCACGCGGCGTCGCTCCGTCAGGCTTTCGCCCATTGCGGAATATTCGTTGCTGCAGCCACCCGTAGGTGTCCGGGCAGTGTCTCAGTCCCGATGTGGCCGGTCGCGCTCTCACGCCGGCTACCCGTCGTCGCCTTGGTAGGCCGTTACCCCACCAACTAGCTGATAGGACATGGGCCGATCTTGTGCTGGTAGGCCCGAAGGTCCCCACCTTTGATCTCCAGAGCATGTGCCCCGGAGATGTCATCTGGTATTACCGGCACTTTCGCTAAAGCCCCTTGCGGGGCGCCGCTATCCCAGTGCACAAGGCACGTTACCCATGCATTACTCACCCGTTCGCCACTAACCGCGCTTCCGTTGCCTTCCACGCGATCCGTACGACTTGCATGCCTTAGCCACGCCGCCAGCGTTCGTTCTGAGCCAGGATCAAACTCTTCAGTTTTTATTCGCTGCTTCGGTACCGCGCCCCGACACCTTTCGGTATCGAATCGCGGCCCGGGTGCATCGAAAGGAATTGTTCGCGATTTCCAAGGAAATCGCGAAGGATTCACGCTGACCTCTTCTACATGTTTGAGAACGCAGCGTCTTAACGGCTCGCGTCGCGGACCCCGAAGGATCCCACGCGTGACCGCGGACCGCCGGCCTGAGCTGGCTCGCTCAACCCTTAAAGTCCGTTTCATATCAAGCACGACGAGTTACCATGTAGCCTCGCCGTACCCCACGTTCTCACGGCATTCATCACACTGTTCACTTGTCAAAGAGCGGAAAACCATCTCCCCTTGACCTCATCGGCCCTCCAGGGGAGCCACGTATATTATCACACAAAAACCGCTTGTCAATACGCCATGCGGCGTATTTTTTATTTCCCGAAAATTTCCGGCCTCTCACCCCTCAGACGCGTTGCCGAAAAAGATAAGGCCGTTTTCCAGATTTCACTTTCGCTACTTTGGCAAAGGGTTCCACCCGGTAACCGCCACCGAAAGCGATATCCCTAGCCCAAGGTCGCCTGGCTGCTTAAGGAACCATTTATAATATAGCACGAGTCCGAGGAACCTGTCAAGCTCTGGAATATACCGCCAAACACGATCTTAAACTATTGTAAAATAATATGTTACGTTTCATATTGGCAAGAAAGGCATGGTTGCTATTAATGTTGAATATTTCATTTTTAACTGCCCGCCCGCCTTTCCTGCCACCACTATTATCCTTATCCCGGATTATTCATCGGGGTTTACCACGGAGACCCGCTAAAGCGAGGCTCCGCCGTGGCGAGCACGGGAGTCACGGAGAAGAAAGAACTTAGGTTAAAAAATCGAGGATAGATATAGCCGCAGAGTGCTTATAAGCCATCCGGCCGGAACAGGCATTTTATCTATCACTTAAAAGCCAACCTCCGTGTCTCAGTGCCTCTGTGGTGAATTATCCGGGTTATCGCTGATTTCAACAAGATTCATAATATGCGGGTAAAGGTTTTTATGTATTTGTGTTTGCAAGAAAAATGAAGATCAAGCCGGCGGGGCGAAGCGGCAGATGATTTTTTCCGCGGTTTTAAGACCGTCCAAGGCTGCACTGATAATTCCGCCGGCATAGCCTGCGCCTTCGCCGATCGGATATAGGCCGCTGGTGGAGCTCGATTCATGTGTCTGTTCATCCCGGAGGATGCGCACCGGACTGCTGGCTCGGGTTTCGGGAGCGACCACCAGGGCCTCCGGACCACCAAAACCGGATAAACGCCTATCGAATATCCGGATTCCCTCAGTAATAGCCTGAATAACGTCCACGGGGAGTATGCGGCTCAGTTCAGTCCATGTTCCACCTAACGGATAACTGGTCTGCAGCTCTCCATCAGATGGTCTACCATTCAGCAAATCACAAGCGCGTTGGGCAGGTATGCGATAATTGCCTCCGGCAAGCTCAAAAGCGGTTCGCTCGATATCGGCCAGGCAATCCAGGACGGCCAACGGATCGTCGGAGTCTTTCCGAAGCAGATCCCTGGCCGTCAGGGAGATAACCAAACCGCTGTTGGCCCAGGGACTGTTGCGTGCAGCCCGACTCGCCCCGTTGGTGGCGACCTGGCCGGCGGATTCGTTGGCCGGCAGGAGGCTGCCGCCCGGACACATGCAGAAGCTGAAGCAATCGCCGAATCGGCCGGCCGCTTTCCTGGCGACAAGATGATATTCTGCCGGGGGCAAACGCGAATCTCCGGCGTGTGGACCATACTGCCAGCGGTCCACAAGGCTTTGCGGGTGCTCGATACGCACCCCGATCTGGAAAGGCTTGGCCGCCAGGTTCACGCCGCGTCGGGCCAACAGGCGATAGGTATCGCGGGCGGACAACCCGATGCCGGCCAGCACCGGCCCGCAGGGAATCCTTTCCCCATTGACGATCAAGGCCCGCAGAACGCCATCGACAACTTCGAGATCATCCAGCCGAGCCGCAAAACGCACCTCGCCACCCAAGGCTTCGATATGTTTGCGTATACGCCGACAGATGCCGGGCAGTTTATCCGAGCCGATATGCGGCCGACTGTCGATGAGAATATCCGGATCAGCTCCATGTGCGTAAAACGTTTCCAGAATGATGCGAATCCGAGGATCATTCAGGCGGGTATACAACTTTCCGTCAGAGTAGGTCCCGGCCCCCCCTTCGCCGAAAAGCAGATTGGATTCGGGATGAAATTGTCCCTGGCGATAGTAGTCATGCAGCACATGGCGGTGCCGATTTTTAACATCCATCCCGCGTTCGAGGATCAAGGGCCGATAACCCCATCGCGCCAACAACCATCCGGCGAACATGCCGGCGGGGCCGAATCCGACGACGACAGGCCTCTCGCGTAACGGTTCCTTTCCAGGTTCGAGCAACGGCTCAGACGCAGGCACGAGCCGTTGAACATCCGGTCGATGTAACCTGCGCACCAGCCGATCTTCCCCCGCCGTGTTATCCAGCAGGGCCAGTTCAAGGTTGTAGGTGAAGCATAATCGATCATGCCGACGGGCATCGAGCGCTTTACGGACAATCGCCCAAAGGCGAATTCGGCTGGACGGTATGCGTAATCGGCGGGCGGCTTTTTCCGGCAAAAGCGCCTCCGGTTCATCCAGTCCCAGGGTTAGTCCGCGTACAACAATCGGCATATAAGGAATTTAGTGACTTTCGGTCAAAAAGTAAAAAACCATCTTCAGCGCGGAAGGTCTTTGTCCAAGCATTTCGGGTTTGACTCTGATCGGTTAGTTTGGTAGCCTCAAATTAAGAATGACAGGTCTTTGCGGGCGGCGCGGCCGCAAGTCAAAGACCTGATGACAAACTCCGGAGCGCCAGCAGGGGAGGCTTGGATATGGACGCTTTCGAAACGGCATCGCTTTCCGGTTCGTCGTCGATAGTGGGCAAAAAATTATTCTCTTTAGCCGAGGCCAATCGGGCTTTGACTTTGGTGCGTCGGGTCGCGAGGGACATGGTCCGGAATTACACGCATTTACGCGAACTCCACGACCGTTGTCGCTTGCTGGAAGCCAAAGGCCGCGTGAACGAGGCGAAGAAAACCCGGCAGGAATATGCTGCTGTAAACGAGCGCCTGGCCGACCTCAATGAAGAACTGGAAAAGATCGGCTGCGAGATCAAGGATTATCATCTCGGCCTGGTGGATTTTCCCTCCTTATTCGACGGTAAGGAAATCTATTTCTGCTGGCGGCTGGGTGAGGAACAAATTGAGCATTGGCATGCCGCCGACGAGGGGTATACCGGACGCCGCCCGATCGCGGAGCTTTTTCATCCCGTTTGAGTACCTTGTTGGCGCCAAGGTCCACGATATTCTCGCCCTCAAAACCCTTGCGAAAAAATTGCATTCCCGAGAAATAAATACCGCGCGCCGATCATGATCGGCTTATGCATGAGCGGGATTAATAAAAAAAATGAGAGAGCATGATCGGTCGGAAAAGAATTCCGTGCCGCTACTCTCTCGCTACCGCTAATTCCCCATAAGGAATCGCTGAAGCAACATCCTTCGCTTGCAGGCTTGCCCCGGCGATTCCCGCTGGGCGAATCCGGCGGCCACTCGATTTCCCCTTGAACATTATCCCAAGGGGCGCCGCGAAAAAGATTCCTCCGTTCCGCTACGCTCCAGTGAATTATAGCATTCCGGCAAACAGAAATCCATACTTTTATTATCGTTTAATCTGAAATCTTGTAAAGCTGGATATCGTCGAAATAGATTACTTGGTTGTTAATATACTGCGCGCTGGCCATGACCCACATTCTTGAGACCGGAAATTGGTCGATCGTGTCCGCGATTTCTCCGTGCCAACAAAGGGTGTTCCAACCTCCAATGGCTTTCGATATAGCCATTTCCGCGGAGTAGGTCCGTTGCACCTGATCACTCTGTCCATAGTTCGCATAGGTGATAATGCTGATCCGGACACTCGGTGGGGGATCTTCTCCCTGTTGGAGCACGGCCGCAGGGGTATAAAAACGCATGGCCGCCAGATATCGCCCAGGAGGGAGCAAATCTTCTTGAGATATGGTTTGGTATATCGATGCGGTGTATCCGCGCGTCCCGATAATTTTCAGGCTATTGGCCCCCGTGTGCGCAGGTATTTCGGAGGTGACAGTGAATTTCGGGTATGCCTCATTTTCCCGGGGCCAAGTTACCCAGGGGGCATTCAATAAGGGAGTCTGACCTTCTGTGCAACTCTCAAATGAACTGTCCACGGAACAGACAGTTTTCGAGTTGTCAATGAAGGCCAGGAGATTCTGTACGTTAGCGAAAAGCTCTTCGCTAGGATAGCCGAGAGGAAGGGCATTCGGGTTACCGGCAAGCGGTAGTTGGAGATTTTTTATGGCGAGGTATACGTTCTGGCTGGCTTGGGCCTGGTCAAGCAACCGCCAGGGGAGGGATACGCCCCACGTTTTGCTAGCCAATCCCTGAAGGCTAGGATCGTAGGCGCTTACCAACGACTGAAGCGTTTCGTCAGTCTGAAATTCGTTCCAAAGTTGGAAGCGGCGGACGTTAGCGACGGACCCGGTCTGCAAGGCCGCAACCGCGGCGAGGGCGGTGGACTCGTCGGCGATGGTTTCACTTTGGGCGATGACCTCCGGACGATAAGCCTGGCAGGAAGACTCATAATATCCGAAAGCGCGACGGAGCATTTCGGCGCGGGCTTGTTGTGCGGGAGTTTGGGTGTGTGCGACACAGTCGTCAAGCAGTTGTCGGCTGCGGGTAACATCGGCGGGATCGACTCCCTTCAGATACTCGATTCGCTTGAAATAAAGAAATTGCTGACCCATTTTAAACCATTCCAGTTGGGGAACCTCCTGAGTCCAAAAACGCTCCCATATCGCATAATATTCGCGCAGGTAAGGAGCGGCCTGCTCGCCGACGCAGTGGGTATACCAATCATCCAGCAGGGCATCGACATCCTGGTAAGGATCCCACAGGAGTCTCAGGTAGACATACAACTTGGGACCTTCTCCCCAGAAGGGATACGCCTCGGCATAAGCCGCCCGTACTCCGTTCGCATAGCCGAAACGTAGATACTCCTGCATCAAATGTGGATAGACGCGGGGGACACAATACACGGCTCCATAAAGATAGTCGTACCAGCCGACTTTGTCCGCGGCGGCGTTCCATTCAAGGGTGGCCTTCTGTCCCCGGTCCCTGATCTCGGGGTTACACCATTTCATACGATCGTAGGTCATGAACGGGACAATGCGTGGATGGAGTTGAAATCCGGCCGGGGGCGCGGCTACATGGCTATAGGCAAGACAGCCAAAGTATTTATCCACGCCGGTCAGAAGGACTTGCTCGGCCACTCGGTTGCAAAACTCGTAATAGGGATTGGATAAATTGGCGAAACCAAGAAAATTTGTCCCCGGGCTGGCTTGGAAGAACGCGTCATCGTACCGGTCGCTGTCGTTGATGGACAACGAACAACTTTGAACCTGGGGATGTGCCTGCAAATAATCGATCACATTTCGGGCTACCTCATCAACGATACCCTCGGCGGTAAAAACAGGTTGCCAGTTATAATCCGTATCATTGGACGGCAAATAACGTTGCCCGTTGATGATCGGATAAAAATCCGGGCGTGTATGGGCGTAACAACTGGGCGGTAGAAGATTTATTAAGTTATGATGGCGAAGGATTGATGCAATCGTTTGCATGCGGTTCCGCCTGGTCCATTCCCATTGAACATCCCCCCGGAATCCTGAAAACCAGCGGGAAAAAAATGCGGGTTTTTGCCGCACTTCGTCGGCCGGGACTTCCAATCTTGTTCGTTGGGGAACATGCGTCCCGACATCCCCCGGCATCAGCCAGCGAATGCCCACATAACGCTCCAGAAATTCATACACCGCGAGTTCTGTTCCCGTCGTGCTCCATCCGGTAATGACATAGTTGTTCTCATCCGCGCCCCAAAGCACAAAGCCTTCATCTTCAAGGTTCTCCAGGTTCAGGGGTAATTGGTCAACATAGATACTTCGTCCCACATGGATCGCCGGAGTGGAAGCAGCCTCTCGAGTGATTGGCAGGCTCGCATTGGTGACGCGATAAAGATATTTTTGCAGGAACAGCGCCGTATTATACTGGGCCGAGGGACATGAGGGGGGCACAACAATACAAGCCACGGGCCGGCCGTCTTCAACAGCTAGGAATGGCGGGCGTGGCGGTTCGAGACTGGCGGTTCCTCCGCCCCCTCCTCCTCCGCCCCCGGCTGCCTGGTTGGAATCTGTAACCCCTTCCAGTATCAGGCACGCACTTTCCGAGGCTGGCGCGTTTTCATTTGCCCGAAACGGCGTAGCCCGGTAGCAGTAAGTCACCGCGGCCTGGATGTCCGTGTCTGAATAGGTGGTAAGGTCCGGCCCCAAGACGGCCAGTTTACCCCACCCTTTCGCGTCTTCGGACCGCTCGAGAAGCGTTCCTTTCTCCCGGTCATTAACATCCGACCAGCTCAGTTGAATGGATCCCTCCCCGATCTGGTTTATTTGCAGATCAAGGATGGGCAAAAGTACAGGGGACGGATAATGGTTTTCCTCTGCGGTGATTAAGCTCGCTGCGATGGATGGCGTCGATTCGTTGTTCGTATTGAAGGCAATAACCCGATAGCCATAAGATGTATCCCACTCGAAGGATTCGTCGATATAGCTGGTCTGGTTACGCCCCACGGTCCCTACGGACTGCCACAGTCCGGACGGATCCTGCCGCTCGATTCGAAAACCTTCTTCGTCGGCGGAATTGTCCTGCCAGTCAAGTCGGATCTGCTTGTTATCCAGTTGAGTCACGATCAAATTGCTAGGCTGGCCGCGGGGATCGGTAAGCGGATAGATACCGGTATAATCCAGCACCTGTTCGTCTTCAGCAACGCTTTCACTGTTCACAACCGGACCGTCCTGCAAGAAATCGGAAGCAGCGGGGATTGGCGAATCAGCCATCGGGCAGCCCCCGGGCACCAGGGCGGCGCAGAGAATCGTGCTGAAGATGATCGAGCAATTATTCCGCCGTCTCCGAGGGGGATTCCTTAGAACATGCATCTGTTGCTGTCTCCTGTGGTGAATAAATTCGGGCAGGGAGCGGGCGCGGAACCACAAGGGCACCGCTTGCCAGCAATTAGGTTGGAGAAATCACAACGTCCCCGGCATCAAGGCGTGATAAAAACCGCTTCCCCGCGAGATTGTTTCCTTATCCAGTCAGAAAAACGTATGACCCCAGATATCAAACTAACCTGTTGGAAACATAGTATATGTACGCAAGATAGGCAAGCCGCATCGGTTCGATTCCCCCACAGATAGGTGTTATACCCCCTCGATTCATCGCTTCGTGTTTCATTTTCGTGACTGGTGTAGGCTAAACAATGTCCGATATCCCAATAAAAAGGGGAATGCGGTTTACGCTTTGCCTTTGATTACGACAATCCGATAATTGCGGTCGTTATTTCAACCCCAGTTCGGCCAGACGAGCGTCGTCGCCCAGATAGAAACCGGCGGCAAGTAGCTTTTTCTGGAGCTTTTTCACGTCAAGGTTGCGGGGTTCGACGCCGCTTTTGGCGGCCATGGCGGCGGCGGTCCCGCCGGCCTGCCCCATGTACATGACGGCTTCGCGAATACGCAGCAAAGTGTCCGGTATGCCCGAGGCGCTACGCCCGACGGCCATCAAGCCGTCCATTCCCTTGGTAATCATCACCCGATAGGGTACATCCGTCCACTTGCATTCGCCTTTCGGGCAAATTTCTCGAAGGGCGTGGGCTTCCCCATAAACATAGATCACATCATCAAAACGTTTCCCTTCATAACAGTCCTGCATGGTCAAAGTATATTCGCCCTCGATGCACGGCCCGCCGCGGCTGCCGAAGAAGGGGGCGACATACTGCAGATACAGATTCTCGCAGCCGGGGATTTTTTGCCGACAACGTAGCGTAAATTCGAAAATGCGTCGCCGGACTTCCGACTCGATAAGCGAGATATGGCGGGCGTCGCCGACATTGACCTTGGGATGGGGACGGACCAGCTCGACCTTGATAAGCCCCGTGGTGCCTCCCCCGGCAGGGTTATACTGGAGGACAAGATCCGCCTGGGCTATATCGCCGATATTGATTCGCCAGTTGCGCAATTCCGAGTCCGGCGGGGTGTTAAAGGTTTTGGGATCAAGACCGGCCACCCACCCCCGCGTGCCCATGCCGGTCGGTGCATGGCCGTCGAGCTCGTGATAACTTTCCTTCGGATACAGCACCGGCAAGCCCGCGCGCCGGGCAAGGTCGGCATCGCCGGTTGCATCGATAACTACCTTCGCCCGGATGGCCTGGCGGCCGGATTTATTCTCGACAAACACCCCGCGGACCTTGCCACCCTCGATGATGGGGTCGGCCACGTAGGCCGACAGCATCAGTGTGACCCCCGCCTCCTTGAGCATACAGAAGGATACGTATTCCGCCATGTTGGTATCCGGCACAAATTCCTTGTTCGGGGCCAACGGGAAGTATCGCTCGGCGAATTCCTTAATTAAACCGGCGATATCGCCTTTGATCGGATCATCAGGCGCTCCCTTCTTGATCGTCTTGCTTCGATCGTTGAATTCATTCACCGGCGTATAGAGTCCGGGGCCCATATTGCCGCCCACAGTGCCGAAACGATCGATGAGTAACGTGCTCGCTCCTTCGCGAGCAGCGGCGATGGCCGCGAACACACCGGAAACCCCGGCCCCGGCCACCACTACGTCAACGTCGTAAGCCACGGGAACACGCTTGGCCGGTTCCTTCACGAAATCGCCGGATGGATTATTTGATTGGGCGGCCGTGACGGGCAGCGCCGGCATCAGCAAGAGAACAGCCAACAAGGTCATCGCGCATGGGGTTTTAAGCATGATCATGCTCCTATGAAAAAGGGAAGAACTTGGTTCATTTCCAGAATTATTTCAAACCCAACTCGGCCAGGCGGGCATCGTCGCCCAGATAGAAACCGGCCTTGAGCAGTTTTTTCTGAAGCTGTTTGACTTCCAGTTTGCGCGGTTCGATCCCGCTCCTGGCGGCCATGGCGGCGGCGGTCCCGCCGGCCTGCCCCATGTACATGACCCCTTCACGGTTACGTAGCAACGTATCAGGCATGCCGGAAGCGCTGCGTCCAACCGCAATCAGTCCGTCGATTTTCTTGGGGATCATGACCCGGTAAGGAACATCCGCCCATTTGATTCCGCCGTGTTCATTGGTCCATTGCAACGCACGTGGTTCGCCGTAAACGTAAATCACATCGTCGAAAAGTTTTCCGGCCCGCAGGTCATGCACGGTAAGCGTGTATTCGCCGTCGATGCAGGGGCCGCCCCGGGCGCCGAAGAACGGAGCAACAAACAGCACGTATGCATTTTCCAGACCCTTGACCTGCGCGCGGCAGCGCTGCACGTAATCGAAGATGTACATCCTCGCGCCGGCCTCCAGTATGGAGATATGTTCGGCGTTGCCGGCATCGATCTTGAGGCTGGGACGCACCGGTTGGGCCTTGATCGCCAGCATATTATGATCTGGTCCTACGTCCCTCAGCCCACCACAGGAGATTTCGGCCAACCCGTCGATATCCACCTTCTCCGAACCCAGCTCGTCGGCTGTTTTCGAATCGAACTTGCCTCGCTCTAGACCGGCCACCATCGCCCAGATCCCCATGCCAGTCGGCGAGTGATGATCATATTCCCAAGTGTTCGAGGGCAACAGGATCGGGGCCCCGGCCCGGCGGGCCACGTCCGCCTCTCCGGTGGCATCGATAACGATCTTGGCCAGCACCGCCTGTCGTCCGGACTTGTTTTCGACGAACACGCCGCGGACCCGGTTGCCTTCCATGATCGGGTCGGCCACATAAGCCGACAACATCATGGTCACGCCTGCTTCCTTGAGCATTTTCATCGCCACATACGAGGACTTATTGGTGTCGGCCAGAAACCGGCTCGGAGCATCGGGTTGAAGCGAGAAATAAATATCGGCGAATTCCTTGGGCAACCCGACCACGCCGCCCTTCACGGAGTCATTGGGTACGCCTTTATATAATTCGCCGGAATGGTCCTTCAAGGCACCTTCCTGGGAGTTAAGGCCCGGACCAAAAGCACCGCCGACGGTGCCGAACCGGTCAATGATGACCGTGCGGGCCCCTTCGCGGGCGGCGGCCAGGGCGGCAAAGACCCCGGAAATCCCGCCGCCGGCCACAACGACATCGACATCGTAGGCCACCGGTACGTGCTTGGCCGGTTCAAGGACACTCGACGCAGAGTATTGGCAGGCACATTTCGCGCTCACGCATGCTGCTTTGTGGTTATCCGGCGTGGCCGCGCATCCGGAAAACAAGACCACGCCAACGATCGCAATCCCCAATACCCATACGCCATGATTACGCATGATTGATCTCCATAGAGGGAATAGTGACTTGGCCGGATAGCGGAACCGGCCTCATGCACGGTGTGCCAAACGCTCTTACGACGCCAGACGCCACCGTAACACCGATCGATTCAACCGGCCGCCAATATAACACATGGAGAATCTTCTGAATAGGCGTAATCCAAGACCGGACGGAGGAGCGAGGATGGGCGAATACCGACCACCTTTCCCGCGTCTATCTCTGTTAATACCAACCCAAAGGTATCGATTATCGGGCCTCCCAATCACGGGGCCGGAGTTCGCCGCCGTTCTACAAGGACAAATGCGGTTTTAGCGTAATTCATGGGCCGGCATAGTCGATGCAAAAACGGGGGATTGCCCGCTCATGATATGGGTCTTCGGGGAACACTAAGAAGTATGACCGTATTTATTGGGGAGGAGTAAACGATGCGCGTCGTATATATGTGTGGAATAGGGATCCTGCTGGGTATGTTGTCCTTGCTGAACGGGTGCGGTAACGCTCCGCCCGTGGATTTGGACACACCGGTAAGCGATTATCTGGCCATCAATGTCGCGAAATTCGGGGGTGATGCGCCCATTCCAGCCCAGATCAACATCATGGCCTCCGAAAGCAAGGCGGCCCATCTACCGGAAGATCTTCTGGAGATTGCTCCGGACGATGAAGTGGTCATGTTCTTGGGCGATACAAATATCGACGTGCGCATCGACGGGCAAGACAACGGTTCCGATGCGGAGCGTCATGCCATCCTGCTGTTTCGCCTGGCGGGGCCGGGTGAGGATCCTTGCACCTCGACCAATTGGATCGGCCCGTTCACCCTCACCATACGGGGCGGGCGAGTCAGTGTGGATATGCCCACGCTGCCGCTGACCCTGGCCGCCCGGGAGCTCGTGCGCAGCGGTGCTTTTGAAATCTGTGCGCAGAGTTCGGCGGATTTTGACGGCCTGATCGCCATCCACAAGCTTTTCGTGGAATTCGGCAGCCTGCGTGCAAGCGAGGACAAGGTGGAACTCTGCCATATTCCGCCCGGTAATCCGGAAAACGCGCATACCATCATGGTGGCTCCGGCGGCGGTGGCTGCCCATCTGGCCCACGGCGATTACCTCGGGCCATGCGCGGGCGACACTCAGGACAGCGATGGCGACGGGGTGTCAGATCTTCTGGACCTCTGCCCGGATACGCCGGCCGGCGAGGTTGTCGATAGCAACGGCTGCTCCTGCGCGCAACTGGGTAATTGCGTGTCCGATGTGGACGGTGACGGGGTTCCCGACGGAGTGGATGCGTGCCCGGATACACCGACTGGCGCGTCTGTGGATTATACCGGTTGTTCCTGCGCACAACGGGACAGCGACGGCGACGGAGTCAACGACTGTAACGATCAATGTCCCAACACCCTGGCCGGCGAGCCGATCAATGAAAGCGGCTGTCCGCTTAATCAATTGGACGACGATCAGGACGGGGTGATCAACGGTTCCGATGCCTGTCCGAATACGCCGGTCGGCGCCGTCGTGGATGAACGCGGTTGCAGTTGCGAACAACTCGACGAGGACGGCGACGGAGTGTCGGCCTGCCACGATCTATGCCCGGACACACCACCCAGAGCGGCGGTGGACGGCTTCGGGTGTCCGACGATCGTCGTCAACGCGGGTAAGGACATCGTGTTAAACGAGGTCCAGCCGGTGACCTTACAAGGAACCGCCAGCGGTGGAACATCGCCCTATACGTTTTCCTGGTCCGCGCCGGGCTGGGAGGGGTCGTTCCAGCAGAATCCCATGGTGATGCCCGCCCAGACCACGACCTACACGTTGACGGTGACGGACTGGTCCATGCCTCCCAAATCCGCGACGGATACCGTTACCATAACGGTCCGGGCCAACGACGAACGGCGCTATACGATCGTCAACCTCGGTTCGTTGAGTAACAACAGCAGTTATCCCTCGGGTATCAACGAGACGGGGCAAGTGGTGGGGTACTACTATACGGACACGATGCTGAAGCGGGCGTTCCTTTACAGTGGCGGAAAGATGACCGACCTGGGTACGCTCGGTGGGAGCGAGGCCTACGCGCGAGCCATCAACGGTGTCGGGCAGGTTGTCGGCCAGGCCAAGAACGTACAGGGTAACTGGCGGGCGTTTTCGTGGACCGTCGCGGACGGCATGCGCGATCTCGGTACGCTCGGCGGAACGAGCAGCGTTGCCTATGGGATCAACAAAAACGGACAAGTGGTTGGTTACGCCGGTACGGGATCGGCCAGCCATGCCTTCCTTTACAGCAACGGAACCATGCGCGATCTCGGCACGCTCGGCTATCTGTACAGCGCGGCCTTCGGTATCAACGATTACGGGCAGGTCGCCGGCGCCTATCTGCCCGCCGGCGGCGAACAACAAGCGTTCCTTTGGAACCCGACGGGCTTCGTCGATCTGGGTTCGCCGCTGCTGAGCGGCAGTCAGGCCTGGGCGATCAATAATCTGGGCATGGTCGCGGGCTATTCCTGGGGCGGCAGCGATTATCGTTCATTCCTCTATGCCAACGGCCTGGTGGTGGACCTCGGTACGATGGACGAATTCACCCAGATTTACGCCTGGGGTATCAACAACACCGGCCAGGTGGTGGGTTACATGAGTAATCCGACGGGCTCCTTGTCACACGCCTTTCTTTATGCCGGTGGAAAGCTTTACGACCTGAATGACTTGCTGGCGGCCGGCCATGGGTGGGAGTATCTGACCGCCGCCTTCGCGATCAACGATCGCGGCCAGATCGCCGGTTACGGCCGCATCAACGGACAATTCCGCGGCTTCCTGTTGACGCCGACGCCCTGATTGACACCGTCTCAATGCGTATGGAAGCGGACGGTGTAATTGCGCGCGCCGTTCGGGGCACTGGCGAAGGTGATGCCCTGGCGCCCGGCGGCCAGGTCGAGCGTGTAGGTCGTCGAAACCGTCGCGCCTTCCAGCACGAAACGCACGTCCGAATCCAAGTGCAGCAGGCCGCTCAGGCCGAACTTGTTACCCACTCCGATATCGATCCGGTCGCCGCCGTCGGCCATATCAAAATCATACAAGTCGATCCGAATGATCCTGATAAACGGCACGGTCCCGACATTGGTACTGCCTCCGCCGGATGAGGCGGCCACGTTGATGATCTCCGACTGGGTATACCAGCGCGCGTTATAGCCGGTGATGCGGATCCTGCCGCTTTGAATGGTGTTGTTGCCATCGGTCACGGTAATCACGAGGTTGCGCGGATGCACGGGGTCGGTCCAGCCGCTGGTCACCTGCTGACCGGGATCGGAACCGTTGGCCAATCCCGGAGTCAGCACTCTGTTGTTGATCACGCTGTTGGTGGTGGCCGCCGTCGGCGCGGTGAAGATGTCTTCCAGCAGAACGGTCCGAATGGTCACCACGATGGTATCGATACAGGTTCGTCCCAGAGCATCGGTCACCAGACAGGAGATGCGATATCCGCCGTCCACCTCCCCGCTCGTTGCGGGCGCCGTCCAAGTGTTGGTTGAGTCGTCGGGCAGGTTGGCTTGGTTGACGGCCCCGAAAACGCCGGCCGGCAATCCGCTTTCATAAAGCGACGACCAGGCATAGGTGAAATTCGCCGTTCCGCCGGTTCGATCGGCGTACAGATTGATTGTTTCACCTGGCGCAATGGAAAGTTTGTCGCAGGCCAGATCGAGAGAGAAAAGATTGTCGCCGGCGACGGTGACGGCCGCCGAATGCGTGAACGTCTGACCGACATGGTCGGTCACGGTGCAGATAATCGTATAGCTCCCCTCGCTACCGACCGACCAGCCGTTGGCGGCGTTACCGGCTTGATTGGCCTGGGAGGCAAGACCCGTTCCGGTTGGTCCGGTCGTGAATGTCCCGGCCAGGTTTCCATTCGCGTCAGTTGCCCGCCAGGCATACGCATAAGGCGCCTCGCCGCCGGTAGGAGCGGCGTCGAACGTAATAGCGACGGCCGGCGGTACGAACGCGCGGTTAGTCGTAAGATTGAGCGACAAGGGCGAAAGCACCACGGCCTGCAGATAGTCGATGGTCGTCGCGCCGTTGGCATCGGTGGCGGTCACGCGGAAGCGATAGGTGCCGAGCGTGCCAGTGGCGGCCGGCGGTGCCGTCCAGACATTGGCGACATCGTCTCCGACTGATTGGGTGGCTCGACCCGGGCCGATAGCCCCGTCTGTAAAAGTGCCGGCGGGTGCGTCCGCCTCGTTCAGGCAGAGCCACTCCAAGGCAAAAGGCGGCGTTCCGCCGATACGGTCGGCGAACAATTCGATCGCGCCGCCCGGTTGAACATGGATCGGCGTGGCGCTCAGCAGCAGGGTAAATGTATGAGTCACGGTGATAATGACACTGTCGGTGAAGCTTCGGCCGCGCGCGTCGGTGGCCGTCACCGCGATGCGATAGGATCCGATGCCCCCGCCGCCGGGCGCGGTCCAGATGTTGGCGGCATCGTCCGCGGCGGTCTGGACGGCCGTGCCAATCCCCGTCGCCCCGGTGGTGAATGAACCGGCCGCCGCGCCGTTCTGATCAAGGCAACGCCATGAATACGTAAAAGGAGTACTACCGCCGGTGCGATCCACGTTGAGCCCGACCGCTTCGCCGGGCGCAAGGTATGTGTATTCCGCGGTCAGATCGATCAGAAAGAAATCATCGACGGTCAACTGGACGCTGTCGGTGAACTGGTTGTTCAGCGAATCGGTGACGGTGCAACGAAGGCGATAAGTGCCTTGCGTGGCCGTACTGGTAAAAGTGACGGCCGCCCCGGTGGTCGAGCTGAGCCGGTCATTAGCCGGCGCGCCGGACTGGTGGGTGGCCGTCCAGGTGAAGGTCAGAGGCGCGACGCCACCGATGGCGGCGGCTTCGAGCAGGGCCGTATTTCCGCCGGGACGGATGGTCTGCTGATCGATCGAGACATCCAGCGAAAGACTTTCTCCGGCGGCCCCACCACCGGTGCTGCTGACCACGATGGTCACCGAATCGACGAAGACAAACCCCTGGCTGTCGGTGGTTTTGAGGCTCACCCGGAAAGTTCCCGCCAGCAACGTACTGGTAAAGACGGGGTTGGCGATGGTCGGATCGCTGAGATAACTCAAGGCGGCGTTGCCGTTCGGATCGATGACCGACCATTCATAGGCGTAGGGAGCGATGCCGCCATACACGGTGGTGAACAATTGAGCCTGTCCGCTGACACCTCCACCGCCGACGAGGGCCTGCTTATCCACGGTGACATCCACGTTCAGCGGCTGGCCGACGCTGATGGTCAGGGCATCGACGGCGGTAAAGCCGGCGGCGTCGGTGACCGTGCAGAAAACCTGATGAGCCCCGACGACGACACCGCTTCGGAAGGTCGGCTGAGCGGTGTAAGAATTATCGATACGATCGGGAACCATATTGCCGTTGGGATCCTGGACCAGCCAAAGGTAGGAGTAAGGAGGTTGGCCGCCATACGCCTGGGCTTGCAGGCGGGTGACGCCGCTGGGCGCGATCCCTCCTTCAGCGATGGAGGTTTTGTCGGCGGTGACGGTCAGGCCCAGGCTCCCGCCCACGGCCAGAACCAGCGAGTCGACGGCCGACACTCCATCGCGATCACGCGCAAAGCAGCGAATGATAAACGGGCCGCTTTGCGCGGGAGCCTGAAAGACAACCTGACGGGCATCGACAACCGTCAGCAGTTGGGTGCGATCGGCGCCGTCCGGTCCGGTGGCTTGCCATTCGATCTCGATGGGGTCGGCACCGCCGCGGATGTCGGCGACAAGCACGGCTCGTGAGCCCGAACCCGTGCCGGTTGACAGACTCAGGCGGTCGGCGGTCAGGTTGACATTGATTTGCATGCCCACCGTGATCGTGGTCGAACCGATCAGCACGGTACCGTCGGCATCGGTGACGGCACAGCGGGCCAGAAAGGTGCCGGACGTATCATCGCTTTCAAAGTGTGGGCTACGGACGCGGGTATCCCAAAGAAGATCGCTGCGTATGGTCCCCCCCGGGTCGACGATTTCCCAATCGTAACTATAAGGAGCTTTTCCGCCGATCGGCGTTGCCAGCAAACGCGCCATGCCGTCGGGTCCGCCCCCGGGAAGAACCGCGGCCCGGTCGGCCACCACGTCGAGACCGAGGATTTGGCCGACGACAACGATCACGGAATGAATAATCGAGGCCCCGTTAGCGTCCACGATGGTGGCGGTCAGAATGTAGGAACCGATCTGCTCGGAACTGGTAAAGACGGGAGCCAGCGGATCGGTGGTATCCAGCCGCTCGTTATCGATGTTGCCATCCGGCCCCACGCATACCCATTCGACCTCGTAAGGCGGTACGCCGGATTGCGGGTTCAAGTGTATCGTGGCTTGGCCGGTCGCTCCGCCGCCGGCGGGTACCCCGATTCGCTCGGTTGTGATATCGAGGCCGAGATCTCCGCCAACCTGAAGAACAAGGCCGGCGATATGTTGATATCCATTGGCCGCCGTGACCTCGCAATAAATTTGATAGGGACCGTCCATCTGCCCGGCCGAGAAACGCACGACGGCCGCCGTATGCGAGTTGAGCAGATCGTCGGCGGCGTTACCCTGAGGATCGATCACTGTCCAGACGTAGCTGAGCGGCGCGCGCCCCTCCAGTATGACGGCATGCAAGGTGGCATATTGGGCGTTACCGTTGGTTCGGAAAAGCTGATAGCGATCCGTGGCGATGAAAGCCTGCAAGCCACTCGGCCAGGAGGTGCCGCAACCCAAGTGCAACCAAAGGCCGATGGCGAGAATACAGAAAGTAAGTAAGGTCGCCGATCGAGGCCGTAAGGAAATTCTCATTCCGATAATATCGACGTAGCCGCGAAAATTCCTTGACCAACAACCCTTACCAAGAGGGACATATCCCCTGCGGTGTGCCCAAAAGAATCCTTGATTGAAATAGTTGCTTAATTTCGAATGCCAGGATCGATCCGAGGAGCGAGTACCTCCCGGGCCCAGTCGCGGGCGAGCCAGCCGAGGTGCCCGCCGTCGTTGCCTAACGCCTCCCATTCCGGCCGCCAAGCGATCTGAACAAGGCCCTCCGTACGTAATTGGCCATCGCCGTCCTGAAAACCGACATGACCGGCGGAGGGCGTGTATTGACGATCGATGGTTCCGAACAGGGTGGTCCCCGCGCCGATGAATAACCAATCGCGATCACTGTAGAAGTTGACTACCTTTTCGCGGCTGCGGCTGGCCGCCTTGCTCAGGTCATATTGTGGCGAGATGGCGGCGGAAACGAGAATAAGGCGGTCGATGTGGACGTCCTCAGGTAAAGCTTCGGCGATCAGGACGGCCATCCCGCCGCCCCCGCTGAAGCCGAGCAGAGTGGTCGGCCGACCCGGATAGTCATGTTGGTATTGGACGATACGTTCGGCGACGGTAGCGGCCCTTCGGCGATTCCCCCTGATATCCATCAGGTTAATCATGGAACCAAACGGTCGCACACCCCATTCAATGATGTCGATGGCCTGGTTCAATCCACCATCGCGCAGGCCTTTGACGGTTTCGGTGAATTGCCACGCCCCGCCCTCCACGCCGGGCAACAGAAATACGCAGCCCCGTTCAAGTTGCTCACGCCGCAAAGGCTCCGGCTGATGGCAGCCGAAAAGCCCGGCCAACGTTATGCCGCGAATCACAAATGCGCATTTAGTGATGAATCGCATGGTGCATTCTATCACTCCATACCACTGGACCATCCGTTCGGACCACGAAGCAATGTCCAATTTTCGGTGTTCCCCGGAAGCACGGGGGCCACATGCAGGGCCAAAACCTCACGTGCCCAGCCCCGAGCCAGCCAGCCGGAATGGCCGCCGTCATGACCCAGCTCACGCCAGGCCGGTATCCAGGGCATCTGCGTACAATGCTCGTTCTGGAGTTGATTTCCATCCATATCCAGAAAACCCCGGCTGCCGGCGGTGGCAGTCTTTTTGCGATCCATGGTTCCGAACCATTCCGTGGCCACACCGGCCATGAACCAGTCGTGCTCACTATAGAAATTCACCAGTTTTCGGCAATGGACCAGCGATGGCGTTATATCGTAATCCGGTGAGATGGCCGGACCCAATAGAATAATCCCTTCAAGCATGACCTCCTCCGGAAGGGCCTCGGCAATAAACAAGGCCATTCCGCCTCCCCCGCTGAAACCGATGATCGTAATGGGTTGCTCGGGAAATTGCCGGCGATATTCCGTGAGCTTGACGGCCCGTTCCGCGGCCCGCTTTCGATTGCGCTCCAACGGCAGCAGGTTCCGGAAAGTACCAAACGGGCGATCGCCCCATTGATCGAGGTCGATGGCCTGTTCGATACCGGCATCACGAAGCCCTCCAATAATGCCGGCCATCGAGGAAGCGGTACTTTCCACACCCGGCAGAAGCAGGATATATCCTTGTGATAACTGCTCGGGCTGAATCGGCTCCGGCCGAAAGCAGCCCGAGGTGGCCGCCGCCAGGCACAGGCTCAGGCATGTAGGCCATCGGATTCGACGGCTCCATTTCACCAAGGCGCAACTTGGGCCACCAGCGATAAAGTTATTGGCTACGATCGATAATTTTATTTCCATAAGCATCGATGCCCAACGTCCTATTTTATGAAAACTGGATTATAACACAGCCGATATTATCATTAAGTGTTTTTATATAATAATGTTATCAAAATTATTCTAAGTTTAAGAAAAAACCATGAATCAAGTTTTTACCCTATTTACACTGTACCGTCCAGACGGTACAGTACTATACCGTCTGGACGGTACAGTTATCTATCGACCAGACCGATCGGAGATAATGATGCCAAACACTCCAGAAAACTCGGAGTCCGTTTCCGTCCGTGATCGGCTATTGGACGCCGCTGAACAGATCGTCGCGCGAAACGGGGTCAGCAACCTGACACTGGAGGCGGTTGCCCACGAAGCAGGAGTGAGCAAGGGAGGTCTGCTATACCACTTCCCGGCGAAATCCGCCCTGATTGCCGCGATTGTCGCGCGGTACGGAGATCGGTGCGAGTCCAAACAGGCCGCGGCGATTGCCGCTGATACACAGCCCAGTGGGTCGTTTACCCGCGCGTATTTGATCACCGGAATCGAACCACCTGATCCGCAGACGGAGCCGGTGCATACGGCCATACTCGCGGCCCTTGGGACCGACCCGGAGTACCTCGACCCGATTCGCCAGCGTGCGGCCGCATGGCAAGCCCGGCTGGAATCCGACGGCATCGATCCGGTCATCGCGAACATCGTGCGTCTGGCCGTCGACGGGCTGGTATTGGACCGGCTTTTGAAATTACCGGTACCGGAAGCCGGACTGCTCGAGAAAGTGATCGCCAGGCTGCTGGCGATGACTCAGCCGCAAACGGAGAAATCACAAACGTGATCGCGTATGGATTATTCAACCACGCTGAGCGCGTCGTAGCGCAACCGAGGTGTTGGGTATGAGAGGATACATCACCGCTGTGCTCTTTTTACCGGGCTGCATTCTTGCCGGATGCGCCGTGGGCCCAGACTACCATGCACCTCAACCCGAGGTGGCCGAACGTTGGCATCAGGAGGCAACCGAGGGGTTGACCCAGGGAAACACGGATGTGCGGGAATGGTGGCGCGTCTTCGAGGATCCCAAGCTTTCGGACCTCATCGAGCGGGCCGCGGCCGGCAACCTTGATCTGCGCCTGGCAGTCCTGCGTATCCGCGAGGCACGGGCCTTGCGCGGCGTGGCCGCGGGCGAGCTGCTCCCCGTGGTCGGCGGTCAGGGCAGCTATCAACGATACAAGCGAAGCGCGAGCGGGCAGTTCGCCTTTCCCCCATCTCCCAGTAAAGGCAAGACCTTCACCAATACCGTTGCCCGCGGCATCGCCACGAACCTTCTGGGGACCGGCCTCGGCACGATCGCGCCGGGCATTCCGGGCGTCACGAATTCAGTCGCCGGCGGACTGATCGGGTTGCTTCCCAGCCCTTCCGAGGCGCCGGAAACCGATGAAATCAATCTGAATGCGGCGGGATTCGACGCCTCCTGGGAGATCGACGTTTTCGGCGGAATCAGGCGAAATGTGCAATCCGCCGACGCCGCCCTGGAGGCCTCGATCGAGGATTATCGCGGCACGCTGGTTTCCTTGCTCGCCGAGGTCGCGGCCTCCTATGTCGAGATCCGAACGCTGCAAAGCCAGATCGAGGCCACGACAAAAAACATCAGTCTCCAAAAGGAAACCCTCGAACTGACCCAGGCAAGGCTGGCCTCCGATCTGGCGACGGAACTCGACGTTGAGCAGGCACAAACCAACCTGGCCACCACCCAGGCCCAACTTCCGCAGATCGAGAACGCCTTGGCGATCAGCATCTATCGACTGAGCGTGTTGATCGGCCAAGACCCGTCCGCTCTCTGGGACGAGCTGGTGGTGGCCGCTCCCATCCCGCAGACTCCGAAGGAGGTTTTCGTGGGGGTTCCGACGGACATTCTTCGGCAACGGCCGGACCTTCGCGCGGCGGAACGCCGCCTGGCCGCCCAGACCGCGCAGATCGGGGTCGCCGCGTCGGAACTCTATCCCCGATTCACTCTCTCCGGGACTTTTGGGTTCGATTCGACGGATTTCAACCATACGCTGGATGCCCACAGCATCACGTATGGGTTCGGGCCCGCCATGCGGTGGAATATCTTCAACGGCCTGCGAAGCCTCAACCGAATCGCGGCCCAGGAAGCGGCAACCCATCAGGCATATGTCATCTATCAACGCACGCTGCTGACGGCTTTGCAGGAAGTGGAGAGTTCCCTGGTCGCCTACAAGCGCGAACAGGTCCGCCGCGACGCCCTGGTCAGAGCCGTAAAAGCGGCCGATCGTACGGTCAAGCTCGCGGAAACGCTCTACCGCAACGGCTTCGTTGATTTTCAGAACGTGCTGGACGCCCAAAGGTCGCTGGCCAACCTGGAAAATACGCTCGCCCAAAGCCGGGGACAGGTTACGGTCAATCTCGTGTCGCTCTACAAGGCTTTAGGCGGCGGTTGGTCGCCCGAAGTCACTCCACAACACCAATATCTGGAGGATCACATGGACGCTCTCCATCGTCCGGTTGAATTCTTCCTTTCGGGAGGCAAGAGCGCCCTCCCCTGGGATACGGTCCCCGAGATGGCGGGCGAACAGGGCAAGCACGGCGACGACTTCGCCGCGGAACAAGTTGAAAGTGATCTGAAATAGAGGTCTTGTATGCGGATCCCATTTGACAAGAAACGGATGATCGTTATCAGCGGTTTTATCGTTACTCTGACGCTGGCCGGTTGCGACAGATCGGGTAGCGGGGCTGCGCCTTTCCCGGCCGGTCCACCCGAGGTGGCCGTGGTCACCATACAACCCGAGCGAGTGGTTTTGACGACCGAACTGCCCGGCCGTACGTCTGCTTATCTGGTTTCCGATATACGCCCACAGGTCAACGGCATCATCCAGAAACGCCTTTTCACCGAAGGCTCCGATGTTCAGGCCGGGCAGGTGCTTTATCAGATCGAGCCTGCGCCCTTCAAGGCGGCCGTGGACCAGGCCGAAGCCAATCTCGCCCTCGCGCGGGAGTCGGCCGAGCGGGCGCGGTCCGCGTTGGAAGCCAGCATCGCCAACGTCAGTCGCCACCAGGCCACTCTTGAACTCGCCCGGATCAATCGCGAGCGGTACGAGGAGGCGTTCAAGTCCAAGGCGGTTTCCGGAATCGGACGCGATGCGGCCGTCACCGAGGCTGCCGTGGCCGAGGCCGCCCTGCGGGCCGCCGAGGCTCAGATGGAAAGCGACCGAAAAGCCATAGCCGTGGCCGAAGCCGGCATTCGACAGGCCGAAGCGGCATTGGAGACGGCACGGATCAATTTGGGATATACCCAGGTGACCGCGCCCATTTCCGGACGCATCGGCAAATCCAATGTAACGGACGGAGCTTTGGTGACGGCGTATCAACCCCTGCCCTTGGCGACCATTCAACAACTGGACCCTATCTACGTCGATGTACCCCAGTCCACGACCGAACTGTTGCGTCTGCGCCGCCGGTTGCAGGATGGCCGCCTCAACAACGACGAAACGAAGCAACGTAAGCTGAAGCTCATCCTCGAGGACGGCACGCCGTACCCCTTGGAGGGAACACTTCAGTTTAAGGATGTCACGGTGGAGCCGACGACCGGGTCGGTTATTCTGCGAGCCGTCTTTCCCAATCCGGAGGGCATTCTTCTGCCCGGCTTGTTCGTGCGTGCGGTCATCACCGAAGGCGTTAATGAGCAGGCCATCCTGGTCCCGCAACAGGGGGTCGCGCGCACCCCGAAAGGCGATCCTATCGCCCTGATCGTGGACGCCGACCACAAGGTTCAACTACGGATGCTCACGCTTGATCGGGCCATCGGCAATAAATGGCTGGTTTCGTCCGGCCTGCTTCCCGGAGATCAGGTCATTGTTGAGGGTAGTCAAAAGGTTAGACCCGGCGTTCCCGCCAAAGCGGTCCCCTTCGAGGCCGGCGCAAAAGCAGGCGTGCCGGGGATGCCAACGGCCCAGCCAACCACGCAGACGAAATAAACCGAGGGTTTTATGTTATCGAAATACTTTCTTGATCGCCCCGTTTTTGCCTGGGTCATCGCCATTTTCATCATGCTGTTGGGCGGCTTGGCCATCTATAACCTGCCCATCGCCCAGTATCCGCCCATCGCCCCGCCGGGCATCGCCATCGAATCCCGCTACCCCGGAGCCTCGGCCCAGACCGTCGAGAACAGCGTGACCCAGATCATCGAGCAGAAGATGACCGGTTTCGACGACATGCTTTATCTGTCCGGTACGAGTGATTCCTCGGGCATGTCGCGCATCGAATTGACCTTCAAACCGGGGACCGATGCGGACCTGGCCTGGGCCAAAGTCCAGAACAAGCTCCAACTCGCCATGCCCAGTCTGCCGGAAGTGGTCCAACAATCGGGCGTCAAGGTCAGCAAATCCACGCGGAACTGGTTGTTGCTGGTAGGGCTTGTCTCCGAAGACGGGAGCATGAACGGCCACGACCTGCGCGACTATGCCCAGTCCAACCTCGAAAAAGTTTTGTCGCGGGTACCCGGAGTCGGTGAGGTGGAGGTCTTCGGCTCGCAGTATGCCATGCGTATCTGGTTGAACCCGGATAAATTGACCAACTACCACCTGACCATAAGTGATGTGATTGCCGCGCTGCGAGCTTACAATGTCGAGGTCTCCGCCGGGCAGTTTGGCGGAATCCCGGCGGTGGAGGGGCAGCGCCTGAACGCCACGATCGTGGTCCAAAACCTCCTGCAAACCCCGGAGGAATTCGCGGCCATCCCCCTGCGTACCAACCCGGACGGCTCCATCGTGCGCGTCCGCGATGTCGGGCGAACCGAACTGGGGACCGAGTTCTACGACATCGACGGTCACTATAACGGCAAACCCAGTGCCGTTCTGGCCATCCGACAGACGCCCGGGGCCAATGCCCTGGAAACGGCCAACTCGATCAAGTCGAAGCTGGAGGAGATGGGCCGCTATTTCCCGTCGGGGATGAAAGTCGTCTATCCCTATGATACCACCCCCTTTGTCAAGGTGGCCATCCTGGAAGCGGTCAAAGCCTTGTTCCAGGCGATTGGACTGGTCTTTTTGGTCATGTGGTTGTTCATGGGGAATATCCGAGCCACGATTATTCCCACCATCTCGGTGCCGGTGGTGCTCCTGGGTACCTGTGCCGCCCTGGGAGCGTTTGGATATTCCATCAATATGCTGACCATGTTCGCCATGGTGATCGCCATCGGGTTGTTGGTGGACGATACCATCGTGGTCGTGGAAAACGTGGAACGGCTCATGAGCGAGGAGGGGCTTTCGCCCCGGGAGGCCACGGCCAAATCCATGGAGCAGGTGACCAGCGCCCTGATCGGCTTCTCCCTGGTACTCTCGGCCTTGTTCGGGCCCATGGCCTTCTTTGCCGGCTCCACCGGGATCATCTACCGCCAGTTTTCCGTGACCGTGGTCACCTCCATGATCTTGTCGGTACTGGTCGCCTTGATCCTGACGCCGGTGCTGTGCGCATCGGTGCTCAAGCCGGTGGCCAAGGGACACGAGGCGGCGGAAAGCGCGATCTGGTTCCTGCGTCCGTTTTTTCTGTGGTTCGACCGTATGTTCAACCGCTTCCGCGACGGCATAGTGGCGACGGTCGGCTACTCGCTTACCCGCAAGATACGTTTCGTGGCCATTTACGTCGCGATTTTAGGCGGCCTCGGTTGGCTGTTCATGCGTATGCCGACCAGTTACCTCCCGGAGGAAGACCAGGGAATCCTTTTCGCTCAGATCATGACACCTACCGGCGCTACCCTGGAACAAACCCAGGCGATCGCCGACAAAGTCCAGCACTATTTCCTGGAACAAGAGAAGGACGCGGTGGATTCGTGTATGACCATTGTCGGTTTCGGCTTTTCCGGCCGGGCGCAGAATAACGGGATGGTGTTTGTCAAATTGAAGGATTGGAACCTGCGCGACCGGCCGCATCTGCGCGCCAAGGCGGTCGCGGGGCGGGCCATGATGACGTTCTCACGGATTCGCGATGCTATGGTGTTCGCTTTCCCGCCGCCCTCCGTCATCGAGTTGGGCAATGCCACCGGGTTCGACTTCCAGTTGGTCGACCGCGGCGGCATCGGGCACGATGCCTTGATGCAGGCCCGCAACCAACTCCTCGGCATGGCGGCGCAGGATCCGCGGTTGGTGAAAGTCCGCCCCAATGGCCTGGAGGATGTGCCCGAATATCGGGTGGACGTGGATTGGGAAAGAGCCGGCGCTCAAAGTCTGCCTATCACCGCCATCCACACCACCATCTCGGCGGCCTTCGGCAGCGCGTACGTCAACGACTTTGTCCAGGGCGGACGTGTCAAACGCGTTTTTGTGCAGGCGGATGCTCCCTACCGAATGTTGCCCAAGGATCTGGAAAAACTTTACGTCCGCAACACGGTTGGACAAATGGTTCCCTTTGCCTCATTTGCCTCCGGCCGCTGGACGAGCGGTGCTCCCAAACTGGAGCGTTTCAACGGTTTTCCGTCCATCAATATCTGGGGCGAACCGGCACCGGGTCGAAGTTCCGGAGAGGCCATGCGGGCCATGGAGGAAATAACCACCAGGCTGCCGCAGGGCGTCGGCTATGACTGGACGGGCCTGTCCTATCAGGAGCGGCAGGCCGCCGCCCAGACCGGGTTGCTTTACACGTTTTCCATATTGATCGTTTTTCTTTTCCTGGCGGCCTTGTACGGGAAGTGGGATGTGCCCATTGCCGTTCTGTTGATTCTGCCGCTGGGAGTCATCGGCGGGTTTGCCGCTTCGACGCTGCGCGGATTGCCCAGCGACGTTTACTTCCAGATCGGTTTGTTGAACACCCTGGGGCTGGCCACCAAGAACGCGATCCTGATCGTTCAGTTCGCGATGTCCGGAGTAACTCAGGGGGCGGGCTTGATCGAGTCCTCGCTGCAAGCAGTGAAGTTACGTCTTCGTCCGATCGTCATGACTTCGACGACAACCGGCCTGTCCGTGCTACCCTTGGCCTTCAGCACCGGCGCGGGCGCCGGGGCCATGAACGCTATCGGCACGGCCGTACTGGGCGGCATGATCACCGGCACCATCCTGGTGGTCCTGTTCGCGCCGTTGTTCTACGTGTTGATCGAGAAGGTGTTCGGGAAAAAGGTCAGCGCGTAAAACAAACCCGTTACAGCGAACCCGTGGCGAACGCGATGACCCGAATGATTTATCGTGCTAATTCCGGCGAACGGGGCGCCCTCCTCGATCTCCGGGTAAAGGCGCTACGATCCGACGAACACCGGCCGCTGAATGTCGAACGTTTCTCCGGTTTTCTTGCATTGCTCCAAAAAATCCGCATGATAGGTTGCACATACATGGTACAAGGAGCCTATCCATGCCTCGCGGCGAGCAGATCGAGCGACATTGGAACCTGCTGCGGATGTTGCAGATTCGCGGAGAGGGTATACCGCTGGCCCGGCTGGCGAAGGAGTTTGAGGTCAGCGAGCGGACCATCCAGCGGGATTTCGAACTGTTGCAGGAATTGGGCTTTCCCATCGAGCACGAAGAGGACGAATATGGCAAACGCTTCTGGCGGATGCCGCACAACTTTTTCAAAAGCGGCCCGCTGGTGCTGAGTTTGACCGAGGCGGTTTCCCTGCATCTGGCCGAGCGACTGTTTGCTCCGCTGGCCGGCACCCACTTTGCCGAGGGCTTCGAAAACATTTTGACCAAGATCCGTGCCCTGATTCCCGCCAAGGCCCTCGACCATTTCGCCGGAATGAGAGATACCCTGTATGTCCGTCCCTTCGCGACCACGGACTATTCCCGGCACACCGAAACCATCCGGTTATTGGACAAGGCCGCCCGGGAGCAGCGGACCGTCGAGGTCGAATATCGCTCGCTCTGGCGGGCGGACCGCTATGTTACGCCGTTTGATCCTTACGGATTGGTCTTGCATCTCGATGATCTGTTCGTGGTGGGCAAGTCGCATCGGGCCGGCAGCGTACGCATTTTCAAGGTCAGCCGCATCCTGGCCGCCTGCGAAACGGACCGGATGTTTCAGCGGCCCAGGGATTTTGACCTGCCCGCTCTGTTTCGCGGGAGTTTCGGGATCATCAAGACCGGCCGGAAGCCCGTGGAGATCGTGGTCCAGTTCCGCGGAGTCGCCGCCGCCGTAGTGGAAGAGCGAATCTGGCACGACAGTCAGAAGCTCGAATGGCTGCCGGCCGAGGCTACTCTGTTCGGGCCGGAATCGCCGGACAACGAGGCCCTGGTGGCGACCTTCAAGCTGGCCGAGGTCATCGAATTTAAGCGCTGGCTTCGGGGGTTCGGCGATCAGGCGGTGGTCCTCCAGCCCCGCTGGCTCCGGGACGAAATGCGCGAAAGCCTGCTCGCCGCCGCCCGGCAGTATGCGGACTGAACCATATCAGTCTATTGAAATCCGAGTAGCTACGCCTCCGTGCGAACATGCCCCCATATCGTTTTTCAAAATTTTTTCTCTTCTTTGATCCCCCATTTATTGTGTAAATAAGCCGGCTTTTCGCATGGTTTTGGGCCTCCGACCTACCTTGTCGGACCCTGACGGATGTTAGGGCCGACGTAATTTGTCACGCATTCGACACATACTCTTATCGGAAACGCTTCCCGCCGGGCCGTGGGGTCGTTTTTCCCACGGAGACACGGGAGGCATGGAGAACGAGCGAGTGGTGAAACTCATGCGTGGCCAGGTCGAAGATCACCTATAGCCGCCCTGAGCCATCGAGCAGAAACCCATTTTGAAGCAGCGATCCGTGTCCCCGTGTCTTTCCCGGCAAGTTGGAACGAGCGTGGTGAGTGAGGTGGATCATCATAAGGAGAAGGCCATGTTAAACCCCATTGCCGACAGAATGCACAGTATCAAGCCGGACACAGTGCAGGGCCGCCCACCCCTGCGAATCGTGCCCATTTTGGGCAAGTCGTATCGTAACCCGAAATACCGCCTTTTGGAGGGCGAGGCCCTCGCCGTCGTTCGGGTCACGGAAGTCAGCGAGGAAGGACACGTACAGGAGCTCAAGGTCGAGAACCCGCTGGACACCATGCTTTTCCTGATGGATGGTCAGGAGTTGATCGGGGCCAAGCAGAACCGGATTCTCAACACGGACGTGCTGGTGGCGGCCAAAAGCACGCTGACCGTTCCGGTCAGTTGCGTGGAGGCGGGACGCTGGCGGTACTCGACGGCGACGTTCAGTCCGGGCCGGGCGGCCAACTATCGGGTTCGGGCCCGGAAGATGGATCGCGTACATCGCGCCCTTCGGCAGGAGAGAATCCACGACGCCGAGCAAGGGCAGGTCTGGGAGGAGGTTGACGAAACGCTGGCTGCCGCCTGCATCTTGCGTAGACCGACATCGGCCTTGCACGACGCCTACATGGCCCAGCGGGACCGATTGGCGGAGTTTCGCGGCTCGTTGCAGTTACCTCGGCAGGCCGTCGGGTTGGCCATGTTTCACGGGCCGCGCTTTCTGGGGCTGGACCTTTTCGATCGCAATTCCACGCTGCGCTATTTCTGGGAATCGTTGCTGGACAGCTACGCGATCGACTGGCTGGAAGTGGTCGTGGAGGAGCCGATGGCGGGCCCGGGCGACGAGGACGTGCAAAAGCTTTTGCGGCAGGCGGCCGACGGGCAGTGGGAAAGTTTTTCATCACCCGGTGAGGGTGTGGACTATCGTCTGAACGATGCGGCTTTGACCGGCTCGGCCCTGCTGTGGAACGATGAAGTCGTGGTGCATCTGCAACTGTTTCCGAAACAGGCCAACGAGGCACGGCCACAACCGATTCGACGGAATCCGCGGATTCATCGGCCTTACGGCCCGGGACTGAGCCACGGGGTTGAATGATGGGGGGACTTCACATGATGTTGCAGCCATTGGCACCATCGAGGGAAATGTTCGTGAGTATGAAACATTTTTATGATCCTCATGCAGGTTTTTCGAAGACGCTGGTCCCGTTGCCGGAACCGGTTCGGCAGGTGGCCAGACAACTTGACGGACAGACTCTTCCATTGGAGGAGGCGGTGCGCCGCCTGCAGGAGGTGGCCGAGGGAACGATTCGCGTGTCAGGCCATTGTCTGGCTTTGGAAGTCGAAATCAGCCCGCGCGTGAACCATATCCACCGGGTCATCTGTTTTCGGGACGCCGGTTCGACGAATGCTTGAATCACAGGGAAGCACCATCGGCGGGTCAAGAGGGGTGGCAAAAGCTGGACGGCGCTCGGTGGGGCCCGGGCGCCGTCCGGTTTGTTTATCAGGCCTGGTCGATACGCGGCGGTATCGGCCAGCACAGTGGCCGGCCCGCAGCAGTTTACCTCGCTCGCCACGTCGGAGCCCAGCAAAGCCGGGCCTGCCTCGCCGTGACGGGCGAGCGAGGGTTTCGCCCCCGCCCGGGGCGATTGATTACGCGCGGATAGGATGAGGAGAGGGGGGCGACAGGGCGATGGGGCGAGAATAATACGTTCGCACGAGTCCGCCTTTGCCGGATTCGCTCGCACGAGAATCCCTTCTCGTGCATACCGCGGCGGGAATCCTTTCCCGCACCCCGTGGGATAGGAATCCCACAACCGTGGTGCCGAGAAAGGATTCTCGGCACAGCGGCACGAAGGGATTCTCGGCACAGCGGCACGAAAGGATTCTCGGCACAGCGGCACAAAAGGATTTTCGGCACAGTGGTCTATGGGAGAAGGCGGGGGCGATCACTCTGCCTTATTTGCCATCAAACCAAGGTTATGAATAATTTCCGAGGTCGAGTCGGAGCGGTTGAGCGTATAGAAATGGATACCGGGGACGCCGTGGCGGATTAACTCGGCGCTCATCTCGGTGGCCAGCTCGACGCCGTATTGGCGCGAGGCCTGTTTGTCGTCACCGAACGAGGCCAGTCGCCGGATGAGCTGCTCGGGCAACCTGGCCCCGCAGATCGAGCAGAACCGCTGAATCTGCTCCAGGCTCAGGATCGGTAGAATGCCCGGCATGATCGGCACCCGAACACCCCGCTTGTTCACCAGAAAATCCTCGAAGGCGTAGAAATCGTTCAGGTCGTAGAATAACTGGGTGATGATCGCGTCCGCGCCGGCCTCGACTTTCGCGGCACAACGCTCCCAGTCAAGATGTTTGTCCGGGCATTCGGGATGACCCTCGGGGTAACCGGCGACTATGATGTCGAACCCGCCGAGCTGCTTGAGAAACGCGACCAGCTCGACGGCGTACTTAAAACCGTCCGGGTGCGGGCGGAAGGAATCGTCGCCTTTCGGTGGATCGCCGCGCAAGGCCACGATATTGTCGATGCCGTTGGATTTAGCTTGCTCCAGATAGCCGACCAGATCGGCCCGAGAAGCGCCCACGCAGGTCAGATGGCTGGCGGCCTCGTAATGCACTTCTCTGACAATCCGACTGACGATATCCAACGTCTTCTCCCGCGTGCTGCCGCCGGCGCCGTACGTACAGGTCAAAAAGGCCGGCTCCAGTTTCAGCAGTTCGGGGATCGTCTGCTCGAACAGCTTGACCTCACCATCCGGTGTCTTGGGCGGGAAAAGCTCGAACGAAATAGTGACATCCTTGTTCTTGCACATCTCGGAAAAACGCAAGGCTCAGACTCCTGTTTCAGGCCACTGGGGATGATATCTCAAGGGGTGCCTCATCCCTGCCCCTATATCGGCCGAAACCTGCCGATGAAATAGGCCGTCGGTGACTCGGATTACACGATCCGCCTTTGGGCTCGGTCGAGGCCGGCGGAACGATGTTTCCGGACCATACGTATAGCCTATGCGTAAAGCCCTCATGTTTCCATGACCTTCCCCGATGCTTGACGGGGCTTTTCCCGGTGTGCCGTGAATTTGGTTTAGCTCCCTTGCTGCCTTGCTCCCTTGCTCACTGACTCACTGGCTTACCCCCCGTCTTGATGGCCTCGGATTATTGGCCCTTGTACATTCGAGAGGCCGATAAATGGGTGAGGCTGATTTCACGAACAGGTTGTGGATGGTGGTGACTTCGTTTTTTCCCGACGGGAGACCGTGATGCGATTCGGTCGCTTGGAAATTTCCTTGCCTGATTGGGTGGACGCGGTTTTGCCCGCGCCGGACCATGTATTCGCCGACGCGGAAGCCCGAATGCGGCTGGTGATCGACCTGGCTCGGCGAAATGTGGTCAACGGAACGGGCGGTCCTTTCGCCGCCGCTGTCTTCGAGCGTGACGGCGGTCGTCTGCTGGGCGTCGGGGTGAACCTTGTCGTGCCGGCCGTCTGCTCGATCGCGCATGCGGAGATGGTGGCTATTGCCCTGGCCCAGCGGATGCTCGGGCACTACGACCTTGGTGCCGCGGGCTTGCCCGTCTGCGAACTGGTCACCAGCACGGAGCCTTGCGCCATGTGCCTCGGGGCCGTGCCCTGGTCGGGTGTCCGCCGCCTGCTCTGCGGGGCTCGCGACGAGGATGCCCGGTCCGTGGGTTTTGACGAAGGCCACAAGCCGGCCGACTGGCCGGAGGCCCTGGCCGCCTGTGGCATCGCGGTCATTCGCGATGTCTGCCGGGAGCAGGCCCAGGCCGTGCTCGAGCAATACGCCGCCTCCGGCGGGACCATCTACAACCCCCGCCGGAGCTGAGAGGAGTGAAGTTTTTACATCATAAGCATTCTAAAGGCTTTCCGGTTATTGAAGGGATAAGCTTAAATAAGCAAGTGTTTGTAAATCAAGGACTTAGGGGCTTTTAGCCGAAAATAAGGGTCTCGACATTAAATAAGCTCAGGCCCAAAAAGGAAGGTAACGGGCGAATTTCCTTGAGCCGCCTACTTTCTCGTCCGGCTTGATAAGCCCTGATTCGATGGTGAACGATATCACTTGCGAAACAGTGGCACTCTTGTTTTCCGGAAGATGGAACCGTTCACGTAAAGACTGGTTGGTCATTCTTTCCGACATTACCCATTTCAGAGCGCAGTGTTGAAAGCAAGCTCGAACACGGTCGTCCCGATCCATTGCTTCGAAATCTTTCGGACCATGGATGGTAACGATAGTCCGCTGGTGTCCGGCCCGAAAGTCGGGGGCCGGTAATTGGTACACTTCAGCGGCATGAACCACCTTATCAATACCGCTGCTCTTTTCCTCGCAAATACCCATCCGTCGCATTAGGTTGGCCATTCGCTCGTTACGCGACTGATAACCGTCAATGAATCGTTCGATAGGCACAATCGGTTTACCCGGATTGGATATCTCCACCCGATTGCTGTATACCTCCACCATCACCGATGCGCCACTCATGGCCAAATCCTGATGAATCAAGGCGTTGGCCACCAGCTCGCGAATCACGATTTCCGGTACCAGCTTTTCTTCCTTTCGCAGGGCATCCTCGATAACCTCGTTTTGAGGTAGTTGATCCATAACGAAACGTACCAAACCCTGATACCCAACGGCATAACCCTTGGTGCCAAGTTGATCGAGTTTAGTATTCAATTTGGATGTTCCAGGGTAGACAATGACCCGGGCCGCTTTACGGGACAAATCCTCAAAGTCGTCCAGTTTTCTTGCTAAGAGCAAACCACCCATCCGACGGATACTAAAGACGCCGTCTACTTCATCAATCAAACGCTCTTGAAGCAGTCGATCAATGACACCTTGACGTTCGGTTGGATAGGGAAGTTTTAACAATTTGAAGAGGGCCTGAGTGTCGAGCAGTTCCACCACTTGTTGTGAATCAAGCCCACATCGTGAAGGTTCCTCCAGCCAGTCGGGTTGCCCTTCCGCGAAGATACGGCGGAGTTGGTCTTCGGTCATCGCCACGAGCCGTCCGCCTGAGCGCATCAGGTAGGCTCCATCGAGGTGGTACGCCGTGCCTTTCGGACGCGAAGGAATGTGAAAAACCAACACCCGCCCATCCGGATGGGCGACTTCCTCGATATCCACACGAAAACCAATGATCTCAAACAGCTTTTCAGCCATGGCCACGGGATTGTTGAATGCCCGCGTCCCGACCACGGCACGCGGCGGTTTGTCGGCAATACCCAGCACGAGAAAACCGCCGCCTTCATTGGCAATCGCCACGCAATAGGCGTACAGGTCTTTGTTGTTGAGCTGGTTCTTGGCTTCCTTGAATTCCAGCCGCTGGTTTTCGGAAGGAGATTGTCGCCATAAATCAATTTGTTCGGGTGTCGTAACCATTACCCATGCCTTCCCGTAAGTCGCTCGGCATCGGAATCCATGTCTCGCCAAGGAACGGCTTAGGCGTAAATTTTTGCCTTTTGCCGATATTAGATTTAACGCAGATATTCTGTCCCGGCCGGCTCAACACGAGCGGCCTTATAGACTACCCAGCCCGTATCTTGCAGGCAAAGTTGTCTTTGAAATATAACCGCGTTGGACTGAAACTCAAGAGAAAAAGGACACAAAAAGGATTCGATGGTAACAAAACGGTAAACTTCGTGTTGTACACTTAGGTTCGGGTAAGCAACTGTTTGAGGCCATTGGCAAGGAGAACGAGACTATGAACGTGGGACTTATTGGCGGGATCGTCGGCGGTGTTATCGGAATCATGGGGGGTGCCGTGGGCACGTATTGCAGTATTCACAACACCAGCGGCCCGCGCGAAAGACAATTTATGATCCGGGCCGCGGTTGTCCTATGGTTGGCCGGCTTTGTGTTTATCGGCCTGCTGTTGTGGCTTCCGGATCCCTATAAGTGGTTCATGTGGATTCCCTACAGTGTTCTGTTGCCGCTCGGCATCACCTATGGCAACCGGATTCAGCGAAGAATAAGAGAAGAAGAGGCCGGCGCGGAAAAGAATGTTTGAGGTTGACAGCGAAAGACAGTTTATCCGAAAGAAGGCGGCAGTGGGATGTTTGGGTTTGCTCGGCGAAATACGAAGTGTACTCGGCGGCCGTAAGACACGGGCAGAACCCGGAGTACCGGGCCCTGCCCATGCCACCCTGTGGCGGGCCTGTTTTGTCTTTCGGACGGGAAGCAATACGGCATACATCATGAGGAGGAAACGTCCATGTTTCGCGTATCGATTTTACTGACGGCGGCCATGATCGCAGGGGGAATGACGAGGGCGGCTCAAGCGGAGTCGGCCTCGGTCCTGCTGGAAAAGGGGATTTACCAGGAGGAGACGGTCGGCAATCTCCAGTCGGCGATGGATATCTATCAACAGATCATCGCCGATCAGCAGGCCAACCGCCCCTTCGTGGCCCAGGCATATTACCGGCTGGGGATGTGCTATCTCAAAAAGAACGAAAAGACCAAAGCGGCCGAGATGTTTCTAAAGCTGCTGAAGGACTATCCCGAGGCTGTGCCCTTTGCCGACAAGGCCGGCGCAGATTTGGCGAAACTCGAACCCGCAAAATCCGGCCCACCGATGGTGGTGCGAACCACGCCGGAAGCCTTCGCCAATGATGTCGATCCCGGTTTGGACAAGATCACCGTGACCTTTGACCGGCCGATGATGGACAAGAGCTGGTCATTCACCGCCGGGGACAAGACATTCAGCGATCGGACCGGTTCGATATTCCCGGAACGCACGGGCGAGATATCCTATGACGCCACGCGCACTACCTGCACGATGCCCGTCAAGCTCCAACCGGGAAAGGTCTACTGGGTCGGCATTAACAGTCCCAGTTTTCAGGACTTCAAAGCGGCGGACGGCACACCCGCCAGGCACTACATGATCCTTTTCGCCACGAAAGACAAGGACGGAAAGCCCACGCCCCTGCCGGAAGATCTGGTCAAGCAGGCCAGGGAGATCAATGACCGATCGATCAGCATTGAGCCGGACGCCTTGAAGACCAAGCTCATCAACTGGGTGGAGAAGTTCTTCAGCGAGAACTACCGCGACATCACCGCCCGCAAGACGCTGGAATGGGGTGAGCCGGAAACCCTGCCCAACGGAAATCTGGCTATTCGCTATAAGTATCTGGCGACGATCTGGGACAAGGACAAACTTGTTATCGATCAGCGTTTCACTTTCAAACCTGACGGCCAGTACGTATCGGCCGAGACCATTGAAAAAGGCCCGGCCACCCGGCCGGCCACCGTCACCGATAAGGTGGCAAGCGAGAAGTATTCGGCGGAAGGCTGGCGGTTATGGCGGCAACAGAAACACGCCGAGGCCGAGGAGGCGTTTCAAAAAGCGGTGGCGGAAGATCCCGCCAATACCAACGCCTGGAACGGGCTCGGCTGGGCGCAGTTCAACCAGGGCAAGCCGCTGGCGGCCGAGGAGGCGTTCAAGAAATGCCTGGAGCGGGAGCCGAAACACGCCGCCGCCCTGAACGGCCTAGGCTGGATCGAAAAAAACCGAAACCAGAACGACAAGGCCATCGCGCTCTGGCAAAAATCGCTGGAAGCCTCGCCGGAGGCCACTGCGGCGATGAACGGCCTGGCCGTCACCTATATGGAAATGGGCCGATACGAGGAAGCGGTCAAGTTCTATGCAATGCTGGTCGAGAAAGAGCCGAATAATAAGGAGGCCAAAGAGGGTTTGGCGAAGGCCAAGGTCGCATTGGAAAAGAAATGACCATCCATCGGCGAATCACAAACAGCGCAGGCCGCGTTCAGGGGGCGTGGCCTGTGCTGCTTTTACTGCTGGCAGCGATGGCCGTGCCGACCGCCGGGGTGCTCTGGTTCATGACCCAGGCGATGCACAACGAGCGCCTGGCCGTCCGGCAACGGCTGGAAAACGCCTATCGGGGACGCTTGGCCGAGGTTCAACAACAGATCGAGGGCTATTGGCGGGAAAAACTGGAAGCAATCAACCAAACGAAGGGAAACACGCCGTCGGGCAAGAACTTTGCCGACTTGTTGAACGCCGGCACAAGCGACAGTGTCATCCTCTATGATTCCAACGGAAGGCCTCAATATCCATTTACCGAGGGCGTATCTCCGAGTGTCACCACAACCGGACCGGTCCCGGCCACCGACGCCTGGCAGGCAGCGGAGAAAATGGAGTATGAACAGGCGGACCCGGCCGCCGCTGCCGGGATGTACGCGGCCATCGCCGAGCAGGCGGCGGATAAGCATTGGAAAGCCCGCGCGCTACAGGCCCAGGCCCGCTGTCTGGTCAAGGCTGGTAAAACAGAGGCGGCGATAACGCTTCTGCTCAATCTGGCGAGCGACGAAAAGACTCGCAATGCCACGGATCAAAATGGACGGCTGATCGCGCTCGACGCCAACCTGTTCGCCGTGCAGTTGTTGAAAGAATCGGCGGACCCGCGTTTTGAGGACAGCCGTTTTGAGGATAGCCTACAAACCCTCGTCGAGCGATTGAATGATTATGTCGAATCGACCATATCGTTCGCTCAGCGACGCTTCGCCATGCATTGTCTGATGGAACGGGTCGGCCGCAAGTTGTTCCCCACGTTGGCGGCCCTGGACTTAGCGGCCGACTATCTCGAGGAGCCGGATATTCCTGCACAAGTCGGGCAATTGCTGCCCACACGAATACCCGGAGTTTGGCAACTGGCCTCGGCCGACAAGACGGTGATCGCTCTCTATCGCCAAAAACGGCTCCTTGAGGATGGCACGAAGATCATTCAAATGATTTCGACGGACGAAGATATTACCATCCAAATCCAGCCGCCCGAAAAAATAGCGCTGGACGCAAAAACTGCTTTCTTGTCCGAGCCGGCCGGCGAGTACATGCCCGAATGGCAACTGACGTTATATCTCCAAGGGCCGGACCCCTTCGCGGCGGCGGCGGACAAGCGCATCGCCATGTATCTTTGGACGGCCGGCGTGGTGGTGTTGTTCATTGTGATCGCCGCGGGTCTGGCCGCCCGTTATATCCGCCGACAGATGCGCCTGACCCGGCTGAAAAACGATTTGATCGCCACCGTCTCGCATGAATTGAAAACGCCGCTGGCCTCGATTCGTCTGTTGGTGGATACCCTGCTGGAGAATAACGCCCGCGACCCGAAACAGACGCGCGATTATCTCGAACTGATCTCCGGGGAGAATGCCCGGCTGAGCCGGCTGATCGACAACTTTCTGACTTTCTCGCGGATGGAGCGGAACAAGCGGGCGTTTGAAATGACCACCCTTGCGCCTGAGCGGATCGCGGCCGAAGCAATCGAGGCCGTACGCGAGCGATTCGCGGCGGCCGGTTGCCGGCTTGAAACAGAAATCGCTTCCGGCTTGCCCGCCGTCGTCGGCGATCGCGACGCCTTGTTGACCGTGTTGCTCAATCTACTGGATAACGCCTACAAATATACGCGGGATGATAAGCATATCATGTTGCGGGTTTATGCGGCCGATAGTAACGTCTGTTTCAAGGTGGCCGACAACGGTATCGGGCTTTCGCGCCGGGCCATGAAGCGGATTTTCGAGCGGTTTTATCAGGTGGACCGCAGCCTGTCGCGTAGCGCCGGCGGTTGCGGGCTCGGGCTGAGCATCGTCAAGTTCATCGTCGACGCGCACGGCGGCACGATAAAGGTGTCCAGCGAGCCTGGCCGAGGCAGCACATTTACGGTTAAACTGCCCGCAACAGGCAGCGGGACGTGAAACGCATGGCCGAGCAAACGGTGCTGATTATCGAAGACGATCCGGCCCTGTTGAGGGGCTTGCAGGACAACTTCGCCCAGCGGGAATACGCCGTACTCTGCGCGACGGACGGTGAACGCGGGTTGGAGCAGGCCCTGAAAAGCAAGCCCGACCTGATCATCCTGGACATCATGCTGCCCAAGATCAACGGCTACGAAGTCTGCCGTTCCTTGCGCGAGCGAAAACTGGATGTCCCGATCATCATGCTGACGGCCAAGACGCAGGAGGAAGACATTGTGCTCGGCCTGAACCTCGGGGCCGACGATTACGTGACCAAGCCCTTCAGCATCAAGGAGCTACTGGCCCGGGCGAATGCCTTGCTGCGTCGTCGCCGGTCGGCCGAGGCGGCCAGCTACCGTTTTGGTCACTGCACGCTCGATCTGGCCGCCCGTAAGCTGTATCGCGACGATAGGGAAGTGGCCTTGACCCCCAAGGAATTCAACTTGTTGGTGTTGTTCTGCCGCCGGGCCGGCCGGGCCCTGACCCGCGACGAAATCCTTGCCCAGGTCTGGGGCCGAGATATCCTGGTAACGCACCGCAGCGTAGACCGTTGCATCAACACCCTGCGGAACAAGATCGAACCCGATCCCCACGATCCCGCCCACATCCAGACCGTCCGCGACATCGGCTATCGCTTCGAGATGACGGATAATGATGAGAGTCTGGATTAAGCCCATCGGACCATCATTTATTGATAATGTATAATTTTCATAATAGTTGAATATTCCGGTCTTTTTTATCTTTTTTCTTTTGCCCAATGCCAAAAACCGATGTATAATCTGATGACAGATTGTAATCAAATATGTCATCAGAAAAGATGGCAATTTGGAGGGTCCGATATGAGCACGGCGACGAAAACAGTCTCCGCCAGAATTCCGAAATCGCTATTCCTCGAAGCATTGGCTCTTCGGCCCGAAACGAAGCAGTCGGAGATGATGCGCGAGGCTTTCACCGTTTGGGTGAAATGGCTACGCCGAGAACACGAAGACGATCTGATCCGGCAGGCGTTGGTCACCATCTCTGGCGACCAGAAAAGGGATGAGCGTGAACTGGCTGGCTTGGCGGGCCGTTCTTCCCTGAAAGCTCTGGAGAGAGACGATGGCTGATCCGCTTCAGGGTGAGGTCTACATCTGGCCCCAGGTCAAGGACAATCATCCAATGGGTAGCAAAAAGAAGCATTGCTGGGTGGTTGTGTCTCGGGACGCCTTTAACGAGTCCAGTAGCCATGTGCTGGCTTGTCCTTTAACGAGTTATCCGCCGAATAATCTTGATATCGAGGTCAAGAAGACCCCGCATAATAAACTCGACCATGACAGCGCTCTTTTGCCAAGAATGATCACGCCCATTTTGAAGGACGAGCTGGGTGAACCCATCAGCAGATTGCCCAAGCAGATAACCCGCGAGGTGCTTGATCGCCTGAGAATGATCGTGGAGGTCTTGTAGCGGTCATCGCCAAGTGAAGCGGAACTCCGACCGCGGCCTGAACCTGCCGAGTATTGCCGAATTTGTGATAAGTCATGGAACGGAAGGAATTTACAACTATTGGGCGCGGTTGGATTCGAACCAACGTAGGCTTACGCCAACGGGTTTACAGCCCGTCCCCTTTGGCCACTCGGGCACACGCCCAACCCCCGCTCGACGAATCGATCGGGATGAGCGCATAGTATGTCATATTATCCCGCGAAGGTCAATATGTCCCCAACCCCTTTGGATCTGACGGCCCTATTTCTTTGTCGCCAATGACACCTATCGGCCCCACGCTCACGGGGACAGACCGGCCTCGCCGCCGCCCAGGGAGCGTCGCTTGAAAAACCTTGAATTGCGGTTTCGGAGATCGCCTGGTGATTGTCACATGCACTGCCGAAAGCCGCCGCCCCTATTCAATCTTGCTTCCTACATTTATATAGACGCGGAAAGGGTCGATAAGTTTCGCTTGCTTCCAAAAAATTCTTCATTCGGAGGAATAAATAACTGCATACGGGAGCTTGCGCGGCTTTTGTAGTCGTATAAACGCATCCCGTGCAAGAGGTTAACCCAACTTTCGCACTTCGATATGAAAATTATTTTTTTATCGCCGCTGGCGG
>CAYNYK010000042.1:0-39788 GCA_964401335.1 uncultured Planctomycetales bacterium
CCTATTGGAATACCAGACCAGCCTACTTGAAGGCCGCCTAATCTGTCACGGACCCGGGATGGCCGACCTCAAGGCGTCCCGTCTTGACCTTTTTCACAAGAGAAGTGAAACTTGCTGCTGGAACGACGTATCGGATGATGTACGTAACTCATTTGATGAAAGACCGTGAGCTGTACGAATCTGATCGAAATTTTGTTTTGAAGACATAAGGGATCGGCGAAAAACAGCATTTTCCAGAGGTGCCCTATGAAAAGCATTTTGGTCAGTATCGGTATTCTCGTCAGCTTGTTGGCCGGAGAGGCGCCCGTGGCCGCTCCGCCTGTCCAGACTCCCGTGCGGGTTCTGATCATCACCGGTCACGATGTGCCCGCCCACGACTGGCGGACGGTGACGCCTATTCTGAGGAGCCACCTGGAATTGACCGGCCGATTCGAGGTTTTCGTCAGCGAGGAGCCGCTGGTGCTCGAGTCCAAGGCCGCTTTGGAAAAGTATGACGTGATTCTGATGAATTATTACAACGCCCAACTGCCGAGCATCACCGAGCAGGCGCGGGAAAACCTGTTGGCCTTCGTGCGCGGCGGCAAGGGATTGGTTTCATTTCACTTCACCTGCCGCGCGTTCCAGGACTGGCCTGAGTTTCGCAACCTCATCGGGCGGATCTGGACCACCGGTTCCGGCCACGGCCCGCGCGGCAAGTTTACCGTGAAGGTCAAGAATCCGGACCATTTCATCACCCAGGGTCTGAGTGATTTCGAGGCCGACGACGAGCTTTACTCCAAGCTGGTCGGGGACGCGAAGATCAATGTATTGGTCGAGGCGTATTCGGATTGGAGCAAGCAGACCGAACCGATTGCCTGGACGCTGGACTACGGCCGCGGCCGGGTGTTCAATTACGTGCTCGGCCACGACGCCGCAGCCTGCCGCAACCCCAACTTCGCCCGCCTGCTCCAGCGCGGCACGGAATGGGCGGCGGGAAAGTGAATGTAAAATCAATACATCAGCGTAGCTTCTTGCAGCATTTTTCGACTGGTGTTTTCAGCCCTCCGATGATGGATTCCCGCATTCTTGGGATGGAAAGTAAAGAGAGCGTTTCCTGAATGGACCGCCAATCATCCTCGGAGACCAGCACGGCGTTATTTCGCTTACCGGTAATGCGCAGCGGCTCATGTGATTTGCTTACTTCGGCAAGCAACGAGCATAATTTCTTCCGGGCTTCGGCTTCGGTTACCGTGGTCAAGGCTAATCTCCGTAATGGCGTACATTATATCCATGCATCATGGGTATGCCCGGTTAAATTCGCTCGAAGCCCAACAGATAACCATAAAATAGCCAATCCTCATTTCTCCCCGCCCAGGTTGTCACGGATGAGGCCGTGAGTATTTGGGATTTCGTTGACTACGTGGGCCAGGTTGCCCGCAATGATGAAGTCCTTCAGGCTTCCGCCTTTGTCCTTGGTCGATAGCAGAATACCCGCTTTGGGAATGCTCGGGGCGGATACGTTCCGGATGGACAGCCCTTGTAAGGGCTTGCCCGCCGTGATCAGAAACTCAATGGCGTGGGTCAGGGCGGACGTCTCGCCGTGAAGGACCAGCCCATCCACCATGACTCGGTTGCAGTCGATGATCTGCACGACCGGGCCGGTATTCGCGGCGTTTGTGACCGTCAGGTCGCGGATGGTAACGCCATCACAATTATCGATAACCACCGGGTCATCCTCCGGACCATGATCGATAATCCGGACATTGTCCAGCAGAACACGTTGCGAGTTGCGAACGCGTACGGGAAAAACGCATCGTTTGGCCGTTACGTTGCGAATGGTTAGGTCGGTATTTTGATTAACCTTTTCGGACGTGATTCGGACAAGAACGACATGCCGGCAATTCACGGCGGTGATATCTTCCAGCAGCAGGTTGCGATTATCCTGGCCCGGCCGGCTGTGGTCACTGACATCGACCGCATAGACACAATCCTCGGCGTAGACCTTGCGTATGGTGATATACTCCGTGCCGTCGCTGGATTCGATGGCCCCTCTGGCGGCACTTTGATAACTGCGGAGATTCTCGACCAGCACATTGCGGACTTTCCCCCCGCGGGTACCGCCGGAGAGGGATACCACATCGCGAATGACGCGGGTTCCGACCACATCACGAACCACGCCGCCGACGATTTCCTCGCCAACGCCCTTGGACTCGATCATGACGCCGTCCTTGGAACTGTTGGAAAACGAGCCTCTTTCGACGGCAAACTCGCTCGCATGAATACACATAAGCGCACAGCGATCTTTTTGGTCCACGCTGTCCCCATTTCCGTGTAATTCGAAATCCGTGAAGCAAACCTGAGGGGCCTGGATCACCACCAGAGGGGTACGGCCGAGACCCGGCGGAAGCTGGGCGTTGAGGCCGCGAAGGGTCAACGGCCGATTGATGACGATCGGAGTGGAGAGAGTCAGACGTTGATTACGGTTGCAAATGATGACGGAGTGCGCGGGCACCTCATCGATGAGCTTCTGTAGATTTTGCTCACCTACATGTACGATCAGGGGTGAACGCTGGTCGGGCGGGGCGGTTGCCGGTTGCGTGGAAGCCACCTGTTGCGCCATCACGGGCAGTCCAGGCAAAAGCATAATGGTTACCAGCCATGAGAATCGTCTGTTTATCCCGATGATCCTTTTCATTGTGAGCGTACTCCTATCGTTTGCATCGTGTGAGCCATGTCTCGTTTAATGAGTGTTCGCATCATACCGAATCTGTATAATGCTGGGAATATCGTCGATGGATATGTGACCACGACCTTGAAATCATGAATACTCTGGAAATGTTCAGGTTCTATATTAAGTCGTTTGGCAATGTGTGCCGGAAAGGCGGGGCGATATGAAACACATTATGGTTCTTTTAGTGTATGCATGCCTGCTTGGGTCCGGTATGCAAGCCAGCTTTGCGGCGGCCGCGAGTGAATCGCTTCAACGCTGGGATTTTCAAACGGCCGGTGATTCCGAGGGCTGGAAGATAGGTTTCGGATTGTCCGATTTGACGGTAGCGGAAGGCCTTTTACGCATGCAAATCAAGGCGCCGGATGCTTTTGTCATTGCTCCACCCATCGAGGTGCCGCTCGACGGCTGCGCAGTTCGTGTTCGCCTGCGTGCCGACCGGGAAGGTCGCACCCAGGTCTATTGGCGCAGCAGCGCGCATCCCGCGTTTGGGGAACCCCGACAGATGACCAGGTATACCACAGCCGCGCCGGCCGCCGCGTCGGACGGTGGGTTTCAGATCGTCGAATTTGAGATCGGCACACCGACCGATGCGGGAGAAAAGCTGACTGGTTTTCGCATCGATACTTTCAACGGCAATACGGACGGAACCGTTGAAATCGATTGGGTAGAACTGGTTCGCAAGTCGGCGGTGTTTCAAAGCGGACTTCATTTCGAAAATCATCGAGTGTGCAAGGGTGAGCCGGTCAAGTTGGAGGCGCGGTTGCAACAGATGGCCGGTAAGGCCGTTGAAGGTGCGGTTGTTTTTGAATTAGCGGGAACCCGGCAGGAGCAAGCCTTCCATGAAACAAAGGCATCGGCCAAGACCACATCCGCTTTCCAGCCGGAGCGAACCGGGCTACACCGCGAGCGGGCTGTCGTGCGGGTTGCTCAAGAACAATTTACGGCCGATCTGGAGGCTTCGGTGGTGGTCGGTTCGGTTGAGGAGTTGGCTGTCGTTTCGGGGCTGATTGGTAAACAGCTACGGCTGGATCTTGTTCCGACGATGGATGGTGCGGCGGTCGGGGCGGTCCGATGGCAGATCGCCGACGAAGTCAGTCCGAGTGGGGCGGTCAAAACCTGGCGATTGGCCGGCTGGTTGTTGCCGCTGGCCGCGATCACGGTGGAAACCGAACCGGGGCGAGTCGTTCAACGGGAGCCGGTTTTCAAGATGGTTGAACAATCGAATCACCGATTGCGTTTGCGGGCGGAGATAGAGGGTCTGAGCGAATGGGGATTGCATCTCGATTTGAGTATTGGGCAGGAGAGTGGTCGTGAGTTTATCCAGGTTTCTTCAACCTTGAGAGGGCCAACGGGTGGCCGTCTATTGGATTACTCCGTTCCGGTCTTGCGCGTCGAAGGTCAGGAGAAGGGCGATCTGCTTGATCGTTTCGCAATATTCGGAGGACTGGAATACCTGGAGCCGGGTTGGCGTAGTTCGAGTGAGCGAGCGGTAGGGGAGCGATTTGCCGACCGCTGGTCGCCGCATCCGTTCAAGATCACGCTGCCGGTAATGGCGATTGAGCAGGGGGGGATGGCCTGCGGTCTGATGTGGCAGCCATTGGAGAAATGGAACGAGCGGGACAGCCTGCCGACGGCCACCTTTGTTTCGCCCAATTTTCTCGACGGTCAACCCCATCATCTGATGAAGCTTTCGGTGCCGACCATTGACCAATGGCGCGAGGAAAACGAGTCCTGCGCCCGAAATGCTTATGTCATGCAGGCCGATCAGCCTCTTACGCTTCGAGGTGTGCTGTATGCCGAGAAAAACCTGCCGGTAACCATGATGGCCCGACGCTGGTATGAAATATTCTCGGCACCGAATGCCCCGCCACCGACGCACGATGATAAGACACTGTACGATCTGCTCGCGCGGCATTTCGGTGAAACCATGTACTGGCCCGAGGAAAAAGGTTGGCGGCATCATTGGTACATGGAACAGAAAAGTCATTTCGTGGGCTGGATGGCCGCCGAACTTTTAGCCCACAAAATCGAGACTGGCCAGGATGAATGGGTCCGCCGCACGGAATTGACGGACAAGGCCAGCGTGATCGACGTGGCCGGTACTCTTGAGTCACGTTTCTTGTACGGCGGCGGGGGGGCGAAAGCGATTATGGCTTCCATGCGACCAGATGGAAGCTGGCCTTTCGCCAACACCGAAAAAATGCGAGAAACGACCCGTGAAGTAACGAACGGGCAATACGATTCCTTGGGTGAGGACGGCTCGACCAGTCTGGGCACGTGTGTTCAAGCGGCGTTATCGATTCTGCGACACGCCGAATTGTCCGGCGATCCGGCCTGTACGATTGCTTCGCTCAAGGCGTTGGAGGCGATGAAGCGTTTTCGAGTGCCGCGCGGGGCTCAAGTGTGGGAAGTCCATCAGGAGATTCCCGACATTCGGGCGGCGGCCTTGGCCATCGAGGCTTATCAGATCGGTTATCACCTGACCGGCGATGAAAAATGGCTGGACGAAGCGGAGTATTGGGCTTGGACGGGTGTACCCTTCCTGTACAGTTGGCATGTCCCGATCGAAGAACGGCCGGGGGTTGTCATTGCCTCGCGTGATCGCGATGAAAACAGTCGTATCCGGTTGTCGCCGGCTGAAGCCTTTCAGAATCCAAACCGACAAGTCACACCCTACGGCAGTATCCCCGTGCTGGGTCCGACCTTTTATGTGGGGAGCTGGTTCGGAGTTATCGTCCAATGGTGCGGGATGGAATGGGCATTGAACGTGCTTGAACTCCAACGCGACCGGGCTGATCCATTATTGCGTCAGCTTGCCGATGGCGTGGTGGCGAGCGGACTGCAACAAATGTTCGATCGGCCCCCGTGGATCGGCCTGTATCCGGATGTATGGGATACCCGCGAGAATGCGGCCCAGGGGGTGTTTATATGTGCCCGGTTGCCTATTCGATGTCTGCAAGCCCAGCGGAGGGTACCGTATTGGACGCAGACATGGACGCGCGTTTTGCGGGACGCATCCACCAAAAGGCGATGGCACGTGAGCGGCTGGGGTGAGCCGATCGCTTTGGCCTCGCCCGTGGAAGGTGGTTCTTGGACCGCGAAAATCAGCTTCTGGCCCTCACAGCCGAACGAGTTGATTATTGCCGGTATCGACCGGCCTCGGGGGATACTGATCGACGGGACGCCGATGAGCGATCCCAGTGCGGCCGACCCACTCAAAAAGGAGGGCTGGTATTATCATGCTCCGGGCCAGGCTGCCGTTGTTCGGTTCACCCAGCGTAAGGCGGAAACTGAGCTGCGGATTGAATGGTAGCGGAATATTCCTTTGCGGGACGGGCAAGCCAAGTTGAGACCGCTTTTTCGATCCGCGAAGCGGCCTCCTGAACCGCGATTTCGAGCTTTCAGGCCATGCTGTGGGCATACACTGTATAATTCATCCATACACAAGACTTGGCCAGTGTGGAGCTGGCCAAGGAGAAAAACCGGCTTGTGCTTAATTGCCGCTTGATTCTCAGGTTAGAATCGGGAAAATACACGGTCATCCGCGTGGCTGGACAGCTTTAAGGTCCGGTTGGCATGGAGGATGCAGTAGGACCGGCGAACTATCAGCATTCTCAAATCAGGCGGAAGGCGAAACATGAACGCCGGGCCCAAAATTCTGGTCGTCGATGACGAAGAGGTGATCTGCCGCGGTGTGCAGCGGATACTCTCCGGCAAAGGTTTTCAGGTGGTCACCAGCACGGATTCGCCGGCGGCTCTGGCCTTGGCCGTAGCCGACGATTTCGCCGCCGTTTTGCTGGACCTGAAGATGCCCCGGATGGACGGGATTCAGTTTGTCCAGGAGTTGCGGAAAGCGAAGCCGACCGTCCCGGTGATTTTCGTCACCGGGTATCCGAGTTTGCTCGAAGCCGAGTCCGCCGAACGGTTTGGAGTGCTGGGGCACATCCTTAAGCCGTTCACGCCGCAGGAGATTATCGAGGCCGTGCAGCGCTGTTTGCGCGTTTCGTCGAAGGCCGGCCTGGCCGACGAAGGGCTTACTTTGCTTGAGAACCCGTCGGCACCGAAAGAATCGGTCGAGCCGTTGCCGACCCACGAGTGTGTGGATCGGGTTGTTCACGAAGGCGTTTTATCCGACAGAGAAACGAGCGTGCCTATGGAAACGGTGGAACACTTAGCCCATACGAACCTTCGGGATTGTTACCAGTGCGGGAAATGTGCCGCCGGCTGCCCGATGGCCGAGCGCATGGACCTGCTGCCCAACCAGATCATTCGGTTGTTACAACTGGGGCACATTGAAAAAGCCATGCAGGCCGGAGCTATCTGGCAATGTGTATCCTGTCTGACCTGCACGACCCGTTGTCCGAAGTCGGTCAACTGCGCCGGGGTGCTCGATGCTTTGCGTCAGCTTTCGGTGGAACATGATGTGGCGTCGCCGGCCTTGCGACGTACAGTCCTTTTCCAGAAGGTCTTCTTGCAGAACATCCGCCGCAACGGCCGGCTTAACGAGCTCGAGCTGGTGGGCATGTTCAAGACCAAGGGTTTCTTCAAGGATCTGAGTATACCGCTGCTGTTTAAGGATTCGATGCTGGCCCCGAAGATGATCAAGCGGGGCAAGTTTCATTTGATGGGTGAAAAAGTGAACGACCGGGGAGTGGTCGATCGGATTTTTGAGCGTTGTTTGAATCAAGAGGCCTAAAGCGAAGGGACGAACGGTGGAAATCGGATACTATCCGGGATGTGCATTGCATGGTTCCTCGAACGACTATGAACAGTCGGTACGGGCTTGCCTCGGTGTGCTGGGTACCGGACTAAGGGAGGTGGACGACTGGATTTGCTGTGGAGCGACGGCGGCCCATTCGCTGAACCAGAAGCTGGCCGTCGCCTTGCCGGCCCGTAATCTGGCTTTGGCCGAGCGCGACGGGCTGGACGATCTGCTGGCGCCCTGCCCGATGTGTTCGATGGAACTGCTCAAGGCCGGGCATCTACTGGGCAAGGACAAGGGCCTGCGCGAGGAGATATCCGGTATCGTCGAGTTGAAGGTCGAGGGCCGGACGCGGGTTTTGAATCTGATTCAGGTATTCCAGATGGTCGGGCTGGAGAAGATCAAGGAGAAAGTGACTCGTCCGCTGGCGGAATTCAAGCCGGCTTGCTACTACGGCTGCCTGCTGACCCGGCCGCCGGAGGTGCTCCGCTTCGACGATTGCGAGCAGCCCGAATCGATGGAAACGCTGCTCAGGGCGGTGGGGGCTGAGCCGGTGGAGTGGAACTACAAGACGGAATGTTGCGGGGCGGGGATGACCATGTGCAACGAGGATACGGTGCTTGATCTGTCGCACAAGATCCTCGCCAACGCCGAGGCTCACGGGGCCAATTGCCTCGTGGTGGCTTGTCCGATGTGTCATGTGAACCTGGACATGAAGCAAGCGGATATCGAGCGTAAGTACAAGGTGCGGCACGATATGGTGGTGTACTATCTTTCGGATCTGATCGGTCTGGCCTTGGGTCTGGATGAGGCGACCCTCGGCGTGGATCGGCATTACGTGGTGAAGCGGTAACGATTATGGCCAGAATCGGCGTATTTACCTGCTGGTGCGGAGAGAACATCGCCCGCAACGTGGACGTGGAGAAGGTCGCGGAAGAAGTGGCCAAGCTGCCCCACGTGCGTTGTTCGCTCGCCTACAAATACATGTGCTCGGATCCCGGGCAGGCGATCGTTCGCGATAAAATCCGCGAGGAGAAACTGCAAGGCGTGGTGGTGGCCTCGTGCTCGCCGCACATGCATTTGAAGACTTTTCGTAAGGCGGCCGAGCTCGAGGGACTCAACCCTTATCTGGTGGAGATGGCCAATATTCGCGAGCACTGCTCATGGGTGCATCATAATCGCGAACAAGCGACGGCCAAGGCAATCGATCTGATCCGCATGTCCGTGGCCAAGGTCATGCGCAACCGGGCGTTGCAGCCCATTCGTGTTCCGGTTACCAAGCGGGCATTGGTTATCGGCGGGGGGGTGGCCGGCATTCAGGCTGCCTTGGACATCGCCGACGCGGGTCATCAGGTTGTGTTGGTCGAGCGCGAGCCTTCGATCGGCGGCAAGATGGCCGGCTTGTCGGAGACGTTCCCCACTCTCGACTGTTCACAATGTATTCTGACGCCGCGGATGGTCGATGTCGGGCAACATCCCAACATCATCCTGCACACTTACTCCGAAGTGGAGGCGGTCGAAGGGTATGTGGGCAATTTCAAAGTGACCGTGCGCAAGAAAGCCCGCTACGTGGATATCGATAAATGTACGGGTTGCGGGGCCTGCTGGAACGCCTGCGTATCGAAGAAGAACCTCAGCGAGTTTGATTTCGGCATGGGTAAGCGGACGGCCATCTATGTACCCTTCCCCCAGGCCGTGCCCGCCCGGCCGGTGATCGACAAAAATGCCTGCCTGCGGCTGACCAAGGGCAAGTGCGGTGTGTGCGAGAAGAAATGCGCGGCCGGGGCCATTAACTTCGAGGACGAGGACCGGCTGATTACCGAAGAGGTTGGGGCGATCGTGGTGGCTACCGGTTACAAGCTTTACGATATCGGTAAGGATCAAGCCAACGCGAAACTCGAAGGGTATGGTGAATACGGCTACGGCAAATACAAGGACGTGATCAATTCGTTGCAGTTCGAGCGGATCGTGTCGGCCAGCGGTCCGACCGGTGGTGAGATCAAGCGGCCCTCGGACGGCAAGGAACCCAAGAGCGTGGTGTTCATCAGTTGCGTCGGCTCACGGGACAACGCCAAGGGCATGTCCTACTGCTCGAAAATCTGCTGCATGTACAACGCCAAGCACACCATGCTTTATAAGCATAAGGTACATGACGGGCAGGCCCACGTTTTCTATATGGATATTCGCGCCGGCGGTAAAAACTATGATGAGTTCGTCCGGCGGGCCATTGAGCAGGACGGCGCCCAATACCATCGCGGCCGGGTATCGAAGATTACCGAGGAGAACGGAAAGCTCATCGTTCGCGGAGTGGATACGCTGGCCGGTATGCCGATGACGATCGAGGCCGATCTGGTGGTGCTGGCATCGGCGATGAGACCGGCCGACGGCGTGGAACAGCTCGCCCAAAAGCTGAACGTCGGCTATGACGAGTTCGGGTTCCTGTCCGAATCGCACCCCAAGTTGCGGCCGATCGAGACCAACGCGGCCGGCGTGTTTGTCTGCGGAGCGTGTCAGGCGCCGAAGGATATCCCCGAATCCGTGGCTCAGGCCTCGGCGGCGGCGGGTAAGGTGCAGGTGATGTTCAGCCACGAGGAAATGACCCGCGAGCCGGAAATCGCCTCGATCAACGAGCAGACCTGTGCGGCCTGCTTTACTTGCGTGCGGACCTGTCCGTACACGGCCATCGAGAAGGCCGAAATCCGCGACCGCAACGGCAAGCTGATCAAGCGGACCGCCCGGGTGAATCCGGGGTTGTGCATGGGGTGCGGCACCTGCGTGGCCGTCTGCCCGTCCAAGAGCGCGGACCTCGAAGGGTTTACCGAACAACAGATTTACGCCATGGTGGAGTCGTTGGTGTGAACGGGCCGACGACTGAGGGCTTGAATCGTGCTATCGACAACGGATAAGCAGATTGTCAGCCGTTTCAAGACGCTTCTGCAAGAACAGGGCGTGTTGGTCGAAGATTTGGTTGTATTTGGATCCCGTGCTCGGGGTGACGCGGATTCGGATTCGGATTTGGATATTCTCGTTGTGGTCCGTCGAAAAGATAAGGAGGTCGTGCGTATCGTCGACCATTGTGCTTGGGAAATCGGCTTTAATGAATCCATTATTATCCAACCGGTGGTTATGACCCATCAACAGGCTTACGAGAGTCCCGAGCGGGTTTCCTTGTTGATGCAAGCGGTCCGGGAAGAAGGGGTCCGTGTATGACCGAAGCCGATGATCGCCGTCAATTGGTCAAGATGCGTCTGGAGCAAGCAAAGCAGACGCTTAAAGACAGCCGTTGTCTGTTAACCGGTGATGAACACTCGGCCAGGTCGGTTGTCAACCGCGCCTACTATGCCGCGTTTTATGCGGTGATGGCCCTATTACAGACTATTGGCAAAGTTCCGCGTAAGCATCAAGGAGCAATTTCGCTTTTTGAATTGGAGTTCGTAAAAACCGGCGAGTTACCCAAGGAAATGTCCAAGTGGCTGCGTACTTTGTTTCGTATGCGAATGGATGATGATTATATGGTTCTGGAGGACGTAACGGTCGAGGAAGCCGAACAGGCTGTAGAAACAAGTGAAAGGATGATCGAAACCATTGGCAAGTATCTTGTTAAAACCGATTGGATTCGCGATAGCGGGATTTAAGATGGCCGAACAAAATACTTTTGAACCGAAGATCGTTGCTTACGTGTGCAACTGGTGCACATACTTGGGGGCGGATCTGGCTGGCACCAACCGGCTGGAATACCCGCCGAACGTGCGGATTATCCGGTTGCCCTGTACGGGGCGGATCGATTTCAACCTGATTATCAAGGCCTTCGAGATGGGGGCGGATACCGTTTTGGTTTCCGGTTGCCATCCGGGCGATTGTCACTATACGGCCGGCAATTACCACGCCCGGCGGCGCTGGATGCTTTTCCGCGAATTACTGGACACGCTGGGCATTGAGCAGGAGCGGATTCACTTTACGTGGATTTCGGCGGCGGAGGGCAAGAAGTTCCAGCAGGTGATGTCGGAGATTACGGAAAAGGCCCGGCAGCTTGGTCCGTATGAGGCTTACCGGAAGGTGTGTGAGGCATCCTAATGGTTAATGAATTGCGTCAAACGTGTCGGCAACTGCTGGCCGACGGCAAGGTCCAGGTGGTGATCGGTTACGGGCAAAGCTCGCCCGACCTGCCCGTGCATCCGGTCTTCATAACTCGTCCGGAGGATGCCGAACGACTGGTCTGGAACGAGCAGTGCATGGCCAACCTGACCGTCTATCTGACCCGCAAGGAGATCAAGGCGCTGGGCAAGCCGGCCATTGTGGTCAAGGGGTGCGACGAGAGAACACTGGTCGTACTGGCCAAGGAATCGCAGATCGAGCGGGAGAACATGGTGGTGATCGGGATGGCCTGTGACGGCGTGGGTCAACCGCGTTTGGCCAAGTGTGCGGCCTGTACCGTGCATCAGCCGCGTTTTGCCGATGTGAACATCGGGAAAGTCGAAGCGAGTGATGCGAGCGATGAACGCTATGCCGAGCTGGACGCCTTTATGAAAAAGACGCCGGCCGAGCGGATGGCGTATTGGATGGAGGAGTTCAGCCGCTGCGTCAAATGCTACGCCTGCCGCCAGGTATGCCCGCTGTGCTACTGTGAACAATGTATCGTGGACAAGAACCGGCCGACGGTGATCGATACCTCCGCCTCGCTCAAGGGCAACTTCGCCTGGCACATTACCCGGGCGTTTCATCAGGCGGGGCGGTGTATCGGATGTGACGAATGTACGCGGGCCTGTCCGGCCGGGATCAATCTGCGGCTGCTCAATCTTTCGCTGGCCCGGGCGGCCGCCGAGCAGTTCGGCTACGAAGCGGGCATGGACCCGCAGGCCGATCCGATCATCGGGGCTTATTCCCTCCAGGACAAGGAGACGTTTATCCGATGAGCGCGGTGATTTCACAAACGGAGCTTCGCCGACTGGTGGATGGCTGGATTGCCCAAGGTATGTCAGTGGCCGGTCCAAGGCAGGTCAAGCCGGAGCATGTGCTGTATACGCTGCTGAACGAGTCCGGGCAGTTGATTATGGACGGCTTTGTTCGGCCGGCCAACTCGATTAAGGAATTCATTTTTCCCCGGCACGAAAAGCTCTTTGGGTATCGGTTGAACAACAAGGAAATCGAACTGACCGAGGTCGATCTGCCGACAAGACCGCAGGTGGTACTGGCCGCCCGGCCGTGCGATGCGGCCGCCCTGCCTATTCTCGATCCGCTGTTCAACTGGGATTACAAGGACGATTTCTACAATCGTCGACGGGAGTTGACCACGGTGGTGACCTTGGCCTGCAACAGTCACGACGCCCATTGTTTCTGTACGGCCGTCGGTCTGGCCCCCGATGCCGAGCGCGGTTCGGATGCCATGCTCTTCGATTTGGGCGACGGGGCCTACGAGGTGCGCTGTTTGACGGACAAGGGCCGTAAGCTGTTCGAGGGGAAAACCCAATCCTCGAACAAAACCGGCCAGGCCAAGGCCGCTCCTACCAAGACAATTGATCTGGAGCGGATAAAGAGTTTCATCAACGGTAATTTCGAAAGTCCGTATTGGCAGGAGCTCACTTTGCGCTGCCTGGGCTGCGGTTCTTGCGCGTTTACCTGTCCGACCTGCCATTGTTTCGACATTGTCGACGAGGGCAATGCCGCCGGCGGTGAGCGTGTGCGCAACTGGGACGCCTGCCAGTTCTGTCTGTTCACCAAACATGCTTCCGGGCATAATCCGCGGACCGTGCAAGGCCAGCGGCAACGGCAGCGCGTTTTGCATAAGTTCAGCATGTACCCGGATAAGTTCGGGGAGATCCTCTGCACCGGCTGCGGCAACTGCACGCGTCATTGTCCGGTAAGCCTGGGGATTTTTTCGGTTCTGGATTCCATACAGAAGCTTGAGAAGACGGGTGCGGTGGAGGCCGCCTGACCATGAATATCTACAAACCGGAGCTGATGGACGTGCTTGAGGTCAACCAGCACACCGCCGACATCAAGTCGGTGAAAATCGCCTTTAAGGACAAGAGTAAACAACAGGATTTCGCCTTTCGCGTCGGGCAATTCGGCATTTACTCGGTGTTCGGATACGGCGAATCGACCTTTAACATCTGTTCCAGTTCCACCTGGAAGGACTATACCGAATTCTGTTTTCGTCGCACGGGCAGGGTAACCGAGGCCCTGTGGCGGATCGAGCCGGGCGATACCATCGGCTTTCGTGGACCGTACGGCAACTACTATCCGACCGACGAGTGGGAGGGGAAGAACCTGATTTTCATCGGCGGGGGGATTGCCATGCCGCCAATCCGCTGTGCGATCTGGTATGCTCTGGAAAACCGCGAAAAATACGGGCGAATCACGATTGTTTACGGAGCGCGTTCCGTAGGCGACCTGGTCTATCGTGAGGAGCTGGATAAATGGGCCGGTTATAAGGATGTCAAGGTCATTCGTTGCGTCGATCCCGGCGGTGAGACGCCGGACTGGAACGGTGAGGTGGGTTTTGTGCCGGCCGTTCTCGAAAAAGCCCAAGTGCCGGCGGACAATTCGGTGGCGTTGGTGATCGGCCCGCCGATCATGATTAAATTTTCACTGCCCGTGCTCAGCAAGATGGGCCTGGCCGACAAGGACATCTACACCAGCCTGGAAAACCGCATGAAATGCGGCGTAGGCAAGTGCGGCCGCTGCAACGCCGGGCCGGTCTATGTCTGCAAGGAAGGTCCGGTTTTCAACCTGGAACAGATCAAGAAGTTGCCCGAGGATTATTGATTGCTCTTTGTTACCGATCGTCTTCAGTCCTCTGGGGCATGTGTGTGTTTGGATGTGTAGGATGTCGCATGTATTTTGAGCAGGAGAACAATTGGGTAGGTGACGGCAGGTGAACGAGCTTCCCGCTTGTTCGAATCTTGACTCTTTAAGTTATCGGGGCGGCGTAACTCTTTCCCTCATTCCTTCCTATCAGACCATTTCCAATGGGCTTATTCCGGCCGCTCCGGGCGTTCGAATCGATCATGAATCTGTCCTTTAGCATGATGTTGTTTCTGGTTGCGAATATAGGCCGCCATCCAGGGCAGATCTTTGGTTCCGAATCACGAGCAAGCCCTTTACGAACGGGCTATCTGTCGAGAGGTGAGGATATTGTGATAGGCGTCCGAAAACCAGTCTTTGAAGAACTGGCCTGTGGGCCCGCCTCCGAGGCGGAAAGCCCCGTTGGAAGGGGCTGCCGTTCGGTGTACTCCGTGCGTATCCAACGAAACAGCGCAATCCGTTGCTCTTCTTGGGAGACATAAGGACTCGGTTAAAGGCGACATCAATCCGGCAGCTTTTCTCCCAGGGCGGCGCAGATGGCCTCCAGGTCGTCGGCGACTTTCTTGGGGGGATTCGAGCAGCGACCGGTGGGTGTGACCGGCGGCGGGGGCGCGACCTTTTTCATGTCGATGCCGGTATGGTATTTGACGGTGGCGTCCGGATCCTTGAGCTCGTGACCGGTCAGGATGCAGACCACCTGCTCGTCGGGTGAAATGACCTGCTCTTCCATCAGGCGATGCAGACCGGCGACGGTAGCCGCGCTGGCCGGCTCGCAACCGAAACCGTAACGACCGATGAGGGCCTTGTATTCGAGGATTTCTTCGTCGGACACCTCGCGGACCAGGCCGTTCATGATATCCAGGGCGCGGATGGATTTGGGCAGGTTGACCGGCCGGGATATCTCGATGGCCGAGGCGATGGTGTGCGGCAGGTAATGGCTTGCGTCCATGGACGCGTAAAGGTTATCGACCTTGGATTGGTCGTAGCGGCCGCCGTTCCAGCGGAGATTTTTTTTCTCGAACAGCTCGTAAAGGGTATTCGCCCCGGTGGCGACAATGACCGCCAAGCGCGGGATGCGTTTGATCAGGCCGAGTTCCTTCAACTCCTTAAAAGCCTTGCCGAAGGCGCTGCAATTGCCGAGATTGCCGCCGGGAACGATGATCCAGTCGGGGACCTCCCAATCGCGGGCTTCGAGTACGCGGTACATGATGGCTTTCTGGCCTTCGAGGCGGAAAGGATTGACCGAATTCATCAGGTAGATGCCGAGCTTGTCGGCCACCTGGCGGACGCGGCGGAGGCAGGCATCAAAGTCGCCCTCGATCTGGAGGGTGAGGGCCCCGTAGTCGAGGGCCTGCGAGAGCTTGCCGTAGGCGATTTTTCCCGAGCCGATGAAGACGATACCCTGCATGGGCGGGTCGGTTTTGTGGGCGAACATGGCCATCGAGGCCGAGGTGTTGCCGGTGCTGGCGCAGGCGATACGTTTGCGGCCGATCATGCGGGCGAGGGTGAAGGCCGCGGTCATGCCGTTGTCCTTGAAACTGCCGGACGGATTGAGCCCCTCGTATTGGAGGAAAAGCCGGCCGGGTTTCATGCCAATCTCGCGGGCGAGCAGATCGTTTTCTTCCAGAAGGGTGCGACCCTCGCCGATGGTGACAATGCTGTCGTTAGGGGCGAAGGGCAACAGTTCGCGAAACCGCCAAATCCCGGAAAAATCGAGCCGGGCCTCCGCCCGCAGCCCCTTGGTGCTCCAGCGATGTTCAAAGAAATCGAGGGCCTTGGGGATGGCCACCCGGTCCCAGCGGTATTCGACATCGAGCAACGCGCCGCAAGCCGGGCAGTTGAAGACGATCTGCTCGAGTCCGAATTGTTTTCGGCAGTCGGGGTTGATACATACTTGATAGGCTTGGTCGTGGTTCATGATAGAGCTTTCGGTTGTCAGTGGTCAGTATTCAGTAACCAGCCATCAGCAGTCACGGCGAGTAAACCGCTTGGGACTGGCTTGTGCGTATTCCCTGCCATCTCCTTGTCGCCCCCTCTCCCTATCCGACCCGCGCACAGTCCTTCGCCCCTTTCGGGGCCAAACCCTTGCTAGCGCTGCGGGCTGGTACAGAGAACCCTTGCTAGCCCGCCACGGGCGGGTGTACTGCTTCGGGCTGGTAGCGCCGACGTAACTTCCTCCCAATATAGAGGAAACAGGGTGGACGTCAAAGGCGGTCGACCCGGCCGCGGCGACGGTCCTGCTCCTGCTGGATACGGGTGGCGTCGGCCAAAATCTTCTTTTCCTTTCGGGTGAGGCTGGCCAGTCCCTGCTCATGGACCTTGGCCAGGATGCGGTCCACCTCTTCCTGCTGGGCAGCGAGTTTCTGCTGTTTTTTCTCCCAGGCGCCCTGACGGCGGCGCCTGGCAAGTTTCGTCAAATAGGATTCGGATAAACCGGTAAAAATCTCCGCTGCTGGTCCGCTTCCGAATCCCGGTAGCATGCCCCAGATGTAAAATATCAACAAACCGGCCAAAGCGCCGGCGATGTGACAGATTTCTCCGCCAAGGTTGGGCACCGCGCCTGGGGTAATGAGGTTCAGCAGCAGGATGGCTAACACGATCAAACCAAACACGCGAATCGGAACGGGAAAGATAAAAAGAATAACTTGGATATGCGGAAAGAAGATGACCGCGGCCATCAGGAGGCCATAAACGGCCCCACTGGCACCGATAAGCGGAGTGGTTTCATAAACGGGGTTCATCAAGGGAAAGAACAGGTAAGCCAGGCCGCCGACAATTCCACAGAAGAAATAGAATTTCAGGAGGCGAGAGGAGCCAAAAGACCGTTCGAATTCACTTCCGCAAACGTAAAGGCCAAGCATATTGAGCAATAGATGCCAGGTACCGCCGTGTATAAACATATAAGTGACCGGCTGCCAGATCATAAACGATTTCAGACCGGCCAGGCTCAGGCCGAAAACATGGTGAAAAGAAAATGCCGGCCAGTTTCGACTCAGGGCGTCGATGAAATAGACGACCACATTAGCAATCAGCAGCCAGGTGATGATCGAACTTGGGCGACGGAAAGCAAGGCGCATGAGCGGCCGACCGCCGCTGTCGTAATCGGAGTAAGGCCGATCTTGCCAACTCATGGATTGCCTTTCTGTCGATCATGCCACAGGAGCAAGGCGGCGATCGTTTTACCGTCAACGATGCGGCCGTCGTGACAGGCGGCGAGGGCATCGGCGACGGTCATGGGTTGCACGCGAATCTGCTCGGTGGCGTCGAGACGCTGCGGGCCGGCCCTCAGATCATCAGCAACGTAAACGTGCATCAGTTCGTTGGTGAAGCCGGGGGACGTATAAAACCGGCCCAGGTATTCCAGGCGGCCGGCACGGTAGCCGGTTTCCTCCTCCAGTTCACGGGCGGCGCAAACTTCAGGCGGCTCCTGTGCTTCAAGTGTGCCGGCCGGCAATTCGAGAAGCTCGGAATCCACCGAGAAACGGTAATTACGGATCATCACGACGGTTTGCGGATCGAGCAGGGGGATAATGCAGACCGCGCCGGGGTGAACGACCAGTTCGCGGCTCACGATTCCCCGTCCGGGCACATCGACTTCCCGTCGCTCGACGTGAAATTTCCTGGCTTGCAGCAGAATCTCGTTCATGGAACACTCATTCCGTACCCTGAGTCCTGACCGATCCGGTTACTCGGTCATCGGCTATCATATAGATCGGACCCCGATAAAAAAATGGTTGGACCTTTGACGTGTTATTTTTCACTTGCTTTTGGGTCGAAGATGGACGATAATAAGGGAATATGGGCAAGAACCGGAGTCGGCCCAAAAGGCCGCCCGAATCAAGCCTCAAGACATATAGGGCCACTCGAAGCGTCTTTCTGTGTATGGAGGGCGCGGCGAGGCCGGTAATGCCGGTAGTGCCTGCCCGCCGGGGTCAGCGGTGTCCCCGACGGATTATCCATGGCAACCTATTGGAAAGGAGAAAACCATGGCGAGCAAGCCGCCCCAAACCGTTTCCGCGCCCTGTGCGGGTTCCCCGTTGATGCAAACACTTGCAAGTAAATCAGTTAGGAAAACTGGTGCGCGTATCCTCCATGACATTCTCATCGAAGAGGGTGTCGAGGTACTCTTTGGTTATGGCGGCGGGGCGATCATGCCCACTTTCGACATGTTTTACAAAAGCCCCCTGCGTTTCATTTTAACCCGGCACGAGCAGGGCGCGGGGCACATGGCCGATGGTTATTCCCGGGCTACCGGCAAGGTGGGGACGGTCATTGTTACCAGTGGTCCGGGGGCCACGAACCTGACCACCGCCCTGGCGACAGCGTATATGGACAGCATCCCCATGGTCGCGATCAGCGGCCAGGTGGCGACGGCGGCCATTGGTAACGACGCTTTTCAGGAGGCGGACGTGGTTGGCGTGACCCGGCCGGTCACGAAATACAACGTGCTGGTCAAGGATGTACGCGATCTGCCGCGGACGATCCGCGAGGCCTATTTTATCGCGCGGACCGGTCGACCCGGTCCGGTGTTGATCGACCTGCCCAAGGATGTGCAGGTGACGGCCATGGAAATCGAGGATAACGGCGAGTTGAATTTGCCGGGTTATCGCCCGCGCAGCAAGGGCAACATGCGGCAGATCAAGCTGGCCGCCGAGGCCATCAACGGCGCCGAGCGCCCCGTGCTGTACGTTGGCGGTGGGGTAATCTTATCCGGCGCGGCCGAAGAGTTACGGCAATTGGCCCGCCAGGGCAACATCCCGGTGACCACCACGTTGCTGGGCATGGGGGCGATCGATGAGGTGGCCGACGAAAAGCTGGCCTTGCACATGCTGGGTATGCACGGCAGCGCCTACGCAAATTACGCGGTGCAGGGTTGCGATTTGCTGATAGCCGTTGGGGCCCGCTTCGATGACCGGGTGACCGGCAAGCTGGAGGCTTTTGCTCCTCATGCCAAGATCATACACATTGACGTCGACCCGTCGAGCATCGCTAAAAGTGTCGAGGTGGATATACCGGTGGTGGGTGATGCCCGGGCGGTGTTGGTGGAGATGCTCCCGCTGATTCAATATCGCGAAAGATCGGCGTGGTTCGAGCAGATCGCCCAATGGAAGAAGCGCTATCCGTTCGCTTATCAACAGAAGGACGGCGTGATCAAGCCCCAACAGGTGATCGAACGGATCAGCCGTCATACCGACGGTCAGGCGATCATCACCACGGGCGTGGGGCAGCATCAGATGTGGACGGCCCAGTTTTATCGATGGCGTTTTCCACGGCAGATGATTACCAGCGGCGGACTGGGGACGATGGGTTACGGCCTGCCGGCGGCGATCGGAGCGGCGGTGGGTTGTCCGAACCGCACAGTTATTGACATCGACGGTGACGGCAGCTTTCTGATGACCGCCAACGAGCTGGCTACCGCCGCCCAGTATAACATCCCCGTTAAAGTGGTAATTTTAAATAACCATTTTCAAGGTATGGTTCGGCAATGGCAGGAGTTGTTTTTCGAAAAACGTTACACGGCTACCGAGATGGTCAATCCCAATTTTGCCCGACTGGCCGACGCCTATGGATGCAAAGGCTTGGAATTGCGCGATCCCAAGGATGTGCCGGACGTGATCGCGGAAATGCTCAAAACGCCGGGGCCGGTGGTGGTTGATGCCCACGTCGAGCGGGAGGAGAATGTGTACCCGATGGTGGCGGTGGGTAAGAGCCTGCACGAAATGGAGATGGGCGGGTTATCCTGACGGGTTTACCGAGAGAGGTCGGCGATGGCGGTGGACGAGACGAAACATCAGCCCACATCGACGCCGAGCGACGAGCCGCGTGCCCCGCGACGCTTGTGGCCGGCTTTTCGAGCCTTGCTGCGGACGAGGATCGTCACCGGGATTCTGATCGTTATTCCTATCCTGGTCACCTGGTATGTAGTGTCCTTTGTGTTTAACGCCATGCGCATGGTGACCGAGCCGGTGGCCTGGAAGATCGCTCGGCAGGTGCAGGAAGGACAGCCGCTCAACCTGTTGCCGAAAACCGACGGCAAGTTGGAAAGGGAACTGATCAGCCGGGCCTTCACCCGGGTACTGGAGCAGGATCTGCCGAATACGGGTGATCCGGTCGAAAGACAGGCCGTCGTCGATCGCCTGTCCCGCAAGCTGGTTTACCTGTTGCGGGATATGCCTGATGTGCCGGTGGGCACGCAAAGCGAAATGTATCTTCAGTGGATCATTCCGATCGCCGCCGTGCTGCTGACTCTGTTTATGCTGTATATGTTGGGGCTGATGGGGGCCAGCGTTCTGGGGCGGCGGGTGATCCGATTATTCGAGGGTATTTTTGAACGTGTCCCGCTGGTCAAGACCATCTATAAATCGACCAAGCAAATTGTGGTAACGCTCGGTGGCGGTCAGGTGATGGAATTTCAACGGGTTGTATTAGTGGAGTTTCCGCGGCCGGGGATGAAGTGTATCGGTTTTTTGACGTCGGTCATGAAAGATACGGACACCGGACGGGATTTGGCGACGGTATTTATCTCCACCACGCCCAATCCGACCACGGGTTATATGCAGATTGTGCCTTTGGAGGAGCTTTCGGAAACGAACTGGACCTTCGAGGATGCGGTCAAGCTGCTCATGTCGGGTGGCGTGATCAGTCCTCAGCGCATTCCCTTTGATAAGATTCGCCCGGTACGATTTCTTTCTACCGATAAACGGATGATGCCAACATGAGAAAACATATTTTGAGCATTTTAGTGCAGAATCAACCCGGCGTATTAGCCCATATCGCGGGCATGTTCGCTGCGCGCGGTTATAACATCGATTCGCTGGTAGTCGGACGCACGGAAGACCCCGACCTGTCGCACATGGTTATCGTCTCGATGGGCGATGACGCGACCCTGGAACAGATTCGCAAGCAATTGGGTAAGATCGTACCGGTGGTGAAGGTACGCGACTTGAGTGAGCAGACCTGTGTGGAGCGGGACCTGCTGCTGATTCGGGTGCATTGCCCGCCGGATAAACGGGTTGAGTTACGCCAACTGGCCGAGGTGTTCCGAGGGAACATTGTGGATGTCGGGCCGCGCACGGTGGTCATTCAGTTGACCGGTCCGGAGGAGAAAATCGAGGCGTTTGTGGAGTTGTGCCGGCCTTACGGGATCAAGCAGCTCTCGCGAACCGGTGTAATCGCCATACCGCGCGATACGCAGCCGGTGGAGGTGGCCCCGATAGCGCATAAGCCGAAAGGCCGCCGTCGCGCCGGGGGGGCCGTGGCCGCGACGGCTCTTTCATCAGCCGCCCCAATACCCTTGCCGCCAAGTTGAGCCAACCATGACAACGATTGGACAGTTGCCGAATTTTGCCTCCGCGGATCACCGCCGGACTTTTCGGTAGACGATGAGGTCCGATTGTGGTTTTTGGGGCAGATGAATCTCCAGCTTGTTCATCAGGTTTTGACCGGATATTTCTCCGAGCGATCCGGTGCGGTCGGAGACGACGTTATATTGGGCCTTGGGGTCCAGGGCATGGAGGGCGATTTCAACGTGAGAATAGGGGCTTTCCCCGTGACGAAAAACAAGAAGCATGCCTTCATCGAGGTCAGGGCGATGGTATTGGCCCGCCATCCAGGCTCGCGGGTCACGGGTATAGGGTAACAGGGGATACCACGCGCCGATCAGCAGGTGGCGCACTTGACGATAGCGATCGAGGAGCTGGGCGGCGCGTTTGAAATCGAAATCGGGGGCGTCGGCGATCCAGCCGAGACACAAGGAGCTGGCCAGCGTCGAATGGAATGAATAATCGTCCAAGCGTGTCAGGGTGGTCACGAAGCAATTATTGGGTAAATACTGGCTGAGGCCGAAGATACTGGCCTGGTCATCGTCGTTGTTAAACCAATGGTCGGTTTTCTGGTGGATGTGCATGCGCATGATGGTCTCGATATCAATGCGACGGCCGCCGCTGGCGCATTCCTCGCGGAGCCCGTCGGGCCAGGTTTGCGCGATGCGGTCCCAGTAAGCGTAGAGACCTTCGATGTATCTGATTTCGGTGAGGCCTTGGCGGTCGGGGGCGTCATGAAAGCGCCAGTAGGCCAGGGGATCCCAGTTGAAATCCTGGCGATAGACCCGGAAACCGGGTAATTCCATGAAGCCTTTGACAATATTGAAGAAATAATCCCGGGCCTCGGGCAGTCCGAAGTTGAGCAGATAATAATAGGCCGGCCAATCGCTGGTGCGCAGCAGCCATTCGGGATGATTTTTATGCAGCCAGGTGCCGGGCACGACCCGTTCCGGCTCGAACCATAATCCGTAGACCATTTGGTTTTCCTTGGCCGCGGCGGCGACCGGGGCCATGCCGTCGGGGTAGGCATCCTTGCGCGGTGTCCAGTTGCCTGCGCCTTGCGGCCAGCCCCCCTCGAACCAGCCCGCGTCGGTAATCAGAGCCTCCAAGCCCAATTTTCCATAAGCTTTGATCAGGGAAATCTGGTTTTCCGCATTACATTCGTTGAGCCAGCCGCCTCCGCGGGTGAAGCATGTGTTGCAAAAAAGGGTCGGCAAAGGTTTTTGGCCGTTACGCATGGCCGCATAGTGCTTGTAAATTAGTTGGCGGAATTGGGCGTTGCTCTCGAGGGTGTCGCCCGACCATTGCAGGAGGAGAATGCGTGGCATGCGAACTTTCTCGCCAGGCAGAAGACGGAAGTGGGTGCGTTCCAGGCCGGTGGTGATCCGGAGCATATTGGCGTATGGGCATTGCAGGGTGCTTTTCCACTGGCCGGACCAACCGACGGCGATGATGGTTGAACCAAGCCCGCTCTCGATTTTAAAGAAGGGGAAATCACCGTAGGATGAGCGGCCGCCCTTGCCGCTCAGGGTTTGAGGATGAGCCGGGTCAAGTAACACCATCCTGGGTTCAAAATCCGTGGGATCTGATGGCGAGCCATTGGTGCGATGCAATCGATAAGGTTCGTTAGCACTAAGCGGTAATTGCAGAGTCATATCGAGAGACTGAATGTCTTGAATGATGGGGGTAGGTTGCCCGGCGGTGTTTTCGAGCGAAATAAGCCATTCGACCGCGGGGAAGTCCTGGTAGCGGATCACGTCCCAATGCAAGCGTAGACCGGTCTGCGGGTCTGTCCAGGTCGTAAGCCGACGGTGGCGGTCCTTATCGAGCTGCTCCTCGGTTTGGCGGCAGGTCCAGTTTTTCAGCAGGTAGCTGCTTGAGTGGCCGTCGTACAGAAAGGAAAAGGGATAACAGGCGAAGGATGTGGGAGGTGGCGGGTCATAGGGGACGGCAAGGATCGCGTTGATATAGTCCGTTTCGGACCGCCCCTCGGCAGCCAGATTGATGGTTGGCAAGAGGAGCATCCAAAGCGGAAAAAGGGCAAGGTGGCGGGGTATTGACCAAATGGGGATTATGGTTGATCTGCATTTTCCGCCCATCGGCATGATTCGTCTCCCTTGTTATGAGTGTCGAGTAAATTCATCGCACAAACATTTGCATGCGCCGGTATTTTGAAATTTGCTTTACGCCCAAAGCATTTTATTACATAATAGTACAAGCGTATCCAAGTATGTGCAATTATATGCTGAGACATGAAAGGAACAGGTGCAATGATCAACAGGCAACCAATCATGGCAAGGCGGACATTTTTGAAAACCGCGTCGACGGCGGGAGCGGCGATGGCATTATCATCGGCTAAGCGGGCGGCCGCCGTCGGAGCCAACGAGCGTGTTAATGTCGCCCTCATCGGTTGCGGCGGCATGGGTGAGCAGCACATTTCCCAACTCATGAAACTGCGCGAGGAAGGCCTGGTGAACATCGTGGCCGTCTGTGACGTTTGGGATAAACGCCTCGACGACGCCCGGCAGAAGACGGGTGCGGAAGGATACAAGGATTATCGCAAGATTCTGGAACGCAAGGATATCGATACGGTCAGTATCGTTACGCCGGACCACTGGCACGCGAAAATGACGATCGAGGCGGCCGATGCGGGCAAGGACGTTTACTGCGAAAAACCCATGACCTACTGGAAAGACCTAGACGATGCCCGCGCGGTGGTCAAGGCCATTGCCCGGAACAAGCGGGTGATGCAGGTCGGAACCAACGGCATGGCTCTGGAAAAGATACCGGTGGCCCGCGAGAAAATCGGTCTTTGCGGTCCCCTGATCCAGGCCCAGGCGGGAGATATGCGCAATTTTTATATCGGTTGCTACGATCCCAAGCAGGATAATCCGGGTATCAAGCCGGGCGAGAACCTCGACTGGAAGATGTGGCAGGGGCCTACGGAGGAGCGACCTTTCGACTCGGGGAGATTCCTGGCTTTTCGATGCTTCTGGGATTATTCGGGCGGTTTGTGTACGGACCTGTTTCCCCATCTGCTGACGCCGATGTTGTATATCATGGGCCTGAAGTTTCCGAAGCGGGTTACCTCGTCCGGTGGGCTGTACTTTTTCAAGGACAAAGGCTGGCAGATCCCCGACATGTTCAGCTCGCTGATTGAATATTCCGAGGGGCCGCAGGTTTATCTGACGGCCACCCTGGCCAGCGAATGCGCCGTGCCGTGGGTCATCCGCGGCCAAAAAGCATCGTTGAGTTTGCCCATGGATCATTCCGTGATAATCGAGCCGGAGCCCAAAAGCGATGTGCAAAAGATGACTTTGACTCCGCCGGTGGCGGAACGTTCCCTGAAAGAGCATTATCGTGATTTCCTGCGCTGCGTGCATACTCGCGAAAAACCGAGAAGCCATGAAATCCTCGGCTATCAGGTCATGGTGGCCGTACACATGGGCGTACGCTCCTATCTAGAAAACAAGGTCTTTGAATTCGATGCGGAAAAAGAGGAAGTACGACCGGCGTGATCGAATTATACGTACAATAAGACTTGCTACAAAGCACACGGCGCGGCAATGGTGGGAGCCGAGGTTCCGGTTTGATGTGTTACATGACTGGATCGATCGGCTGGACGTTCGGAGGGTCGCTAGGGAACCGGTGGATCGCCGATGATGCATCGTCCGAGGGGATGGAATCGGCGTTCAAACGGTGCGGGATTCTCCCCACGGAGCGGAGGGTTTTCTGCAGGGAATACGGGATGGGCATCCGCGGGAAAGCGGCGTCGATTACATCGCGGCCCATGTGAATCCCGTCAACAAAGTAACATGGGTATTATTGCGACAACGCCTTCAGAGAAGGTATGCCGTCCGCCCAGGTGCGAACCTCGATACAGCGAAGCCGCCGGCTTCGCGGCCTTGGGTGTTGATGCGAGAATTCTTTCTCGCGCTCACGGCTAAGCGAAGCCTTTCGCGGGCCTGTATTTGCAGGATGGGTATCGAGATAGAAAACTTGATACAGCCAGATGGCGGCATGCCACGTCGTTCGGCACATGGCATCAGGCGATTAGATTTGCAGACCGATCTGGCCGGCAAGTTTGGACAGGTTTTCGCCCGACGCGGGCAGATAGCGGATGATCCGACCGGCATTGGCCGCGATCCAGGGATCGGTCTGCTCGCTGGTGACGGGTTCAACGCCCAGCCCGAGCAGGCGGCTCCATTCCTTGTGCCAGAGTTGTTCGTAACCTTGCAGAAGCTCGCCTGAGCCTTTTTTCCGCAGTATGTCCCGCAGGCGGGTGGCCAGGGCGGCGGCTTCGCGTAGGCCGACGTTCATGCTCTGCATTCCCACCGGCGAGGTCATATGGGCGGCATCGCCGGCCAGCCAGCAGACTTCGCGGCCGAAATGCTCCGCCAACCTTGTTTCAAAAGGTACGGCCATCGACCAAACGATGGATCCCACGCCGGCATCGAACCAGGGCGCACGATCCGCAAGCAAGGTATCCAGTTTCATGCTGTTGACTGCCGGGTAATTTTGCCCGCCGATCTGGACGGTGCGGATTTTGTTCCGGGCACTCATGGGGATTTGAGCATCCGGAATCTGGAAGCTCCACCGGCAATAATGGCCGGGCAGCGGCCAAAGCACGCTGACGTTCTGCTCGTCGAGGACGATCCGTACCTCGTTGCCGGGATCGCGAAGGGTGGCGAACTCGAATACCGCGAAATAGTCGGCCGGCTGTATACGCTGATAGGAAATCTGGAGACGATTGCGAACCGGCGATTGATGGCCGTCCGCTCCCACCACGAAAGCCGCCTGGACGAGGGTTTGCTTCTGGACTATCTGGGGTGTTCGGGTGGCCGGAGGTCCGGAACTCTTGTCCAAGCGCTCGATGGTGGCCAGGGCATGATCGGTTGTGTACCGAAGGTCGGCCAGGCGGTGGTTCCAGTGCATTTTCGCGCCGGTCTCGCGAAGCATGTGCTCCAGAAGCGTTTCCAAAGCGCTTTGGCGCAGGACCAGCAGGAAAGGGAATTTGCCAGGCAGGCGATCCAAGTGAATTTCCGCCTTTCGGACATGGCCCTGATAGAGAGCGACGGTTTGAATATGTCGGCCGAGGGCAAGCAGATCGTCGGCCAGGTTGATTCGGTCAAAAAGATCAAGCGTATGACTGTGCAGAGCCAAGGCGTAACTGTGTTCGGCGGTACGCCATTGTTCATCGACGATAATGACTTTGATATCGAAGCGGCGCAAGAGCAGGGCGGACAGCAGGCCTACGGGTCCGGCTCCTACCACGAGAACATCGGTCTTGTGTTGACGTATCGGCATGGAATCTCCTGGATGATAACGATATCCCATATCTTATGTCGCGTGTTCCAGAAAAACCAATTGGAGAGCCGCGAAAGGGGCATCCCAAGAAAGGTGACAGGGGGGATTCTGGCTTACCGGGAATATGCCTGTTTGATTCCGCGGCCTTGGAAGCACGGGCAGGCCTTGGTCCCGCCGGGGCGTGACCAGGGCATGCCCGCCTGCTCATGCCACCCTGCCGGGGGCGCAGCAGCGAAGTCGCATGAATTTTAAGGCATCGATTTATTTGATCTTGATGACCACCATGGTCAGGTCATCGGTGCGGTCGGCCAGGCCGCGGAACCGGCGGATGTCCCAGAGGATGTTATTGGCAATCAGTTGCGGGGGGTTTTGCGCGTAGCGGATAAGCGAATCGGCCAGGCGATCGCGGCCGAACGCTTCGCTGTTAAAGTTCATGGCCTCCACCGTACCGTCGGTGTAGAGCAGCAGCACGTCGCCCGGACGTAATTCAACCAAACCGCGGTCGTATTTTGATTGCAGGGTTACGCCGAGGGCCATACCCCCGGTTTCGAGGTATTGAATTTTTCCGTCGCGAAGGAGCATGGGCGGGTCGTGCCCGGCGTTGCAATAGGTTAGCCGTCGGCCGTCGGGCGTAAGCACGCCATAGAAGGCCGTGGCAAACTCGCCGGGGCTGGTGTCCCGGCACATGTGCTCGTTGACCTCGGCGATAATCTTGTCGAGGTGATACGTGTGGTAGGCATGTCCCCGGAACGCCGAACGCAGGGAAGCCATCAGCAGCGAGGCGGGCACCCCCTTGCCGGAAACGTCGGCGATCACGATGCCGAGATTGCCCTCGGAAAAGGGCAGGAAATCGAAGTAGTCGCCGCCGACTTCGAAAATCGGGCGATAAACGGCGGCGATTTCAGCTTTGTCGAACGCCGGCGGGGCCTGGGGGATCATGCGGCGCTGCACGGCCCCGGCGTAGGCGAGCTGGTGAGCATAGCGCTGGGCTTCGAGGGCTTCCTTGAGCAGTCGAGCGTTGATGACCAAAGCGGCGGCCTGGGAGGCCACGGCCCGCAGTAGCGATTCCTCGAAGGGGGTGAATACATGTGGTTCGCCGGTGTAGGCCCGGAGCACGCCGACGGCTTTACCACGGAAGATCATGCCGCAGACCAATCCGCTGACGATGCCTTCCTGCCTGGCCTGTTCGGGATAGCGGGTACGCGGATCGCTGGGCGCATCGGCGATATGCACCATTTCGCCGGCCATAGCGGCCGCGTCGATCGAATTTTCCGAGACCTTGACCGGCCCTTTGTTCAGGTATTCGTTCGACAGATTATGCACCGCCTTGATGGTTAATTCACCAGTGGCTTCATCGAGCATGCGAATACTACAGGCCTTGACCCGCATGACCGCGCAGACCATCCGGGCGGTTTTGTTCAGAATTTCCTGCGGGTCGAGCGTGCCGGCCAGCAGGCCCACGATATTGTAGACGGTGGTTAATTCCTCAACGCGGTGGGCCAATTCAACATGCTGATAATCGATGGTGGTCAGCAATTCAGCGGTTAAGGCCAGCAAGTCACGAGCGGCGGAGGCCTGTTCAGCCGTCCAGGGCACGATTTCTCCGGCGGTTGCGCGAAGCTCAACCGCGTCAAGCCTGAACTCCGTAGCCAATTGCTGGATAGCCTCGTCGGTGAGCGGTTTGCGCGGCCGATCACCGAGGGTCAAGGCCGCTATGCGCCGACCATCGTGCATAATCGACGCGGCAAAATGGTCGAAAAGGGTGGTCAAGGGGTTTTCCCGACCCGCTTCCGTGGCGGAGGGAGAGGCTGTGGTATTGCCCTGGTCCGGATGGGTAGCGAATGTATCCGGTGGGATAGCCGAGCGGTGGGCATCGATGACCGCGGCCCGCCCGGAATCGACGGCCAGGATGGCACGCATCAAAGCGGTTCCCGTTACGGGTCCGGCAATAACCTGCTTTTGCTCGTCGAAAAGTGTCGCTGTGCACTGGGTGGCGGCCGCGAGAATTTCCACTACCCGCTCAAGCGGCATCCCTGCCAGTGCATCGCGAAGATGACGAATCGAAAAATCGCTTGTGGACATCCTGTCCTTTCCTATCGGCGGAAACCTTTAACGCAAAACAATATTATATGGGTGGCTCCGGTTTTGGGCAATCAGCGATTGCCGAAGGTTTGTAGAATGTGGCAATAAGTATCGGCGAGGCTGAAAAATGCCTGTGTACGCCGAAAGGCCATGCCGGGTTTGGACGATCTTTCTTCATGGAGCATTCGCGGGTATAATGGCTCTATCGATAAAACCTTTCATGACCTTCGCATTGATTAACCGGCGGGTTCTTCACCTCCCCGAAGCAATGCCCCGGATGTCTTGCGATGAAGGTGCGGACGATACGGGGCGTCCTGAAGGGTGAATCGAATCCCATCTTTGCGGTGGATTGCCCGTTGTGCCATGAGTTATGAAATGAGGGTTATTCCAATGTTTTCAGCAAACAAATCGAAGAACTTTGGCTACGTGATCGCGCGACGGATGGTTGCCTGCGCGGGGTTGACGTTGATTTTGGTCGGTTGTCCTTCGGGCGGGGGCGGCGGGGGGCAGGAAGGCGAGTTTGTCCTCACCGTGACGGTCAGTCCGGGACAGGCCGGTACGGTGGCCCTCCAGCCGCAAAAGCAGTTATACGCGGCCGGTGAGCAAGTGACCCTCACCGCGACGGCCGCCGCCGGTTATCAATTTGATCGCTGGGAGGGGGAGGCCACGGGTACGGATAACCCCTTGACCTTTACCGTCAACAGTGATGCGGCCATTCAGGCGGTGTTTGTCTTTGGCGAGGACGTGGAACCGGAGGTGTCTGCTCTGGCCAAGGTGTTGTCGGATGATGTTGTGATCGAGACCGATGCGGATGGTAACTTACGATTGTCCGGAGCCGATGCGTCCGGTTTGTTTCCCGGTCAGGTGATCCTTCAGGCCGGCAGCGGGTTGATCGCTCGTATCCGGTCGGTGACGACCGATGGCGGAAAGACCGTTCTCGAGACCGAACCGGCTGCCCTGACGGATGTCATCAAGCGGGCGCATATCGCGATCAATACCGCCGGCCAGCCGCTCGAAGCGAAAACCATCCTCCGTACCACCAAGGGTCTGGCCGGCAAGTTCGATTTCGGGGTCGAGGATGGAGCGTTTTACCTGAGCCTGACCGATGCGGAGCTCGAGCTGGAGGATGCCTGCAAGATCAAATTGACTGACGGCAGTTTCCGCTTCGATCCGACATTTGATTTCGTGATGGATATCGACGATTTCGCGATTCAACGTTTCAAGCTGGTTGCCTCGGGGACCGCGCAGCTCAATCTTGACGTAGCCGTCGAATCGACCAAGATCAGCGACGCCCTGGAAAAAGAAATCACCCTGGCCGAGGTTGACTTCGGGCGTGGCGTGTTTTTTGTTGGAATCATCCCCATCGAATACGTATTTTTCGTTTCCCTGAAAATCGGGGCCGAAGCCTCGATCGGCGAACTGGGCACGGTCACCGCTGGTTTTGACCTGACCACCGGCTTGGCCGCCGGTGCTGAGTACAACGGCCGGAACTGGGCCCTGACCAAGGATTTTACCTTCGATCTCAATCCACACTTGCCGCAGGTGCCGATCAGCCCGGTCGAGGCCAAGGTTTACGTCAAACCGGAGTTCGGCGTCAAGTTTTTCGAGGTCGTCGGCCCCTCCATCTCCGTGGAAGATTATGTCAAGCTGGTCAGCGACGTGCGTGAGGAGCAACTGGGTGTCGAGTTGCGCAAGGGCACGGAAATCGATCTGAACTTTGAATTCAAGGTGCCTAAAATTGACGCGGCCAAGCTCAGCTATGCCGTGCCGCTATGGGACAATGAGTATGTCATGCTGGCCCGGCTGGCCTTCGATGTCGAGCCGTGCCAGGCGGGGGATATCGCGCATAGCCCCGACGGTCTGTGGGGTACCGATTTCTTCACCTATATCGATCCGGTCACGGTGACCGCGGAACCGAACACCGGACGGGCGGTGGCCGGCTATCACATCGATTATCTTTGTCAGGATAAGTCCCTGACCGTGCCCGGGGCCGTTTTGGAGGATGAGCCGGTAAATGCCTCCAAGCTTTTCACCGCCGTATTCGTACCCATCGAGGAAGGCAGTGACTGGGAAGGTTCGGGTAATACCACCGAGACGGGGCCTTATGTCGTCACCACTGAAGTCTATCCGCCGGAGGCTGGCCGTGTGGTGCTTTATCCGCAAAAAACGGGCTACAAATCCGGCGACCACCTGTTCGTGCAGGCCAAGCCCGAATACGGTTTCATCTTTCATCACTGGGAAGGTGCTTTGGAAGGCAAATCGGTAGCCGAGCAATACACGGTATACAAAAACGCTACCATTCGTGCCGTGTTCGCCTCGCATCCCGACATGCCCCGTCTGTTGAAAGTCCCGCAGGATTATCTCACCATCCAGGAAGCTTTGGACAACGCCACATATAACGATATCGTATCTCTCGATTTCGGTACTTTCAGTGATGAGGGCAATCGCGATCTGGACTTCCACGGCAGAAACGTGACCCTGCTCGGCAAGGGATGCGAGAACACCATCATCGACCTTGGGGGTAGCGCGGCCGAGCCGCACCGCCTGGCGGAACTCTGGGATGTCGAGGGGACCGTCCGTCTCGTCAACCTGGCCATTATCAACGGCTATGCGGGTACGTCCAATCACGCCGGCAATCCCAATTATTGTGGCGGAGCGGTCATGGTCAGTGAACGCTCGAGTCTCTACGTCTTTGATTGCTGCTTTACCAACTGTTATGCCTCCAATGAAGGCGGAGCGATCTGGTACGACCGGCAATACTCCGATGCCGAGCTCAATCTCTCCATCACGGGAAGCCGGTTCGCGAACTGCGCGGCCCATCAAGGCGGTGCGGTTTACGCGGAAAACGACAGCACGTGGTTTTCCGTGACCGTTCAGATCGATGACAGCACGTTCGAGGATAATACCGGTGTCGACGGCACGGCTTCCGGCAGCGCGTTTTATTGCCCGATCCTTTACGGGAATCTCACCCTGGCCAACAATATCTTCAACTCGAATGACTATACGGCCGTCGTCGTGAACCGGCCGCAAACGGCGGAAATCACCGATTGCCAATTCGACGCCAACAGCGGCGCAACCATTGCCAGCGCCCTTTCCCTTGAAGGTGCTCTGGAAGAAACGAGTTATCTGTTGGTACGCGGCTGCACGTTCTCGAACAACAGTTCGGAAAACTACGCCGGTGCCGTGACCACGAATCTTTTCTATCCCGATAAAGGCACTCTCCTTCTGGAACAATGCACCTTTACCGGTAACATCTCGCATAACGATGGGGCCTTGTATCTGGCCGAAGGGGCTACGATGCGGAATTGCACGTTCGAGGGCAACAGCGTCACCAAAAACGGCAACGGCGGGGCGGCCGGCATCGCCGGCACCGCTGAGAATTGCATCTTCACGAATAACCATACCACGGGGGGTGACGGCGGCGCGGTCCATCTGTATCCCGGTGGCGTGCTCACGGGATGCACCTTCACGGGAAATACCGGCGGTTTGTGGGGCGGGGCCGTCTGGATTTCCGTGCCCATGTCCTGGGAACAGCCGGGCATTGTGTCGGCCTGTTCCTTCGAGAACAACCAGGCCAAAGGTGGCGGGGCCATCAAGTCCGACGGTGGCGTGATCCGCAACTGCCCGGTTATCAATAATAACGTAGCCACCGAATATGGCGGCGGGGGGATCACCGCTCGTAATACGGAAATCTCCAATTGCACGATCACGAACAATACGGCGGTCAGCAACATTCCCGGTAATATCACCGTCGGCTATAGCGGCGGCGGGTTGGATACGAACGATTGTCGGATCGCCGGATGCGTGATTTATGGCAATACCGCCGAGCAGCAAGGCGGCGGCATTTATGACATGGACTCCATTATTTCCGGCTGCGTCATCACCGACAACACGGCGGCCGACGGCGGCGGCGTCTGGTGCCGGCGCAGCGAGTTATGGAGTAACACCATCGAGGGTAACAGCGTCGACAACTGCGCCTGCGAGAACAACCAGACCTGCTGCGAGGGATATTGATCGATATTTAGTCTTTAGATCAAGGGAATATCTCGATTGATGCCCTGACCCTGAACGGTAGCATTTTCGATTAAGAGCGAAAATGCGTTCGGGCGTCCTATTTCTTGTCGGAGGTATCCAGCCTTTCGGACGCCCGTAAACTTTCAATATCAATTATATCTTGCGGTCTTCCGCTTGCTTCCTTGGCCCGGATCAAATCCGATCGCGAAATAAACAGAATTCCGCAATTATCCAGTTCGACCTTCTCCCGGTGTTTCCACGCATCTTCGAATTCGATACCCGGAATAGACATCATGATATCAATCCGTAAAGGAGGTCTTCCCATCTGGTAAAAATAATCCCGTTGCGTGAAGTCATTTGCTGTAAGACCCGCCAGAGGTGCGCCAAACTCTTTTAAGGCCTCGTAGACTGAGCGGGCGTTTCCCGGATCCGTTGCGATCCATATATCGAGATCTTTCGTGAATCGCGGCTCGCAGTATCTCATGACGGCGTAGCCACCTACCACGAGATAGCGAATGTTATACTTTTCGAAAAGCTTCAACAGTTCTCTGAAGTCGGAACTCGCCAGCATCTTTACCTCGAATCAGGAAATAGTCGCGAAGCATTTCCGATACGGCCTCAAAAATAGCCTGCTCGCCCTGCTCTTGCCAGAAGCGAATATCGAACAAGCGCCGATCATCGGTAATCCGCTGATAGTTTTCCTCGATATCCTTCATTGAAAGTCCCACCACCGGCAGTATGCCGCCGTTCCCGATATCTTGCTGAAACATGCTGACCGGTCGATTTCAGGGGCCTTGCACGTGATGGTTCGATACGACCGGCGCCTTATGCCATCGATGATATAACATGGACACCTTTTCGTCCAATGGTCTTGAAAGCTGTCATCATACATCGAACAGCGAGTTTCCGCCTCTTGTCAATATTCGATTAGCGCATTTTTGATACATGGCGACAGGATATGACGAGTTGCCGGTTGCCGGACAATCGCGCATAATCATCACCCATGCGTTCCTTCCTGTTGGCAGGCCGGTTTCTTTTTCCACTCGACGAGACCCGTTACGTTGATGACGAACGTTGGCGCCGGGCGGGATGGTGGTTTGCCTGCTGGGGTTTGCTGATCGGCATCGTTTACGTATGCGTTCTGCATATCGGCTGGGCGTGGTTCGGTGAATACATGCAACTGCGCCTCGGCCCCATGCTCTGTGTGCTCATTGCCGATGTCGGCTGGTGCGGTTATCGATTGATGTCCGGTGCCGCCGCCCTCGATTTGCCCACGAACGAGTCCAGGAAAACAGGGATAACTCTACCGGTTTTGATCGCGGTGGTTTTGGTTGTGCTGGCGAAGTATGTTCTGCTGGTGCTTCTGCCGATAGGTGGAAAGGTATCGGTGGCGGACTGGCGGCAATACCTTCCGTATGTTTATCCGCAAGTGATCGATCGGCCGCTGCTGTTGATGCCGTTATGGGGACGCTGGGCCATGATGCTGGCCTTGAGTCTCGGTCGTATAGCTCCCGGTGGATCACCACGATTGGTGGCCATGAGTGAGGGTATGAACCTCCCGGTGATTCTGCTGCACTGGCTGGCTGCCACGGGCCTGACCGTGTTTTACGTGAGTGGGTCGGCTATTGATATTCCGCAGTGTTTTCTTATCGCTTTGAGCGTATTGCTTTGTGCCTATTTGACCGCGTTTTTCCTGGCCCGGAGATACGGAGGGCTAACCCAAGCGACCATTGCCGCTGCCGGAGCTGTTGCCGAAGTTGTTTTCCTGGCTGCCTACCTCCCTGTGGCCAGTGCTATCTATTGGTATTAGCTGAACTTACGGTTGCTCTCCGATTTTTATGATCCCTTTGCCCATCTATAGGAATAAGCATTGAATGTCCGATATCTCCACCTTGACGATCCGTTTGGGTTCGTTTAGCCCGGTGGACTTTTCAGGGCTTGAGGAGGCAGGATGCCCCCGCGCAATCATAAACAAAGTCGTTTCCTAAATACTATTACACGGGGCGCGGCGACTCTGCTGCTGGCACTTCATGCCGGCGGGGTCGTGGCCTGTGCCCAAGGCGAGTTTTACAGCAATGTTCGCGCCCGGGAAATTGAGTTGCATTATCAACTCGAAGGCGCGAACAGCCGATCCGAGATCGAGTTGTGGTATACGCGCGATCGCGGAGCGAGTTGGCAACGCTACGAGCAGATACACCTGGCCGCCCAGGGCAGCCCCTTGCGTTTTACCGCGCCGGCGGAGGGTTTGTACGGTTTCATCCTGATTGCCCGTGACGGAAATCGAGTATCGCGCCAACCGCCTGCCTGTTCCGAGGAAGCCCAACGCTGGGTTTTTGTTGATTACACGCCTCCTTTGGCTCAATGGCTGGGTGTTGATCCCATTGAGATGCCTTTGTCCGAGGGCGAGAGCAAGAAGCAAACGGAACGCTGCCCGGTATTACAAATGCGCTGGACGGTGTACGACACCAACCTGCCGGCCCGGCCTATCTCGTTGTATTACCAATCTTCCGTTGAACAGTCCTGGCAGGTGATCGAGACCCAGTTACCCAACGTCGGGCAATACCTCTGGGCCTTGCCGGAGAAGTTCGCGGGGCAGATTACGTTAAAGCTCCAAGTACAGGATCTGGGCGGCCATGTGGTGGAAAGGCTTTTCGGTCCAGTCTCGGTCGATCGTTGGTACGCGAAGACTGCTGTTCAACAGTCTCCCGTCGCTTCCGCGGAACCAAGCGCAACTCAACCGGCAAATGATTCGACGCAGGTTCGACCGGTGGCATCGGAACATGACCCGAAGGCCAAGGAGTATTACGCCCGCGGAGCGTTTCACTGGCGGCGTGGAGAATACGCTCTGGCCGCCGAACGTTTTCGGGAAGCATTGGAGGCGGACCCGAACATGCTTGAGGCCGCGATCGACCTGGCCGGTGTCTACTGCTACCAGCAGGACTTCGCCAAGGCGATTCAGCTTTACCAGAGCGTGATCGTCCGCGACGGCCGAAATCGGCATGCCTTGCTCGGGGCGGCACTGGCATATTCCGCGTCGAAACAGTATCCTCAGTCCCGGGAAATGCTCCTGAAGTTGCTCGAAAGCAACCACAAGGACGCGGAAGCCTGGTTGTACCTGGGCGACGTGCTGTTCCAGATGGGCGGATTGGGCGAGGCCCGGCGTCACTGGCGCACGGCGATGGAGGTGGACGCGTCGGCTACCCGGGTCATCGAAGAGGCGCGGGAAAAGCTGCAAACCTTCGTCCCTGCCGACTCGGCCACGACGGCGAACGCCAAGGCCAACCGCTGAGAACATGGAAAGGATGAATGGCCTTTATGCCTTCGCGGAATGTATCATCGACTGACCGGTTGCCGTTGGTCTTCGTGGTTTGCGGACCGGAAACTTTTCTCAAACTCCAGGCGATCAACGAAATTACCGAACGCGTACTGGGGGGGATGGATCGTGGACTGGCCGTGAGCGAGCATGACGGAGAGACGGCCAAGTTGGCCGATGTATTGGACGATCTGCGTACACTCCCTTTTTTAACCGAACGCCGGCTGGTTGTACTCCGCGACGCGGATGATTTTATTTCGGAATACCGGGACAAGCTTGAGCAGTATCTGGAAAATCCGACTCCCACCGGTGTGTTGCTTATGGAATGTGGTTCTTTTCCGGCGACGACGCGGCTGTACAAGCGGGTCAAGGCGATCGGGGAGGTTATCAAGTGCGAACCGGTCAAGGCCAGGGAGGTCCCCGCATGGTTGATCGAGCGAAGCCGAAAGGCCTATGGGGTACAAATCGATCAGCGGGCGGCGACCCTTCTTGGTGAATTGATCGGGGCGGAACTCGGTCGCCTGGATAGCGAATTACAGAAGCTGGCCTTGTATGTGGGTGAGCGCAAGCGAATCGAGGCGGCCGACGTGGAGAACCTGGTCGGCTTTCACAAGGAAGAAAAGGTCTGGGGCATCATTTCAGCGATCGCCGCCGGCGATCAGGCAGGGGCCCTGTGTTTATGGGAAGAGGTCTGGCAGACGGACAAGGCCGCTCCCGGTCGAGCGGTGGCGGGCATCGCCTTGACCGTCCGTCGCCTGCTGACCGCCCTGCGGGCTCAGGAAACAGGTGCTTCGCTCGGAGAGTTGGCCCGTATTCTGTGGACCGATACCCACACGGCCCGTAAGGATCTGGCCGCTTTTTCCGTGCAACAGGTTGAGGACATGCTGTGCCAACTGCTCGAAATCGATATGGCCGCCAAGACCGGACAAGGAAGTGTGCGTTCAGGGGTGGAGGCTTTCATCGTGCGTAACTGCGTCGCCCGGCAAACGCGCCGGGCTACAGGATGAGATGGATCAGTCAACGAAAAAACCGAGACAAGGACGCGTTTCGGGAGAACATCATGAAAACGACACGGATGTCAAGCATTGCGGGCTTCGTTCTGGTGTTTTTTTTCACAGGTTGCATGGAAGGCGGTAAGCCGTCCCGGTTGTTCTGGCGGGTGGATGACCCCGCGCCGGCCACGGCGACAACCGATACCGACGTGACGGCGGCTCCGAAGGTCGCGGCCAATCAAACGGAAGTTACCGACGCTTCCGCCGAGCCTATCGATCCGCGAGTGCGGAACTATGTCGGGCGTTTCCCGCCGAATGACGCTGATCGAGGGTCATCGAAACGATCGACCGAATCGCGTGCCGGGACGACAACCGCCGGTGGCGGTGAGCAGACCGCGCCGAACGCCGTGACTGTCGCCGGTCAATCTGTAATTCCGCAACCGGTCGATATTTCCACCCCACCGAAATCGGCTTATCCTGCTGCTCCAGCGTCCGCGGACAATCCTTCCCCGGCCAGTCCTTTATACCAACCGCCGATGGTCGACGCAGCGCATGCCCCGACGACGCCGGCTAAATCCCACGATTTACCGGCGGTGAGTTCCAAGGGTTAACCGGCCGCCGAGCCGCCAGTCACGGACGCGACTGCCGCCTCGCCTCAATTACCGCCGTTGGCCATCGAGTTGACGGATGTGCGGGCGGCCCCGATGCGCCCTGTTACCATCGAGTCGGCCCAGCCGGAAGCTGCTCCCAATACGGCCGTTGCGCCGCCGCCGACTGATCCGATCAGCAATCTGGTTCGCGACTTGGAGCAGGCCGTCAAAGACCACCCGCAGCAGATTGACGATCAGATCAAGCTACGCTTGTGGTATCTGTTCAGCGGTGCGGATGATAAAGCCTGCGCACCGTTGATCGGTACGGACCCGTTGCAGGGAGAACTTCTAACGGCGGCCTTTCGTGCATTATCGAAGACGCGACAGTTGTGCCTCACTCCGCAAGCCTCGTCGGCTGAGACGCTGGCCGCCGTCGATGAACTGCGCCGGGTTCTCGGCCAGCAGACGCCGGTAAGCATCCCGAACCTTGCCCTGGTGACCCGGGTCCGCAGTTTCGGCGATTATGACGCCGTCCAGCCCCCCGCTTTTTCCGCGGGGGCCGGCGTACATGTCTATCTTTACACGGAAATCGATAACTTTCGCTATGAACCCACGGGCGATGGGAAATTGCGGAGTACGATGTCCGAGGAAGTGCAAATCTGGGATGCGCAAGGGAAAATGATCTGGCAGCAAAAAGCTCCGGAGATTACGGAAACGGTTTTGCGTCCACGCCGGGACTTTTTTATCCCCTTCGAGATTCGACTTCCGGCGGATACCCCGGCTGGCGCCTACGTTCTGAAAGTTACCATCGAGGACAAAATAGGGGCTACGACTGACCAGAAGCGGCTGACCTTTACGATCGGCGATAAGAACACGCAGTGAAATGTAACCGAGGAGGTGGACGCAGGTGAGTGGTTACGCGCACGGACAGATTAACCATACCGCCTGAAAAGGGTTGGAAACCTGCCCATGCCATCCGGCGAAAGCAGCGCTCGCCGATGTATTCTCATTCATGACAATCCGGGCTGGTTCCCTTACACTCTCGCCAGTATGAGTACCTTACGGATCACTTTGCTCGGGACGGGAACGTCGCATGGCATTCCGATGATCGGATGTGGATGCGCAGTTTGCCGCTCATCGGACCCGCGCGATCGGCGCACACGGAGCAGCGCCTTGGTTCAGGCGGGTGGGTATTCCATCCTGATCGACACGACGCCGGAATTACGCTTGCAATGCATCGCGTGCGACGTGCATCGGGTAGACGCCGTTTTGTTCACCCACCATCACGCCGACCACATTGTCGGCCTTGACGACCTGCGTCGTTTCAACGAATTGCATAACACAACGTTGACCTGTTACTGCAACCATAAGACCGGGGCCGTGCTCGAACAGATGTTCGGTTATGCGTTTCGCGAAAAACCCGGCTACCCCAGCGCGAAGCCGCGATTGCGCCAGACTTTGATCGAGGGGCCTTTCGACCTGTTCGATATGCGTATTGTGCCGATCACCCTGATGCACGGCAAGCTGCCGGTGCTCGGTTTTCGGATCGGAGGATTCGCCTATTGCACGGACTGTAACGCCATCCCGGCCGAATCGATGGAACTGTTACAAGGTTTGGATGTACTGGTTCTCGACGCTCTGCGCCGTCGGCCGCACCCAACGCATTTCAATCTGGAGCAGGCGGTCGAAATCGCCGGCCGTATCCGGGCCAAACGAACCTTATTCACTCATATCGCCCACGAATTAGCGCACGAAGCTACCAACGCCGAATTACCCCAAGGCATGACCCTCGCCCATGACGGGCAGGTTGTCGAATGCGACGAATCCTCTTGTACAAGGTGATCCTCTATGCCAGCCCGCTGCGCAAGCAAGGAATCATCTTTACCAGCCCGAAGCGCTAGTGTCATGTCCCATAAATATATTGACAATAACGGTGGGCACGGTATAATGGC
>CAYNYK010000043.1:0-39144 GCA_964401335.1 uncultured Planctomycetales bacterium
CCAATTATTAGGGGTGGTTGGCACCATAAATCCCGATATGGTAATTGAGTATTTTTGCAACAATGACCCCCACGTAAATACCGTTAAGCAGGCCCTTACGGAGCTTGATGCATTGATCGACCAGATTCTCGCCGGTCTGCCCGTCAACGGCTATTTGCTGGTCGCCTCGATCCCTCGACAAATGGCGAACTGGGCTTCCTATAACAGTTGGGTCATTGCCTACAACGCCGGAATCGTCAGCCTGGTCAATACGAAGATTGCCCAGAATAAAAAAGTCGCCTATGTGGAAATGTATGACGTGTTGTTGGAGTCGGACATGTACACCGACGGCCTGCACCCGAACGCTTCCGGCTATCAAAAGATGGCCGATGCCTGGAATGCCGCCATGGAAACGGTGATTCATGCCGGCCCGCCGATCAACTCGGCCCCGAGCGTGGACGCCGGCGCGGAGCAAGTGGTCCTGATCCCGTGGAACAACGCGGTTCTGGACGCCACGGTAATCGACGACGGCGTGCCCAATCCATTCGTGGTCGTTACCTGGAGCAAGGTCAGCGGACCGGGCTCGGTGGTTTTTGCGAACGAACACGCCGTCGATACGACCGCTACGTTCTCGCAAATCGGCGTCTATGTGCTTCGGTTGACGGCCGACGATGGTGAATTGCAGGCGAGCGACGAGGTCACCATGAACGTGCTGCAAGCCGGCGACTTCGATGCCGATCAGGACGTGGATTTGACGGACTTCGGATTCCTGCAAACCTGCTATTCCGGATCGGGCATCGCTTACCCGCAAGGCTGCCGTCAGGCGGATATCAATGGCGACGGCGACGTAGATCAGGACGACTTCAACAAATTCCGTTCCTGCATGGGCGGGTTGAACCGGCCGCCGGGATGCTGAGAATCCCGGCCTGACTGAAATCACAAACTAATTGCAGCGCTTCGATGTTGGCAATTATTTGTCCGAGTTTAATCACCAATGTTTCTGCATTTGGTATTTGCAAACTATCCCTATTGCGTCAACCAGTTTTCAACACGCAGTCCCGCTACGCGGGCGAATACTTTCTCGTTGTTGGTCACCAGGGGGATATCGAGCGAGAGGGCATGGGCGGCAATCAGAGTGTTCAATGGGCCGATAGGTGTGCCCGCGTGTTCCAGATGGGCGCGAACACGGCCGTAGAACTCGGCAGCGAGGTTGTCGAATGGCAGGATGGCCAACGGAGCGCAGAATTCAGCAAGCAGAATTTCGTGTCGGCCGGGATGCATGGATTTCGCCACCCCGTATTGAAGCTCGGCAAGCGTGATATCCGAAAGAGCGATCTCGTCAATCGCGAATGACCGCAGCTTTTGCAACAATCCGGGTGCGCGGCCGCGAAGTAGTTCGACGCAGATATTGGTATCGAGCATGAAACGGGTCAAAGCAACTCTCGCTCATCGGGGCGTTCAGGCTGGTTCCGCTCGGCCAGAAAATCATTATCGACCTGGCCTATCGCTTCACCCATCAGATCCCATGCCGTGTCCTTGGGGAACAGAAGGACGCCCGAGCCGATGCGCTTGATGCACACTTCCTCAGCGTCGAAGCGGAACTCCTTGGGTAGCCGGACGGCCTGGCTGGCACCGTTTTTGAATAATTTGGCAGTAGTTGTCATAATTTCTCCAACGTATATATCGAGGTATATACTATGTTGAATAAATTGTCAATACGGCAAGGTTATTAATTGTCGTAATACATTGTTAATGTTGATGATACGATGATTTTCGTTTCTCTTTGATCCATTTCTTCAATTCGGCGGCGGTCAAGGTGTTGAGGACGTGTTTTTTCGTGGCCCAGCCGCGGCGGGCGGTTTGGATGCCGAAGTGCATCTGGTCGAGTTGGGGGATGTCGTGGCTGTCGGTGGCGATGACGATCCGGCATCCGGCGTCAATGGCCGCTCGAATATGGATATCCTTGAGGTCGAGGCGCTGCCAGGAACAGTTGAGTTCCAGGGCGGTGCCGTAGCGGACGGCGGTTTCGATAATTTTCTCCCAGTCAAGATCCATCGCGTCGCGCGTACCGATCAATCGGCCGGAAGGGTGGCCGAGCGCGCAGACGAAAGGGTTTTCCAAAGCAGCGAGGCTGCGCCGGGTGACCCGATCACGACTCTGCTGCATGCCCGCGTGGATACTGGCGACGACGTAATCGAGTTGGGCGAGAATTTCATCGGGATAATCCAGTGAGCCGTCGGAGAGAATATCGCACTCGACGCCGGCCAACAGGGTGATGCCCTTGAGTTTTTTGTTGACGTTATGGATTTCCTCGACATGTTCGAGCAGTCGCTCGGTGGACAGGCCGTTGGCGATGACCGAGCTTTTCGAATGGTTGGTAATGGCCAGGTAACTGTAACCGCGCTGCCGGGCGGCCTCGGCCAGTTCCTCTATGGAATTTCGTCCATCGCTGTCGGTAGTATGCACGTGCAGGTCGCCGCGGATGTCGTCGAGGGTAACAAGATCCGGCAGTTTCCCTTTGGCCTCGATCTCACCGCGGTCCTCGCGCAGTTCCGGTGGTATAGGCTTGAAACCGAGTTTTTTATAGATGTCCTCCTCGCGGACACCGGCCAGCGATTTATCTCCGTCGAAAAGGCCGTACTCGTTCAGCCGCCACCCCTTTTTGACGGCCAGCTCGCGCAGGCGGATATTATGCTGCTTGGATCCGGTAAAATATTGCCAGGCGGCCCCGAATGATTCCTTGGGCACCACGCGCAGATCGACCTGTATGTCTCCCCCGCGCGGGTTGGCAACCAGGACCGAGCCTTTGGTATCGCCGGCGACGAGCACCTGATTAACCTCGGGTAGAGCAGTGAAAGCCTTGATGGTGGCCTCACCATTGTCCCCCTCGCAGAGAAGATCAATATCGCCGATGGTTTCGCAACCACGACGGAGGGAGCCGGCGATCTCGACGCGCTTGACGCCCTTGAAACCGGCGATGGTCTCGCGTAGCGAATGGGCGATGATCCAAGCCAGCCCGAGCGGCGTGCGGCCGGCGGAACGGGACAGGAAGTCCATGCCTTCGAGAATTTTCTGCGCGCTTTTCTGGCCGAACCCAGCCAGTTTTTCGACCTTGCCCGCCTTGATGGCCTCCCGAAGCTGGTCAATGTTCTTGATGCCAAGCTCCTGATACAGCGCTCGCACCTTTTTCGGGCCCAGTCCGGGGATTTTCAGAAGTTGCGGTAGGCGGGGGGGCACCTGCGCGAGCAGTTCCTGATGCAACGTAATGTGCCCCTCGTCCAGATATTGGTGAATGCGCTCGGCGGTACCCTTGCCGATGCCGGGGATTTTCTGGAGCTCGTTGCGTTCGGCGACGGCGGCAAGGTCCTCGGTCCATTCCTCGATGGTCCGGGCCGCCCGGCGGTAGGAATTGATGCGAAACGGATCGCCGCCGGTAATCTCCATCAGATCGGCGATTTCATTGAATATCCGGGCCAATTCCTGATTTACCATGTGTCTTCACCGTGCCGACGGCCCTGCCATTGGGCTTTGTAACCCATTTAACGGTACATACGCTTTTTCGGGCGGTTTGACACCGCCGCCCGCGAGTTCCTATCATAACCGTTTCGGTTGTCGGATGGTAAGAGTTCTACAGTGGGAAAGTACATGACTTTGACCCTTCGTGAATTGGCGGATTTTCTGGCATCCGTGGGGATGGTCTGCTCTATTGAAGGCGACGAGACCGCGACGGTTTCCTCGGTGGCTACCCTGGACGATGCTGGCGAGGGCCAGATCAGCTTCTTGTCTAATCCCAAATACGAAAAGGACTTAGCCGGCACGCGAGCGACCGCCGTCCTGGTACGCCCGGAACTGAAACCCAAGCGGAAGTTGAATCTGCTACGGACGGCCGATCCGTATGCGGCGGTCACCGCCTGCATCGTCCGGTTGCACGGTTACCGTCAGCACCCGCGGTGGGGTGTGTCACCGCGAGCCCATATCGCCGAGGGTGCGCGGATCGGGGCCGAGGCCAACATCGCCCCCGGCGTGCATATCGAGGCCGATGTTCAGATCGGCGATAAAGCAACCATTTATCCCGGCGTGTATATTGCACGCGGTTGTCGGATCGGCAACGAACTCACCCTCTTTCCCAATGTGGTGATCTATGAAAACTGCGTGCTCGGCGACCGGGTCACGATTCACGCCGGTACGGTGATCGGCGAGGATGGCTTAGGATATGCTCCGGTCAACGAGAAATGGGTCAAAATCCCACAGATTGGTAATGTGGTTATCGGCAACGATGTTGAGATCGGAGCCAATTGCACGATTGACCGGGCGACGCTGGGCAACACGGTGATCGCGGCCGGTACGAAATTCAGCAACCTGATCGCGATTGGACATGGTACGAAGATTGGCGAGGATTGCCTCTTCGTGGCTCAAGTGGGGATCGCCGGTTCGGTTTCCGTCGGCCGCCACGTGACCATGGCCGGCCAGGCCGGCGTCGTGGGGCACATCCAGATTGGCGATCACGCGACCATTGGGGCCAAGGCCGGCGTAGTCAACTCGATCGAGCCGCATGCAACCGTGCTGGGTCAGCCGGCCGTACCCATTAATGAGTGCAAGCGCCAGATCGCGGTGGCTCAGAAGCTGCCCGCGATAAAAAAGGAAGTATTGCGCCTCCGCCGAGACGTGGATGAGCTGATAAAAGAACTGAAAAGCCGGAAGTAAATGCCCGTGACTCACTCATGGTGTTTCCAGCTTGCTGGGAGAGTGGTCATGACAAAAGTGTTTGCACCGGCGCAGAGGTGTGGGCAGCGGCATAAATCTTTAGACCGGCGTGGATGTGTGGCACTGGCATAGAGCTGTTGCACCGGCGTGGATGTGTGGCACCGGCGTCTCGCCGATGTGATTGATAGTATCAGCAATCCGACACAGAACAGGACCAATTATGCCGCGGGTAAAATGAGAATTGATGTGGATCAACCGTTGGGAATCATCGCCGGGGCGGGTCGGTTTCCGTTCCTGGTGGCCGACGGTGCGCGGCGGGCCGGCCGGTCGGTGGTAATCGTCGGATTGAGGGGGTTGGCCGACCCCGCTCTGCGCGATTACGCGGATGCATTTTACTGGTCGGGGGTGGTGCGGCTGGGGCAGTGGATACGCATTTTTCGTCGATGCCGGGTGACCGAGGCCATCATGGCCGGCTCGGTTCGTAAATCGGAAATGTACGGGCGGTTTCGCTTGCTACGTTATCTGCCCGACTGGACCAGCATACGCCTGTGGTTTTTCGAAGTGCCCGATCGGCGTAACGACACGCTGCTGCGTGCGACGGCCGAGCACATGCAGCGGAAAGGAATTACCTTGACGGATTCGGTGCAATACTGCCGGGATCATTTGCCGGAGGCCGGTGTCCTGACCCGGCACGAGCCTTCCCCGGCTTTGCGGGCGGATATCGAGTTCGGCTGGGCCATCGCCAAGGAGATGGGACGCTTGGATATCGGCCAATCCATCGCGGTCAAGGAAAAAGAGGTCATCGCGGTGGAGGCGATCGAGGGGACCGACCGGATGATCGAGCGGGCGGGCCAGCTCTGCCGACACGGCGGCTGGACTTTGATCAAGGTGGCCAAACCGAACCAGGATCCTCGCTTCGATGTGCCCACCGTCGGTCCGGATACGATTGAAAATCTACATCGTCATGGCGGCAAGGCCCTGGTCATCGAGGCCGGTCAAACCTTGGTCATCGACCGACGGAAAATGCTTGAACAGGCCGAACGCTTGGGAATCATCGTGGTGGCCCACGCGAGCGAAGCGGGGGCGTTGTCATAACGCGAAACCGGGGAACCGGATATGGCCAAGTCGCTGAAACGATGCGAAATCAGGACCGCCGAGAACCTCTTCCGGGAGTACCTGCGGAAGCGAGGCCTGAAATATACGCCCGAACGTAAGACGATTCTGCAAGCCGTGGTCGCTAACGACGAGCATTTCGAGGCCGAGGATCTGCTGCTGAATTTGCGTAAAGCAGGTCGTCGGGTGGCCAAGGCTACCATTTACCGGACGTTGCCCTTACTCGTCGATTGCGGGCTGATCAATGAAGCCCCATTCGGCGAAAAACACGCCCACTACGAGAATGCCTCGAGCCAGGGAACACACGATCACATGATTTGTCGCCGGTGTCGCCGGATTATTGAGTTCGATAATACGGAGGTGATCCGTTTGCGCTCGACATTGGCGGATAAGCACCAATTTCTCGCTCAAGCCCATCGTTTCCAAATTACTGGGTTGTGTCGACAGTGTTTGCGCAAAAGCCCGACGCATGAATGATCATCACTGACGGACAGATTGATCGACAATTTGGCTGGTGACCGCAGCCCGCCTCGATCAACGCCGGGTTCAGAGATCAGCACAACGCGGCGTAGCAGAGAATCACCAGAACGATGATCTTGACCTTTCGAGCGAAGAAATCAGTGACCACGAGGTACATTGGATTTCCCCTCATTCATGTTGCTCAACCTTCACCCGCGGATGAGCTTGATTCTCCGATACAAACCGGCATGGTCAGTGCCGGTTGAAACAGAAGGATAACCGTTACGGGCTTTCTTGTAAGTTGTTTTATGAAAAAAGGTTATGTGCGTGTTGGTGCAATGTTAAGATTGGTAAAACGTGCGGATTGTGGGGGATGTCGCTTTTTAGCGACCTCTTGATCGTCCGAATAAAAGGAGGATAAATCTAAGCGACTGATAATAAGGATTTAACGTGATCGGTTTATCTTGTGCGACAGGTTAAGCGCGCAATCCACCTTAAAGATACCGACCGATGACATGGGTTCGCAGTGAGTGAGCCTGACAGGCGCTCCTACTCTCACCCATTCACCCTTGCTCTGTCCCCCTTCCTCGCCTTGTTTACAGCAATTCCCGGAGCGATCGGCAGACGGTATCCACTTCCTTCTCGGTGAGCAGACCATGGAAGGGCAGGGCGATGGTGCGATCGGATAGCGCCTCGCAGATGGGGAAATCGCCGCGTTCGTAGCCGTACTGCTCAACGTAAAAAGGCTGCAAGTGAATGGGTGTGAAATAATTACCAGTCTGAATACCTTGAGCGTTCAGGGTGGCCATGATACGGTCGCGATCCGCTCGAGTGTAATCGTCGTTCAAGCGGATGACCATGACGAACCAACTGATAGTGCAATCGGGATGGATCTTCTGCATGCGGATCCGTTTTTCGTCGGCCAGGCGTTGCAGATAATAACCCGCGACCCGGCGGCGGTTCGCGAGGATGTCCTCGATCCGCTGCATCTGGGCAACCCCCAAGGCGGCGGTGATTTCGCTCATTCGGAAATTGAATCCGAGGCGGGCATGGGCCAGCCAACCCGCGTTCGGGTCACGACCTTGGTTACGCATCGAGGCACATCGTTGATAGATAATTTCATCATTGGTGATGATGACGCCCCCTTCGCCGGTCGTCACCTGCTTATTCGGGTAGAATCCAAAAACACCGGCCTCGCCAAGCGAGCCGGCCGGTCGGCCTTTGTAGAACGCGCCCAGGGCCTCGCAACTATCCTCGATTAAACGAAGCTGATGGCGTTCCGCCACTGTTCGGATCGGATCCATTTCCGCCGGTTGGCCGAAAACATCGACCGCCAGGATCGCCTTGGTTTTGGCCGTGATAGCGGACTCGATCCGCTTAGGGTCGATATTCCAGGTGTCCGGATCGATATCCACGAAGACCGGTTTTCCGCCGTCGAACATAATGCAATTGGACGAGGCGATAAACGAAAAAGGCGTAGTGATAACCTCATCGCCTGCGCCGATATTCATCGCTCGCAGAATCAGGTGTAATCCGCTGGTGCCGCTGTTGACGGCCACCGCATAGCGGGTACCCGTGAACCGGCACAATAGTTGTTCAAACTCGGTTATTTTCGGACCCAAGGCCAGTTGGTACGTCTGCATAACGGCGTTGACCGCATCACGTTCGGCCTGGGTGATATCCGGGCAGGAGAGGGCGATCTTCATGAAATCCTCCAAAGATTGTTTTCCAATCGGCATTTCCAGGGAAGGTCATTATAGCTTGACCTGCATTCCGCCGACATACCTTATCGAGCGAGGAGGCAAGATTCTTATGCTGTATCTTGGCTTGTCTTCGAGCTTCGGGATTGTAAAATGACCGCCTCGTTGATGGCCGGCCGTTCATGCCGGCTTCAATATGCCCTTAAAGGAGCGTGTTTTTAATGAAAAACCAAATGCTGAACAAGATCAAGGCGAAAAAGGCCCGCGTGGGTATTTTGGGCATGGGGTATGTGGGTTTGCCGCTGGCCCGGACGTTTTGCGCGGCCGGATTCTCCACTTTGGGTTTTGATGTGGATCAGCGTAAGATTCGTATGCTTAATGCCGGCAAAAGTTACATCAAGCACATCCCCGATTCGATGATTCGCCAGGTCCTCGAGCAGGGTTTGTTCAAGGCCTCCGGTGACCCGCGTGATCTGCGAGCGTGCGATGCCTTGATTATCTGCGTGCCGACACCTTTGTCGAAAATGCGTGATCCGGACATGACCTTCGTGGAAAACACTTGCCGGACGGTGGCGAAAATCCTGCGCAAAGGACAACTGGTCACCTTGGAAAGCACGACGTACCCCGGTACAACCCGTGAACTGATGAAGCCGATCCTGGAAAGTAGCGGGTTGAAGGCCGGCAAGGATTTCTTCCTGGCCTTTTCACCGGAGCGCGAGGACCCCGGGCGCAAGGATTACACCACCGAAACCACGCCCAAGCTGGTCGGCGGATACGATGCCGCGAGCCTCAAGGTGGCGGTCGCTTTATACAGTCAGGCCATTAATCCGATCATCCCTGTCGCCAGTTGCGAGGTGGCCGAGGCCGCCAAGATTCTGGAAAATGTATACCGCTGCGTCAATATCGCGATGGTTAACGAACTGAAGATGCTTTTCGATCGCATGGGTATCGACGTTTGGAACGTGATCAACGCGGCCAAGACCAAACCTTTCGGGTTCCAGGCCTTTTATCCCGGCCCGGGGTTGGGTGGGCATTGTATCCCGATCGATCCTTTTTACCTGAGTTGGAAAGCTCGGCAGTTCGGCATGAGTACGCGTTTCATCGAACTGGCCGGCGAGATCAATACCGCGATGCCCGAATACGTGATCGAGCATGTTGCCCGTGCCTTGAATACAGTGAAGAAGCCGCTCAAGGATTCGAGGGTACTGGTCCTTGGTCTGGCCTACAAGAAAGATATCGACGACATTCGTGAGTCGCCCTCCATCGAGCTGATCGAATTGCTGAAGAAATACGGGTCGAAAGTGGATTATAACGATCCCTATATTCCCAACACCCACAAGCAACGAGAGCATGACCTGCGGATGAAATCGGTGCGGCTGACCGCCGCAAGCCTGAAACGCTACGACTGCGTCATCATTGCCACCGATCACAGCGCTTACGACTACAAAATGATCGTGAAAAACGCCAAGCTGGTGGTAGATACACGCAACGCATGTGCGTCCGTTCGCGGGGCCAAGAAGAATGTCTTTAAGGCATAGGGCCGAGAGAAAAACCATCCCCGGTCATAGGGTACCGCGGAAGGCCGCGGCCCATGTAGTCTTGCAGTGAAATATAAGAAATATCACGTTACTCCTCGCGATTGGTTGAGAAAGGAAGCGAATGTCGGGACATTCAAAAAATGTTCAGATGGGGCGGTTGCAAGTATTCGCCGGTCGGGTATTATGGATATTCGCGAATGCGGGTGTAGCTCAGTGGTAGAGCGTCACGTTGCCAACGTGAATGTCGTGGGTTCAAGTCCCATCACCCGCTTTTGACATGACGGTAAGGTGGCCGTGGGATATCGGCCGGGACGTAGGGTCTGTGGCGTTCCGGTCAGGCGTTGGCTGCGGTCACTTGGGCATGGCCAATCGTGACCACGCCAGCCGGGTTTCCAACGTCTGGCCGGTGGATCGCGATTGGCGTTTTCTTTTTTACGAATTAATGCCACGCGGCCTAGGTCATCGGCCGGCTGAGACCATGAACCGACGGATGCGGCAAACCAATTCTTATTGAACAGGAGCAATGCTCATGGCGGACGAAGATCTGCAGAATCCGCGAATGGATGACGACGAGGAAGTCGTGGACGAGGCGACGGATACCGAGACAAGTGGGGAAGAGGAAAAGGAAAAGTCCCTGGAAGAACAGCTCAAGGATGCGGTGGACGTGCAGGTCGAGGATCTCGGCTCTTTACGTAAAAAGCTGACCATCACTGTTCCCCGTGATAGCCTCGATGAACAATTGAATAAACAATATGATGAGCTACGCCGTGAAGCCCAGGTGCCGGGTTTTCGTCGCGGTCGTGCCCCCCGCCGCCTGTTGGAGAAGCGTTTTGGCGGCGAAGTGAGCGATACGCTTGTGCAGCAGCTCGTCAGTGCGGGTTATAACGCCGCTCTCGACAAGGCTAAACTGAAAGCGATCGGCGATCCGCTGGTCTGGGCACGGGAGAAGGGGGCCAAGAGCGATTCGTTAATGCCGGCGGAGAAGGCCATCGCTTTGATCGAATTGCCGGACGACGCGCCTCTGGTTTTTTCCTGCGAGGTGGAAGTCCGTCCGGAATTCGAGTTGCCCGATCTCAATGCGATGACCCTGAAGAAGCCGGTCATTGCGATTTCCGATGAGGATGTCGAGCAATTCGTGGAGCGGCTGCGGGCCATGCGGGGCAGTTACGAGCCGGTCCTGGAGGAGCCGGTGCGGATGGATGATGTCGTACATGCCGATGTCAAGATGATCTCGGGCGAAACGGTATTGAAGCAGCAAGACAACGTACGCATTCCGGTTCGACCTCAGACCCTAGACGGCGTGGTCATCGAGAATCTCGGCGAAGTCCTGAGCGGAGCCAGGGTCGGCGACGTACGCACGACCTCGGGTACGATCTCCGACGATTATTATAAGGTTGAGTTTCGTGGACAGCCGGTGAATTTCGAGTTTACCATTCACCGTATCGAACGGCTCCGTCTGCCCGAGTTGAACGACGAGTTTGTGCAGGGACTGGGTTTTGATTCGGTGGCGGAACTCCGCGAATGGTCACGGAAGGACTTGGAAAGCCGGTTGCATGAACAAATCCAGCGGGCCCTGGCCGGCCAGGTCTGTCAATATCTGTTGGATCATACCTCTTTCGATCTGCCCCAGCGATTGTCCGAGCGCCAAGTGGAACGAGTGGTCCTGCGGCGAATGATCGATCTGTACCAGCAGGGGATTCCGCCGGTGGAGGTGGAGAAGCTGGTGGACGAGGTGCGTACCTCCGCCAAGGCGGACGTAGCCCGTGACCTGAAATTGAGTCTGATCATGGACAAGCTCGACGAGAAGTTGCAGGTCGAGGTGGGGGAGAACGAAATCAACGGCCGGATCGCCGCGATTGCCCGGATGCGGAACCAGCGTTTTGACCGGGTGCGGGACGAGTTGGTAAAAGGTCCCGGCTTGATGAATCTGTTTGTGCAGATTCGAGATGAAAAGATTATCTCCATGTTGATTGCCCAGGCGAACATTGTGGAAGAGGACAAGCCCCGGATTGCCGATAAAGAGGCTGAGAGCGAGGAGGCGAAGTGAACGGCCGGAAGCCGGGGACGCTGATTCGGCCCGTCCAATAGTGAGGCAGGCCCTAACGCTCAATGGGAAGGATTCTATGAACAATCCCGAGGATATGCTGCGAAGCTTCAACCAGCAGATGCCGCCGTATCAACGGTATCGCGAGATGTCCATCGAGGACATGCTGCTGGAGAACCGGATTATTTTCCTGGCCGGCCCTATCACCGAGCGAACCGCCAGCCTGGTCATCATGCGGCTGCTTTATTTGCAGTCGATCAAGAAGGACCAGACAATCAATCTGTATATCAATTCGCCTGGAGGCCTGGTGGATCAGACCTTGGCTATTTACGATACCATGCAGTTTCTCGGTTGCGAGGTGGCCACTTACTGCATCGGACAGGCGGCCAGCGGGGCGGCGATCATTCTGGCGGCCGGAACTCACGGCCAGCGCTACGCCCTGCCCAACGCCAAGATCATGCTTCATCAGCCCTACGGCGGAATCACCGGTCAGGCCGAGGACATCCGTATTCAGGCCGAAGAGGTGCTCAAGGATAAAAAACTGCTTAACAGCATCCTGGCCAAGCACACCGGGCAGGATCCCGAAAAGATCGCCCGGGAAATCGAGCGGGATCGCTACATGAGCGCGGCCGAGGCCCTGGCTTACGGGCTGGTGGACGAAATTCTCAGCGAGTCCGAGGAGGACCGGAAAAAGAAGAAAAAACCCTGACCCAATGCCGGAGCGGGCAACGATCACAATCTTGCACAGGAAGACGACATGTTTTCGAACCAGTTGATTCCGATGGTGATTGAGAAGAGCGGACGCGGCGAGCGGGCCTACGATATATATTCCCGCCTGCTCAAGGATCGCATCATTTTTCTGGGCGGCGGCATCGATGACGCGACGGCGAATCTTATCGTGGCCCAGATGCTGTTTTTGTCCAACGAGGACAGCCGCGCGCCGATCAGTTTCTACATCAATTCGCCGGGTGGATCGGTGTCGGCGGGGCTGGCCGTCTATGATACCATGCGTTTTCTGCGCTGCGAGGTCCACACCTTCTGCGTCGGGCTGGCAGCGAGTATGGCCGCCGTGCTGATGTGTAGCGGTAGTCCGGGCAAGCGCTACCTGCTGCCCAATGCCCGCATGTTGTTGCACCAACCGTTGATCGGCGGTGTATTGGAAGGGGCGGCCACCGATCTATCCATCGAGGCGGCGGAAATTATCCGGTTGCGTACGCGCATCTACCAGATTCTCGCCCAGCACACGGGCAAGCCGGTGGAAGTCATCGAGGCCGACTGCGATCGGAACAAATGGCTGGACTGCGAGGAGGCTATCGCGTACGGTTTGGCGGACCAGCGGCTGGAACGCGCTCCCGAGCCGCCCCCACGCCCAGCCGAACCGAGGACGGAAGCCGATTCCTGATCGGAGAATCAAGATCATGAGACGATGCCTGGCGAAATGCGGGATGGCCTTGTGGCCGGGGTGTGTCGTCGTCCTGATGGCCTCGTCCGGCTGTATCCAGAACACCGTGCCGGCCGAGAAATTCCAGAAAGTCCAGCGCGAGTTACAGATCTGCCAGGAGAAAATCCCCCGACTGGAAGAGCAGATTGCCGCTCAGCAGAAAACCATTGAAAACCAGCAGAATCAAATGGCCGAACTGCGCGGCATGGGTCCGCATGCCTGGTCGGCGCTGGTTTACCCTGAGAAAATCGAACTGGCCCGATGGTCCGGGGCCTATGATGAAGACGACCGCACCGGTGACGATGGATTGCTTTTGTATATTCAACCCATCGACCGCGACGGGCACGTAATCAAGGCCGCCGGCGAACTGAAAATCACCCTCTTGGATTTGGCCGATCCGGCCGCCCCCATGGTGATTGCCTCCTATGAGTTTGACGTACCCACGACGCGAAGTCTTTGGTACGGCCGCTTGATGACCCAGCATTTCACGGTTCGCTGCCCTTGGCCGCCGGCCGGCGAGCCGCGTAACGATCAAATTACGGCCAAGGTTGCCTTTACCGATCTATTAACCGGTGTCACTCTGACCACCCAACGGGTCTTTTCCATCAAATTGTCTCCCAAACTCAACCATCCTTGAGTCCAAAAACCTCTCATGTATTTTAGAGAAAGTGCACGGCGAGGGCTGGAATTCTCCTCGATATTGTTCATAATAACATTCTTTTATTGTTGACCGAACAGCGGGCCATGCAGGAGACCGTCATGGCGCAATGTGTGCTATTGCCCTTGCTTGCTCAGGCTGAAGCGATGCCCAGGGGGTTATATTTCGCCGACTATGCGATCGTGGCCGCTTTCTTCGCGGTCATGCTGTTTATCGGCTTCTACTACGCCGGCCGCATGCGCAACCTGAGGGATTATTTCAGCGGCGGGCGGCAGGTTCCCTGGTGGCTGTCCGGTGCGTCGCTCTGGATGACTTCCTTCAGCGTGTTTAGTTTTGTGGCCTATTCCGAGTTGGCCTATAAATATGGTTTCGTGGCCGTGGCCTTCTGGTGGTTTCTTATTCCCTGTCCAATCATCAGTGCTTACTTCTTCGCGGCGCGGTGGCGCCGGGCGGCCAGCACCAGCCCCCTGGAGTTTATCGAGGTCCGTTACGGGCGCAACCTTCGCCAGGGGCTGGCCTGGTTAGGTGTGCCCATGACCATCATCGATGATGGTACGAAGCTATACGCCATCGGTATTATCGTCGCGTCGACAATGAATTTACCTATATTCTGGAGCATTACTCTCTGTGCCCTCATCATGCTGATCTATACCTTTCTTGGTGGATTGTGGGCGGTGATGATTACCGATTTTGTCCAGTTCGTGGTCATGCTTTTGGCCGTGATTGTTCTCGTGCCGCTGGCTTTTGCGCGGGTTGATGGTCTGAACGGTTTGTTTGACCAGGCCCCGGAGCATTTTTTCCTGCCCTTCGCCGGGAATTACACCCCGTTTTATATCCTTGCCTTTTTCGTGGTCCAGATTTTTGCCTACTGTACGCGATGGTCGTTTGTCCAGCGTTATTATTCGGTCCCCACGGACAAGGATGCCCGCAAGGTGGGTTACCTGGTAGCCTTTCTCGGATGGTTGGGCCCGCCCATTTTCTATATGCCGGCGATGGCCGCCAGGATTTTCATGCCTGGTATCGAAAACACCCGCGAAGTCTACGCCCTGTTGTGCAAGGAGCTATTGCCCATCGGAATGGTGGGTATGGTGGTGGCCGCGATGTTCTCCGCGACCATGTCCACCCTCTCCGGGGACTATAATGCCGTGGCCGCGGTCATGACCAACGATATTTACCGGCGATTGTGGCGTCGCAAGGCCGGCCCGCGCGCCCTTGTCCTTGCCGGACGCGTCAGCACACTTCTGGCCGGCTTGGTGGCCTTGTTGATTGCTTATGTCATCCTTGAACGTGGACAAAAGGGAAACCTGTTCGACATCATGGCCACCCTGTTTTCCACTCTGATGCCGCCGATTGCCATTCCCATGATGTTCGGTCTGATTTCCAGAAAAATGTCCTCCGCCGGAGGATTGGGTGGTTTTTTCTGCGGGGCAGTCCTGGGAATCGGAATATTTTTCCTGAGTTATCGTGACGATACGTTCGCCGTTTTCGGCCATGAATATAAATATGAAGTTCTTCGCAGCGTTCCGTGGATGGCTTGGATCACCACGCTGCCGACGATTCTTGGTATGTATCTATTTTCCGCGATCTCGCCCAATTCCGCCAGGCGTCAGGAGTGCATCAATCGTTTTCTGGAGCACGGCCTGGAGGAAGCCGAGGAGGGGGGATGGTCATCCGAGGGAGTGGGGCACGTTGCCACGGCGAAAAATGGTAGTACGCCACCACCAAGGGCCAACCCCTTTCCCATCATCGGCATGTCCATCGGGCTGCTGGGCGGGACCTGTTTCTTGATTATGTTGGTATCGATCATAGGTCATGAGCGGGTGACCTTGCAGGCTGGCAAAGTCACCCTGATGATTAGTTTCATCATGTTCCTGATAGGCTTGGGTTGCTGGTTTGCGGGACGGGTGATCGACCGGCGCATGGAGGACCGTCATGAGTAAAGCCAATGAGTCCGTTGGGTTTGCCGTTGTCGGGGCAGGTTTCATGGGCAAGACCCATTCGCAGGCCATCGTGGATCAAGTGAAAAACGCCCGGCTTACGGGAATCCTGGACATGGATCCCGCCCGGGCCGCGGAGCTGGCCGACAAACACCGGGTCAAGACCTATGCCGCGTTAGAAGAGATGCTCGACGATGCGGCCGTCGACGCGGTGATCGTGGCCACCCCGCACGCCCAGCACTACGCCAGCGCGTTGCCGGCGGCCAAGTCCGGCAAGCATCTCTTGATCGAGAAGCCGATGACCTGCACCGTTGCCCACTGCGATGAGATCATCGCCGCCTGCAAGGCGAAGAACCTGCGTTGCACGATCAATTACACGCAGCGCGGCCGTATCGGCAACATGAAGGCCAAGGAGCTTATCGATTCGGGTAAAGTCGGCAGGGTGCGGCACATCCGGACGTATCAACTGGTGCCCGGCGGTATGGAATTCTCTCCGCCCTGGCAACAGACGCCGGAAAACGTCGGTATTCTCATGGGCCACGGCGTACATAATCTTGACGCCTGCCGCTGGTTTACGGGTTGCGAAATTAAGAGCGTATTTGCCAAGTGCCGGATTCTTCACCCGGAAAAATACTCCATTGAGTCCACCTCCGATATTCTGCTGACCCTGTCCGACGGCACCGTATGTTATATTTTCTGCTGTTTTGAGATCCCCAAGCCCAATTTCCCGCGTAGCGAGGTGGCCCATCGCATCGTGTGCGAAAAAGGCCTGATCGACGTCGATCCCTATGACCAGACGCGGGCCTCGATCGAAGGGGGCGAATGGGAAACCATCGCCGTGCAGCCGAAAATCGACTTCATGGGCAAGGGTTTTCTCGATCCGGTGCGACTGGAATCGTATGCTCGTATTATCCAGGATTTGGTGGACGCCATTCGTGAGGGACGAGAGACAAAAATTACCGCCTGGGACGGTCGGCAGGCGGTGGCCGCCGCGGCCGCCGCTTACGAATCCTCACGGACGGGACGGGAGATTGTGCTATCATCATGAAAGTGGATCAATCACGCGTACTGTATGAACGAGCCTGTCGGGTCGTACCCGGCGGCATCCATAGCAACATCCGCAAGGGCTGGCGTCCCGTGCCCATGTTCTACGATCGTGGCGAAGGGTCGCATGTTTGGGACGTGGATGGCAACGAGTACATCGATTATATCCTCGGCCAAGGCCCGTTGCTTCTCGGTCATTCACCCAAACCGGTGATCGAGGCCGTTCAACGCCAGGTGGAACGCGGCCTGATCTTCGCCGCCCAGACCATCGTCGAATTGGAAGCGGCGGAAAAGTTCCTCCAGTTGGTGCCCTGTGGCGAGATGGTTCGCTTTACCACCTCGGGTAGCGAGGCCGTGCAATATGCTTTGCGCCTGGCCCGGGGGATCACCGGCCGAACGAAAATCATGCGTTTCGAGGGCCACTACCACGGGTGGATCGACAACATTTTCTGGTCCAGCCCGCCGGCGCTGGATCGCGCCGGCCCGCGCGAAAAACCCGTCCCCGTTCCGTCTACAAAAGGGCAGGCACCCAGCGATGCGCAGAACCTGATTGTGCTACCCTGGAACGATCTTGATTTGGTTCGCCGCGCGTTTGAGCAAAACCCCGAACAGATCGCGGCGGTCATTACCGAGCCGATCATGTACAACAACGGCGGGATCATGCCCCGGCCGGGGTTTTTGCAGGGGCTGCGCGATCTGTGTACGAAATACGGAACTCTGCTGATTTTCGATGAGATTATCACCGGTTTTCGCGTCGCGTTGGGCGGGGCTCAGGAGTTGTTCGGCGTGACCGCCGACTTGGCCACCTATGCCAAGGCGATGGCCGCCGGTTTTCCGGTCAGCGCGCTGGCCGGCCGGGCGGAACTGATGCAGCCTTTCGGCGATCTGTCCATCGTCCACGCCGGCACCTACAACAGCAATCCGCCATGTATGGCCGCCACCGTCGCCACCCTGGATATGCTTACGGCCAATGACGGCGCCTTACTTAAACACGCCCATGACCTCGGTACCCAACTCATGGAGGGTATACGGGATATCGGTTGCAAGGCCGGGCAGAAGGTCAGCGTACGCGGTCATCCGTCGCTTTTCTTTGTGGCCTTTGACGAACCGGAGGAACCGACTGATTACCGTACCTTCGCGGCCCATTGGAATGTGGAAAAATACAATCGCTTCCTATGGGCCTTGCAGGAGCGCGGCTTGCGCGTTCCCTTGCGTGGTATCTGGTTTGTGTCCACCGCCCATACGCAGGAGGACGTGGACAAAACCCTGGCGGCCGTCGCCGAGTCCTTGCGGGAATTATAAGAGTGCGTCCCATGATTATTGATAGTCATGTACATATCGGCACGGACTCATTTTTTCAGATCGATATCGATGCCGATCAACTGGTCGAAACCGCGCACGCCGTCGGCTTTGACAGATTATTCATCACCCACCTGACCGCCCTTGAGTATGACCCCGTGGAAGGTAACAACGCCTGTGCCGCTGCCGTCGCCCGTTATCCTGATCTGTTTATCGGTTACGCCACCGTGCCTCTGCCGCATTTCGGGCGACCGGCGGTGGACGAGGTCCGCCGCTGCCATGAAAAGTATGGTTTCCGAGGTATCAAGACCTATTCCCGCCCGGAGTCCAGCATGGCTCCGATTCCCGAGAGCCTCCCGCTGTTCGAGCTGGCCGCCGACCTGAAAATGCCCGTGCTGGTGCATGCCACGCCGGAGGAGTGTGACTTCGTCTGTTCGCACGTGCCCGAGGCCTGGGTCAACATGGCCCACATGGGTGGTCATCCGTGGGCCTTGGGCGACTGGCACAAGGCCGTCGCTTATGCCCTTAGACACAAGAACCTTTTTCTCGACACGGCCAGCTCGCAGATCGACAACGGTATGCTGGAGTATGCCGTTGCCCGCGTCGGTGCCGAGCGCATTCTTTTCGGCAGCGATACGCCGCTGCTCGATCCGTGGGTACAGGCCGCCAAGGTGCACGGCGCGGACCTCGATGACAACGCCAAGGCCTTGATTATGGGCGGGAACATGGCTCGGTTGCTGGAACTATCATGAAGAAATTCGACATCCACGCCTGGTTCGGCCACTGGCCATGGTGGGATCTTTATCAGAAGACCCCCGAGGAATTGATCGCTCAGATGGACCGCCACGGTATCGCGCGGGCCGCCTGCATGAGCTTGCGCGGAGTGGTCGAGTGGCGGGGTGGAAGCGAGGAAACGCTGGCCGTCTGTCGCCGCTTTGCGGACCGCCTCCTGCCCGTCGTCACCGTTGCTCCCTGCCACGGTGGTGGGGGGGAGGCCTTTGAAAAGCTGATCGATCTCGGCGCAATCGGGGTTCGCCTCTATCCCTTCCAGCACAACTACAAGCTTCAGTTGGACTTCGTGGACGAGATCTGTGCGGTCGCCGCTCGACGGCACGTTTTTGTTTGCATCCCCATCCGGATCATGAGTAGTTGGCGGTTTCCCACCCTGGAAGTCTTTGCCTTGGATCCCATTATCGAGCGGCATCCGCAAACGACTTTCCTCATGAGCGGGATCAACTACGTGGCCGAGTTTGCCGCGCTTGTGCGGATGATGCGGAAGTACCCCAACGTCGTCTACGAACATTCCTGCCTGCAGGGCTATAAGGCCTTGGCCGCCCTGGTCGGATATGTCAGTGCCGAACGAGTTCTGTTCGGTACCGGTGCCTTGTTGCACAATCCCGCCTGCAATGTCGCCAAACTCGAAAGCGCCGAACTTACCGACGAGCAACGTCAAGCCGTCGCCCTCCAAAACGCTCACAGGTTGCTCGGATTGTCAGGTTAAATGTCAGGTGCCTTCGCCCGAATCAGCCGAATCCACTCATAAAATAGGCATAAAATAGGGGATTTACCACTACGGGAAAATAGTTGGGATAAGGTAGAATAGATATATATTTGTCGTGGAGACCCGGCGGAAGGGCTTGGCATGGAAAAAGAAGTATGGATAGCTTTGGCGTGTGTATCCGCCTTGCCGGGTAACGACCAGCTTGCGACCGGCCAAGGCGCGTATGTTTACCTCCTGGCCCCGGTGGATAGTGACATGGAATTGCTTGTTCTTGCTCGCCGGAGGATGGCCGAAAGATATTTGCAGGTCAACCATCTCGAACAGGCCGAACCTTTCTCTTCGCACGAAGTCCAATACGAAGTCAGCGACAACCTTCGACATTTGGCCGAGCAAGCCCGGATTTCGGGCGAGTTACAAGTCGGCGCACTTTGCCCTTTCGACGCGTGAATTTCATATTACATGACCTTGGTTCGTCCTTATCCCGGATGATTCACCACGGCCCTCCGCTCGGCCCGAGTCGGATTCATGACCGAGGGCGGCCATGAGCTCCCGTCGAGAGCCTCTCTTCGAGTCCGAGCCTCTCGTTCGACCTGGAGGCTCTCGACAGGAGAGTCAAGGGCCGGGCCGAATGGAGGTCACGGAGAGCCCCACCTGGCCTCCGCCGTGGCGAGCACGGAGAAAAGATGAAATAAGGACGCAGGCGAGGTGCACCTGATTCCGGATACACGCACCCTGTCCAAACCATCGCTCACTTTGTTTTCTAATAACTCTAACTTTCTGCGTGATCCCCGTGGACTCCGTGGTAAAACCAATGAATAATGCGGTTTATGCGAACGCAAGTCATCGATGGGTTATGCAACCCCTGCGATGGTTATATTCGCTGGATGTCCGGACGTTTTCGAATGTGGTGAGGCGAAAGGACACGCGTGTAGTGCGCCAACCCGGCTTATTTATCGGGTTTTACCACGGAAACCCGCCCAGGCTAAGCAAGGCTGGCCTCCGTGTTGAATGATCCGGGTTATGACATGCGTTTTGAAGCCGACGGCCAATACGCCTTCGCCGCGCGCATTCAATACACCGGTTTCCGACGCAGGCATTATTACGGCAAATATCGCATGGTGCTGGATCCATAGGGGCATTCTCGGTCCGAATGAGACAAAAAATTTACGCAACCCCAAAAAAAAGATGCCAATACCGTGACCGTTTGATGCGTCGCCGTTCCTTTGATAGTAATAATATTCAAGCGGAAACGACTTTATGAAAAAAATTTCTTTTCAGTAAAATAGCCTTAACTGGAGTTTTGCAAAGTCGTCCTAAAACCGCCTCCTTGGGGGTGTTGACCCGTGCTGACGGGGGGCAAAAACGAGGGTCAGGATATCCACCGAGGGCATTTTGCAAAACTCCAGCGTTAATTTGAAAAAATAAGGCTCTTCAGCAGAATCTGTGGGTGGAATTGGGGCTCCGCCCCAAGCCCTGGGATTTTTGAGGCATGGCTCCGGTGTTCCAAAGGCAGCAAACACGGGTGTTTTTGTGGGGGAAGACCATGTTGCACCCCCGACCAACACCGCCCAATACCCGTGTGGAAAGTGAACTCGGAAATCCCGTGTAGACAGAAAGCATGAAAAAGCCCATGGATACGGATGTTTCAGCGCCTCAAAGGGTCAAAACGACCCACAGATTCTGCTGAGGAGGCGAAAATAATATCCTTTTGAAGTATCCGTCGTTTGTATGAACGCATAAATACTCTCAAGATCGCAAGAACGCACATTGTTATGCATAAAGCCACTTCTCTTTAGCATTTTTGAGACGCGATTTCGCTGGCCTCGAGGAAAATTAGCGTGAAAAGGTGATAAAACCTTGATTATCTGACTAAAATGTGATAGACTGAAATTGAACCGCCTTAATACCGATAGTGATGGTAAGAGTCGCCCAGTAGCCAGTAGAAATACGCCCATAAAAAGGCAACGATCTTCCCAGGGTCATCGATAGAGTGGTGTGCTCCGGAAATACCCCCGATTTATATCCGGATAAGGAAGAATCAGGGCTTAATGTTACAGGTCGAAGCTTAATGGTTAAAGTCACGGAGCGTGGACGATTGCCGGAACAAGTAATACGCCCGCGGGCGAGCGTATCGCCCGCAGGCGCACATGCGCGGAACGTTGCGGAAACGGATTCTTCATTTCTCACAAAAGGAGGACGAAAAATGTTAGGAAAAAGGTATCTGGCTTGTTTGATGGCGATTCTGTTGGCCGGTGCGGCCACGGATGCCATGGGCCAGTATTTTAAGGCCCAATGGACCATCAACTATTATGAAATGCTGGTCTCCCCCGACGTTGACGGAAGACCCGGTTATTGGTCTCGCAAGGGTACTGAATATAATCCCTGTCGCATTTGGGGCGACGGCTTCGGCGACAAGGCCGCCGGCGATTTTGATGCGCCGATCAACGCCGGCCTGCAGGGCGACGGAACGGCCCGCTTCGTGGACACCGGGGCTAACGGGAGCGATGGTTTCGCCGCCTTCTGGAACGGAGCACGCGGCAGCATTTACATGCGGGTTAAGGTGAATGCCGGCCCGACAGGTACTCCCGGGGCCTACACTATGTTCGTTCGGACAGGCGACCCAAGCATCGGTATTGCTATTGCCTTGGACACCGACGGGATTCGGCTGATCAACCAGTCGGGGACTGTCCTCGGTAGCTGGTCCGGGGCACTGAATGATGACTGGCACATCCTGCGTATTCAGGTGGACAACCGGACGGCCATAACCGGTTTGACCGGTAATTATTGCCGGGTCTTCGTGGACAGTGTCAGCGACCGGACGCCTGATGAAGCGGACATCAACTGGACGTTAATGAACGTAAATCCCAACAACGCCTATTATGGTGACGATGCGCCCATCGATGCAAACTGGACTGGGTTTTGGCAATTGATGGGAGCCGATGCGAACGTCACCGGTTGCGATATCCTCGTGGACTGGATACGGGTGACGGGATCCGATGATAATTTGGTTCCCGGCGAAGGAGATCTCAGCGGGGCCCATCCGCACGGCCTGCACCCGCCACAGGAGTATCGGCTCTGGGACAAACCCTGCGACCACTTCGTCTATCCGCATTATGTTACCAACATGACGATGGAGGAAGGGGGGACCGCCGCTTCTCCGGAAAAGGTCAAGTTCCAGATCATCAATACCAGCTATAACAATCCAAACACGATGCCATACACGGTCATCGAGTGCGACAGCGCCGGCAACCCGACGGATCATGCCTGGCTTAAACTTGTGGATGGAGTCGGTGCCGCCAAGAGCGGTGGAACCCTGAGCGCCGCCCAAGGCTCACTGGATACCGTGTACGCGACCCTGGATTCGGGCGCCAGCGCCCTCGCCCCGGGTACGTACAGCGCGTATATCAAGTTTACGGAAAGCTGCACGGCGCCGGTGGTACCGGGTATCAAGGTCAGCAACATCTACGGCCTGGAGACCAACGAGATGGGATTCACCACCTCGTTTACCGTGGTACTCAAGTCCCAGCCGACTGCCGATGTGGTCATCGGAATCAGCAGCAGCAATCTTTCCGAGGGGACGGTGGACAAGTCCAGCCTGACTTTTACCTCGTCCGACTGGTCCACACCGCAGACCGTGACCATCACCGGCGTGGACGACGGCAACGCTACCGACGGCCCACAGTGGTATACCATTGTCACTGCCCCGGCGGTCAGTGCGGATGCGAATTACAACGGAATGGATGCGGATGACGTTCTTGTGCGAAACAACGATAAGCAACCCGGTATTACCATCAGCCCCATGTATGAATTGGAGACGAGCGAAAACGGGGGCACCGCCCAGGTCAAGGCCATGCTCAATACCTCGCCGGTGAGCGGCACTGGTTATTACGTGAGAATAAGGTTCGACTGGTTCGGGGACAAGTCCGAAGTTGCCTTGAGCGCTGAGGATCTATATTTCACTGCGGCCAATTGGACCACTCCCCAGATACTGACGCTTACGGGTCTGGATGATTCCTGGGATGATGGGGATATTATTGTTTATCAGGACAGGTTGGCCACGGCCAGCGGTGGTTATACCGATCCGAACTACCACGGTAAGCAATGGTATGAACGTTGGTTAACCATAACCAATCTTGATAATGACCCGACCATTCGCCGGATCGACCTAGTGGTCAAGGATCCGGACCTGTACCAGGTCTGGGAATATTGCGGCGACGTGCCGCCCATTGAGGCGGACTCGGCCGGCCCGGGCCTGCGGTTCCGAAAGTGGGGCATGGATAACAGTGGGGTTCCGGTCGGGGGTAAAAACTCAGGAACAGTAGAGGACGAAAACAGCTTTGTCGATGGTACGGTGGTCACTGATCCTGATGCATGGAACGGAAAGGCTTTCCGGATTTATGACGCGGTTGCGGATGCCGATAACCGGTGCATGTATCAGAGCGACGACAATGCGGGAACCAACGACGTCGCGGGTGTTCCGCAACTGAATAAATACGTCGGTGGAACGGCCGTCGCCCGGCTGAAGGTGGTCGATTCGACCGGTTACGCTGTCAACCGGAAATTGGGTCTTTTCGTTACTGGTCCAGCCTATGAGTGGCCGGAAGCCACGACTAAAAATATGGCGGATACCTGGGCCTCCATTGCCTATCGTTCGGTCCAGGATGACAACGTCGTCCTCGACGGCTTCCGAAGAAATGTCGGATTTCTGGATGGTGACAAAGTCGTGGACGGCAGCCAGGATTACCATATCCTCCGCGTGGCGGTAGTGGCCGGTAACAACGACAACTACCAGGATGACCAGATAGACGGCAACGGAAGAGGTAATGCCGTGCCAAGGTTCAATACCTACGGACGCCGGGTCACCATGTGGTATGATGAAGGCGCTACCCCCGTGGTTGATGTCGTCAATACGATCCAGGCTTCAGAAGCGCATAATTACACGGGCAATTACAATGGCTTTAAGTTCGGTGTCTATGACCGGAATATCACCTACGACATTTATTACGACTGGGTGACCTTTACCAACGCCGGGGCCTTCGGACCCGGTGAGGAAAACGCGGTCATCGGACGCAGTCTGGTCCCGACCAGTACCCGTTGCCAACCCTGCAACGCCATACTTCCGCCGGATGCGGATAAGGACGGCGACGTCGATCAGGATGACTTCGCCCAGTTCCAGGCCTGTTACAGTGCCGATCAGAACTATCCGACCGAACTGGGGAACTGTAACTGCTTCGATTCCGATGGTAGTGGCAAGATCGACGCGGATGATTTTGCGGCGTTTACCGCTTGCGCGACCGGCCCGGGAATTCCGGTGAACCTGACCACGGCCCCGGATTGTCCGAACTTGTTGCTGGATAGTTGGGAGGCGAACAGCGGATCGCTCGGGCATCTGTGTGGTTCATTGCTCGCTCCTGATGATTGGCGGTGCACAACCGATCTTACGCCTCTGCCCTGCTATATGAGCTACGGGCCTTATGTGCGTACGCCGGTCGGCAATTATGTTGCTCGGTTCCACCTGGCCATCGACGATATTTCCGGCGATGACGATGACATTTGCGTGCTCGATGTTTTCGACGCGGATGATCATGTGCAACTCGCCGCGATCGTCGTAACCCGGTTGGATTTCACGGCGGCTAATGAGTGGCAGGCATTTGATGTCCCCTTTGTGAGTTCGGTTGCCAATCACCGCGCCGAGTTCCGGGTCCAATACAGCGGCAATGCGCAGTTGGATCTGGATAAGATCGAATTGCTCAGGCAATAACCGTTCGCGGTAAGTCATTTAGCTGAGTCCTCCAAACAGGGGAACGGCCATCGGGTCGTTCCCCTGTTCCGTTTACACACCAAGCCTGCCGGACCGCCCGGCGGTTTTCGACGGCCCGAAATCGCATATCCCTCTATGATCCAGATTACCCTGCCCCCGGGTTGCATCCCCCAAAAAAACGGCGATGGGTGGCATGGGCAAGCCCTTGTCATGCCGTGTCGGGACAAGGGTATGCCCGTGCTTTTACGGTGGCGGAATGACGTGCCCGAAGTCCCGGGACAAACCGTGATCTGGCCGTACCACTGTTTTAGTGATGCTTGCCCCTGCCGCCCGCCGGGACCGTTGGGGTGGCGGCGCACGAATAAGTGAGTACTATATATCTGTTTTAAGGGTTTATAAGTTTTTGCGGGAGTGAAGGAATGGCATTTAGCGCAGGTACGATAAGATGGTCATGGCCTCTGCTCGTGGGGCTTGGGTTGGCCGACATCGCCCTGGGGCAATCCACACCTGTCTGCAGTGACTATCATCAGGTCAATTATTATGAATTGTTCGTTGCTCCCGACATTGACGGTCTGGGTAAGCCTGACGAACAGAATAACCGAATGGTCGATACTCCCGCCCGCCTGTTGGGTGACGGTTTCGGCAGCCGTCTCGCCGGCGATTTCGGCCCGCCGCGCTGCGCCGGCCTGCAATTGGACGGCACCGCCCATTTCGTGGACACGGGGGCCCATGGTAGCAATGGTTTCCTTCTTAAGCAGTACAGCAGTATCGGGGGTAGTTTATATTTGCGCATCAAGGTAAACGCGGATACGCTGGGCAACGCCGGGGCTTTCTCCATTGGTATCGGCGGAGCTAATGACGACTGTATGTGCCTGGCCGTAAATACCGACGGGATTCGGCTCGTCGACAATAGCGGAATAATCGCCGCCTCCGCATCCATCGACATGACGACCTGGAGAATCGTGCGCATCCAGCAGTCCAAGCAGGCGATTTATCATGGCGGAACCGACGGTACTTCGTATATTCGGGTTTTCGTGGATGAGGTATCCGATCTGAATACCGCAATGATCGGTTGGACGGTGATGTATGACCGAAGGACTTGCGCCCTGAGTCATGCCCCCGTACAAATGGGTGGTGAGGGGTGGTGGCTCCTGCTCGGGTCCGATGCCGAAACCATGCAGGTCGACTTTACCGCGGACTGGGTACGCATGACCGGCTACCGCGACGTTTATGAAGATCCGGTAAGAAAGAAAATTTACGTCGGGCATCCCTTTGGCCTGATCGAGCCTCAAGTGGTTTATAACGATCCGGCCTGTTCGGAGGGTAGCTACGGTAACTATGTCTGGAATGCGGCCTGCGATTGGCGGGTATATCCGCATTATCATGCCAGTGCGATCGTTGAGAAAGGCGATACGAAGGCTACGCCTGGGGCTGTCACTTATCAGGCGATCAACACCAGCTACGACAACGCTACGGCTATTTCCTGGACGGTCGAGGAGGTGGACGGCAGCGGGACGCCCTCCGATTATGTTTGGCTGGATCTGAACAAGAGCGGCGGGACGTTGGGGGCCGCCCAGGGCACGGGTGATACCGTGACGGCTAGCTTAAACTCAAACGTCCGCAGGTTGCCGGCCGGCTGGACGATTGCTTACCTTAAATTCACTAATAATACGTGCGGCGCAACCGAAATTCGGCGCATCTATGTTGCGGTAAGAGATTCAACGGACTTCCTGGTATATGAATACTGCGGCGACGTGCCCCCTACGCAACACGACGCGGCCGGGCCCGGTCTGCGCTTTCGGCAATGGGGCATCCAGAATGATGGGCGGACTTATCCTGATGACAACCCGGAAGCGACCGAGGCGGACAATACGATTGTGGAAGACCTGATAACCCCTGACCCGGATGCCTGGAACGGCCGGGCCCTCAGGTTGATCGAAGGAGCCAAACAGCGCAGCGTTTTCCTCAGTGATGACAACGCGGGGAGCAATGATGTGGCCGGCTATCCCGAGATCGATCGGCTGCTTGGGGCTACCGTGGTTGCCCGCTTGAAAGTGGTCTCTCCCGGCATCGATTCCTATGCGCCAAATCGAAAGGTGGGTGTGCAGATCAGCGGCGCCCGCGGGGTGGAGTGGCCGACGATATATACCGAGAACATGGCCGATGTCTGGGCTTCCATCACTTATACGGCGAGCACTCCCGTCCTTCAGGACGGTTTCCGCAGGGGGCAGGGTTTTGTCGATGCCGAAGCGGTTGTGCCCGACACGACGGACCACTATCACATTTTACGCCTGGCGGTGGTGGGGGGAATCAACGACAACAGCAAGGACTTGGGTTTGAATCAGGATCCATCCATGATGAGCAACGCCTATGGACGCCGGATCATGATCTGGTGCGACGAGGATCGCGGCCAAGTCGCGCCGGTGGTGAACATCCTGAACACCACCAGGGGGCAATTCGCCTCAAGCTATCAAAACGATACACCGGGCTACCAGGGTTTTCAGTTCGGCGTGCAGGAACCGCTTGCCGGACATGAAGTGTGGTACGACTGGCTTACCTTCACCAACGCCGGAGCTTTCGGCCCGGGCGAGGAAAACGCGGTGATCGGACGCAGCCTGCTCCCGACCAACACCCGATGCACCATGGTCCAACCGGGACCGTGCGCCAGGGATTTCTGGCCCGATACGGACCTCGACGGCGACGTGGATCAGGATGATTTTGCCCGGTTCCAAGTCTGTTACAGCGGGTCCGGCCACTCTTACCCCGACGAACCGGAACAATGCTCTTGTTTCGACCGGAATGGTGATGGCGCGGTGGACAAGGCCGACTTTGCCGCGTTTACCGCCTGCGTAACCGCTCCGGGCATTGTCGGTCCCCTTGCCGGATGCACCCCGTAAATGTATTTCATAAGCAATTCATTAAATGCGTTGCCAGAACAACTTGATATGCTTTATATGTTATATATGTTTCCTATTTTTTCAGCAAGTGGCTGATCCTTTGCAACGTTCAATCGCTTTTTATTTCCGTTGATGCTTCAGGCTTGCCTGCTGCTTGTACCGATGTTACACTGAGAGTGAGTTGTGATACGATAGCTTCATTTGTGCAAACGCGATCATTTCTTAAAACGAGGTTACGATCATGCCTATGGATGCCGCGGTATCGGATGGGCGCAGGCGAAGAGGCGAAGCTTTTACCTTGATTGAAGTGCTGGTAGTGGTGGCTATCATTGCCCTGCTGATCTCCATTCTCCTGCCCTCCTTGCAAAATGCCCGGGCCCAGGCCCGGAAAGTCAAATGTATGTCCAACGTGGCCAGTATCGGCAAGGCCACTCATCTTTTTGCGGTCAGCCATAAGGGCCGCGGACAACTGGTCACGGTATCCGTAAGAAATATGGAGAAATCCGTGCTGGTCGATCCCAGCCAGACGATTTATGCCTATCAGCGCGGTTATAAGGACGGCGGGGTTCTTAAGTATGAGGACCAGCTTTTTCTCAAGTCCTGGCCGGCCGCCCTGGCTCGGGAATTGGGCATTACTTCGATAAGAAGCGACCAGAATTTTCTCCTTGACGACCAGGAATATGACGATATTTATCCGGCGGGTGATGCCCTGGATTTCCATCTCAAGCGATTCGGCAAGTACGAGATTTACCATTGCCCCTCGGATCCCATTGCCGTACGGCGTCTTTCTCTTCCGAGGCAGAATTACGGTGTGTTTTCCTACTCCTACAACGAGGATGTCTTCGGCCATTATATAGATAACAACGGCGCGGAAAACAACAAGGTGGTTTACGCCAATGGCAATATTTTCCAGAAACCGCAATTACAGGGTCATCTGGACAAAGTATTACGTCCTTCCGAAGTGCTTATGTGGGTGGATGGCGGAAACGAGGCCGCCGAGATGGGCAGCGAGATAAGTTCCCGTGGTCAAAGAATGCGCGTGTTCATGTATGTTAGCACCGCGCGGTGGTACGATTCCATACATTACAACCTTAAGACGGATCCCATATTCATGAACCGCCTCGGGTACCTGGAGGGCGTGGCCGCGGACATCTGCGTGGTGCCGACGCGGCGTCACGGCACGGATGGGACGATCTGCGCGGCTTACGTTGATGGTCATGGTGAGTATAGCAAGGGGTCCGGTTGGACATCCCCGACCTATGCCCCTTGGCCGCTGTATAATGACGACAATCGCCAGAAAATCGCGTTGGTCAAACGTTACATGCCCAACACGCGAGTGACGCCGTATAATCCATAGTCCAGCCCCCGTGGGTTCAACTGTTCACCGCCGGCGGTGTTTGCGGTTGGCGATCCGGCGCGCGGAGCAGATGCACCACGAATACCAGGGCGATAAACATCCCGAACAGACCGATGCCCCACCATTGCAGTTTGAGCCACAGGCTCCAGATGCTGCCGACGGAGGCCATCACGCAGGCAATGCCCATCAGGACGTTCCACAGAATTCGCTTGCCGCCGCGGGGCATCTTGTCTCCGAGCACTTTCCGCTGGTTCATCAGCCAGTAGAACGCAAAATAAGCGATGGGTAGCAGGCACATGGCGAAGATCGAGGTCGGCATCGCCACCCACATCATCGCGTCCTTCCAGAAAAACGGCGTGATCAGACCCACCGAAACCATCAGGCTTCCGATTCGCTGGGGCCATCCTTTGGCCGGTCGATTCAGCAATTCGCAGAAGCACAGGCCGTTGATCAGCATCAACATGGTCGCCGCGTTCAGGGCCATAGCCAACACCCCGAAACCGAACAGGTATTTCGCGACGGTTTCCCCGGTCAGCGGGGCGAGGGTGTTGGCCAGATTGAAGGCGTCGCGCTTGACCAGCACGGCCGCCATGAAGCGGTCCGCTTCCGCCAACTGGGCGGTGGTAGCTTTTCTTTCCTCGGTGGGTAGTTTCCGAAATTCGGCCTTCCGCTTGGCGATGGTTTCGGCGGACAAACCTGCGGCCTGACCATCGGCTTCAATCTGAAATAGCCAGCGATCCTCGAGCAGCGCGTAATAAGGCTTTACCAGATTATCCGCCGGCTGTAGTACCGCTCCGGCACGTTCCGCGTCGGTAAAGCCGAACCCCTCGGCCGGTTTGGCGTGGAACTGCGACGCTGAGGCGATCACCACGCACCCGGTCGCCAGGATGAAGGGAATGAACAGCCCGGTCGAAAGGTCGAATATTGCCAGCCCGCGAAAATCCTTGTCCCAGCCCTTGCGCAGCATCGAATAGGGCAACAGGAAGGTCATGTTGATCCCTACCGCCGTCGCGGCGGCGCTGATCATCACGTCGCGTTGTTGGCTGACCAGCATGTCGTTCCAGAAACTTCGATATTGTTCGGCGACTTGAGCGATCAGCGGTCTTATCGAATGGGCCGGTTGAGAGAATAAGCTCAAATCGGGAATCAATCCTGCCCAGATACTACTCCAGTCGAGGGCGCCCATGCTGGTGAGTTTCCAAACCACGCCGAAGAAACAAAGAACGATGGCCCCGACCATGCACTTGACCAGAATTTCAAAGACTTTAACTCCCCAACTACCCTGGATATACAACATGACTACGGTGACCGTGATGATGAGGATCAGCAGGCCCGCGGCCAGTTGGCCATAGGGCGGGGGGATGAACCCTTCCGGGCCAAAAATGCCTGGGAACAGGTTTTGCTGCAGGCCGGCCATCCCTAGTGAAAATTGTGGCATCGACCAGACGATGTTGGCCATCATCGAGGCGATCAGCCAGCCCCAACCAAGAACCGGGCTTACATGGCTGTTGATGTCCCGCAGTGGCCGCCGTCCGGTTGAAAGCGTGACGTAGGCGATCGCGCTGAGCATGACCACGCCCAGGATCATGGCCAGCGGTTGCAGCCACATGAAGCTGAATCCGACCAGCACGCCCAAATACAATGCTGACGACAAGGAGCCGCCGCCCAGGGTAAGAGCGCTTTGCAGCCATCCCGGTCCCGATAGCCGGGCAAAGACGCCCAGCGTGGCCCAGCGACCCTTCTGTTTGGCGTTGAGGATCATCGCCCGGTGTTGTTCAAGTTTGGGGTTGGTGGAAAATTGCCGAGATTCTTCGGAGGGGTTGCTCATCGTCGCACCTTTCTTTTTTTGGGCTGTTTATTGCCAAACCGTTATTGTTGAACGGATTCCAGAACATCGTTCATGCCGTATCGACCGGCGGGTTTGTCGGCCAGCCAGACAGCGGCCCGCAAAGCGCCCACGACAAACGTGTCGCGCGTATGGGCACTATGCCGCAAAACCAGGGTTTCGCCGAGATTGCCGAAGTGGACTTCATGTTCGCCGACCGTATCGCCGACCCGCAGGGCGTGGATGCCGATCTGGCGGGGGGGGCGGGTCTCGCACCGGCCGTGACGACCGTATATCACGTCCCGGTCCGAATCGCGGCCCGTGGCCTGGGTAATGGCGTCGCGTAATGCCAGCGCGGTCCCGCTCGGCGCATCGAGTTTGAAACGATGGTGCGTTTCGGTGATTTCAATGTCGTAGTCATCGCCCAAGGCGACGGCCACCTGGGCGACCAGTTTGAGCAGCAGGTTGACACCCACGCTTGTGTTGGCCGCATGAAGCACGGCGATATCCTTGCCGGCTGCCTCGATCATGGCGCGTTGCTCCGTTGTGTGCCCCGTCGTTCCGATCAGGATCGGTTTTTTTAGATTCACGCAATACGACAACCAGTGTATGGTGCCGGACGGTTGCGAGAAATCGATCAGCACATCGAAGTCAGCCTGGGTGTCGGGGGTAATCGGTAGGTTGATCGGGCCCAAACCCGCCATCACCCCTGCATCGCTGCCCAGCATGGGATGACCTTCCATCTCCAGGGCGGCGGCGACGGCCAAGCGTTCATCCTGACGGGCCAAGGCGATAATACGCCTTCCCATTCTGCCGGCGGCGCCGGCTACCGCGATGCGAATCATGATACTCAGCCCTTATCTTGTATGCCTGTTACGATGTTGCGGGGAAATCCAAGCGTCGGTACGGTGGCCTTCGATCCCTTTGAGGGGGTGATCTTACGACCGATCGTACCGGACGCCTCAATACCCGATAATCCTCAAATTCCGCCGTCATGAGCCGGCCATCGCCGGTTATGAATTACGCGGAAGCTTATCATGAGATAAAGCCGTTTGCCAGTCACCGTTTTGAAGAGATCGGGTGGGGGCGCTGTGGCAGGATCCTCTTGCCCGGCCCCTTGGGCCAGGCGGTCCCGGGTGATAATATAGGACATTCCTGACTTCGGGTTATGGGCCTAAAGCCCGCCTGTCTGGCAGACCGATACAATGACCAACAGCGGAGGTCCCCTCATGCGTTTATGTCACCATCGAGTTCGGCCACGAATCGTAAATCTTATGTTTCTGCTGCTGGTTCTGTTGGTTAGCGGATGCAATCCATTGAAGATCATCGGCTCTTCGCTGACTTTCAGTATTTATATTCCTCTCAGCGAATTATCCGGAGCAAGTGAAGGGCAGATTCCGATCGGTGGAACGGGGGACAATGGTACGATTCCCATTGACCCCGGGGTGCCAAACCAGCCACCGGTGGGCGGGTTCCCGATCGAACCTCCGACCGGCACGGTTAATCCAACGTAAACCGTAAGTTGCTATTGGAGCGGATCGTCTCTCGGGTTGATTCGTGGATAGTCGCTATCTGGAACAAATCTGTGGAACAAAAGACGGCGATGGAGAGGTTTACTCCATCGCCGCCGATTTTGTATCGTGATTGATGGCGGAATCAGGCCCGCATGTCCGCCGACAACTCGTTGAGCAATTTTGTAATCGGCACCTTGGAGGGACACACGGCCGCGCAGTGCCCGCAATTGTTACACAGAGCGGCCGGATCATAGCCGGCCAGGGCATAGAGCTCGCGGGCCATTTCCTTTTCGTCGTATTGGTGGATATAGGCGTGGTAGCGGATCATGTCCGTTACCGCGATATGCTCCGGGCAATTCGTGGAACAATCACCGCAGAGATGGCAGACGCCGGCCATCTCCAATTTAACGATGGCCCGCAGTTCGCGCCGGGCCGCGGCCGACAGCTTGACCGACGGGAGAGCCAGGTCTTTTTCCATTTCCTCATTGTTTTTCATGGCCGCGATTACCCCGTCGATCAGGTCATCGGTCAAATGCAGCATCCATAATTTGGCCCGTTCCCATTCGTTGTATTGCTGGTTGCCCATAAGGTTGTCGAATTTCTGCGCCCGGCCGTCCACGGGGCGATTGACGATCCCCTTGGTTTTCATGGCGATGATGCCCACGTCCTGTTTCTTCAGGGCCGCCAACTCACCTTTAAGTTGCTCGAAGCTTTCGGGATTGACGCCCGGCATGATCAGGTCGATTTTCCACGGCCCCCTGGCGTTGGCCTCGACCCCGGCGGCGAGTACTTCCTTATGGTGTTTATGCACGCTGAAACCAAAATGCTTTGTTTTGCCGGCCTGACGGGCCTTTTCGAAGGTTTCCCAGAGTTCCAGACAATCAAAAATCCAGGGGATTTCGATACCATGCATCATATAACAATCCACGTCGTCGATTTTCATACGGGCGAGCGACTCGTCGAGCATTTTCGCGTAAAGCCGGGCGATTAACGCGCCAATCGGACGAAAGTCGGGTTTTTCCCCGGTTTCCTGTTGTTTCTTGACGGCATTTTTATGCAGGGCCAGAAGGTCGCCACCGCCGTCGCCCAGATAGCTTTTCATGGCGTCTCGATAGAGTTTTTGTACCTCGTCATCGATTTTGTTATACCCCGCGATGCCGGTCGACTTGCTGGTGATCCAGACCTTGTCGCGGAAGCGTTGGAGAAAGTTACGCAGTTCTTCCTCATGGTTGCCATAGCCACGGGCGGTGTCGATATAATTCAACCCGCGCTGGAGCATGCGCCGCCAAAGGTTTTCATCCCCGCCCCAGCCGCCCACGATGCGACTGACCATGTAGTTGGTGCGGCCCATGCGGCGATATTCCATGGTGGGGGCCTTGTTCCGCCAGATGAGCTCATCGGTTTTCGGCTTTGTTTCCGAGGAAGTCTGTTTCTCCTGTGCCGCGGTTAAAGTTGCGCCGGCCGCCGCTGCGCCGATACCTGCCGCCGCGTGTTTCAAAAATCCGCGGCGTCCCAGCTTGTCCTGATCCGTTCGCATGGTTTGAAATCCTCCTGATGAGAAAGAAAAGGGATATCGTGAACACGAATGAACGGGAAGCCGGCCGTTGGGCATAAAACAGTCCACTCCGAACTCTGAAAGTTCCCGTAGTATATTCCCGAGGTCATTGGGTTAAAAGACCAGGATAATGTTTTTTTCGGCCTGAGTTGGATTTTCTTGGGCCTTTATTCACGGAGACGGAATTGCTCGATATCGATAGTAATGATAATGCCTGAAAATGTCTTAATGAGGGGATTTTGCGAGTTGATTGTTGCATATTCGGGACAACTTAAGAGTCTTTTCGCCCCATTGGGGTTGTTTTTGTTGTTGTCAGATGCTATCACCATGCCCTCTGTTTCATTACGGCTTTATTTCAAAAATATGATATTTGGGAGTAACGAGTTTTGAGGCTATCGAATCGACGAGAGCGGACGATTTATTGCCGCAAAAACATATATTTAGAAAATGGACACTAAACAAGGGAGATTTCCTTCCGATGTTTTTCCAGATATCGAATCCTCGTTTATTTTTTGCCGAACTGAAACTTCATGATTGAAAATGAACACGCCTTTATGTTATTCTAAACCTATAATAAGTGGGCGTCTAAGCGGAGCGGTGTCCCCTAACAGGGAAGGCAAAGTTCTTTGTTATGCCTCCAGGGCATCTGATCGAAGCGAGGGGAAGTGGTGTGCGCTCAAACACCCGAGGCGTGACGTGGACGACGGCCGGGAATGGAAAGGATGGGTAATATGGTCATGCGAAAATCATTACTTTTAGTTGCTAGTGGTATTTTTTTTGCGTCGTGTTCCGTCGTTTCGGCGGTAACCCTCGGAATCAGCGCTGATGGGAGGTTCTTTACCCTTAACGGTATTCCAACCTATCTGAACGGAGTCAGTTATTACGGCGCGCAAACTATCACCACCGCCAGTTATGTAACCCAGGATCTGGATGACATGGTAGCCGATGGGTTCAACTGGATCCGCGTGTGGATGTATTGGACCGATCCGGTTACCGGTGAGGACGTGTCGGTGATGACCGACGACGGGACTGTTCGCACCACCTACATGAACCGGCTCAAAACGCTCATTACGGAGTGTAACACGAGAGGCATGATCGTGGATTGCTCATTTAACCGGGACGGCAACAACAGCTGGGTTGGGCCGACCAATCAGACACAACACTTGGCGGCCGTCCAAACGCTGGCCACGGAGCTGTATTCATACACTAATATCTATTTCGATTTAGCCAACGAATGCGATGTCACGGATAGTCGCTATGTGTCCCCCAGCGAGTTGTCCGCCCTAAGGGCTCGGGCCAAGCAGTACAAGCCGGGCGTGTTGTGCACCGCTTCGCAGACTCCGAGCAGCGCAACCGATCTGTACAACAAGTATATTAGTCCTGGATTGGATTTTATATCTCCGCACCTGTGTCGCGATTCGACTTGCCCCGCTCTGACTCTGGGTAAAGTCAAGGATTTTATCAGTTGGATGGGGTCTTACGGTGTACGCATGCCTGTACATCTACAGGAGCCTTTTAGGCGGGGCTACGGTTCTTGGCAACCTGGGACAAGCGATTTCCTTCGCGATTGCATAGGCGGGAAAAATGCCGACGGAGCGGGCTGGTGCTTGCACAACGGCAGCAACTACGGCAGTGCGCCTTATCGTAGTTTCCGCATGACCAACAGCAACGGCCGGCTGTACAGCCAATGGGAAACGGCCGAACAAAACGCGTGCGATCAGATAAATGATCATATCGCGGGTACGGATCCGTACACGCGACGTTATCAGGTCGAATGGGATGAGCAGCTTAGTAAATCCATCGGACGATCAGATGGGGACGGACGTTCGGCCAATGTAAGCCAGGATGCGCTCGGTTACCTGACCTATGGACCGTACATCACCAGCTTGCCGGCTGGTGCGTACCAGATTACCTGGCGGATGATGATCGATAACAACAGCGCCGACAATAATACAGTGGTCACGATCGATGTTTACAACGCCACGACCTCCACGGTATTGGCGACCCAGCCCATTACCCGTCAGCAGTTCGCCGCCCCGAATGTCTATCAGAACTTCATTATGAGTTTCAATTACGCCACCGCCGGCCAGCAGCTCGAATTCCGCACTTACTGGCACGATCTGGCCTACATCAAGGTGGATTACATAGACGTACGGCCGCAGGTCAGCGACGAACCCCTCATTGCCGAAGTGACGCCGGATCCGGATACGGCCAAGCCGGGCGTCGAATATCAGCGCATTATGATACTGATTCAAGGCTTGACTCCGGTGACTTGGTCGGTAGTGGCCGCCCCGGTCGGAGTCGTGGTGGACAGCAGCGGATTGGTCAAGGGCTGGACGCCGACCGGCAGTCTGGCCGGGATTCCTCAATACTTTGAAATCAAGGCGGAGAACAGCGCAGGTTTCGATACCGAAAGCTGGTACGTCAACGTCGTTATCCCCGATTTTGACGGAGACGGCGACGTTGATTTGCAGGATTTCGGATACCTTCAGGCTTGTTACTCCGGGTCGGGTATAACCTATCGCACCGGTTGCGGAAATGCCGATTGGGATGACGACGGCGACGTCGATCAGACGGATTTCACCAAATTCAAGAATTGTTTGGGTGGGGCCGGTCGGCCGCCGGGATGCTGATTTGCAAGCGGGCGGGATTTGTGTTGGGGATAAGCTTGTGTTGATTCGCAAAGCAAGGTGGCGGTGATGCAACCGAGGAAAAACATCGGTACTCTGATTGGATGCCTACTTTGGATTACCGTTGCACCTCTTTTTGCGGATACCTGGCCGGTTTTTGAAGACAACCTGATCAACACCAGTAAAATCAGCGGGCAGTACGGCAGCGGAACGTTCTCCTCGGCCGGTTATACGCTTAACTACAGTGGTTACACGTCACCCGCCGGTGAGCCGCAAAGCCGCGATTTTGTGTATTACAATCTCGACGGCGTCGGTATGGACGGCACCGGATCTATCGAAGTGGATGTTAAAGGCCTCTATTCCAGCGACGGTCTGGAGAAGAATCATATCTTGACCATTGCCGACCGGAGCGGTTGTTGCGACACTGGGGTGAATCCCTGTAATCCCGTGACGAACGGCTGGGCCATATATGGCAGCCGTTACTTCGCCTATTTCCGAAAGATCAATTATCCGGATGCCCCTTCGTATACGAATAAAATGAAGCTGACCGCCGGTGTGCCGGGAGATGCGGATGACCCATGCAAGGGAGTAGAACTATTCACCGGTACGGCCTACACTTGGAATGGGACGACCGTCTATCGTTTTCGTATGACTTGGACCAACAACCGTGTTCGGTTTTATCGCGGGCTTCCGGGCCAGACGTTGGATACTTTGCTGGCGGATTACACGATGTATGGGCCGTGGGCACCGGTAAAGTTGCACATACAAGTTGGGGCCAGCTCCATAGCTCAGATTGTAACGGACATCGGGGGAACGCCGGGGACGGTTTATTCCTTGATTCGGGTTTATGAAGAAGACTTGGGTAACACGGCCACGCCGCCGGGAGGTCCGGCGGTTGCCCCCGTTATCGCGAAAGTCACGCCGGATCCCGACCCGGCTATCGTTGGTGTGGAATATATTAAACAACTGAGCCTGGTTCAGGGCACCGCGCCGATTGCCTGGTCGGTGGTCAGCGGGCCGAGCGGTTTGAAGGTGGATAGCACCGGACGGGTTTATGGATGGACACCCACCTCCGGCCAGTTCGGCACGGCTCAGAATATTACGATTCGTGCCTCGAACAGTCTTGGCTCCGATACCGAGAATTGGCTGGCCTTCGTAACAAATAAGGCGGATTTTGATGCCGACAGCGACGTTGATTTAGCGGATTTCGGATTTCTGCAGGTCTGCTATTCCGGGTCTGGAGTTGTGTATCCCATCGGTTGCGCCAGGGCCGATCTGGATGGCGATAACGATGTTGATCAAAATGATTTTACGCAGTTTAAGGCCTGCTTAGGAGGAGCCAATCGCTCGCCCGGTTGTTAATCAATGCTTTATGAAAATAATGCTATTTCATTTGCCGATATTTCATTAGGAGGCAGGAGCACATCGTGGTTTAATTTATGTGTACTCCAACAGGAGGGATGTTTCGATGCGAATGAGGATGTGTGTCGGTTGTTTGATCGGATGCGTTATTATAGGTACGGTACCCCCCGCTTTCGCCGTGACGTTGGGTATAAGTTCGGATGGACGGTATTTTACCCTTGACGGGGTGCCAACCTACCTGAACGGGGTCAGCTATTATGGGGCCCAGTCGATCACGACGGCCAGCTATGTGACCTCGGACCTGAACGACATGGTGGCCGACGGTTTCAACTGGATTCGCGTCTGGGGGCATTGGAAGACCCCCAACGGCGAGGACGTGTCCGTGCTGACCGATGACGGACAGGTTCGCGAGCCGTACATGACCCGGCTGAAAACCCTGATCACCGAGTGCAACACGCGCGGGATCATTGTGGATGTCACTCTGAACCGCGACGCGAATAATACCTGGGTGGGAGCGACGACCCAGGCCCAGCATTTAGCCTGCGTACAGACCCTGGCCACGCAGTTGTTACCCTATCGCAACGTTTATATCGACATCTCCAACGAGCGGGACGTGGGCGACGGTCGCTATGTCAGCCTGTCGGAATGCGGGGCGTTGATCAACGCGATCAAGGCCATCGATCCGAGCCGGCTTTGCACCGCTTCGAGTACGCCGACCTCGCAAAGCGATCTGGCCGCCTATCGGAACACCGGCAAGATGGACTTCATCTGTCCGCACCTGTGCCGGGACTCGGGTTGCGCCGCCCAGACCATCGGGACGGTGAAT
>CAYNYK010000044.1:0-38640 GCA_964401335.1 uncultured Planctomycetales bacterium
CGGCCCGCAAAGCCTATCGGCTTGAGAAAAACCACAGTATTTATGCTACAGTCTCCTTAATAACGAATGAAACGCCGATGAAGATTGCTGAAACCTATAGTCATTTAAATGGGCTTGAATTTCTTCTTGTTCACAAGCCAAGCCTCTGGCAAGAGATTCAAACCGTGATCACCAGGGTCAATGCCAACAAATGCAAAACGAAAGTCTCCAAAGAAAAAACGATGAAGGGTCGGCTTCTATTCAGTCCGGTAGACATGAATGCGGCCTTTGATCGCCTGCTTCGGAAAGATTCCTGGAATGAAAGCCGGGTAAGTTACTGGGTCACCAAAAGCGAGAAATTGATCCGTAAGACGTTTACCATGCCGGCGGAGGAGCAGAAGCGGGAGATAGAAGCTGCCGGCGAAACTCCGATATTCAGCTACAACCAGACGGATTTTGTTAAGGATCGTGTCGCCGTTGAGGTTCAATTCGGTAAATACTCCTTCGTTGCTTACGATCTTTTCGTCAAGCATCTCGCCTTCTATATAGGCGATCGTATTGACGTGGGGGTCGAGATTCTGCCGATGAAATCGCTTCAAAGCCAGATGAGTTCAGGGGTCGCTTATTATGAGGGCGAATTCTACAATGTGGTTCGTCAAGGGCGAGGCGTGCCGGCGGTTCCACTCGTACTCATTGGGATAGAACCATGAAAGGAAGACAATTACGGGAACGTAAGTAGTCTTGCACCCATCTTGCCGGTTAGGGTGCAGGATGAATCGAACAGCGAAATACGACACGTAACGCGACATTCCCCACCCTTCTCTCCATGTCTCCCCATCCCCGCGTCAGGTCCTCTCCCTTTCTGCCGCCCCAGCCCGGTGGACGAGGACACTTAAATCGCGTAAAAATAGGTTTTTGTTGGCGTGAGAGGCAGGACATGCGAATCGTCGTTCGACAGGGCATCAACAAAATCGCGGATATTTCCTTCGAGGATGAGGATATCTATCTCGGCTCGCTGCCGACTTGCGATATCCACCTGCCCAGCCCGCAGATCAGCCAGCGTCAGCTCCGTATTTTCCAGGCCGAAAACAAGCAATGGTGCGCCGAAAACCTCGACCCCGACGTATCGATCCTCCTGAACAACGAGCCGATGCGGCCAACCACCATCCTGAAAAACAAGGACGAGTTCAACATACAAACCTACTTGGTCACGGTTTTTACCGCGGAAGAGGAGGAGGTGCTCGAGGAGCCCAGGCTCGGGCCGGAAGAGCTGGCCAAGATCAAGAAATACCCACTGCCGCCCGGCTCGGCGGTCAAGCGGCATTTCGACCTGACTCAGCTCAAGACGGCCCAACTGGACACTCTGGCCCGGGCCGGGGCCCGCATCGCGGCCAGCAAGGACCTGCATGAACTGGTTGATATCACCCTCGATGTGTTGATGGAGACATATTCCGCCCGCTGTGCCTGGATCGGCATCCGGCGGAAACCGCAGGGCGAGCTGGACGTGGTCGGCGGCCGCCTGTCTTCCGGCCAGGTCTTCGAGAGCAATCCACTGGTCAGCTATCTGGAGTATCGCTGCATTGAGCGATTCCAACATATCTGCATCCGCAAGGTGCGCGATCAAGGTGATATCGGCAGCGCGCTGGCCGTCCCCCTCGCGGTCGGGACCACCGCTTACGGCATGCTCTATGTGGACCGCCGGGAGAAAGTTCGGCGCTTTCAGTACCCCGATCTGGAATTGCTCAGCGCCTTGGGCGCGCAGGTGGCCGCCAAGATCGAATTCCTGCTAACTTCCGCCGCCCGGCGAACCGAGGCCATGTCCACCGCCGAACAGGAACTGGTCCGAGTGATCCAGAACCAGTTGGACCCGCTCAATCTGCCTGTTTGGCCGAATTTGCAGGTGGCCGCCTACATGCGCAGCGGCCAGCAGAACTGCGGCGATGTTTACGACACCATGAAACACCCGGACACCGGGCTGGCCGCCTTTCTCATTGCCCACGTCCACGCTGACGGCGGCTCGCTCTCTTTTTCCATGGCCCGGCTGCAGGCCACCTTCCGCACGGCCATACTCCACAACGACCCGCCGCAGGCCTTCGCCCGGCTGCTCAATTGGCTGATGAAGGAAGGCCACGACCCGTCCACCATCGATATGATCTGCGTGGTCCTGGACCCAACCACGGGGCAGATGAAATACGCTCGCGGCGGAAAAATCGGTGGATTTTTCATTACCGCCCAGGGCGCCCCGCGGCCGATGAAACACGCCAGCGAACAGCGTGTGGGCATGGTCGCCAACTTTGAGTACAACGCCCATGTAGATCAGTTGGCCCCCGGTGAGTGTCTTGTCCTCTATTCGCGGGGCGTGACCAGCGTGGCCGACCACGAGGGCCGGCGCTTTGGCGAGGCCCGCTTCATCCAACTCATGTGTGACGGTTTCGGCCAGGCACCGACAGCCACCATTCAGGACCTCACCGACGAACTGGCCCCGTTCATCGAGCGGGGTAGCCACCCGGACGATATCACCGTCCTGCTCCTGCAACGCAACTGAAGCGGGTGCTGGTGACAAAATAGGGACTGGCTCGCGGCCGACTAAACGCTCAAAGGGCGAATCACCCGTCCAAAACGTGAAATCGCCGCGGAGAGATAACACTTGCCTCGCGTGCCTGTCCCGATTTCATTTTACCGGCGAATGGGACGATCATGGAAAGCTTGCTGGCGGTTGATCTTGGATTGAAGACCGGGCTGGTGCTTTACGGCCGTGACGGGCGGCTGCGCTGGTATCGCTCACGCAACTTCGGATCGGCCGAGCGACTGCGGCGGGCGGTGCACGGTTTGCTGGCGGAGTTGCCGGAACTGAGCCGGCTGGTTTTGGAGGGCGGCGGTCCGCTTGCGGATATCTGGGAGCGGGAAGCCCTCCGGCGCGGAACCTCGGTCATGCGCATCAGCGCCGAGGATTGGCGTCGGGTTCTTCTGTACCCACGTCAGCAACGCAACGGCCCGCAGGCCAAGCGCTACGCCGGCCGCCTGGCCCGTCGGGTGATCGAATGGTCGGACGCTCCCCGCCCGACATCGCTTCGTCATGATGCAGCCGAGGCCATCCTCATCGGCCTCTGGGGCGTCCTCGCCGTCGGCTGGCTCAAGGAGCTTCCGGAAGAAATCAAAGGGGCGTAGGATCGTATGGCCCCCCAGGGAGACTATCGGAACATGCTCAAAGGTATCGGACTATTGATTGTCTGGTTTGTCATGATCGTGACCGTCGGCAGCCTTGTTGCCCCCGGTCTGTCACGGACAAGCTATCCACAACCCTTGGACATTCTTGTGCTCGCCTGCGTGCCTCTCGGAGCATACCACGCGGCCCGATATCGCATTCCTGAAATACTATTTCTGCTCTACGGAATGGCCTGCTCCTCCGTATTTGTGCACAATTTCATTTATGGCACAGGTCCATACCGTCGTGGCGCGGCGGGTACAACAAGGATGACGGATTGGATTTGCACTATCATAACTTGCTTGGTAGTGGTCGGACTTGGCCTGGTATGTCGATTTGTGGCCCAGTGGCGATGGGACCGGACAAACCAGAAATAATCATCGAACAAATCAGCATGCGGAATATGCGGATCTGCTCAGCACAATTTCAGCCGACTATTCTTAATTGCCGTCGTGCGTGACCGGGTATTCTTTACTTCCGCAAGTAGCCTTCAAAGTCCATCGTCTGGCCTTTCCTCGCGTAGGTGAAGGGTTTGGGTTCGAGCCAATCGACGATTTCCTTCTTGATGGCGAAGGCGAAGAAGTGGTTGCCGGCCGGGCTGTAATGGCCGATGTAGTAGCGTTTGACGTAGGCCTCGGGGGTAAGCTTGAAGCTCTGAAAATCCTCCACGTGTTTGGCCATGGCATCGACGAAAGGCACGTTGTCGGCCTTCAGGAAATCCACCAAAGGCTGATCCGGTCGGGGCAAGCCTTTGCATGCTTCGACGATGCGGCCCGAGGCGTAGCTGAGCAGGATCATCAGTTGCTTCTTGTTTTGCGCGGCGAAGGCCCGGGCTTTCTTGACGATCTCAATGCTCGATTGCAGGGCACAATGGTGGTAGAGGGTCTTGATGGACTCAGGCCGGGCGGTAGGCGAATTGAAATCGAGCGACAGCTTCATGGCCTCGGCCAGGGCCTGCATCGGCTTGATATCCACCTCGACGCCGAAGGTGGTGGCCGCATACATGTGCAACACGATATCGTCCTTGAAATGCTCGTAGACGAACTCCGCGTCGCATAGCTTGTAAAGCGATTCGGGCGTGGAAAAGGCGTTGGGCATCTCGATCATGCGGCCGGTGTGCGGATCGAAACGCACGTGGACCCACGGATTGTTGTGGAACATGTTTTGCCGGTCGGGATGGCGAAACCAGTCAAAGATCCGCAAATGGCGCCAGGCATCGAGGCTGCGGTAATGGTCGTCAATGCCATAGACGTTGAGAATAACGTACGGAACGCCGATCTCGGATGACTCATGCCGAAGCATGCGCCGGTAGGCCTGATAGACGCCGTAACCGCCTACGCCGAAGTTGCGGATCGGCTCGCCGAGATGAGCGGCCAGGTATTCCTCCCAGGTCTCGCCGTCGTTGACCTGATGGCACATGGTGAAACTGTTGCCGTAGGCATTGATCCGACAGGGGCGATCGGCATAGTTGATCATGCGGCGCTGGCCGTCCTTTTCGTAACTGCCGATGGTGAACGAGTTATCGAGGCCGTCCTGAACCACGCAGTTTTTTAATGTGTAACCGAGCTCCGGATCGAATTGTGCCCAGTTATTCGGAGCCTTGGCGTCGAGATAACGATCGACTTCCTCGCGAAGGTAGGTGGCTTCCTTGAGCAGATCGCGAAGAGAGGAGAATTGTTTCCGGGGCGGACGGTTCGAACGGCCCTGGCCGGCGGCCTGTCCGAAAACACCGCTTGCCCGCATCATTGAAGCGGCTGCGCCCAAACCGAGGGTTGCCTGACGAAGGAAAGCCCGGCGATTCGGTCGTATCGGTTGATCAATTCGGTGGACAAGCATGGTCTTCTCCTTTGTCGGTTAAACTCCGTGGTGAATAAGCAGGCTTATGGCGCGGACTTTGATTCCGCCGTGGGGTTTGGTTTCGGTTCGGCCATCTTGCGATAGAAATCCAAAGCCTGTTGATATTCGGCCAGGGCCTCGGGAGACAACTTGCCTTTATTGCGCTCGATCTGGTCAACCATGGAATCGATAAAGTACTGAATCTGACGCGGTTCGGGGCGAACCGGTCGTTCAGGATTATCGAGAAACACCGCCCCGGTTTGCGCAAGACGAAGATTGGTCGGCGTGGAGACTTCATAACAGCGAACGGAGAGATATCCGCTGTCCTGGACAGGAACGTAGGCGATGAATTCGTAATGGTGTCGCCCGTCGCCGCCGGTGGCTTGCAGCGTCACCCTGCGCCGCAAGATTTGGCCGTTGAACATGATTTCCACGCGATCGAGCGGGTTGACGCTCCAGAGGTTAATCTCCACTCGAAAGCGCTGGTTGGGCCCCGGTTTGATGGCAAGCCGGGATCCCGGCGGTTGATTGTTCACGTTCATCACCAGCAACGGTCCGCAGGTTACGAAGGATCGCCCTTTACGCAAACCCTCAACCCATTTCTCATAGCTGAAGGGGCCGTCAAGCTGGACGTAAACGCGACTTTGGCCCAAGGGGACCGGATGCACGCCGTTCGCGCTACCGGCGCTGGGCGGCAGATTGAAACCGCAATTCTGCCATGCATAGTAGCTGTCCAGATTGTAATCCATCCAGTCGCGGCCGTTCTTGACCTCGCCGATCCAGGGCGGCGGCTTACGGTCCCAGAGATAGGTATGGACCGTCTGTTGCCGCCACATGCTGTTGTTCATGATCTGGCAGGTGTCCACCCCGGCGACGGGCACGAGCATGGGAGACCAGGGCCAGATGGGTTTTTCGAGGTCGATAATCGCACCCTGCCGCCGCGCCTCCTCGATGGCCGGCTTCATCGGCGGTCCGATCGTGGTGAGCAATTGTTTATGCCCGAGGATTATCAAGGAACCCTGCGTAAGGCCCTCGTCGTTGATTTTGAAGATTTCATATTCGGAATTGAGCGTCCAAAAGCCGTGGGTTGGATCAATGGCTTCGTATCGACCGGGCACGATGCCCTTGGGATCCTGTTTCATATAAGGGGCCGTCTTATTTGTGAAACACCAGGCCGTCACCGGAAAGGCCACGTTCACGTCGTCGGCCTGTTGGGCGATGGGCAGGTCGGCCAGAGGCGTATGCACGTGGCAATCGCCGGAATACCAACCCAGCGCGGCTAGATCGCACATGCGCTCCAGGAGAAATTGCTCCTCGCTGCTCTGGTTGTCCTGGATGGTGACTTTCTTTTCGAGCGGCACATATTCTTTGCCCCGTTCGACGGTGATCGTGTACTCGCCGGCGGGGAGGTTGACCCGAAACTCGCCGGGCGCGATGCAACTATAGGTCTCCGTCGGGCCGATACGCTTGTCGGTTTTGTCATAATGGACCACGGGCCGGTCTTGCGTGGCGGGGATCAAATGGAATTTCCCATCCTTATCCGCGATATAAAGGCGTGCCGCCAACGGCTGATTCGTGCCTTGGTCGAGCACGCGGCCAACCAGCGTGCCCTCGGCATAAACCCAGCTCGAATTTCCCAAGGTCGTAAGCGCGAACCATCCAGCCAGAACAATTGTGCGTTTCATGGAGAACCTCCCTTACCGGATATCACAACCAGATACCGGAAAAGATCACGATCAAACCGGCAATCAACAGGACAAACAGGCCCCACCATAATACCACATGTGTATACCAATGCCCACCCAAATCACTAAGAATATTGATTTTTCGCCAGTTAATCGTCAGATTGTCGGTAACCTGTTGCGGGCGGGGCGGGGCGGTGAAAGCGCTGACCGAGACACAGAGCGTTACGCTGAAAAACCAGGTCAGCGTGGCCTGACTCAGAAAAGGCATGATCCATTTCGGACAGTCGGGGGCGAGCCAGATATACAGCTTAAGAAGGATGGCGAACAGAAATCCGCCGAACACGGCGGCCGTGGCTCCCGGAGCATTGATGCGCCGAAACAGAATACCGAGCAGGAAAATCGCCCCAAAGGGCGGAGCGAAAAAGGCGAACAGGCTCTGGATATATTCAAAGAGCCCCATCTTCAGCAACGGGATAAAGCCGGCCAGCACGACGGACACGAGCAGAATGACCGCCGTGGAAACGCGACCGACCGTCACCAAGTGCCGATCGGAGGCTTTGGGGTGCAACATGCGTTGATAGATGTCCATGGTAAACACCGTGGAGGTGGAATTAAGCACGGCCTGCACGGTGGATTGGATGGCCCCGAACAAAGCGGCCAGAAACAGGCCGCGTAAGCCGATAGGGATCACCGTTTGCAGCATGTGTACGTAGCCTTTGTCGGCCTCCGTTTGGATCGTTTTCCAGGGCAGACGCATGATCTCCGGATGCTTGGCGAAGAGGATCAGGCCGGGGATCACGGTGATGAATGGAAGGATCACTTTCATGTAACCGGCTAAAACGATGCCCATCCGGGCGTGATACATGCTTTTCGCGCCCAGCACGCGCTGGATCATGAACTGATTGATTACGTTGTACCAGATGCTGATGGAGAAAATCATCAGAAACAGGTTCGGCCAGGGCACAAAAGTGTGGGTTACCGGTTGGATCACCGAAAGCCGGTTGTAATGGTCCTGACCGGCCATGTTCTGCGCGTTCTGGGCCATGACCTCGGCATACACGCCGGTCTCGGCCTGGTTGCGTTCGATCATGACCTTGAGGCCCTCGAGGGGGTTCCCGTCGGCCAGGCTGCCCAGGCCGTACAACGTAACCAGCAGACCTCCGACAATCATGATGACAACCGTGAATACATCCATCCAGGCCGCCGATTTCAGCCCGCCATAAATCGTCCACAAACCGGAAGCGACGGCCACAATGATAATGGCGAACCAGAGATTGTAATGGGCAAGCACGTGGGGCACCTGGCTGGCTTCGTGGAAAAGAGAAGCCACCGGCCGCATGAAGTGATCGAGATTGTCGCCGAACAGTTTGTTCAGCGCCAAGCCGCCGCCGTAGAGCACGGCCGCCAGAAAAGCCAAAACGTTGGCGAGCACGGTGATTACGGCGAAAGCCTGGCGAAGCACGTTGTTGAACCGTCGTTCCATGAACTCCGGGGCGGTGAATACCTTGGAGGCCAGTAGAAAGGGAATGAAGATCCAGACCAGAATGGAAAACGTGGCGACGTTACCCCATTCCCAGAAGGCCACGCAGATGCCGTAGATAAAAGCGGCTCCGATCATCCCGATGAATTGTTCGGAACTGATGTTGGAGGCGATGAATGAGCAGCCGACCACATACCAGGGCAGGGAACGGCCGGCCAGAAAGTAATCGTCGGATTGTTTTTTCCTGCGCCCCGCCCAGAAGCCGATGACAGAGATCGTTACGAAATAGGCGATAAAAGCCAGATAATCCCAGCGGGCCAGCTCAAACGATTCCAGACCTTTCATCCCTTCCGGCATGGATACTCCTCAATGCGGTTCGGCCCGCCCCTGTTCCACGAGAGCGGTTTGCACGGATTCGATGTATTGTTCAAACAGCGGGGCATACGTTTGCACGCTAGCGCTCGCTTGAATCTCGCGGGTGGGGCCGGCCATCTGCTGGTAGAGTTTTTCCAGCGGTGTATGTGGTTCGAGCATGGCCCGGGCCAGGATCGCGGCCCCCAAGGCGCTGATCTCGGTTTCCTGTGGACAGGTGACCACCCGGCCGGTGATGTCCGCGACGATTTGCGGCGTGATGCGGCCACGCGATCCGCCGCCGCACATAATCAATTGCCGTACCGGGCAGCCGCCGGCTTCCAGCCAATGTATTTGCCGAGCGAGTTCAAAACACAAGCCCTCCACCGTGGCCCGCAAGAGATGGTCCGGCCCGTGGGCAAGACGCACATGATTCAGGCGGCCGCCGACCGGCCGATTCCGCCCGCCGACCGCGTCGAGAAACGGCAGCAATTGCAAACCGTCGCAACCGGGGGCGACTGACCCCAACCAATCGTCGATTTGTTCGCGGCTCGCGCCATTGCGTCCGGTCACTTGTAAGGCCCATTGCACCATCGAGCCGCCGACGGCCAGCGACAGAAGCTGACCCCACCGTTCGGGTACCACATGATCGCACACCCAGGCCGAGGGTACGACCGGAGTCATCAGGTGATCGGCGATGGCCACCAATACCCAGGCCGTGCCTGCTCCGAACATGACCTGCCCCGGCTCGAGCGCCCCGCAACCGAGAGCGGCGGTATATTGATCGTGGACGGCCGGCCCCACCGGAATGCCCGGCGGAAGATGCGTGAGCTTCGCTGTCTCATCGGTCAACTTTCCGGCCACCGCCCGGGCAGGTAGCAGGTCGGCGAATTGGCCGGCCTCAAGCCTGAGCTCCGCCAGTAACTCGGGGGCGATGCCCTTCAGCGTCGGGCTATAGAGACACGAAATGCTCAGAGAGGAACAATCCTGCGCGCCCCGGCCGCAAAGCCGCTGCCCAATGGTGTCGCCGACAAACCCGACGATATTCGGCGGTTTCAATAACTCGGGGTGAGTCTTTTGCATTCGTAAAATCTGACCCAACGCGATACCGCTTTGCTCGTGCCCCAGGCAGCGGCGGAGCCAGTCCTCCCCCTTGCGTCGATAAATATCTTCATCGTACGTTCGCCCACGAGCATCGAGCCAACTGATTACGGGGCCGGTGCAGCGGCCGTTCGCGTCGCGGACCTGGATGGCACCGCCTTGGCTGGAGATTCCGACGGCCTGTACTTGCGTCAGGTCGGCCTGTTCACCGGCCGCGCGGATGGCGGCCAGCGTCGATTGCCAGATTTCCTCGATATGCTGCTCGATCCCGCCGTCGGGCGTATGCCGCAGGGAAACCGGCACCGACCCGCGCGCGACGATCCGCCCGTCCGGCTCCACCAGCAAAGCCTTGATATTCGTCGTTCCCAGGTCCAGGCCGAGCAGCATCTAAATCTCCACATAATCCGCATCGAGCAGCTTTGCCACATAGGATAACCGTTTTCGAGCATCGCCGAAGCCGAGGGCCAGGTGGTGTGGGCCACCGGCCTGGAAGTAGGCGTTCAGGAAGTCGCGCACGTCGAGCGACGTATGGATTTTACTATGCGGGACGGCCAGGTGCTCCAGCGGGCCGAAATCCTCGACGCGCACGGCCGCCGCGATGATTCGCCAGCGCTGGCCGGCGGTTAAAGTCAATGTGCTCAAGGTGGCCTCGCCCCGCTGATAGCTGAAGACCAAAGCCAGTTGATTCCCGCGTATGGGCACAATCGGGGCGGGCCGGCGAACCAGGCGAATTTTACGGCCTGGGGCGGCCATCGCGGCGTTGGCCTCGCCCATGTGGCTGAGCAACAGTCCGTTGCCGGCGAAATCGACCGTGAAAACCTCGCTGAACCCGGCCGGCGGTAACAGAATATTGGCCACGGCCGAATGCACCGCGGAAATCACGTCGCCCTCGCCACCGAAGCCGATCCCCTCGGCCAGCAGGCGGCTGGCGGCCACGAAGGGCAACGTCTCCGTGCGGTCGTCCTGCCCGAACGCCAGGAACTGGTAGGTGAAGGCGTCCAGTCGATAATCCTGAATCAGCCCGCGCAAAGCGATTTCCGCCCGAGCGGTGGCCTGCATGTCCTCTTGCGTCACGGCGTTGGCCACTTCGTAGGCGCCGCGGTATTCATCAACCAGCGTTTTGACCTGCTTCGGCTCGGCGTCGGCGGCCCGGTGAATGAATTCACTGATGGACAGCGGCTGGCAGGTACAGCCCAGGCTGTTGGCCAGATGAGTGGTGTCCATCCCGAAATCGCCCATACCCGGAAAGCCGTAGCCCAACTGCCCGATTCGCATCCTGCGTAAACGATTTACCGCCCTGGCCGCCTGAAAAAGATCGGGCAATTCGCCCAGCGGCGCCGAATCTTCCAAGTGGCTGCTCACGCAGTAAAAGGGCACCCGCTCCCGGGTCAGAACATTGCAAAGGTCCTGCACGCCATGCACACCGTGGTTGGCGAGCAATGCGGCATCGTCATAGGAATCATCGACGGCGTACAACTCCTGCGTGTTCCAGATGATAACCGGCAGGCGTGTCTGCTTGAGAGCTCGGGCGGCGATCAGACTCGGTGCATAGGTGAGCAGCACGACGAGGACGGCGTCCAGCCCGTCGTTCTCGAAGCCGGCCACCATGCGCTCGACATCCTCGCGGCGGCACACCGCCCGCTCGAAACGTACCTCGGCCACCGGCGACAAGGCCGGGATGAGTTTCTCGCGAACAAACCTTTCCCGCTCGGAGCGAAGTTGCGGGGCCAGTTGCTCGTAAAATTCCAACGTCAGACCCAGCAGTCCGATCTTCGGCTTATCCATGGCCTTGTTCTCCCTTGAGAGGTTTACATGATCGCCTTCTGCCCGCCCGAGAAACCAGGCGAGTGTCCTCCAGGGTAAGACAACTGATTTTATCATTGCATACTAAAATTTGGTTGTCGTACCCAAAGAGAACGCACCGTGATTTTCGTCGGAACGGATGTTTATGACAAGAGCATGGAGCGGAGAGCAACGTGGAGAGAAATAAGATTTTGACGCCACGGATATTGTATCTTTGGCGGCCGTTTCCCCAAAGGCTTCTCGCTCCGTCTTTCCGGCACCTCGGCGAAGCGCATTTCTCGCTCATACGCGAATGATAAATCAGGGTTTGACCCGCAACGGGTTTGCTCCTAATCTCTCGGCGTGAAAAACGAGAAACAACAATCAGATAAGTCGGTCGTTTCCGGCCCGGCGAAAGCAGAAGCCGCCCATCCGATAGCAACTTTTGACATGGACAAGGCCAAGGTATATCTGCGCCGACTGGGGCCCGTGGGGATACTGGCGGTGATCGCGGCCAGCTTGCCGGCCATCGGCGGTTTTGCCTTGTTGGGGTCGATGACCTGGACGGGGCCGTGGCTTAAGAATCAGGGTGATTGGGGAGTATTGATTTATATCGGAGCGTTTAGCTTGCTGGCGGGGCTGGCCGTCCTGCCTACCTATGCCCAGGCGGTGGTCGGAGGGTTTGCGTTCGGTTTGAAGGTCGGCGGTCTGGCGGCGATCTGCGGATTCGCGGGCGCGTCCATGATCGGCTACCTGATCGCCTGGCGCGCTTCCGGAGACCGGGTCATCCAAATCATCGAGGAGCAGCCGAAATGGAAAACCGTCTACGATGCCCTGCTGAAAAGTGGTCGAATAAAGGCCCTGCTAATCGTGACCTTGATCCGCGTTCCGCCGAACTCGCCGTTCGCGATCACCAATCTGGTGATGGCCGCCACGCGGGTAAGGCCGCTGACGTATCTGATCGGCACGGTGCTGGGCATGTCGCCGCGCACCATCGCGGCCGCCTACATCGGCTCCGGCTTAAAAGACCTTGATTTTTCCAATCCGTATAAAAGCTGGATGTTCATCATCACCTTGGTCATCACGGTCATTATCGTAGGCGTCATCGGGACCATCGCCAACAAGGCGATCGCGAAAGTGACCAATGGACAGGCATCTCCGGTCAATGCGACTGATAAGCAATAGAGCGCACTCTTCAGGCGAAAACCTTGATCGTTTCGATCACGTAGTTCTGTTGCTCTTCGGTCATTTCCGGAAAGATCGGCAAAGATAAAACTTCCCTGGCGGCCTGCTCGGCGACGGGTAACATCCCACTCTTGTAACCCAGATTGCGGAAGCAGGGCTGCAAGTGCAAGGGCGTCGGGTAGAAGACTGCGCAACTCACGCCTGCGTCGGACAGGTGTTTGCGGAGCTGGTCACGCTTCGCGCAGCGCACGGTGTACTGGTGATACACATGTTTGCAGCGCGAATCCACCGGCGGCGGGGTGACGGCCGAACCGCGCAAGGCCGCATCGTAACGCGCGGCGTTGCGCCGGCGCTGGTCGTTCCACTTCGCCAGTTGGGTCAGCTTGACCCGCAAGGCCGCGCCTTGAATGGCATCCATGCGGAAGTTGGCCCCGAGCCGAACATGTTCATACGTGGAACCCTGCCCCTGCAAGCGCACGACGCGCAGGGTCTCGGCCAGCTTTTCATCATCGGTAAGGACCATGCCGGCCTCACCGATGGCCGACAGATTTTTCGTCGGATAAAACGAAATCGTGCCGGCCCGGCCGAAGCTGCACGACGGCCGATCGTTGAAGGTCGCTCCAATGGCCTGAGCGGCGTCCTCGATGACCGGAATTCCTTTTTTGTCGGCTATCGCCATAATGCGGGCCATGTCCGCGCATTGTCCGTACAGATGCACGGGGATGATGGCCCGGGTCTTGCCAGTGATGGCGGCCTCGACGGCGGCCGGGTCGATGTTGAACGTATCCGGCAGGATATCCACGAATACCGGCCTGGCCCCAACCCGCGAGACGCTGGCGGCCGTCGCGAAGAAGGTGAAGGTGGGCACGATGACTTCGTCGCCGGGGCCAACGTCCATAGCCATCAGGGCCGCGACGATGGCGTCGGACCCGTTGCTGACCCCGACACCGCAGCGGACCTTGCACAAGGCGGCGACTTCGTTCTCCAAGGCCTGAACCTCCGGGCCAAGAACGTAAAGGTGTGTTGATAAAACTCGATCGATCGCGGCACGGAGATCCGCCTCGACCGACCGAAACTGTGCGCCCAAATCAAGAAAAGGTACTTTCATGGCCGGACAGTATCTCGATTCGTTCCGTTCAGAGCAAGACACGTACAAGACATAAAACTGTTGATGACCGATGTTCCGTGATGTGAGGCCGCGATGTTGACGAAAAAAAACTTCCGGGACAAAACGAGTTCCATCCCGGAAGTGCGCCACGGCTAAGACAGCCGAATGTCATATGATTGCGTTTCGACGCTGTATGTTCCTCGCTCAACGATCGCCAACCGTTTTCCAGTTGTCGGGGTGATATATATTCCCTTCGGAATATACCCCACGAGCGGTGGCGATGTCAATGAATCCATCGGCGGATTCGGTCAGAACCATGAAAATCTTAAGTCATTGAAAAATATAATGTTATGCATACATCGTCTTTTGTGAAATTTTGTTGCGATTGCAAGTATCGATTTGGTAGATACTTGCCCACGAGAGAAGATTTTTGGTTTTTCCGGGGCAAATTTCGACTTATTTTAGAAGCATCCATAGAATGGCCTAGAGGAATAATTGTGAAAAATATCACAATCTTTTGCGGGCCGGAAAAAATTAATAATAAAAAATATATCCCGCTATAAGCAACTTACTCGTGCTTTTCCAATTTATCTCCAACCGCCAAGGATAAGGGCATTCTTGCAGCCGCGGACAAGTGCTTCTAGTATTCCGTTTCCCGCACGAAAGTCGGAACTAATAAACCGCCAACCGTGTTCGACGGATATGGAGAGCCGCCCGTGAAGAATCTGAAAACGATAGATTATTGCATTATGGGGGTGTACTTCCTGGCCTTGCTGGTGATGGGTCTGTACCTGAAAGCCAGGGCCTCGAAGAGTATGGAGGATTATTTCCTCGGGGGGAAAAAACTGCCTTGGTGGTTGTTGGGTATCTCCGGCATGGGCAATTTCCTGGATATGTCCGGAACCATGCTTATCGTCTCATTTCTTTTCATGGTGGGCCCACGGGGACTTTATATTGAATTCCGGGGCGGAGCGGTCTTGATATTGATATTCCTATTGTGCTGGGTGGGCAAGTGGCACCGGCGATCCAATTGCATGACCGGGGCGGAATGGATGGCCTATCGTTTCGGGCATGGGCCTACGGCCCAGGCGGCCCGACAACTTTGCGCGATCGTCGGGATTACCAGTTACATGTTTTTGTTTGTTTACCTTATCAAGGGGGCCGGCACCTTCCTGTCCATGTTCATGCCCTTCCATCCGATGGTGTGCGCGGCCATCATGGTGGGCGTCACGGTGGCCTACACGATTTCATCCGGTTTCTATGGTGTGGTGTATTCGGATCTCCTGCAATGCGGGATTATTCTGGTCTCGGTGGGGGTTGTGGTTGTTCTCACGGTCGGCCAGCTCTCCGGGTATGACGGAACTCTTGCCACTCTCGCGGAGACGGTCACGGGCAATCCGGCCTGGACGAAATCCTCGCCCGCCTGGACCGTGCCCATGCCGGCCGGCTACGAGGAATTCAGTCGCTTTATGCCGATCGTCTTCTTTTATTTACTGCGCAATGTGCTGAACGGTATAGGTTCGATCAGTGATCCCCGGTATTTCGGGGCGCGCAACGAGCGCGAATGTGGCATTCTGACGTTCTTCTGGATCTGGTTGATGACTTTTCGCTGGCCGATGATGATGGGATTTGCCGTCTTGGGCCTGTTTCTCGTGCAAGATAAGTTTCCTGACCAGAAGGTGATCGCGGAATCATCCCGGATAATGAAACTACATTTGTTGGCCGAGAAATATCCCGACCCCGCGGCGGCGCTCACCGATGCCAATAAAGTCAATGCGGTCATTCCGAAAAGCGGTTGGGAAGCCTATGTTTCCAGTATTATCAATACGCCGGAACGTTATCCCCAATTGATCGCTCAACTTCGAACCGTCCTCGGCGACGATTGGAAAGACAAGCTGGATTTGGTCGGTTGGGAAGGGACGGTCAATCCCGAACGAATCGTACCGGCGGTTTTGACGTTTAGCGTACCGGCCGGGCTGCGCGGTTTGTTCATGATTGCTTTTCTGGCCGCGGCCATGTCGACCTTCTCGCCGATGCTGAACGCGGCCACGGCCTTCTTTACCAGAGATGTTTATCAGGTCTATGTGCATAAATCGGCGAGTAACCGGGAATTGATCGGAGTCAGTTATTTGTTTGGATTGTTCCTCACTGGTATTAGCTTCCTATTGGCCTATTCGACGGACAGCATCAACCAGATTTGGAATTGGATCAACATGGGATTGGGTTCGAGTATGCTGATCGGCGGCCTGTTGCGCCTCTATTGGTGGCGCTTCAACGCGGCGGGGTTTATGATTGGTACGGCGGCGGGACTGGTCGCGGCCATTGTGCAATGGTTCGTCGCGCCGGATATGGGTACGATCAAGATGTTTATCATTCATAACAGCATAACGATGGTGGTGACCATCGTGGCCACCCTTCTGACCCCCCCCACCGAGCAGGCCATCCTGGAACATTTTTATAAGACCACCCGTCCCTTTGGATTTTGGGGGCGTTTCCCGGCCCTGTTGTCTCCCGAGCAATGGGCAATCACGAAGAAAGAACATCGAAATGATCTACTGGCGACGCCCTTTACCTTCATCTGGCAAGTGACCCTCTTTCTGTTACCCATGCAGGCCCTGATTGGGGCCTGGAACGACTTTTTTATCACCTTGATATTGTTTTTGATCGGGCTCGGCGGCATGTACATATTCTGGTATACCAAGTTACCCCCCGCCCAGGCAGGGGTTCCTCAGGCCGTATAGGCAACCGATTCCCCGGCCAGCACAATGTGGCCATGACATGCGTCGGGAGAACGATCTATCCGGCGAATATGACTTCGCCCAATGCGGTTGCTTTTCTTGCCCGGACACCCCTTCCCGTTTAATATACGTTAGACGGGGATATGGGATTTCACGGAGTTGGACTGCTTTCATTAACAATACATTTTTTCCCTGCTTAAAGGACCGATCGCATGGTCAGATTCGATTCGATAGGGCGGATGGTTCCGATCGTCTTGATGATCGGATTATTGTTACCCGTGCTGGCCGGGAACGGCTGCCCCGGGTCAGGTGATGGAACAGGCACGGGAAGTAGAAACTCGCCAATCGCCAGTATTCAGGTTAGCGGTACGCCACGGGTAGGGGAGACGATCACCCTGACCGGATCCGGTACCGGCGGGCAAGGGAATTACGTGTATACCTGGGCACCCGACGAGAGCATTCCCGACTCCGAGATCGAGGGAAGCCTGCACGCAACCCAAATTCGTTTTACCCCGAGTAAAGCGGGTGGGTATCGGTTCACCTTGGCGGTAACGGACGCAGGCGGTTTGGGAAGAACGGGGACGGATTCGATCGTAGTTGCGGTTAATGAACGCGTTACGGTCACGGTAGCGTCCAATTATCTTGTCACCCTGGGTACCCCAACCACCTTTAAGGCCACGCCCAGCGGGGGCGATGGTAATTACAAGATTTCCTGGTCGTTGGTTCGTATTCCGGACGGCGCGGATTATTCCTTCACGGGTGCCGACACATTTACACCGACCTTCAAACCGATGACCAGAGGCCGTTATTTCTTTGAAGTGCTCCTCAGGGATGGCGGGGGCAATGGGCAGGAGGCCCGGACGGAAACGGTGGCGATTACGCCCGGTGATGCCGGTTTGCTCAGCTTGACTTGGGAACCCAACTTTAATGCCGGCGGTTATAAGATGGTAGCCGTCTTCGATGAACATCTGGACAAATCCACGGCCGAGATGGTGGATAATTACCGAATCAGCGGAACGGACATCCTACCGAGCAGCGCCGTGTTGTCCTCCAATCTGCAAATGGTGACCTTGATCTTCCAAACCCCGATGGGACGCTCCAGCCTCATCGACCTGAGCGTGAACGGGGGGATAATAGACACCACCGGCGCCCCGGTGGCCCCTGTTCAAAATAAGGCCATCGCCGCCAATCAAAGCGATATCCTGGTTCCGGAACTCGCCGCCGCCATTTGGCAGATCAACCAGATCGATCAATATCGCTACGATTTGGTTTTCAGCGAAGCCATGGACCGCGATGTCGTCGAAAACGCGGATCTCTACCGGATCACGCGTATGGATACCTGGGCCACTTCCGCTACGCTCGGCAACGATGGAAAGACGGTTACCGTGGCTTTTAACAAAAAGGCCCTTTCCACCTCCACGGAATTTGATGTCGGCGTGGCCAGCGCCCTCCAGGACATCAACGGCCGGCCCCTGCCGGCCCTGCAAAAGTTGACGATACAACCCAATACCAAGGACACGGATCCGCCTCGGATCGTGGCCGGTTCGATCATGCACGCTCCGGATTTTTCCAATGGCGGCTATAAGATTACCGTGCAATTCAATGAAGTCATGAGTCAGTCGGAAGTGGAGGATACCGCCGGCTGGCAAGTCAATGGCAACTCCCCCGGCATGGCGTCCTTGAGGCTTGACGGGCGCACCGTCGATCTGCAATTTTATTCACCGGCATTGTCGATCACCGACCGAATGAACGTCGGCCTGTTCGGTCTTCTGCGCGATATCAACCAGAACCCGGTCACCCTGGTAAACAGCCAGGTCATCCTGCCGTCCCCCTACGATGTCAACCAACCTCGCGTGGTCTACAACGCTCCTCGTTATTCGGCAAACTGGGACGGAGGAGGATATCGCGTGGAGTTGGATTTCAGCGAGGCCATGGACAACGCTTCCGCTACGGAATTGTCCAATTACCGGATCCCGCGACTTTCTGACCCCGAGCCGAGCATAGGCACACTATCCAGCCTTTACTCGCTGGATATGTTCGGGATGCGTGGCTATCTGATCTGGTACAATACCTTGCGATGGTGGAGCGACTTGTCCGGTGAGTTGATGGATATTTCCCTCGGTGATTCAGTCAAAGATATCAACGGGAAGATCATGTTCGAAAGACGTAACGTCCCGATCGAAGCCAATATTCTCGACACCCTTGGGCCATATGCCGAGACCGTACAATGGGGGATCAATCAGTCAGTCTATACCGTTATCGTCAAATACAATGAGGCCATGGACAGCGCAACGACGGAATACCGATTGAATTATCGCGTCACCCATGGAGGGGAAGAGGAAGAAGATAATCCTTTTTATCCCTCCAATGTTGCGTTTGCCAATGATGGGATGACGGCCACGCTAACTTTTACCTATCGGCGGAACGGTTTTCAGTCCGGTGGAACCTTGGATAATGAGGAACCTCCGGACCAATTGCTAATCTCCTCCAGCGTGCGGGACATCAATCTGCAACCATATCCGCGCAACCCGAACGTGGAATGGATTGTCATCAACCAGAATCCCGAGGACAAGCGACCTCCTCAGATTGTCGGCACGCCCACAATTTATGGGTCGCGCGGTCCCATCTATATCGAGTTCGATGAAGTGCTTAATCTCCGCTCGATCACGCCGGGGAACTTCTCGGCGACGGACGCGGTCGGCGAATCGCTGTGCCCGCGAGATGCCGACGGAAACGCGGTCTCCGCAATAGAGAACGCTACTCTATTGCAGAACGGACGCACGGTTGTGGTAACCTTGAAACAGGAGGTTGAAAGCGGACTCTGTCGCGGGTTGACTTCCGGCGATGAGTTTACCATCCGTAATATTGAAGATATCAACGGCAACCCCATGGTAACCGTTAGTTATATCGTCCCCTGATAGGGTGCAACGGAACGCTGCGTGGTTGGGTATCGTGTTGTCCCCCATGTCCGATGATGCCTTCGTATGCATTGGTTATTACGTTTTGTGGCTTTTCATGCCCTGTCCGCCACGAATGAATACCCGGGAACCCATGATTACATTATGACGGCGCCATCTGCTCCAGTAAAAAGGTCGCCAGGTCCAGCCATTGTTGGGGAGTGATGCGCTCCGGGCGATCCCCAAGGTTCCAGCGGCCGGTCTCGCGTATCCGCCTGAATTGTTCATCGTCAAGGAGAGTTTTCAGATTGGATTGCAGGGTCTTGCGGCGATGATTGAAACAGCCGCGGACGACATCCCGGAAACACCGACGCAAAGGATCAGACATCCGCACGTCGTGACTCCGATCGATGCGGAGCATGACCGAATCGACGTCAGGCCGTGGCCAGAATACTTCGGGGCGGAGTCGGGCGATACGTGTCAGTTTAGCCCTCGTCTGAGCGAAGACGCTGATCGGACCATAATCACGGCTACCGGCTTTGGCCATCAGGCGATCACCGACTTCCGCTTGCATCGTGCAACACATCGGGTCGAGGCAAAGATCTCCCATGAGTAATTCGATCAACAAAGGTGTACTGATCTGATAAGGCAGATTGGCGACGAGGACCATGCGCCCGCCGAGCTTTGTCCGCGTATTCCTCAAGGTTTCGAGCACGTCCGGATTCAAATGTGATTTGTTTTCAAGAATATCTCCGTGAATCAAGATCAGTTTATCCCCGTGCGGTTTTTTCTCCGCCAGGCCATGCGCGCAAAGTTTGTATAGTCCGCTATCGATCTCAACCGCCACGACCGCCCCGGCGCGCTCGAGCAGCCGCTCGGTCAACGCCCCGGTGCCCGGCCCCACCTCCAAAACCGTGTCCGTTTCCTTAAGATCGGCGGCATCGACCAGTTTCTCCATGAGGTTGGCGTCGATCAGGAAATGTTGTCCATATTGCCTCAGCGGAACCAGACCGGCTCGCTGCAGTCTCTCCTGGATGTCCTTGCGGGTTTGCGGCATATATACCTCTATATAGAACATATTAACATTCTCGCCCCTCCTCCGCCGCTCATTTTAGTATTAACCTCTATTAAGAACTATCCTTCGTCGGCGGCCACTCCCAGGCATGCGGTGATCCGGTCAAAATCATCCAGGTTGTAATAATGTATGATGATTTTCCCGCTTCCCTTGCGGCGAGACTCATGGATATCAACCTTGGTTCCCAGGGTCCTTATGAAAGCTTGTTCCAAGGCGGCGATCTGTGGACGTTTGTTATTATTATCTCGGATGGCCGTATGGTTGCTGGCCGACGCCCTGGCCTGGACCTTTTCACGAACAATTTTTTCCAGAACGCGAACAGACATGCCTTCGTCGATGGCCTTCTTAGCCATTCTCTCAATTTCCGCCGGAGATTTCAGGGCTAGTAGACACCGGGCATGTCCCATGGTCAGCTCACCGGAGGCAACCCAATCTTTGACATCTGAAGGTAAATCTAGTAATCGCAAGTAGTTAACAACGGTCGTGCGATCTTCGGAAAGTTTTTGAGCAACCTGTTCAGCCGATAATCCGAATTCATTACAATAATTCCGGTAAGCCATCGCTCGCTCGATTGCATTCAAATCCTCACGTAAAATATTCTCAATAAGAGCGAGTTCAAGCATTTCCTCCTCGGTTGCATCCCTTATGACAGCGGGTATTTCGGAGACACCAGCCATTTGGGCAGCCCTCCATCGCCGCTCTCCAGCGATGATCTCATATACTTGATCACCCTTTTTTCGGACAAGTATAGGCTGAATAAGCCCATTTCTTTTAATAGAATCCGCTAATGCCTGTAGGGCCTCCGGATCAATATCTTTTCTTGGCTGATGAGGATTGGCTCGAATCTGGTCAATAGGTATCTTCGATTCTGTTTTTTTCTCCGGTTCATCAACCTCTTGCAACGCTTCAGAAGGCATCGAAATCAACGAATTTAGACCTCTTCCAAGACGTTTCTGGACTTTTTGCATGGTTATCCTCCTTGATTTGAGACAAATTAAATGTAAACATGCGATAGAATCCTAAATCATTCGTAACATATTAGCAAGATGGCAAAAGGGCAGGTTTGCATGAATTGCCGATGTTTGTTTCACGTGGAACAATAGAGATGGATTCAGCGAATCTCCATGCTTTTGCGGATTATGTTGGTCAAGACAAAAAACTGACTTTTTTCAATTTATGGCCTGGCACATGCGTTTCATCCTTATATTGGAGAATACGTTTCATGCCGCCCAAGTCTGCATGATCCCTGGGTTTCGCCGCAGATTGCATGTAAACCTTTGATAAAAAAGCACTTGTTGACGGAGCACATCATCCATTATTTTTATCGCCGCATGTACATCGGCCTATCGGCACCGTCGGCCCGTTTCTCCCAACCTTCATTCTCTCCGTTTCCTTGGAGAATTCCGTGGTGAAATAGTCCGGACATGCTCCCGCGCAACCCAACCTGACCTGATAATCTAAATAGATGTATAAAGAGGTATAAACATTTTTTGTAACCGATCAGGCGGGCCTTGCCGACACCCTCAAGCGGCCTTTCCCATGAAGTTCGCCGTCGCCGGAGGGACAGACGAGGATAATCCAATATACATCGTATAGTGGTAAATAGTACTATAATAGGGTTCCCGCTAAGACGACCAAGGCCCTGATTGAATGACGCGGACGACGAGGTTATGTTGTTGATCGTGACGTCTCGTGAAAAAGACAGAGCCTCGGCGTGACGGGGGCCATGCCATCCTCGGCAACATAAGAACGGAACGACGAGCAATGGCTACGATGAAAGTTGGGCTGATCGGACTTGGACGGGGCGGGCGGAAGATCGCGACCGCGCTGTTGCGGAGTTCGTGGTGCGAATTGATCGCGGTGGGTAGTAAAAAAGGACAAGTGTTGACCTCGTTCGCCGAGCAGCATCCGGGGATTACCACCTATGACGACTTTCGTTCCTTAATCGTGGGCAACCGCCTGCAAGCCTTGTTCGTGGCCTTGCCGGCTTATGAGCGAGGTCATTATCTGCCCTTGGCGGCGGAACGCGGGATTCCCGTATGGATGTTGACCCCGCCGGCGCGGCGATTCGATGAAGCCGCTCGGCTCGTGGAGATCTTCGAGAAGGCCGGCTGCCCGCTGGTGGTCGCACGGGATTGGGCGGCCGAGCCGGCCCTGCAGAGTGAAGCATCCGAGCTTGATGGTTTCGGTCGCTGGTTTCTGGCTCGTGGCCAAATCATGATGTGTTGGGAGGAGAACTTCGACTGGCGGGGGGACGCTCGGCAGGCCGGCGGTGGCGTATTGCTCGATCAGGGTTATCAAATGATCGACCTGCTGGTGAACGTGATGGGATTGCCGGACAGCGTGTACGCGGCGATGGCCGGCGTGTCCCGACCCGGCGGACGCCATTCCTATGATACGGAAGACACGGCCGCCGTGGTCTGCCGATTTACCGGTGGGGCGATAGCCACGCTGCATGCCTGTTGGACGGCTGGACCGACCGAGTGGTCGTTGGAATTGTTCGGCACAAACGGTTCACTGGTCATTGATGGCGATCAGGTGGTCACCCGCGACCGTGCGGGAGCGGTGCAAAATCGTCGGCATACTCAGGGTGGTGATCTGCTGGCAGGGCAGATTGAGGCTTTTCTTGCCGCCCTGGGAAATCCTTCTCCCCGATTCACCTCGACCCTGCGACAACACCTGCCGGCTATGGCGGTGATGCAGGCCGCCTATCTGTCCGCCCGTACCGGCCAACCGGAAAGCCCCAGCCGTATTTTCCAAATGCACGACGTAAACGAAACGCCCACCGACGTTTAAGCCGTTTCCGGCAGAAATGAAGGCATGAACACTCCGCGCATGGACGGGTAGGGGCCGCGGACCTGGGAGAAATGCAACTCGCAATTACGGGCGCCCTGTCGGTATAAGTTTCTGACCAACTTGCTACATTCCACCGGAATTAAAAAGACCGGCGTTCGGCCTTTGTGATGATCCAATTCGACGGTCAGCAGGGCGGCGGCCACTTCCTCGGTGCGCGCGACCCCCGGCCCAATCATGTTGCAACCGGGATGCCCACAGGATATGAGAAAACCGTCCAGCGCGCCTTGCTGGTTCCGATACACGCTGGCGTGCCAGAAGCCGTCTTCATTGGTCAGCAAATAGCGATAATCCTTCTCCCGTCGGATGTGCATCAACTCCTGTTCCAAGTCCGCCATCGCCCCCGCATCGGCGGAGCGGGCCTCGCGAACATTTTCCTGACCCGGGACCGTCCCCTTCAGGCCCTCGTCCGGCATGCGGAGATACATATCCTGATAAAGGCGGCGCGGCACAAATCCGGCCCGGTTATATACGGAAAATGAATCCAAATTGATCGCGCTGGACACCAAGCGAACCGGCTTGCCCGCGGCGTCCGCGAAATCCGTGATGTATCGCACCAAGGCGCCGGCCACTCCCTGGCCGCTGTAATTGGGATGCACATTCATGATCCCGAGGGAAACGTGTGTTTCACGCGGATGATAAAAACAGGAACCCATCAATCGCCCATTGCGCGGATTTTCCGCGACCAACCCGCATCCGGGATCGAGTTTGTTATACACGTTGAAATAAACTTCCGTATCGGCCGTCGACCCGCGAAAAGGGCGCGGCCGCCCGTACCGTTGATACCATTCGTTGATCGAAACATAAATCAACTCGGCCACCTCGGCGGCATCCTCCTTGAGCATGGAACGAATCTTCATATCAGGCATTGTCAACTCCGTGAACGTAACCGAAAGAATTTGTCCATCTGCCCCGATGACATTTGAGATCATACCCGACGAGCGCACGGGTTTACCAGCGACCACGGTCTCCGCCCATCCGGCATAAGAGTTGTGTCGGTCGCCCTCAACCGCTAACGTGGAGAAGCCTTCGCTGCTCAGGCATCAGCCAGTAGCCCTGGAGCCGTGCGGATAACGATCTTCGCGGAGAGTGAACGCCTATGTCTGCCTTGAAATATTTACATTCGTATAGCCAGGAGCCGGAACTGGCTCACCACGTCTTGCCTCTCCTCGATCGGTCCTTTCCTACCATCGTCCCCTGGCTCGAAAGCGCCAAGGCCCTCGGCTCGGACTTTTTTCAGGTTTCCACGCCTTTTCTCCGTTTTGAAGGCGATCGGTTGGTGGCCCACCTGGGCGTGATCGATATTCCCTTGATGGTTAACGGACACGAAATGGTCGTCTCGGATCTGCACGCCATTTGCACTCATCCCGATTTCCAGGGCCGCGGATATTCTCGCGCGGTCATGGAAGAGGCGCTGGAGTGGTGCGCGGCTCGTGGGGCGGCCACCGTGCTTTTCACCGGCCGGCCATTTTTGTACGAACGATACGGATTTCGGGCGGTGCGGGAGAGCCGGTTCGTGGCCCGCGGTGCGTGGCCGGCGAGCGGACCGAAAACCATACCCTTGCGGGCGCTGAATCTTCACCAACCCGACGACCTGGCCATCCTTCATCGCCTGTTGGCCGAGCGAGCGCCGGTCTCGCGGCGACTCGGCGTCATCCACGAGCGAGCCGCCTTTTTGTTCAACGCCGTACATCAACCTCTGTATTATGCCGAAGGATCGGACTTCGTTGTGGCCACGGAGACGGAAGAAACGATCTTGCGGTTTTATGACGTGGTGGCCAAACGGATGCCCACCCTGGCCGAGATCATGGCTCACGTCGAAACACCCATCGATCGCGTGGAAGTCTACTTTACGCCGGATGGTCTGGAAGCCGATTTTATCGCCGAGCCGCATGTATTGGACGGCGGCAGTTATTTCATGGTTCGGGGTGATCTTGATTTTACCGGACAATCGGTCATGTTGTCGCGAATGGCGCGATACTAAAGCTTGGGACTTATTGTACACACTACCCAGGCAAGGAAATCAGATATGCAGAACAGACTCGCACATCGGTGTTACGGTTTCGTCATCGCGACAGGACTGGTCATGGCCTTGCCCATGAGGACCACCGTCCTGGCCGACGACGGATCATCGAGCCGGCCGAATATACTTTTTTGCGTGTCGGATAATCAATACTGGCGCCACGCCGGGGCGTATGGGAGCAAGCTGGTGCGTACACCGGCCTTTGACCGGATCGCCCGTGAAGGAATTATATTTAACAATGCTTATTCCTCCTGTCCTTCGTGTGCGCCCTCCCGGGCGGCCATCCTGACCGGCCAGGCGTTCTATCGGCTCGAGGAAGGGGCCCAGAATTTCGGCACTTTGGACAAGCGTTTCGCCGTCTATCCCGACCTTCTGGAAGCGGCCGGATATCATGTCGGATTCACCGGTAAAGGATGGTCGCCGGGCGATTGGAAGGCCGGTGGGCGCACGCGAAATCCCGCGGGGAAGGAGTATAATGCCCGTCATTTAACCCCGCCGACCGCGGACATCGCCTCCCGCGATTACGCCGCTAACTTCGCGGACTTTCTCGAGGACGGCAAGACGGGTCAGCCTTTCTGCTTCTGGTTCGGGGCCAACGAACCGCATCGACCGTACGAAAAAGGGTCCGGCCTGCGGGCGGGCAAGAAACTTCATGAGGTCGAACTTCCGCCCTTCCTGCCCGACGTCGAGGAGGTACGCAGCGACTTTCTCGATTACGCCCTGGAAATCGAATGGTTCGATCAACAACTGGCCCGCATGATCCAACTGCTGGAAGAGAGAGGCCGACTCGAAAACACGCTGATCATCGTCACCAGCGACAACGGCCCTCAGTTTCCCCGGGGAATCGCCAATCTTTATGACTTTGGCAACCGCATGCCGCTGGCCATCCGCTGGGGTCAACGCCTTCAAGGCGGCCGGGTGGTGGACGATTTCATCAGCTTTGTGGATTTTGCGCCTACATTTCTGGAAGCCGCGGGAATAAAACCACCGGCGGACATGAACGGCCGCAGTTTCTTTGACCTCCTGTGTTCGAGGGAATCGGGACGCATCGATCCGACGCGCGATCATGTCATCATCGGGCGCGAGCGGCATCATGTCGATGCTTTTCCCGGTTTTGAGGGGGACTATCCCGGCCGGGCGCTGCGCACTTACGAATATTTGTATATCATCAACTATCGCCCTGATCGTCCCGCCGGCGGTGAAGCCCCGGATTACGCGGACATTGATGCCGGCCCGACTCGTGATTTCATTTTGGCGCACCAGGTCAACGATGCTCATGCCCGGGCGTTCGAGCTTTGCTTCGGTATGCGGCCCGGCGAGGAACTTTATGATCTGCGCACGGATCCGGAGCAGATCAACAACGTCGCCGATCGGCCGGAATATGCCGATATCAAAGCCCGCCTCAAAAAGCAATTGGAGGATACATTGCGCGAAACGAACGACCCGCGCGCTTTCGGCGGTGGCGAGACTTTCGAGCAATATCCGATCCGCGGATATACCTCACCCGTCAGGACAAGCAAGCCGCGAAAATGATGGATATTTCGCAAAAGCCCAAGGATTGGCCATTTCTGAAAAACGGGATACTTTATGGTGTCGATCGCGCCATTTCCAGTTTTTTCAACCATGAAGAGAAATGCGCGCATCCCGCGCGAAGCGCATCGAGACCGATCCGCTGAGCCACAATCGGACCGTGGAGCCCTTTTCTATAACCGGGCGTCAAACGCATGATCCTTCGAGAAGGGCAGGTTTCGTAACCGTCGTCAATGGCCTCCGCGTTACCTGCCTCCGTGAGTATTTTATCGAATTGCTTTTGGAAATAATCAGCAGGTTGCCGGGTAAGCGAAGCAGACAATTCCGCCAGAATACGAATATCGCAGAACATCAGGGCCTCGAACTCGTGGACTTGAACATAAGGTATCAATTGACTCGGATTGAAACCTTCGCCCAGTTGCTCGACGATATCGTTGAGCATGGCTGTTTCCACGCATAACCCTCTTTCCGCCCAAGGTAGCCTGGCTGCTTCCATCCGCCCCGGCCAATCGTTAGGCATGGCGTAGAAATCGAACATGGTCGTACAATAGCAACCTTCCTTCAAGGTTCGAATAATATCGTTTCGCGATACTTCCCATTTCCGGATGCCGCCTTGTTTCCGTGTTTTTCCAGAGAGTACCGCCCGGATGGCAACTCCGCGATCACCAAGGTAGGGGGCCAGTTGATTCCTGACGAATGTTTGCTCGGTTTGTCCTTCTACGATCGCAACGAGGTCATTCATGGGTTGGACCCCCCTGAACGACGTTTTTCTGCCATAGTTCGCCGACCGAATACTCCCGCAACCACTCGGCCAGCTTGTCGGTATTCAGCCTCTCAAAAACCGATCGACCGGCGGAGCGGCTAACGACAATCACGTTCTCAGGGGAGAAATGGTCCAACAGGGCGGCCGACTGCGTCGATACCACGACTTGCGATCGTTCGGCGGCCGAATGAATCAGATCCGCGAGCAGATTGATCGCGTACGGATGCAGGCCCAGTTCCGGTTCATCAATGACCATTGTCACCGGTGGCTGAGGTTGCAGGAGCGCCGTAACCAAACAAATAAAACGAATGGTGCCGTCAGATAACTGCGCTGGCTGGAAAGGATAATCACTACCTTTCTGACGCCATTCCAGCCGTACCTTTTCCTCGCCCCCTTTTTCCCGCGGCTCCAGTATAAAATCATCGAAGAAGGGGGCAATGAGCCGTATCGTGTCTCGAATCAGGGTATAGCTGCCATTATGCACATTGCGTAAGTTAAGCAGGAACGCCGCGATATTCGAGGCTTCGGACCGAAGCCGGGAACGATCTCTTGCCGACTGCTCCCTCCGCATAGGCGCCAACATGCTCGTATCGTGAAAGTGATATACGGTCCAATTGGACACCGCCTCGTACACATAGTGGGGTACGTCAAGGCCTTGTCCCCGGCCCGCCGGTTCGTCCTTTCTCGCCTTGAGCCGGGATTCGCGATTCCCGTGTCCAATAGAACGTAATTTCCCCTTCCCCGTTCCTCCGGTGTACTGAACCCGCTCATCAGCGATTTGTACACTGCTATCCGCCGTCGGTTCAAGGTCAAATTCGTAGACGTTGTCTCCGAACTGCAACCGTGCCGAAATCTGGCGCGTATGCCGGGGGCCCAGGAAAAAAAAACCGTCCCCCCCACCGGCTTCATTGATGTATTTTTGCAGACCTTCGTCCGCCATCGCCCGGAGCATACGAAAAAAGTCGACGAAATTGCTCTTACCCGCCCCATTGGCCCCGATCAGGATATTGAGTTTGCCCGGCTCAAAATTCTCCAGGGCTTCGATTGATTTGAAACCGCGAATGCTGAGGAGTTTAAGCGGACTACTCATAACAGACATCCTCCATTCCGAACACACCATCCGAAAGCGTGTCGGGCTGCTTTATCCTATGAAAAGGGGGTATTCCGTGCAACACAACTTGTTTTTTATCAAACAACGTTCGGACAATCGCCCGGTCTTGCGGTTAACTCTCCGATTCACGGACCTCGCTGGTAAACGGTCCGGCGGCGGTTTCGGTGATGATCCGATCTCCGGGTTGAACCAGATCGGGACGGGTCACGATGGCGCGGTCGGTTTGTCGGCGGGTAATGGTATAGCCGCGCTGCAGGGTGCGACGATAACTGGTGTTTTCCAGACGCGTCTCCAGATTGGAAAGAGTCTGGGCGAGCATCTGTATCCGATGGCGGTTCGCCCGGTCCAATTGTCGCCGTAATTGCTCAACCGTTTCGATTTGCCGATGAATCCGCTCAAGCGGATGGCGCCTTGCCAAACGGTTCTGCGCGGTTTCGAGGCGTTGCCCACGTTTTCGCAAAAACAAATCGCCAGCCCGATTCAGGCGATGGGTCATGCCGTCCAGGCGACTACGCTGGAGATGTATAAAAGCGGCGGGTTGGATGCGGCCAAGCACCATTTCCATCTGATGCAAACGATGGCGGGCCAGACCGATGTGTTGCTGCCCCGCGTAGCGCAACCGGGCGGAGGCTTCATCAATGCGTTGTTCGGCTTGGCGAATCGGAATCAGCGGATCACGCAACCACGCGGTCTGGCACAACACGTCAAGACGAGCACGGGCCAAGTCCAGTTGATGGCGGACGGCGCGGCCGGTCCGGGTCTGCCAACCGTTCAAGAGGGTCCATACCTCATCGAGAACGGGGACGGCCAATTCCGCCGCGGCAGTGGGCGTCGGGGCCCGCAGGTCGGCCACCAGATCGGAAACGCTGACATCCACTTCGTGGCCTACCGCGCTGATGATCGGAATACGACTGGCAAAGATGGCCCGCGCGACAATCTCCTCGTTAAACGCCCAGAGGTCTTCGAGCGATCCGCCGCCGCGACCGACAATCATCACATCGATGCCCCCAAGTCGATCGGCCTGATCGTTGAGTCGGCGGATAGCCGCCGCGATGTCCTCGGCCGCGCCTTCCCCCTGCACACGCACCGGATGCAGCAACACGGACACGCAGGGAAACCGTCGTTGCAAAGTATGCAGAATATCGCGAATCGCCGCGCCTGTTTCACTGGTTACCACGGCGATACGCCGAGGATAACGGGGGATCGGCTTCTTGCGGGCTGGATCGAACAACCCTTCGCGGGCCAGCCGGTCGCAGAGTTGGCGAAAGGCCAGCTCGAGCGCCCCGACGCCGCGCGGTTCCAGTTTACGGATATAAAATTGATATTGCCCGCGCGGCTCATAGACATCGACGCACCCGGTAGCGATCACTTGCAGGCCGTCGGTGGGTTTGAATTTAAGGCCGGTCACCGCCGAACGCCACATAACCGCCCGAATCTCGCTGTTCTCGTCTTTCAGGGTCAGATACAGATGGCCGCTGGCCGGCCGGGTCAGATTGCTGATTTCGCCGACTAAATGGATGGTACTCGGCAGACGGTCGGCCAAGGCCCGCTTGATGGCCGCGTTGAGCTGACTGACCGTCATCGTTGCCGGGACGGGCGCGGATTTATCGAGGCCGGTCATACGCTCCGGATCGAACAAAGATCGCGGCGGGTTATTGCCCTTCGTTGCTATCGAATTGCTCCATCTTGTCCAAGTCGGTCCCCACCACGCAGATACGTTTGATCTCCACGGCCCGACCGCTCTGATCATCGACCCCCACCACGATACCGCACAACCGAGGGTCTTCCGTGGCCACGTCAAAGGGCGCGGGCAGGTTGGTCATGAAGTGTTTGAGTACCCGGTCCTTGCGGCGACCGAGAATCGAATGATACGGCCCGGTCATGCCCAGATCGGTAATATACGCAGTCCCTCCCGGTAGAATGGTTTCGTCGGCGGTCTGCACATGGGTATGGGTGCCGAACACCAGACTGACCCGCCCGTCGAGGTGCCAACCCATGGCGACTTTCTCGCTGGTGGCCTCCGCATGCATATCGACGGCCACAATACGCACATCGGGAGGCAACTGCCGCAGCACCTCATCGACCGCCCGGTAAGGACAATCCGCTTGGGGACGCATGTACAGCCGACCCAAAAGAGAAACAATCGCTACCTTGATACCCGCTTTGGTTTCATAGACGGCTACGTTGCGGCCGGGCGAGCCCGGGGGGTAATTCGCCGGCCGCACGATGTTCTCCGCCTTTTCCAGTACGGGTATGATCTCCATTTTGCGGTAAACATGATCCCCCAGGGTAATCAGATTAACCCCGTAGCGCAGGAGTTTTTCGTACAATTGCGGCGTAATCCCCGACCCGGCGGCGATGTTCTCCGCGTTGCAGATCACGCAATGGATATCGTGTTGCGCAACCAGATTGGTTAAGGCCTGGGAAAGAACATATCGCCCAGGCCGGCCCACCACATCCCCAATACATAGAAGATTAATCCGCATATAGCCGCTTTCCAGGCGCGGCCTTGACAATCTGATAACCGCGCAGGTCTAATAGTATGCAGAATAGTCTGTCATCGCAAATTGCACTATGATGGCCAGTTACGGTTTTCCGTCAGCTTATGGACATCAAACTTAGGTAAATACCCCATCATGCTTTAATAAAGAAAAACCGAAATAATTGGCGTAAATGGTTGCCTTTCCTTGAAAAGGCACCTTTTCTTTCGCACTGGGACTGGGACTATGTATCTCGATGAGACTGTTATGGGACAGGGGGTTCCCCTCTGGTCTTTGGATCCCCAACTCGAGGGGCAGGAGATCACGATCCTGCTGGCCGACGATCATTTTCTGGTTCGTCAAATGCTTACCGAATCGCTGCGACGCGAGCCGGGGTTACGCGTTCTGGCGGATGTGGGCAATGCGGGCGAAGCCGCCGAGCGGGCGGCCGACCTGCATCCCAATATCATTTTAATGGATATCGACATGCCCGGGCTCAGTTGTTTCGAGGCGGCCCGCATGATTCAGCAGAAAAGCCCGAACAGCCGAATCATTTTCCTTAGCGCATTTTACCATGATCGTTACATCGAACAGGCCTTGGATGTGCAGGCTTGGGGCTACGTAACCAAATCGGAACCGCGGGGCGCGTTATTGAAAGCCATTCGCCAAGTGGCGGGCGGGGCGTTTTATTTTTCGCCCGAGGTGAAATCCCGCATCATCATCGACCATCAGGCGGTACGGCTGGGACACCGGGGATACAGTCGGGCGGCGATGCTGACTCCGCGCGAACTGGAGGTTCTGCGCTGCCTGGCCAAAGGCCTGTCCAAAAGAGAAATCGCCGAAGCCATGCACATCGCGGTGAACACCGTCAACCGGCATAGTAACAGCCTGATGTGCAAGCTCAATATCCACGACCGTGTCGACCTGGCCCGGTTCGCCATCCGCGAGAAACTGGTTGACGCCTGAGCCGGCACCGTAGTCACGCCGTGGAAACGCAAAAACCTCAAAATGGAATAACCGCTCAGGCAGGGGAAATATCAAGAGGGCCACGAAAACCCGTCGCCCACCAGACCTGCCCCGGTATGGATTTTCTACGAATTCGGCTCGAAAGCGACGCGCTGTAACGGACGCCGTTTTCTTGTTTTCATTTTTACGTTAACATCGAGTAAAATAAGGTATTGTCGGCCGCCTGCTTGATGCGCGGTTGGCCGGGCGTGAGAAACCGGAGGACGGCTACCGAGCCGACGGGAGGTGCGTATGGCCCAGGCATATGTGGATCCTGCGGAACTGCGGCGGTTTGCCCGGGATTTGAAACGCTTCACTTCCGAGCTGCAAACCCTGATGGCCGGCTTGCAGTCGCGCATGCACACCCTCGAAAAAACGTGGCGCGATCAGGAGCAGCGCAAGTTTGCCGAGGAATTCGAGCAGACCATCAAGACCCTGGGGCGGTTTTTCGAGTTGTCTGATCGACACGTGGCTTTCCTGATGAAAAAGGCCGGCCATATCGAGGAATACCTGCAGCAGCATTAATCGCAGGGTTGGCCTCGGCCCGGCCCACCGGTTGAGACTTCGTGCGCGGGCACGAACACGGCACGATTCGGCTCGTGAATGAGGGGCAGAGCAGGGAAGAATGGTGATAAATATTACGGAAATAGGCAAGGCGGGGTATCCTGAAAATGATCGTCTGAGGATGCGGGCATGAGCGAACAGGCCAGAGTGGATTCGGTCGAGCGGCTGAAGGAGTTCCGTATCCAGCTCTGTCGGCACGCCGAAATGATCCAGACGGCCATGTCCGAGGCCGAACAAGACATCCACCGCACCCGCAATTGGCTGCACCAGGATCAACAAATCTATTGGAAAAGTGAGTTTCGCAAACGAACGGAACTGTATCATCGCGCCAAACTCATTCTGAAACAAAGACAAAACGAAAAGACACCGCTGGGTGGGCGGTATTCGTGCGTGGACGAAAAAAAAGCGGCGGACGCGGCCAAGCGTCGGCTGGAGGAGGCGGAACAAAAGATCGCCAATGTACGTCGTTGGCTGAGGCAGTTGGACAAGGAAGCCGATGAATACAAGGCCGTTGTCCAGAAGCTGGGACGGTACATAGAGGCGGACGTACCGCGGAGTTTGGCCCGACTGGACCAGATGATCGCCGCTTTGGAGGCGTATTTCTCCGTAGGCGTACCGATCGCCGAGGGAACGACGGTGTCCGGACCGTTGGCCGGGGGCATGGCTCGCCCGGAACCCGTGACACCTCCGGAACCGTCAGCTATCGCTTATCGTCCATTGCGCGCCCGGACTCCCGAACCGGCACAGATCGACGGCCGACCGACGGAAAAACCGCCTTTCTCGGAGTTGAAATGGCCTCGGATCGATTCGGCTCAACGCGAGGCCATCCTCGATCTGGACCTCGAGTACAGACCGATCTCGCCCTTGGATAAGATGGTCTTGGCGGCCGACTGCTGGGAAAAGGAGCGCATTTATCTTGAACGGGTGGCTTTACCGTCGCAACCGGCGGGATGCTGGTATGTCGGGCTCCGCGAGGGTGGTTCGGCCGACCCGCCCATCGCCGTGCAAGCGGGCGAGATTCTCCGGCAGCGGCCGGACTGGGTGGAAATCCTGAATCTGCCTCGAGGCTATCTGGTGGTTTTGAATGGTATCAGTCTGGAGGCGGTTCTCGACGCCCGCGACCGGGTGGTCTGGCCGTCGGCGAAATCGGACGCGAACGCATCCGCGAAAGACCAGCCCGCCATCCGGCAAGGCGAAGGTTGAACCTGTTTGCGTGGGGTCAATCATGAGTGCAAGCTCCGGCAGCGCCAAGCTCAAGCGAGCCATGAAGGATTTGAAGGTTTCCTGGGAGGAGACCTTGTTATACTGGCATGACGAAAACAGCCGCCAGTTCGACGAGGCGTTCATGGCGCCGCTGCTGACGGCGCTGCGCAATGCAGAGCAGGCGATGGATCGGTTAAGCGCGGTCTTGAACCAGTGCCGCCGGGATTGCGGGTAAGCGTTTGAGCACGGCCAGCGGGGTAGGGTTGAATCGCTCCGGTAAAACAAGAGTAACCGTTTGATGCGCGATTTTCTCGAAGAGTATCTGCAAGAGCCGGCGCCGCCCCTCCAGGGCGCACAAGATCATCTCTCTCGGATGGCCTTGCGCGAAATCCTTCGCCTGGCCAGCGATGCCGTAGAACCCGCGGAAACACAGATCGAGCGTCAGTACCACAAGAACACTGAAGCCCTCAAACAGAAATACCAGGAAGAAAAGACCGAGATCGAGGAACACGCGCAAACGGCCCGGGAAAAAGCGGATCACCGCCATCAGGAACAAATCCAACAAGTTGAATCACTGTTTGCATCGGATATGCGCCTGCTGAGGCATAATAATCGGACGGAAAAGGCCCGCATCCTGCACGAATGCGACACAGGCAAGCGGGCGGCCAAGCGCGAACACGACCATGAAGTCTGGCTGGCGGAGACCGTGGCTATTGGGGCGAAGGAAAAGATTGCCCGCGAATTCGAGCATGTTCAGAGTGAGACGCATCACCATCAACGGCAACTGGCCGAAGTGGCCCAGCGGGCGGAATGGCTCCTGACCGCGTATCAACTGCCGCCGCCGCCCGACCTGCCGCCGAAGGAATCGCTGACGCTGGGGTCCGACAATCCTGCCACCGAATTCAACATGCATTACGCAACAGCCTTGGAAAACGTGGCACGAATGGAGGCACTGAAGACCCCGAAATTGTTCGTGGGCGCTCGACCGGTGGTGAATGTCGCGTTGCTTTGTCTGGCGGCGGTAGGCCTGATGGGCGTACTCGAGTTTTTACGCGTTCCGGGTTGGCCGTCGCTCATGGTGACCGGGCCGGTGGCGTTTGCGATTACGCTGGTGGCGTCCTGGATGGCGGGGCGGGCCTTGAAACGCGCGGGCCGCGCCCAGGTTTATGCTCTCTATCGTCCGTTTTACCGGGCCCTGGCGATGGCGGAGCTGGCCTTGCAACAGCGCATGATCCTGGCCGAGGAAACGCGAAAACGTCGCGAGGAGGAAGTGGTCGCCCAACAGCAGCGCGAGAATCAGGCTTCCCGTGAACGCTACGAGGCGGCGATCAAGGACTTCGACGCCAAGCGGATCGCTTCGTTGCACGGTCTGGAGGAGGCTTTCGAACGGCTCAAGGATGAAATCCAGAATCGGCGGGACAAGGGGCTAAGACAGGTGGAGGAGGAATATACCCAACTGTTACCCAGGCTGGCCGAGCAACGCGAGCACCGCCTGACCCGTTTGCGCGAGCAATTTGAACAACGTACGGCCGAATTCGAACAACATCATGCGGAGGCCCGATGTCGCCTGGAAAACCGCTGGCGCGAGGGCTTGGAGGTTTTTCGCGCTCTCCGCGAACGAATAGCGCGCATTGATCGCCGGGTGCTGGCGGACTGGCGCGACGCCCTTTGGTCCGACTGGGAACCGCCGCGTGAATTTTCCGACGTGATCTGTTTCGGCCGTTTGGAGGTGGATCTCGCCACCTTGGCCGCGGGTCCGCGCCAATTACTCACCGCTGAAACGGGGGATACGGACCGCATCACCGTTCCGGCCTTACTGTCCTTGCCCGAGCACGGTTCGCTCCTGCTGCAAACCGGCGCTCAAGGCCGGGATGAAGCCTTGTCCGCGTTGCGGGCGGTGATGGTTCGCCTGCTGACCGCCCTGCCCGCCGGTCGGGTGCGCTTCACGATCATCGATCCGATTGGTTTAGGGCAGAATTTCGCGGGCTTCATGCATCTGGCCGACTACGAGGAAGCCCTGGTGGGCAGCCGCATCTGGACGGAAAGCGAGCACATCGCCGAGCGACTGGCCGACCTGACCAACCACATGGAGAACGTGATCCAGAAATACCTGCGCAACGAGTTTGAAACCATTGACGCCTATAACGCCCAAGCCGGCGAACTGGCCGAGCCGTACCGGTTTTTAGTCGTGGCCAACTTCCCGGTAAATTTCAACGAGGAGGCCGCCCGGCGGCTGATGAGTATCGTCAACAGCGGCGCCCGGTGCGGCGTGTACACCCTGATTGCCCACGATCGACGACAAAGCCTGCCCGCGGGTATCGAGATGAAGGATATCGAAGCTCGCTCCGTGCATCTGCTTTATCAGGACGGACGTTTCGTCTGGCAGGACGAGGTCTTTAAGCATTTTTCGCTCACTTTGGATGCACCGCCCGACGAAGAGCTCATGACCGCCATCATGCACAAGGTAGGCCAGGCGGCCAAACGCTCCAATCGAGTCGAGGTACCGTTCGAGATCATTGCCCCCGCGCAAGACAGGTGGTGGAGCCGCGATAGTACGTCAGGGTTGCAGGCCCCGATCGGCCGCTGCGGCGCGGTGCGACTGCAACATTTATCACTCGGTCGCGGCGTCGCCCAACATGCGTTGATCGCGGGCAAGACCGGTTCGGGCAAATCAACGTTGCTGCACGTGCTGATCACCAACCTGGCCTTGTGGTACGGACCCGACGAGGTGGAATTCTACCTCGTGGATTTCAAGAAGGGCGTCGAGTTCAAAACCTACGCAACCCACGAATTGATCCACGCCCGGGCGGTGGCCATCGAGAGCGACCGCGAGTTTGGGCTAAGCGTCTTGCAACGTTTGGATCAGGAGATGGAACATCGCGGCCAACTGTTCCGCCAGGCAGGCGTACAGGACATCGCCGCGTACCGCCAGACCACCGGGGCCAAGTTGCCGCGAACGCTGCTGATCGTGGACGAGTTCCAGATTTTCTTTTCGGAGGACGACAAGCTGGCCCAGGACGCGGCCATTCTGCTCGATCGGCTGGTGCGTCAGGGGCGGGCCTTTGGGATTCATACCCTGCTGGGCTCACAGACGCTTGGCGGCACGGCCGGCCTGTCCCGCAGCACACTCGGACAGATGGCCGTCCGCATTGCTCTGCAATGTTCGGAGGCCGATTCGCAGCTTATTCTGGAAGAGGGCAACCTCGCCGCCCGGTTGTTGTCGCGGCCGGGCGAGGCAATCTATAACGATGCCGGAGGTCTGGTACAGGGAAACTGTCCGTTCCAGACCGCCTGGCTGTCGGACGAAACGCGCGACGTTTACCTGGAGCGGATCGCCGAGCGGGTCCGCCGCGAAGGACGGCCGCGCCCGTCGTTGATTGTGTTCGAAGGCAACGCTCCGGCGGATATCCGCAAAAATCGCTTCCTGCTTGAAACGCTCAGCACCCCGCAATGGGCGGCGGCCAATTCCGCGCCGCAGATTTGGTTGGGCGAGGCGGTGGCTATCAAGGATCCGACGGCCGTAACGTTCCGCCGGCAGAGCGGGGCTAATCTGCTCATGGTCGGCCAGCGGGACGATGCGGCCATCGCCATGATGGCCGCGGCTCTGATTGCCTTGGCCGCGCAACATACCCCCGATACGGCCCGATTCGTGATCCTCGACGGTAGTCCCGCGGACGCGCCCTGGGCGACGTTCATGCCGCGGCTCGCGGAAATCCTTCCGCACCCCACAAGGCTGGTCGGTTGGCGGGAAGTACCGGAGGCCATCGCCGAACTCGCCGACGAATTGAAAACCCGGCAGGAGTCCGACGATCCCCGCGCCCCGGCCGTCTATGTGTTTGTTTATGCCCTGCAACGCTATCGGATGCTTCGGCGGCGCGAGGATGATTTCAGTTTCTCGACCGATGACGAAGGCAAGGCCCCGAACCCCGACAAGCAGTTCGCCGAGCTGCTCCGCGAGGGCCCGCCGCTGGGCCTGCACGTATTGACCTGGGCCGATACGCCGGCTTCCCTGGAGCGGACCCTGGACCGCCAGAGCATGGGCGAATTCGATAATCGCATCCTGTTCCAGATGAGCGCCGCCGATTCGAGCAATCTGATCGACTCGCCCATCGCCAACAAGCTGGGCTTTTACCGCGCCTTGTTCTACAGCGAGGAACAGGGCCTGCTCGAAAAATTCCGCCCCTACGCTTTGCCCGACGAAGCCTGGCTGGAGCAGGTACGGGCCTTCCTGAGTGCGAAACGGGGACGCAGAGTGCGAAACGGGGACGCAGCTAGTTTCTAGGGCTTATGGCGCCTGGTACCTCGCCTTGCGGCCGGCCCTCGGACCGTAGTGGGCGCGGCAGGCTAAGGCGGGTTGGGAAACAGCGGTAACCTCGCCGGCACCCGATTCAGCACGTGATAGGCCCGCCTGCCCGGCGCGAGGCATACAACTTTCGACATGACACACAACCTAACCGCCGCCCGTCGGGGCAGTCAATCTAAACTAGTGCTCCTGCTCGTAAGTTCGGTGACGTATTCCTTCCTTCTTCCCTACCCGGCCGCCTTGACGGGGTGAGCTTGGTATTGCGTAAGCCTGGCCAGTAAGTTGTTGAGGTCCAATCGGGTGAACTTCCACTCAAACGGTCTGGCCATGTCAACGCCGTCCTGAAAGTGGGGTAAATCGGCCGGTTTGAAAATGGGGTTTTC
>CAYNYK010000045.1:0-37864 GCA_964401335.1 uncultured Planctomycetales bacterium
AGGGGGTCGAAACTCGCCGGATCGGCCTTATAATCGCCGTCGTAATCGCCGGCCGGGTCATATTCGTGCGGGCCCATGTCTACCAGCGGGGTCGTCCCGTTGCCGGTATCGGCCGTATCGGGATCGTCGATACGGCGGGCCAGGCCGAGGATGTCAGTGGTCATGTCGGAGGTCAGGGCCGTGTTATCCCCCGCATCGATACAGGGTGAACCGGGTTGGAGACGAAGGTCCGTGGGCGTCATGGCGGCGAATCGCGGGTCGTCACCGATGTTGCCGACACCGCCGAAATAACCGGACCAGCCCTGGACGCAACTATAGTTGATCGCAAAAGTACCGTAGTCGATCTGAATGGCCTCAACTTCGGTGGCATTGGTACTGAGGTTGCCCCAGAAGATGGAATTGGCAATGCTGACGGCCTGGCTGCCCGCAGAACCCGGCCGTAAACCGGCTCCGGCGTTATCGCAGATATTGCCGACCACGGCGCAGTTGATGAGGGTCAAGGTGGAATTATTGTAAATGCCGCCGCCGGAAGGATAGCTGGTGTTTTGAACCACTGTGCAATTGGCGAAAGTGGCCGACCCCTTGTTGTATATGGCCCCGCCGCTATCGTTGGCTGTGTTACGCAGGAACAGGCATCCGGTCATGGATATGCTATTGTTCTGTTCATTGAAGATCGCCCCGCCGTATGTGCCCGTATTGTTAAGAAATTGGCAGTTGTTCAATTTGGGGCTACTGGTCAGAGTGGGACTGCCTTCTGAGCGGTTGCATATCGCACCCCCTTCGCCGGCATCGTTATTATTGATGAACGTGCAATTTAACAAGATCGGGCTGCTTGCGTCATTCAAGATTGCGCCGCCGTGAGGCCCGCCGCGGTTAGCGGTGAAGGTGCAATGCGCGATGGTCGCCCGGCTGTTCTGTTCGTTGAACATCCCACCGCCGCCGTAGTTGGGGTAGGGGGCGCCTCCGGCGCAGCCGGCGGTGATGGTAAAGCCGTCAAGGATGGAAGTGGGGGTAATGCTTCGGGCGGAAACCACGTGATAACTGTTGTTGCCTGTATCCCCATCCAGATATAAATCACCGGTCAGGATCGTCTCATTGGCTTGCGGATCGCGCTGGTCGCGAGTGGTTTCCCCGCCGGGATAGATGGTGGAGTCCCCGCCTGCAAATCCGCCGTAGACGCCGACATTGTTTGGCAGTTGAAAGGTCGCTTCGCGTTGCTCGTTGTGCTCCTGGGTTATAACATTGTAATCAGGGCGGTAATTGCCGTTGGCCACCCAAACCTCTACGCCGTCGAGGGCTTGAGCCAAAGCGGATTGCAATTCTTTGTAAGCATTCATCCAGCTTGTCCCATTGTTGGTCCCGGTGGCATTGGCATCCACATAAAGAACCACGCCGGCACACTCGGCGACGGGCCAGACGATCTGATCGATGGAAGCGGCATCGAGACCGAACGCGTTTTGTGCATTTTTGGCGTAGGTCCATTTGAAGGTATGTGGGCCGGCGGAAACAGGATAGCTGACCTGTTCCCAGCCCATTTCTCCGGACCAGGAATCGATGGGGACATCATCGATGGAGAACAGCAGGAAATCGGCGTCCGGCTCGGAGGATATTTTCCGACAGAAGGAGATATCGCCGTCGCGGCAGTCGACAAGGACTTCGAGGGTGGAAGTCTGATTGTCGGCGATGATGCCGGATCGAGCATTTTTAATGCCGACGCAAGCCGATCCGGTTTTGATGGACCAGGGTGCGTCACCGGAATGGTTCCAGGGCAAGGATCCCCAGGAGTCGCCCTCGAACGTGGTTATCGTGGAGCAGGTATCGGGAATCGGACAGATCCGTACATCGTCGATGTAGAACCCGTCGAAATGATTGGCGAGTTCATCGACGGTCTGGAAATGAAAACGGAATTGAATAACGGAGGCGGCCATCGCGGACAGATCGACGGTGGCGGTCCGCCAGCCGTTGCTGGGGTCCTGCAGAGTGACCAGTCCGAGACTCTCGTCGTTGTGAGCGACGGTCACTAAGGGGCCGCCGTTTTCGGAAATTTCCACAAAAGCAAAATCCCAGTTGCTCGGGTGCCCTTCGGTTTCGAGGTAGTAGTTGAAGGACAGGACCGCGAGGGTGGGATAGTTGGACAAATCGATCGGTGGCGAGGTGACGACGCCCTCGGTCGAGCCGTTGTCATAAGCGCAGTCGCCGCCGACATAGGCGAGGGCCCAGTTGTAGCTATGGCCGTGGGTTTCTGACTTGCACCAATCGTCATAATGCCACCAGCCGCCGCCCCTGCCGTAACTGTTATCGATGATAAAACTACTGTCTCCATCATTAAAACTTTCGTAGTAATAGCAATAGCTCGGCTGGTACTCGTAGGCCCCCATGTCGACATGAGGCGTTTGGGGGTCGGAGCTTCCGGAATTGGGAACCCTCGGGTCGTCCACACGGCGGGGATTCTCGTCGCGATCAGTACCCGGCAGTTGCTGAATTTCGCTGTGCCAGGGATCGGGATCGACGATGGATTTGCCGGCGTCGACGCAGGGCGAAGCAAAGTCCAAACGCAGGTCGCCGTAATCGTCGTTGACGCCGTCCCATTGGCCGTCGGGGCCGGGATCGGGCAGGCGCAGAAATACTGGGTCATTAGCGATGTTATACTGCCCTAGCCAGGGGTTACTCGTATTGTAACCTTGAATACAATTGTATGAACCATTAAGGGTTCCCGTATTCTTGCTGATCTGGGCGGATTCGTCGGTACCGCCGCTGTCGCGGTTATTCCAGAACACGTTGTTGTAGAGGTAGGTTGTACCGGAGGCGGTCAGCAGTCCGCCGGTATCGTTTGCCCGGTTTTCGGCGAATGTACAGTTGGTCACGGCCGTAGAGCCCGCGGAAAAAACCGCTCCACCGGCGGCCGCCAAATTGCCCACGAACACGCAGTTCATCACGATAGTAGGCCAGCCCATGGCGTAAATGGCCCCGCCTTCCATACGGGTCGCGGTGTTGCGGATAAAGTCGCTGCCAGTCAGGATGATGTGGCCTTCGTTATAGATCGCGCCGCCGGAATTTAGAGCAGTGTTGGCGATAAACCGGCAGCGAATAAAGCTTGACCCCTCAAAGTTGCCATTATGGTTGGACACCGCACCTCCCCAATTGGCGAAATTGGATTCGAAGGTGCAATCCACCAGGTCAAGATCGCCGCCCGCAGTCACACAAAGACCGCCGCCGCGCTGCATTTCCAAGGTTGTCATATGGTTTGCCCGGCCATGGGCGATAGTGATTCCATCGATGAGGACGGGTTGGCCAAGACCATTTACGCATAAGACGTGATAACTGTTATCGCTATGGTTGCCGACGATGCCGATATCGCCGCTCAATGTCGTTTTGAAGATATCAATATCGCGTTGGTCGGGATCGGGTTCGCCGTGGCCCGCGTATCCGCCCTTGAGGGTCATGCCATCAAGGAGGGTGAAACTTTTTCCACGATCGCCTGTATGCGTGCCGCTGCCGAGATCGTAATCGGACGTGTACGTGCCGGCCGCGATGCGGATTTCATACGGTGGGGCGAACGAAGGATCATTAAGGGCGGCCTGCAACTCAACGAAGGCATCCGCCCAACTGGTGCCGTCGTTGGCGCCGGTGGCGTCGGTGTCGACATAAATCACGGTCAGGGCCTGGGCTCCTCCGCTCATTCCATAAAGAATGCAGATAGCGAAACCCATAGAATTGAGCAGACCTTGGTGGAAGCGCATCATGTTCCCTCCTCGCAGATTGGCGTTTCTCACGGACCATGCAAGACCGGAAATGTTCTCACGGCTGTGGATGAAAATCCGTGGTTGGTTTGCATGTCAGTTGATGAATAGGATTTATTGTACCTCCAATCCAATGTTAACGGTAGTGGAAAATGACAAAAACCGGCATTTTAGGGGTATTTTTCGGCGAAGTTCGGTAAATGTTAAAGGAATATGTCGGTCTTTTTCGGCGGATTGGCAGGTTTTCATTCGGAATGCGCCGGTGTATGCTACAGGACTTTATCGGCCTGGAGGAGGTGCCCGGACAGCCGGGTCAGCTTTGAATGTGAACAACAGAGTATTGATACAAGGGAGGAATTTACATGCATGGTAAATCGAATTTTACTCGCCGTGGACTGCTGAAGCGCGGGGCCGGGCTGGCCGTCGGCGCGTTGGCAAGCCCGTATATGCTGACCAGTCGAGCCCTGGGTGCGCCGGGTCAACCCTCGGCCGGCAACCGGGTGACGCTGGGCTTCATCGGGGTCAACTGGATGGGCGGCGGGCACCTGGACATCCTGGTCAACAATCCGAATTTCAAAATCGTGGGCATTAGCGATATTGATAAGAGGCATCTGGACAAGGCCTTGGCAAAGGCCGGACCCGACGCCAAGGGATACCACGATTACCGCGAAATGCTGGCCCGTCCCGATCTGGACGCGGTGTTGATCGCCACGCCGGACCACTGGCACGCGAAGATGGTGGTCGATGCCTGTGCGGCCGGCAAGGATATCTATTGCGAGAAGCCGCTGTCGCTGACCATCGGCGAGGCCAAGAAGATGGTCGCGGCCGTGCGTCAACACGGCATCGTGTTGCAGACCGGCAGCATGCAACGGTCGTTCGAATGTTTCCGCAAGGCCTGCGAGTGGGTGCGCAGCGGACGGATCGGTAAGGTCCTCTGGGCTCGGGCGGTCATCGGCGGGGCGCCGACCATCGGCTACCAGGCCCCGCAGCCGGTCCCGCCGGAATTGGATTGGGATGCCTGGCTTGGGCCCGCGCCGTGGGCGGAGTATACCGAGAAACGTTGCCACATCGATTTCCGCTGGCTGTACGACTACTCCGGCGGCAAGATGACCGACTGGGGCGCGCACCACAATGACATCGTGCAATGGGGCTTCGGCACGGACCACACCGGGCCGATCAAGAGCGAACCGCTGGTCGCGGAGTTCCCAACGGCGGGTCTGTGGGACACGGCCACCCGCTTCGAGATCAAGCATACCTATGCTGACGGACGCATCCTGTATACATGTAGCGACTGGGAAAGCTACGGTGCGCATTTCCAGGGGACCGACGGATGGATCAAGGTGGACCGCAACGGTTATAAGTTGAGCAATCCGGAGATCGAAAAAGAGCCGTTGGGCCGTGGCGATGTGCATTTGCAGCAGGCTCCGGCACATAGTTATGAGGGCCACCATGCCGACTGGCTGGAGTGCATTAAGACCCGTCGACGGCCGATCAGCGATGTGGAGATCGGTGCCCGCTCAGCGATCATTTGCCATCTGGGCAACATTGCCATTCGCACCGGTAAGACGATTGAATGGGACCCGGTCAAGCAGGAAATCACCAACGATCCGAGCCTCAATCGCTGGGTGGACAAGCCCTACCGGGCCCCGTGGAGGCTGTAAACGGGGCGGCGGTTATTCTTGAGGATTGTGTTAAAGACGAAGAACGAATTTGAATATACGTCAGCAGGAGAATCAGGCGATGAAAAAGTATATGACGGCAATTGTGATGGTGGGGATGATGGTGGTACCGGCCTTGGCGGTTGATCCTCTGGCCTTGGACGATGCCCGGATTAAATCTCTCGGCGACGAGAAGGAATCCGCCCGTCGTGAGGCTACGAACGCTTTAGTGGAGGTTGGCGCGCCCGCGATTCCGGCCTTGGTCAAGGTGCTGGACGCCGATGAGCAGCCGGCGGCCAAAAATGCCTACGAGACATTGTTCCTCATGGCCGGTAAGTCGGCGAACACGCCGCGCCAGGCGGAGATCACCAAGGCGCTGGCCGATGAACTGGCGGCCGATCATCCCGCCGCGACGAAATACATGCTCTGCCGGTTTTTAAGCATCGTGGGCGACGGCGGGGCCGTACCGGTTTTGGCTGAAGCCATGAAAGACACGGATCCCAAGTTGCGCGAGTGGGCCCGTTGGGCGCTGGCTCGGATTCCGGGGCACGAGGCGGTCGATGCCCTGATTGCGCAGATGAGCCAGGGCGATCCGACCTGGCAGGTAGCGGTGGTCAATGCTTTGGCCGAACAAGCCAATCCGCGGGCCTTGCCGGCCCTTAAGGCTCAGGTTCACAGCGCGGACGAGTCAGTCCAGATAGCGGTTTTACATGCCATCGCCCAATTACCGAATTCCGATTCGCTGAGTATCCTGCGCGAGGCGGTTCGTGACAACCGCCCCGGCGCGATCGATGCGATGCTGGAGTTGGGGGAAAATTTAGTGGCGGCGGGCAAGGAGTTCGATGCCCTGACCGCTCTGGTGCCGCTCTGGAACAATGCGAAACTGGATGCCGGGCAGAGTTGTCGGGTTATTCGAGGGCTGGCCTTGGCGGGCAGCGTCCCGGCGATGGATATCGTCCTGCCGGCTTTGGATCATTCCGATCCACAGATTCGCGGAGCGGCGGTGATGGCTTGTAGTTTGGTTCACGGCCAGCGGGAACGCGATTTACTCGCGCGTAAACTGGAAACGGCGCAAAAGACCACGAAAATCGACGTGCTGGCGGAGTTGGGCAGTCACGGCCGACCGGATATGTTGCCGATACTGGCGAGCTTGGCCAAGGATAAGGATCAAGATGTGCGGGTGGCCGCCTATCAGGCCATGCAGGAGATGAAGAACCCCGAAGCATTTGATACGCTGCTGACGGCCTTCGCCGGCCCGCCGGGACCGGATCGCGAGGCGGCCGAGGTCGCCATGCTTCGCCTGGAGGGCGAGTCGATCACCGCAAAAATGTTGAGCGCCTACCCCAAGGTGAACAATACGCAGAAGGCTTCGTTGTTGTGGGTGTTGAGCCATCGACAAAGCCCTGAAATTGCCCCGCTGATGCTTAAGGAGATCGAGAGTTCGGACGAACAGGTCCGGGCGGCGGCCGCGCGAGGCATCGGCCGTCTGCCTGATGTGACCGAAAAAATGCCATTGGCCAAGGTTTCCGCGATGTTGTTGACGATGGCGAAGAAAGGACCGGCGGTCGCAACCAGCGGCGCGGTGGACAGTCTGCTCCGGATCGCGACGCAGGCCAAGGTGAAGGATAAAGCCGCGGCGGCGGAAATGTTTATCGAAACCCTTAAACTGGCCGCCAATGATCAGCAGCGCGCCCAGTCGTTGATCGGCATTTATGACACCGTAGAGGCGACGCGGACCGATCTGTTGGATCTGGTGCGCCCGTATCTCTTCAAGGGTCCCGTACGCAAGGAGGCGGCCGCGGCCGCCGCGAAGTTCGCGATCAACCTGCCCGAATCGCGCAAGACGGACGCCGTCGCCATCCTGAAGGAGGCGATCGAGCAACGGACGGCGAACCTGCAGGAGGCCCTGGTTCGCCTGCACCAGTTGGGGGTGGATTTCGACCCGGCCCGCGAGGCGGGATTTATCACGGTTTGGTGGCTGATCGGGCCGTTCCCGAACGGGGGTAACAAGATGTGGAAAAAGGCTTACGCCCCGGAGGAAAAGGTTGACCTTTCCGCGGAGCTCAAGGAAGACGACGACACGTTGACGTGGAAGCGCTGGCAAACGCTGGATGTCAACGGGTTGGTTAATCTGCGCGAGGCAATCAGTTCCAAGGCTAACGTGGGCGCCTACGGTTATGCCGAGATCACCGTCGAGCAGGAACAATACGTGCTTTTCAAGATGGGCAGCGATGACAGCATTGTCCTCTGGCTGAACGGCGAGAAAGTACACGCCAAGGACGCCAGTCGCGGGGTCAAGGTCGATGAGGACGAAGCCCCCGCAAGACTACGGGCGGGGGTCAACCGGATTCTGGTCAAGGTCCTGGACAAGGGCGGCGACTGGGGGTTTATGGTGCGTATTACCACCCCTGACGGCACGCCCATCAAGTTCAAGCAGAAGATGGAATAAGCTTTTGTGCGAAAAGGTTTTATAGGGGAATGTGTGGGGAGGGAATTATCTTGCGCTTTTCTTGCGCCGTTTATTCTTCTTCGGATGCTTGAGGCCGATTCGTCTTGAGTCGATAATATACCCATCAGGGTATTTATCGTTGGGAAAATGTGGACGGTTTTTCGGGCCTTATGCAAAGGAGAAAATCATGCGTAGATGGTGGTTTCTCGTGATATTGGGGGCGCTCTGTGCCGGGCCAAATTGTTCCTTGGATGGGTTGTTAACTCTGATCCCGAATCAGGATGAGACGGAGGACGGCCTTGACGGGGACGAAGGGACCGACGAGGTCGAAATGACGTGCGACGAATGTTGGATTGCCTGCGAGGACGAATGCGCTTGCGCCGAGGACGACGACGATTGCTGGGATAGTTGCGACGCGACTTGTTCCGAGCAGTGCATGGACGAGTGCGAGGGCGAAATGGAGGAGGATGATTGCGACGATTGTCTTGCGATATGCGAGGATGACTGCGATTGCGCCGAAGATGACGATGACTGCTGGGCAAGTTGCGAGGACGATTGCCTGGATCAGTGCGTGGATGAATGCGCGGACGAAGAGGATTTTTGCGGCCCTTGCCTGGCGGACTGCGAGGAGGGTTGCGCTTGCGCCGAGGATGACGACGACTGCTGGGAGGACTGTGACTTGGTCTGTGCCGATCAGTGCGTGAACGAATGCGAGGCCGAGGAGCAGACCGATGTGTGTTGGTCCGATTGTTTTGTGGCGTGTGAGGACGAATGTAACTGCCCGGAGGACGACATGGACTGCTGGGACATTTGCGATGCGGACTGCGATGCGCAGTGTACCGCCGAATGTCCCATCTACGGCCAGGATGCCGATAGTTATTGCGTCCACGAATGCACCGATCTGTGTATGGATGAAGAATGCGAATGCGATTGGGATGACGATGCTTGCTGGGACCAGTGCGAGGTCGCTTGCGAATTCGAATGCACGCCGAGTTGCTACGGGTTTGATGATGATGAGGAAGAAGAAGCGCTCTGATTCAGCAAAGCCGATCGGCATCTACCATGGATAGGCATCGCCATGTCGGCCAATCCCACTGCGGAGGGATTGGCCGGCATGTTTTTTAGGAGAGTATTTCTTATCGATGATCCGATTCCGATGCCGGACGAGCCGCGCGGTTCCGCCGGAGCACGCAGTCGGCCAAGCATGGGTGACGACTATGCAAGATCCTTCCCTGCAAGTATGATGTCGGGACGTTTGTCAAAGCCGATGGTTCAATGACGTTAGGAAGGGATGGGCGGTTCGTAGAGTGATCCATACATTCGAGACATTACCAAGAAAGGGAATCTCATGCGCGGATCGGTAGCCATTATCCGGTTGGCAATCTGTACTCTCTCGGTTTCAGGTATTTTTGTCCTCTCCGCCGCCCATGCTCAAAACGCGGGTTTCAACGGTTTGGACATGAACATGGGTACGCTGTCCCGCCTGTCCGATGCGAAGACGCGATCGATTTCGCCCGAGAATTTCACCGGTGAAAAAGGGAAAGCGGGAATGGCTACGGAAGGGACGGGCGTGAACGCGGCCGGCGATCTGGGCCGGGGCTGGAAGATTTCGCCCTCGGTGGTGATCAAGGCGAAATCAACTTTTACCCTCGGGCAGATCGAAGGATCGGGAGCAATTCAGCAGATCTGGCTGACGCCCACCGGGCATTGGCGGTTTCTGATTCTGCGAATGTACTGGGACGGCGAAACTACTCCCTCGGTGGAAGTGCCCGTCGGCGACTTTTTTGCCTGCGGGTGGAACCAGTATGCCCAGGTGTCCTCGCTGGCCGTCTGCGTCAATCCCGGCAGCGCGTTCAACTGCTACTGGGTGATGCCTTTCCGCAAATCCTGTCGGATCACGATGGAGAACATCGCCGACACCGATACGACCGTCTATTATCAGATCAACTACACGATCACCGATGTGCCGGTCGACGCCGCTTATTTTCACGCCCAGTTCCGCCGCGTCAATCCGTTGCCGTATAAGGAGGTCTATACGATCCTGGACGGCGTCAAGGGTAAAGGCCACTACGTTGGTACGTATATGGCTTGGGGAGTCAATAATGTCGGCTGGTGGGGCGAAGGCGAGATCAAGTTTTATCTCGACGGCGACATCCCCGAGGGTGTGAGCACGCGCGAGGCAGTGGCCGAGCATGGCGGCAAATTTTTCCCGACCATCGCCGGTACCGGTACCGAGGATTATTTCTGCGGCTCATACAATTTCGAGAACCGCGCGACGGGGCAGTATCAGGAATTCACCACGCCTTATGCCGGTATGCCCCAGGTCATCAGGCCGGACGGCGTATATCAGTCGCAGCAGCGATTCGGCCTTTATCGCTGGCATATCATGGATCCCATCCGCTTCGAGAAGGATTTACGGGTGACCATGCAGGCGCTCGGCTGGCGGGCATGGCGGCAGCCGGGCCGCAGATACCTCCCCCTGCAGGACGACATCAGCTCGGTGGCCTACTGGTACCAGACCGAGCCGCATGCACCATTCCCCAAGCTGCCGGATAAGGATTACCTGGAAGTCAATTAGAGTATGGACTGCAATTGATGGGTCCAAGCGCCTCGCCTATGCTCATCGGTTACGTAGGACGAGAATTCCGCGCCGTTCTGTTCTTACGGTTCGATCCGGCAATCCTCGAATTGGCCGGAGAACTTGAACGGTTGACCCTGGAGATGCGAGGCGAGATGAAGCTCGATGATCCCGCCGGGCAGGTCAGGGCACTGATACGTGGTGGCGGTCAGATCGGAGCCCCAGTCGGGATAATTGCCGCCGGCCCTGATCGAACGGCCGGGACAGCTCACGGTGCGACCCTTCACGGCGAACGATTTGGCCGGCAATTCCGTGAACCGAGTCCCCGGATCCGTCGAAGGGTGATGGATCGGATCGATCCAGGCTTCGGCGATCAGACTATGCACCTGGGCGGGTAAGGTCGCGTGCTCGTCGAGCAGGTAGAACTCCCGTTCGAGCTCCAGGCGATCATCGCTCTTGCTTACGAGAGTGGTCTTCAGCCGTACGTCTGTTCGTACACCCTTATATTCCTGATGTCCCTGCACGATCACGTACGAGCCGACGCCAAACCTGGCCCATCGTTCATAATCCGGGTTGCGGACTTTGCCTTTGGTCGAGGCCAGTTCGGCCGGCGTCTTACCGGCCTGCTTGGCCAGGCGGGGGGCGAGGTAAGCCGCGACGAAACGCGGACGAAGAGCGTCAGTGTGCCCGCCGGTGTAGCCGAATTTGGCGAACTCCGGCCGCCACGGGATGGTTACGATCTTGGCGTACTGTTGGCGGGTTTCGGGAGTGGCCGGACGCGGCAGGTGGAAGCCACGCAACCCGGCCGACGGAACCTCTCCGCTCGCTCGGTCCGCCGTACCCGCCACGGGTACGAGGAATCCCAGTACCGCGTCTTTTTCCGAGGTGAAGACGTACATTTTGCCGTCCAGGTTCTGCAGGGCCCGGGTGAGGTCATAAGTTGAACTGATGCTCGCGCCGAAAAGAACCGCGTCGTGAATACGGGCCGGTTTCGGCATTTGTTCCAAAGCGAAAACCACGATCGACGTGCCGGCGGAAAGCCCTATGAAGGTCACGGGAGCACCGGGATGCGCGCGGGAATAGTCGGCCGCCTTTTGGGCCAGTTCCCGGGCTTTTCCACGTTTGTATTCCACGCTGGCGTCCTGATCGGCGACGACTCCGAGACCGGTATTCCAGCGAAAGATTTCTCCCGCGCCGGGGTATCCGCCCTCGTACAATCCTTGGCGCAAACCGCCGGCCCAGTTCATGATGCCGCCACCTCCCGCCCCGTCGCAATAATAGATGTAGCCGCGGCTCATCCGTGCCTCGCGGTCCGGTGTGGTGGTCTGGCAGCCGGTCAGCCCGGTGAAGACCAGTCCGGTGATAACGATGTTTTTCAGATGCTTGAATGCCATTGGGCAATGCCTTTCGTATAAGAGACTTGTCCGAATCGATCCATAGATCTGCTGGTCCCACATGTCAATCATTTTTGATATCGCTTTCCAACAGAATGCAACGCTGAAGCATGATTGTCAACAGCTTACCTTGACCTGCTGGTTGGTATTAGGGATCGGTTTTTACAATCGAGAGCATTTTTACATGGATCGTTCCAAGGGACATTTTTACGATCCGACAAATGGCTCGGCTTATAACTCCGGCAATTCGTAGGGCTTGCGGGCCTGGCGGCTGAGCATGGCCGCTGCCTTGGAATCGTCGACGATCTGTTCTTTATCGGCGTCCCATTGGATGGCTCGCAAGGTTTTATAAGCAATGGTGGCCAGTTCGCACATCACGGTGCTCAGGTGCCCATCCTCAATATCCGGCACGCCTTTCTTTCGGTTCTTGACGCAATCGATAAGCACCCGCATGTGGGCCTTGTGCATGATCGGGTCGGGATCCACGCTTTCCGGGAAAGACCATTTCGGGGGGGACGTGATGGTCTTGTTTTCGGGTTCCGGGTAAACCGCCCAGTCGTTACGCGTGATGACCAATGTTCCGTTCTCGCCGTAGAGGGCGATGCCGTGCGAGGTGCCGGACGCCAGGCGATTTTCGATCGGCTGGGAATTATCGAGTCGGGTTTCCCACTGGCACACGAAATCGGGGAAATCGTAGGTGACAAGTTGGACGTCGGGTGTCTCGTAAAAGTCATCAATCGTTTTTCTGCCCATGGAACTTACCCGCCGCGGGCCCCGGACGCCCATATACCAGCGTACGATGTCCAGCATATGCACGCCCCAGTCGGCCATTTTGCCGTTGGCGTAATCCCAGAAATAGCGCCAGTAGGTATGAAAACGCTTGGCGTTGAATTCCCGTTGCGGGGCCGGTCCGAGCCATCGATCAAAATCCACGTGGGTCGGTGGGGTGCCGTTGGGCGGATGCCCCGCGTTTGGCCGGCGCCGGCACATCCATGCCCGCACCAGCGAGATTTTACCGAGTTGGCCGGAATCGACGTATTTTTTAGCCTCGTTGTAGTGTTCACCCACCCGCTGTTGCAGGCCGACCATGACCACCCGATTATATTTTCGTGCGGCCTCCACCATAAGCCGGCCTTCGCGCACATTATGCGAGATGGGTTTCTGCACGTAAACGTCCTTGCCGGCCATGCAGGCGTGGATGGTGGGCAGGGCGTGCCAGTGATCGGGCGTGCCGATGACCACGAAATCGACGTCCTTGCGATCGAGAATCTCGCGATAGTCGCGGCCGGTATCCGGTTTGAGCGATTGTCCGACATCGGCGAAGGTCGTGGCCGTACGTTCCGCTTGCGAATCGTCGCAATCGGCGATGGCTACGCATGGTGCTCCGGCCTCGATCAGCCAGCGGGCGTTATGACTGCCCATGCCCCCGGCCCCGATCAATGCGCAGCGCAACTGTTCGTTCGCCCCGAGTTTGGCCGGCGCCGCATGTAGCAGATTGTTCAACCCGGCCGTCCCCGCCGCCGTCAAGCCGGTTCGATGTAAAAAGGTTCGTCGCGTCAGTCCATTCGTCATGGGCATGTCCTCGCAAAATCACCTTGCTCGATTTGTGCAGTTTAATCCGGATGGCGAGGATTCACAATAATCCCTATCGAACACTTGTGCTTAAATTATCTTGTCGATAGATTATTTTCCATGAATGACAGGGCCATTCGGGATCGGAATCTGACTGATGTGCGCGGGCTGTAAATTAGTCCTCGTACTTGACTTTCTGGGCAATAAGTAATATACTTTCAACGATGGCGAAAAAGAAACAATCCCGATCGGACCGTGTGACCCTGTTCAAGGCCGGCAAGTCGGCCTCGAATCTTCTTGTCCTGTTTATTCCCAGCAAGGACCGGGATGAAAAGTCGATTGATCAGGATCGTTGGCGAGACGAAGCTCTCCTTGCCCTCGGCAAGTTGTTTGGCGGGGCAACCGCTTATCCAAAAGGCAAGGGCGTATGGCGCGATGACGATCAGGACGGTAAACTCCTGTTCGATGAGCCAGTCGTCATTCAGTGTTATACGTCAGAGGAGGCCATTGAGCGACAGGCGGGTGCGCTTCGCGAGTTTCTGATTCGCATGGGAACCGAATGTCGCCAAGGTGCCGTGGGTTTCGTGATTGACCGGGACTATCTGGAAATTCGTTTTCCTTTGCCCCGAAAGCGAGGTTAAGAATGGCCCGTAACGTCAAACGAATCGGCAAGGTGATGGGCGCGAAGATCGTGTGCAAAGTTCCCGACACCGGTGGCGGCGCGTTTGGGGCGGCCCGTCTTCGTCAAATCGTCAAGGCCCTGCACGGGCGGCTTCAGCCCGCCCGGGGGATAAGGCCCGGTCGTCCGACAGCTAAAGAGTGGGATACTCGTTCCAAGGTGCCGATGAGTTCCGCAACCCAGCGCAAGCTTCGCCGGCTGGCCCAGCAGATGAGCACGGCCGATCGGAAGGTCAGCCCCATGCAAGTTGCCGCTCAATTGCTCGAAGAGGCCCTCGCCGGCTGCTCGAAGAAACGATTACGCAAGGCGAAAAGCGAATTAAGCTGAATACTCCTCCACGGAGCGAACGTGAACCCAATAGTCTTAAGCATTTCCGATGGCGCGGCATTTTTCATCGGCCAGATCATGGCGTTGATCGCGGGATGCCTCCTTCTGAGTTTGCGTAAACCATACGTGCGATCCATCCTGACGGTTTGTGTTGTTTTGGGTGTCATCCTTGTAGTTATCTCCGCCACTCCGCTGCCTCTTTGGATGTACGCTCTTTGGTTAATCCCCGTCGTTGTTATGTTGATCTTCGGGTATCGTGGCAACGCGAGCGTGCGATTACGATGGGTTTGCGCCGGCTTACTTCTGGTGGCGACGGTCGGGATATGCCTGGCGGAAATCCCTTTTCACCTGATGCCGCGGGTCGTCGTTCCGAATGGAAAAACAATTTATGTATTGGGCGATTCCATCAGTGCGGGTATGGGGACCGGCCATCAATGCTGGCCTGAGGTATTACGGAATGTCACGGGATATCCCGTGGTCAATCTTGCAAAAGCCGGGGCTACGGTTGAAAGTGCGCAAGCCCAAGCTCAGGGCATCGCCGAGCCCGGCTCCGTTGTCATCGTGGAAATCGGAGGGAATGATTTGCTTGGGGGAACGCCTGCGTCCGTTTTTCGAGAGCAGCTCGATAGCCTTATCTCCTCATTACATGCAGACCATCATCAGGTTCTTATGCTCGAACTGCCTCTCTTCCCGTTTCGAAATGCTTTTGGCGCCGCCCAACGCTGCATGGTCAGGAAATACGACATCCAACTCCTTCCCAAACGCTGCTTCGCCGACGTTCTGGGAACAAAAGATGGAACGTTGGATGGGCTCCACCTTTCGCAGGAAGGGCACAATCGAATGGCGGAGATTCTGGCCGGTGTTCTTGAAGAATAATCGCCGTCGACAAAATGAATGTGATCATGTCATTTGTTCGGGGTTAGGATTCGGAACGACTTGCGAGTCGGCATGATCGAGATTATGGTAAGATGCATGTTCAACGCATATCAAAAATATCTTGTCCTCGGAATGTTTTTTTTCGGATGGGTGGGGTCGGTATTCGCCGAGCCGGTGAATGTCATCATTATCTATGCCGATGATCTGGGCTGGGGCGATTTGAGCTGTTACGGCCACCCGAAGTTCAAGACCCCGCATCTGGATCGCATGGCCACCGAGGGCGCTCGGCTGACCAATTTTTACAGCTCGTGCCCGTACTGTGCGCCGGCCCGGGCTTCGCTGCAGACTGGGCGCTACCCGTTCCGCAGCGGGATGACCCAGAACCCGTGTCCGGACGCGGGGGTCAACGATGTCGGCATACCGGATAGTGAGATCACCTTGGGCGAGGCGTTCAAGGCGGCCGGTTATGCCACCATCTGCATCGGCAAGTGGCATCTCGGCCACAAGCCGGAGTTTCATCCGCTGCGCCACGGTTACGACGAATATTTAGGCATTCTCTACAGCAATGACATGCATCCGGTCGAGTTGTGGGACGGAGACAAAGTCGTCGAGTACCCGGTGATCCAGGCCACCTTGACCAAACGATACACCGATCGGGCCATCGCTTTTATGGAGAAAAACCGGGAGCGTCCGTTTTTTATCTACCTGCCTCATGCGATGCCGCACAAACCGCTGGCCGCCTCGGAGGATTATTACAAAAAGAGCGGAGCTGGTTTGTATGGCGATGTCATGGCCGAGCTGGACGCCAACGTGGGGCGGCTTCTGGAACGGCTCAAGGCCCTCAAACTGGATCGAAAAACCCTGGTGATTTTCACCAGCGATAACGGACCGTGGTACGGCGGCAGTACGGGCGGATTGCGGGGAATGAAAGGGCGGACTTGGGAAGGCGGGCTTCGGGTTCCGCTGATTGCCTGGTGGCCGGGGAAAATACCGGCGAGTCAGGTGATTCATGAGCCGGCCATCATCATGGATTTGTATGTCACTACGCTGGCCGCTGCGGGAATCGCGGTACCGAAGGATCGGGTAATCGATGGCCGTGATATTATGCCGATGCTGACCGCCAAGGCTCCGAGCCCGCACGAAGCCCTGCTGAGTTTTCGGGGTGACAATCTGCACAGCATTTGCCGTGGCAAGTGGAAATTGCATTTGGTTAGTCCGGATCCGACGGGGAAAAATTACCGGGAGTTGGATGATACATGGATCGACCCTCGCGGGCCGGACGGCGTGCGGATCGTTGCGCCGTATGAACAGGCCCGGCCCAGCGCGCACCCAGGGGTGACCACCGGAGATCCGGCGGGGCCGCCGGGACTGTTTGATCTGGAAAACGACCCGACCGAGCAACACAACGTCGCCGCGGAGCACCCCGAGATCGTAAAGCAATTAACCGACCTGGCCCGGCCGTATCTGGATGAAATGAGCCGCGGCCCTCAGCACAAATAGCATCTGGACGATCCGCTTTCGCCCCTTCTTGTGTTCCGCGCCTCGGCGTCTCCCCGCGAGATGATTTCGCCGGCAAGGTTGAAACAAGGTCGTTACTGATTTTTGCTTGTATGGTCCTTCCTTCGCGGCGGTTCCGGATTTCCCGGAAAATGGCTCTTCAGCAGAATCTGTGGGTGGAATTGGGGCTCCGCCCCAAGCCCTGGGATTTTTGAGGCATGGCTCCGGTGTTCCAAAGGCAGCAAACACGGGTGTTTTTGTGGGGGAAGACCATGTTGCACCCCCGACCAACACCGCCCAATACCCGTGTGGAAAGTGAACTCGGAAATCCCGTGTAGACAGAAAGCATGAAAAAGCCCATGGATACGGATGTTTCAGCGCCTCAATGGGTCAAAACGACCCACAGATTCTGCTGAGGAGGCCGGAAAATAAGAAACCCTCCGAACGGACCGGCTTTCTGCCCCAAAGGGGCAGTGTATATCAGCCCAGGGTTGCGGCGCAGCCGCTACCCTGGGTAACAACACCCATTACCACATCAACCCCAACGGGGTTGTGTCGATGGAGCGGCGGGTCCGGCATCCGGTAAATACGCAACCCCGTTGGGGTTGGCGTGGCGTGACGATGATTTCCCAAGGTAGCGGCTGCACCGCAACCTTGGGCTGGAGGACGTAACCCCCTTGGGGTGTGGGAGGGGCGAGACAATAAATAGGTTTGCTATTGTATCTTGCTCCTTTACTTATTCCTTCGAGGCCATTCCGGATTTCTCGGAAAAGGAGAAGCGTACAGCCCTAAGCCGGTGTACGCCGGCCTCGATGGATCGCGCAGGTCAAGGCATGATCGAACATTACCCGGCCAGAAGCAATTTGTTGAGGAACCAGTAGTGACCCCTTTAATTTTACACTTTATTTGCACGTGCATTAGAAAGTAAGAAATAGGTTTGGCGTTTCCCCAATGAGTGATACAATAAAAGAACACGGCCCGGCGGTGTAGCCGGGCGAGGTTATCTGGGAAATGTCAGATGAGGATAGTTATGAAAAGAATTATTTTAGTTACGGTTGGTTTTGGCGTATTATATCATAGCGCCTATTTAGAAGCGTCCCCAAGTTATTACTGCTATAAAACCTCTGAACCCATTATCGTCGATGGAATAATTGATGAAGAGGGATGGAGTAATGTCCCCTGGCTAAATTTTTACGGGCTTGTTGATGGTTCAGAAGCCCCTTATCCATCTCAGGTAAAGATGGTATGGGATTCGAAGTATATTTATATTGCTTTCAATAGTGAGACTCCCAATGCCTGGGGTTCGGTGAGCAAAGAACAAGGCGAGCCGCAAAAATTGAGGGAATCGCCCTTTATTATGCACTTCGATGACTTTGTAAAAATATTTCTTGATCCGGACAGCGATGGGAAAAACTATATCGAAATTCATATCAACGCCCTTAATCACCGTAATGATATGTGGGTTGGTTATGGTTCGACCAAAGCGGATCGTTATTCGCTGGATTCCTCGCCGACCAACTGGCATCTTGAATGGAATTGTCCGGGCATACTTAGCAATGTTGGAGTACAAGGAACGTTGAATAACCCCCATGACACTGACAAAGGATGGACGTTGGAAGTTGCGATACCATGGGAATCAATGAAACAATTTACCCTTGGCCATTGTCCACCAGAGGCGGGCGATGTGTGGCGTGCTCACCTTGGTCGGCTGTATAGAGAAAAAAAGGCCGGCGATAAAAGTTATTACACATGGCCGGTCATTGGTATCGAGGACTGCCATAAGCTTGATCGATACGGTTATTTGATATTTTCGGATAAACCAGCCGTTATGAAATCTAAAACGGCGGATTCGTCAAATCCGCTTAAATGGAAAATGGCGTGGTCATGGACCATGCGTGATAGACCGGACGAGGAAATCGTACGCGCGGCACAGGAGCTTGGATTTAATGTGCTGAATGCAAGAAGCACTAATATGGTTCAGGAATGTCAGAAAGCAGGATTGAAGGCGATTGCTACATTAAGTTTTGGTGGAGCACCGCCGGAATACGGACAGGTTATATTGCCCAGGCCTGAATTAGAAAACTGGATAAATCCGGCCGCACATCTATATCAGGATGGTGGCGAACCTATCCAGGGTGGCGAACCGTCGCATAAACTCAAGCCCTGGTGCCCGGATCATCCCAAAACGCTCGAGTATGGCCAAAACAAAATCGATACTCTTATAGCGCAGGGATATGATGGTGTCGCCTTGGATGCTATAGGATATCAGAATTATTATGCGTGTTATTGTCCCTTGTCCAAAGCCCATCATGCGAAATACCAAAAAGAGCATTCCACGCAAACTCCACAGGAGGCGATTTACAAATCATCCGAAGAAAGCCTGATTAATCTTTGTACCGCACTGATAGATTATGCTCATTCCAAGAAAAACGATATTATAATGACCTGTCACATCTGGCCGCATTTTGCACCCAATCCGCTATACGGCAACAAGATACCGTTTGATTATTGTGGGCAAACGGCAGCATGGTTTTATAAGCCGTATTGGCAAGAAGATAAAATCAGACGGTATGCATACGATATCGTAACGTATGCTGACGATTATCACGGCAACAGCATTGGTGCGCCATTTATCGGCATTTTCACTTTGCCTCCGCTGGACAAACATCACAAAAGTTCCAAACAGGTTAGAGAAGAATTGCGCATCATAAAACAATCCGGAGCAAGTGCTATTCAAATTGCGGAATTAGGACATATCCTAAACGACCCTAATATTGCCGAAGTTGTAAAAGAAGAATTAATATCAAACGATAATTGATCCTAACGGCTATCAATTCTTACTCTCCGCGCCTCGGCAGCTCCGCGCGAGATTATTCCGCCGGCAAGGTGTCGATTTTGCCGGCGAAGCGTTTCCGCGCCTGCAGGAAGGCGGCGACCGCCTCGATAATCATCCAGATCGACATCAGGGCCAGAATCACACTAATGATCAACAGCGACAGACTGGCATGATCGCCGCTGGCCCGCCATGCCCGGTAATAATCGCCGAGCTTGATGCTCATTGACCATGAGACGGTGACCATCATGACCAGCATGGGCAACAGCGTATAAATTACCGGGCGGCGAAGCTTGTATAGATAAATGGACGCGACCAACAGGCCAAGGGCGGCCAGTAATTGATTGCTCGTGCCAAAGAGTTGCCACAAGACCAGCCCGGCGGACTTGCCGTCAATCTTCATCAGGGCGAAATACCCGATGGCTACGACGGCCACGAAACTGCTGGCATAGCGGTTTTTGCCCAGCCACTGCATATTGGCCAGGCGCGCGATTTCCTCGGCATTGTAGCGCAGGAGCCGGGTTCCCGAATCCAGTGTGGTCATCGCGAAGCTGACCACCACGACGGCGACAAAATTCAAACAGAAGGTGGTGACGGCCGCATGACGGCTCGGATCAAACATCCACAGGAACGGGCGGGCGATCACCTGGCTGGACCCGAGTAAAAAGGCTCCCAAGGCCCGATCGCCCAACCCCGCCCAATGGCCGTACTGGGTCTGATAGTCGGCTTGCGATAGCCCCGCCGTACAGGCCAGGATAACCAGCACCGCCAGCAATCCTTCCGTCAGCATGGCTCCATAGCCGATACGCTGGGCGTCGGATTCGCGGCGGATTTGCCGCGCGGTTGTACCACTTGAAACCAGATTATGGAACCCACTGACCGCCCCGCAGGCGATGGTGATGAACAAAAACGGCAAAACACCGGGAGCGTTATCGTTTACGGCGGATTCCAACGGCCGGAACGCCGGGGTTTCGATCATCGGCCGCCAGATCAGGATGCCCAGAATCAGCAACACTAATCCGATATACAACTGAAAACTGTTAATGTAGTCCCGCGGCTGCAACAGGAACCAAACCGGCAGGACCGAGGCGATAAAAGCATAAAGCAGCAGCGCATAAGACCAGGTGTCCTGACTGCGATCGCGGGCCTGGGCGATGTCGTCGACGAGATGTCGCAGGGAAGGGTCCGCGGCGGCCTTCTTGTCGAAGTATTTCAGCACCACCCCCGCCCGCGTGCCCCGTACGCCGTAGGTTGAGGGAAATTCGGGATCGTCGGAGGTGGCGATAGCGGCCTTCACTTCATCCTTGCTCAGGAAGGCCTGATAGAGCGGAACGGGAAGCCACAGCCCCAGATAGGTCGTTGCGATCATCAATCCCACCCCGACCACCGTGATCCGCCCAAGCCGCCAGTTGGCCTTGTAAACCAGTGTGCCGATCAGCATGGCGATAAAAATCAGCGCGAACGTGGGCACGACGGCTTGCGGAGAAAGGTCGGTAAACAGGTTCGCCATATTCAGGGCGAACACGCCCATGGCCAATGCCAGCAGGAAGAAAATGATCACCAGAAACAGCAGACGGGCTCGCGGGCCGATGATTTCGTTGGTCAGGTCACCGATGGTATGGGCCTTGTGCCGGATGGAGGCGAACAGGGCGGCCATGTCATGCACGCCGCCGATGAGCACGCAACCGAGCAGTACCCACAAAATGGCCGGCACCCACCCCCAGTAAACCGCGATGGCCGGCCCGATGATCGGTCCCAGCCCGGCAATGGAGGCGAAGTGATGCCCGAACAGGATGCCCGGGTGCGTCGGCACGAAATCGATGCCGTCCTTGAACTCGTTGGCCGGCGTGGTCCGGGTGTCGTCAAAGCCGAAGACTTTCCGGGACAGGAACGCACCATAGAACTTGTAGGCAATATAGAACGTGCATAGAGAAAAGATGGTGACAGCCAGCGCGTTATGAAAAATGGACATTGTCTGCGTCTCCGATATTGGTAGAAACGATACACAACCGGGAGATATTGCCGTTATTATTGTGCGACAACCGGCCGCTCAAGGCAACCATCCTTGTTTTTTCGCCAGAAGACGGCGAGCAGAACCATCCCGTATGCGGATTGGAGTATGCCTACGAACAGATAATTCCAAATGGATAAAGGTTGCAGCCCGCCTCGTTGCGGATCAGTCAATAAAACCATGGCGATGAGCGAGGCCGCGGTACTCAGGAGAATGATGATGCCCGCCGCCAGATGCAAGGGGCGTCGCAGGCGACGAAAAAACGAACAAAAGCCTGCCAGGGCAAGCAGCCCGCCGATGACGTACATCGCCTTTTCCCAGACAAACACGATTCCCTCGACGAAAATTATATGGGCCTGTTGTTCTTCTCGAGTGCTTGATTCCTCCTGCGTGTTCGGATCATTATGTGGGTCCGTTAAAATCATTCCCGGAAACAATAACCGGTTGGCTGACGATGGCGGACGAGAGGGGGTCATGCTGGCGGTAAAAAGCAACCCGAAGGCTCGGGCGGAGTTGATCGTTTTAACGTGTCTGGCGAGAAAAGCCGCGCCTTGAAACCATGCGCAGGCTATGAGCACCGTGACCATGCCCCAAATCCAGCTTCGGGTCGAGTGGTTATGTAATCCCCGATAATGCATCTATTCCCCGCGTTTATTTGCCCGGCTCGGTCATGGCCGACGGTTTCAGAATTTGATTCAGTTGCTCTTGCGGTAAAACGTTTTTAGCCATTGAGACTTCTCGCACGGAGCGGCCAGTGGTGTAAGCCTCTTTGGCGATGGCCGCCGCCGCATCGTAGCCGATGACCGGGGCCAAGGCCGTACACATGGCCAGGGATTGCTCGATCATCCGCTCGCAACGGGCCGTGTTGACCTTGATGCCCATGACGCAGCGTCTCGTGAACACCTCAACCGCATTGGTCAGCAAACGTATGGATTCCAAAAGATTGTGGGCTATGAGCGGCATCATCGTGTTGAGTTCAAGAACGCTGTCGCGACAGGCCAGCGCCACCGCGGCATCGTGGCCGATGACCTGGGCACAGACTTGGATGAGCATCTCGCACATGACCGGATTGACCTTGCCGGGCATGATGCTGGAACCGGGCTGGGTGGCCGGCAAGGTGATTTCCCCAAGACCGCAGCGCGGCCCGCTAGCCAGCCAACGGATATCGTTGGCGATTTTGGTCATGGACACGGCGATGGTTCGGACCAACCCACCGGCCTCGCAGACAGCGTCCTTGGCCGCCTGGGCCTCGAAATGGTTACGGGCCTCGACGAATTCAATGCCGGTCATACCACTGAGGCGACCGGCCACACGCTGCCCGAATTCCCGATGGGTGTTGATACCGGTACCGACGGCCGTCCCGCCGATGGGCAATTCGCGCAATGCCCGGACCGCTTGCGTGGCCCGCCAGGCACTGAGCCGCGCCTGAGCGGCGTAACCGCTGAACTCCTGGCCGAGGCGTATCGGCGTGGCGTCTTGCAGGTGAGTACGGCCGATCTTGATGATCGGCCAAAACTCGCTGGCTTTTACTTCCAAGGCCGAGGCCAGCGAGTCCAAACGCGGGGCCAGGTCGCGCTGCAAGGCCTCGGCGGCGGCCACATGGATCGCCGTTGGAATCACGTCATTGCTGGACTGGCCCATGTTCACATGATCGTTGGGATGGACCGGGTCCCGCGAGCCGACTTGTCCGCCGGCAAGCTGGATCGCTCGATTGGCGATCACCTCGTTCGCGTTCATGTTCGTGCTGGTCCCTGATCCGGTCTGGAAAACATCGATCACGAAATGCTCGTCGAGCTTGCCCTCGATCACTTCGTCGGCGGCGGCAATGATCCATTTGGCCGTTTTTGCCTCCAGCAGGCCGAGCGATTGATTCACTTCCGCCGCGGCTTGCTTGATCAGGCCCAGCGCGCGGATGAAGCGGCGGTTGAAGCGGTATCCGCTGATGGGGAAATTCTCCACCGCCCGCTGAGTCTGGGCGCCCCAGAGGGCCCAATCCGGCACTTCCATGGCCCCCATGCTGTCAGATTCCATGCGGATGTCCCGTTCGGACATAGTTCGGCTCCTGCACCGATTCGATTGCTCCTGTGCCTCGATATCCTGGCACATGGGTAGTGCCTCCATAAACATCGGGTGGCACGCCCATCGCGTAACCTGGATTGTCGGCGATTAGACTGATTTAATCCAGACCGGCGTTCGTAAAAACGCACGTTTTTCCGCGCGCAATAGCATGAGGCTGAGCTGGACGGGCGGCGTAAAAGAAAATCCCCCGGAGGACACGGGGGACTTTTTTCCGCAGTCGCGGCAGGGAAGAGTTTTATGTCAAGCCACCAGAACCCGCCCCTTGCGGTCCGGCGAAGCCTTACCATGTAATTCGGCTATCGAGGTAATCGGTAGCGGGTAGGCAATATCCACCACTTTGGAGGTTACGAACGCCCGGCCACACTGGCGGCAGAACCTTGTTCGGCCTCGCCGGTTATGCGGTATGATCTGGGGATGCTGGCAATGCGGACATTTCAGATAAAAAGGCATACTCATGACTCCTTTCACAATTCGGATTCTCCGTTGTTTTCCACCTTTGTTTATTAACCCCTACGGCTTGGGATCCTCCTCGCGAATCCGCCGGTGGTGAAGTCTTCAGGATGTTAGACAGCGGAACCCGCCAAAATGTTGCAGGCGGTTTCATTTTTCTATCAGTCCGCATCGAATTTCATAAGTATTTTATAAACAATAAGTTACAAGATTTTAGCCTTTTATGGCAGGTCAGGATGATAGCGATAACATTATGTTTTAATTGGGGTTACGAAAAGTATAGGAATGTGAAATATTATCGTTTAGAAACCAATTTCAGGCCGTTTTCCATATCCGGTTAGTGATTATGGTAAGAAAAAACCGACAGGGCCTTCTCTGGAATCTCTCGATCTCTCCGTCGCTCCTTCTCTCCTTTACTCCCGCAAAGCCGGCATATTTTGGATAATCGCATACGGAACGTGACGAAAAACACACGGCTACGGCTCAATCCGGGTGCCCATGAGTTGCAGCAATTTGGCCAGCCAGTCGGGATGGGCGGGCCAGGCGGGGGCGGAGACCAGTTGGCCGTCAACGTGGGCCTTGTCCAAGGGGATGTCTACCCATTTTCCGTCGTTGCTGTTGACCTCCGGACCGACGGCGGGGTAGGCGCTGCACGACTTGCCCTTGAGCACGCCGGCAGCGGCCAGAAGCTGGGCGCCGTGGCAGATGGCGGCGATGGGTTTGTCGGCGTTGGCGAAGTACTGGACGATCTTGCGGACCTTTTCATCGAGGCGGAGGTATTCGGGGGCCCGGCCGCCGGGCACGACGAGGGCGTCGTAGTCCTCGGCGCGGATGGTGGCGAACGTGGCGTTAAGGGCGAAATTGTGGCCGGGTTTTTCGCTATAGGTTTGATCGCCCTCGAAGTCATGGATCGCGGTGCGGACCTTTTCACCGGCCCGTTTGCCGGGGCAGACCGCATGCACGATATGTCCGACCATCGTCAGGGCCTGGAAGGGGACCATCACTTCATAATCTTCCACGAAGTCGCCGACAATCATAAGGATTTTCTTGGCCGCCATGACGAAATCTCCCTTGTTCCGTAGTTATAAGACATCCCTGGCGGAGCGAATGCGTCATCAACACTTTTGCGGCCGTTCATTCCGGCCTTTACCTCAACCCGCGCCGCCCTCTTTTGGGTTTCATGGTAAGCACTATAGATGGAAATTATCACACTGGCCAGAAAGCTCGTCCCGGCTCATTCCCGCAACCCCAATTCCGCGAGGCGTTTTTCGTCGCCCAGATAGAAACCCGCCTGCAAGAGTTTCTTCTGAAGCTGTTTGATATTTATGTCCCGGGGATTGATGTTTTGTTTGGCCACCATGGCCGCCGCGGTCCCGCCGGCCTGGGCCATGACCATTACGCCCTCGCGGATGCGCAGCAGGGTGTCGGGATAGCCCGAGGCGCTGCGGCCGACGGCCATAAGCCCATCCAGTTTTTTGGGGATCATGACCCGGTAAGGAACATCGGCCCAGACGAATCCGCCGTGCTCGCCGGCATAGCGCAAGGCGTGTCCCTCGCCGTAGACATATATCACGTCGTCGAAACGCTTTCCCGCCCGGCAGTCATCCATGGTCAGGGTGTATTCGCCCTCGATACACGGGCCGCCGCGGGCCCCCAGAAAAGGAGCGATGAGCAAGAGATACGCATTCTCGCAACCGGGGACTTCCTTCCGGCAACGCTGGACATATTCGAAGATGCACTGGCGGACGCCGACCTCGAGCAGCGAGATGTGTTCGGCGTTGGCGGCGTCGACTTTTGGATGTGGGCGAACCAGTTGGGCCTTGATGCAGGCGAGATTTTCGTCGGATCCGACCGGCCAGGTCATTAATCCGCCGCTGTTGATTTCGGCGATGCCGGCGATATCTTGCACGAGCTTGATTTCCTCCGACTTTTTCACGTCAAGGGTCTTGCGGTCCACGCCGCCGACCATGGCCCAGATTCCCATGCCCGTGGGCGAATGATGGTCCAATTCCCACGTATTGGAAGGCCAGAGGATGGCCGCCCCGGCCCGGCGAGCGACATCCGCCTCGCCGGTCGCGTCGATGACGACTTTCGCCTTGACGGCCTGCCGGCCGGACTTGTTCTCGACAAAGATACCGCGGACCTTGTTGTTTTCCATGATGGGGTCGGCCGCATAGGCGGACAGCATCATCTTGACACCGGCCTCCTTGAGCATATTGAAGGCCACATAAACGCCTATGTTTGAATCGGGCATGAATCGCTTGGTTTTATCCGGCTTGACGGCGAAATAGCGGTCGGCGAACTCCCGCACCAAACCGGCTTTGTCACCTTTGACCGGATCCATGGGCGCACCCTTATAAATGACGTGGCCTCCCTCCTCCAGCGTGTAGGAATCCTCGGGCGAGTTCATGGCCGGTCCCAGGTTTCCGCCCACGACGCCGAACCGCTCGATCAAAACGGTATCCGCGCCCTCACGGGCCGCCGCCAGAGCGGCGAAGACCCCGCCAATACCGCCGCCGACCACGACCACGTCCACATCGTAAGCGACGGGCACCCGTTTGGCCGGCTCCAGGACGTATTCGGCCGAGGCCTGATCCGCCGCGGCCGCGCCACCGGCGGATGACAAAACGATGGCCACGGTTACGATGAGCAATAGACAAGCGCGCGTAACAGCTCGCATGATGAATCCTCTCGGTTGGCAGGGGAGAGCGGAGAACAATATCCCCCGTTCATTTCCATCCGCATCGCGCCGGATTTTCACGGTCCGGACGGGATTCATTTTCGCGTTTTCGGATTGGCCGTCAAATGGGTGAGGAGGGTATAGGGTTTCGGGGTTTGGGTCTTGGGTTTTGGGTTTCGGGTTTGAATCCGGTAGCGGATCATGCCACCCCCGGTACCCGATACCCGAAACTCATCCTCAGCCATGCAGGGTTGGCCATCTATCGCCGCAAACGCTCACGCAAGCCGCTTCCAGCGGCTTTTCCCGCCTTGGGCGGGCTGATAGGCCAGTCCCTTTAGCTGGTTATCAAAACGGCGTAACCCTGCCCACCATTTCTCCCCTTTGATTTAACCCGTTTCTAACGGGCTTATTCCCGCTTATTTACGGCTTGATCGGATCTCTCTTGAGGCGCGGGGGGCGGCCAGGGCCGCGGAGGGGCGGCATGATGAGTTTGTTCCGTGCGGCCTCCGAAAGGCGGGCGGGTATTTGCGGCTCCTGTTCCAGGCGAAATTCACGGCTATCGACGCCATCCCAGCAATAGGTGCAGAGCTTTTCCTTGGGCAAGCCGATAGCGTCCACCAGATCCTCGAGGGTTTGATACTTAAGCGAGGTCAGGCCGAGCTGTTCGCGGATGCGCTCGACCATGGCCTGGTACTTGCAACTGCCGCACTTGGCGTATTCGCTCAGGCAGGAAGTGCGGCCGTCCAGGTCCTTGATGGCCTTGCGTGCGGCCAAATCCATCTCCGACTTGGATCGCGAAAAGTTCAGGAACTTGCAGCCGTATACCAGCGGCGGGCAGGCCGGGCGCATGTGGATTTCCTTCGCGCCATATTCGAAGAGCTCGCGGATGGTCTTGCGGAGTTGCGTGCCACGGACGATCGAATCCTCGCAAAACAGCAGCCTTTTACCCTCGATAAGGTTGCGGATCGGGATCAGTTTCATGCCGGCCACGAGGTTGCGCACGGATTGATCCTGGGGCATGAAGCTGCGCGGCCAGGTGGGAGTATACTTGACGAACGGCCGTTGCAGGGGCACGCCGGCCTCGTTAGCGTAGCCGATGGCGTGGCCGGTGCCCGAATCAGGAATGCCGGCGACGAGATCCACCTCGACATCGTCCCTACGGGCCAGGGCGGCCCCGCACCGATTACGGGCGGCCTCGACGTTGATGTTTTCATAGCTCGATGCCGGATAGCCGTAGTATACCCAGAGGAACGTGCAAATCTGCATCTTGGAGCCCGGTGGTTTCATTTGCTCAATCCCGTCCTCGGTTACACGTACGATCTCGCCCGGTCCGAGGAAGCGGTCCACTTCGTAGCCAAGATTAGGCAACGCGCAGGTTTCAAGGGTAACGGCGTAGGCACCTGGTTTGCGACCGAGGACCAGCGGCGTGCGGCCGTACTTATCCCGAGCGGCGTAAATGCCTTCATGGGTCAACAACAGAAGCGAGCACGAACCATCGACGGATTCCTGGACTCGGTGGATGCCGTCGACGAAAGTCGATTCCTGATTGATGAGGGTGGCGATCAGTTCCGTGGGGTTAATCTCGCCGCCGCTCATTTCGGAAAAATGAATGCGGCGGGAGCCAAGGGCCTGGCGGGCGAGTTCATGGGTGTTACGTACCAGTCCGACAGTCACGATGGCGTACACGCCGAGGTGGCTGCCGATGATCAAGGGCTGGTCCTCGTAGTCGCTGATGACTCCGATGCCGCGGTTGCCGCGCATCCGGCCGATATCATCCTCGAATTTGGAGCGGAACTGGGCGTTGCTGATGTTATGAATGAAGCGGGTATAGCCGGCGGCATTGGCGACGGCCAAACCGCCCCGCTTGGTCCCCAAGTGCGAGTGGTAGTCGGTGCCGTAAAAAAGATCCTGCACACAATCGTCGTGGGAAACAGCCGCGAACAGTCCGCCCATGAGTCCACACCTCCTGCTGTCCGGTTCATGTCGGCAGAGCACCGGGATGCGGCGGCCGACCTTTGGATGACTTACGCAGTTGAAAGCTTAAGATTAGCCTCCGGGTGGTTATCCAGCAAGAAAAAAGGGCGGGAAACGCAGGTTTTTTCGATGCTATATAAGTATAAATGATGATATATATCTGTATTATAAGAGATAATGCATTAGCAAGGGACGCGAAGCCACCGAATCTGTCTTGCGGCTTTACGAACCGGCCTCTGAAAGGTTTACCGGACTTATGGCCAATTCTCCCTCAGCGGAATGACCCGCGATCGAAAAGGAGATCAGTCATGAGCCGGTCAATCGATGCCAACCTGATAGCCAACCTGATTGTGGAAGCGGTTCGTTGCGTGGCCTCAAACGAAATCACCGAGGCGGTCGCTCGTCAGATGAAACGGTTCACCTTCGGTCTGACCGAGTATGAGCGGGACGAGGTGGCCAACGTGGTGCGTTTTCGTCTGGCGACAGCGGGCCGGGCGTGAAAGCTGCCCGTGATCCACTACGTTATCATATCTTCGGTAAATTTCATTGACGCCTCATCCGCAAGGCCGATATAGTGCCTTCATGAACCTATCCGTTTACGATCGAATAAAGTTGCGAAAAGGCGACATAACCCGTGTCGAGGTTGATGCCATTGTCAATGCAGCCAATACTTCATTATTAGGTGGCGGGGGGGTGGACGGGGCGATTCATCGGGCGGCCGGGGCCGACTTGCTGGCCGAGTGTCGCACGCTCGGCGGATGCCCTACCGGCTCAGCTCGGATCACCCGCGGCTACAAGCTGCCGGCCAGGTATGTCATCCATGCGGTCGGGCCGGTCTACCGCGACGGACGACATGGCGAGCCGGAGCTGCTGGCCGGCTGTTACCGCACTGCTTTGCGGCTGGCTATCGAGAACGGCTGTAAGTCTATTGCTTTCCCGGCCATAAGTTGCGGCATCTACGGCTACCCCATGCGGGACGCCGCCCGGATCGCGCGGGATGAGGTCGCCGCCTTCCTGAAGGATCACTCCGAGCTTGAGCAGGTTATCTTCGTGTTGTTCGACGACCGGGCGTATGGTGTGTATGAAGAAGTCATGCGGGAAGCGAGCAAGGCAGATGGGGCCGAAGAGGATGGATCCTAACCACCGCGAGATCAAGATATGAATCGTCGGGAAGCTGAAAAGAAGATCATTGAGTTGCGCGAAGAAATTCGCCGACATGATTATCTGTACTATGTGCAGGCGGAGCCGGAGATATCCGACCAGCAATATGACAAGCTGTACCGCCAACTGGTCGAGCTGGAGGAACAATATCCCGATCTGGTGACGCCGGATTCCCCCACGCAGCGGGTGGGTGGGCAACCGCTGGAGGGTTTCGTTCAGGTAACTCATGCCGTGCCGATGTTGTCTATCGACAACACTTACAACGAAGGCGAGTTGCGAGAGTTCGATCGCCGGGTGGCCAAAGGGTTGGGCGGCGAGCGGTATGCTTACGTAATCGATCCGAAGATTGACGGGGTGGCGATCTCGTTGCGATATGAGGAGGGGCATCTGGTTCTGGCGGCAACGCGAGGAGATGGAGAGCGGGGTGACGATATCACGCAAAATGCCCGGACGATCCGGGCGATTCCCTTGCGTTTGACGGCCGGCGGCGGCCTTTTTGCCCCGAAAGTGCCGGATATCGTCGAGGTTCGGGGCGAAGTGTTCTGGCCGACGGCGGACTTCGAGAAGTATAACAAGCAACGCGAGGCGGCCGGGGAACCGACCTTCGCCAACCCGCGTAATGCGACGGCTGGCACGTTAAAACAGCTTGATTCACGGATCGTGGCCCAACGGAAACTGTCTTTTATCGCCCACGGTTTCGGGCAAATCGAGCCGCTTTCGGCGGAAACGCATTGGGAATTGTTCGAGCAGTTCAAGGCCTGGGGCATCCCGACCAATCCGCACATGAAACGGGTCGCGGACATCGACGCGGTGATCCGCGAGATTCACGCCTGGGACAAGAAACGCCACGCGGCGGCTTACGCCACGGACGGCGTGGTGGTTAAGGTTGACCGCATCGACCAGCGACACACGCTGGGGGCCACCAGCCGTTCGCCACGTTGGTGCATCGCTTACAAATACGCGGCGGAGCGGGCCCGGACGAAGCTGCATTCGGTGCGTTTTCAGGTGGGCAAGCTGGGGACGATCACGCCGGTGGCGAACCTGGAACCGGTGCTGCTGGCCGGCACGACGGTCAAGAGCGCGTCGCTGCATAATTTCGACCAGATCGAGCGATTGGGCGTGCGCGCAGGCGATTTTGTGTATGTCGAGAAGGCCGGCGAGATCATCCCGCAGGTGGTGGAAGTGGACGAGAAGGCCCGGCCGAAGGATACCAAGGCGATCACGCCGCCGGCGCAGTGCCCGGTATGTTCGAGCAAGACGGTACGCGACGAGGGCGGCGTATTTCTACGTTGCGTGAACCCGGCCTGCCCGGCCCAGATCAAGGAGCGGCTGCGTTATTTCTGCGGGCGGGACCAGATGGATATCGAGGGAGTGGGGACGGCGCTGGCCGAGCAGTTGGTGGATAGCGGGTTGGTCGCGGAGTTCGCGGATTTGTATCGGCTCAAGGATCGTCGAGAGGAGTTGATCGCCCTGGAGCGGATGGGGCCCAAGAGCGCGGACAACCTGCTGGAGGCCATCGAGAAGAGTAAGAAGAACCCGCTGGCCCGGCTGTTGGCGGCCTTGAACATCCAGCATGTGGGGGTGAATACCGCCGAGCTTCTGGCGGAGCATTTCGGGTCGATGGATGCCCTTCTGGAGGCCGACGCGGAGCGGTTGCAGGAGGTCGAGGGGATCGGGCCCGAAGTGGCGGCCAGCATCATGGAATTCATGCACAGCAAGGGCGGCAAGCAGACGATCGCGCATCTTCAGAAAGTCGGCGTGAACATGACCGAGCCGAAGAAAAAACGTTCGGCCGCGCGGCAAAGCTTCGCCGATAAGACCATCGTGGTGACCGGTACTTTGGAGCGCTTCAGCCGCAAGGAAGCCGAGGATTTAATTAAAGCGCTGGGGGGCAAGGCGGCCGGTTCGGTTAGCGGAAAGACGGCCTTCGTGGTGGCCGGTTCGGACCCGGGAAGTAAACTGGACAAGGCCCGCGAGCTTGGGGTGGAAGTGATCGATGAAAAGGAATTCATCAAACGGGCGGGGGTTGACCGTTAAGCGGGGTGTTTCAAGGGCATATCTGATTTCGCTTGGGTTAAATGTTGTTTTAAGTCCCTTGGATTTATGTCAGGAGAAGATGCCGGATAATGATGACTCGCTTCCATCGTGGACGAAGGAATTGTATACGCAAATCGAGCATGAGTTGCGACGATTGCGGCTGTAGAGCGGCATATTAACCACGGAGACACGGAGACACGGAGACACAGAGATATCTTGAAAACATTTCAGGCCACTCGTCTGACCTTATAGCCCGACCGCTTTGCAGAAGTATATGGCCTGATCGAGAGACGCGCAATCCACCTGATAGCAGACGCCTTGCGGGCCATAGCGGGCGACGGTTTGGTTGTATTGATCGACGGTGGTGCGGACCGAGAAGACGACCTGCTTACGATACCTGTTGACCTGCTCGGCCGTGGGGTCGACGTCGCAGCCGCGAATCCAGACGGGACGACCACGGTTGGTGTAATAGGGCACGAGGTGAGCGCCGGCCTTGAGATACACGAAGGTCAGGGCATGGCCGAAGTTGGTGAGCAGCCGGTCGTTGGCGGGTTTGAGAAATCTTTCATAGTGGGCCGGTGAGTAGTTCACGCAGCTATGCTCGCAGAAGTAAATGGTATCCTTGGTGATCCATGAGTTAGCGGCCCAATACCCGCCGAAGCTTTCCTGTCCGGCCAGCCAGTCGGTTACTTTCTGATGGAATGTAACGGCCCAGTCGGCGGCTTGGAGAGCGAAGGCTTGAACCGTTTCGGGGTCGTCGTACAGGTCGGTCAAAATGTTTTCATAACCGCGCAGCGCGCCCATCAGATCGGCCGGTCCGGGTATTTCGAATAAGGCGACGGCAAAGCGATTTTCCGACAAATCAAGCAAACGCCGGTAATACCCGTGAAACTGTTCGAGCCAATAACTTTCGTTGTCCCAAACGATGTGTTTGAAATCACCGAGGTTTTTCAGGATCGGCCGTACCCAAAGCTTGCCTTCGTGCAGTTCGGGTGGGCAGCCGAGGATGGCCGGCAGGGCGGCATGGCTGAACGGCGGCCGCAGCATGGGGATGGTGTCGTCGGGAATGCGTCGGTGCAGAGCGAGCGCGTCGAGAAAATGGCGGACGAATCCATCCGGATCGCGCCAGAAGGCACAATCATGGCCTCCGGTTGTGATGGCGCTTTCCGGCATGTTGACCATGATAAGCGGCGGATCGAGCGCCTCGCCCGCCCAGAATCGCCGATAGCGTTCAACTTTTTTAATGATATCAGGTTTATATTTCATCGTTGGCCATCACCAATTTTGCTCAATAATAGCTTGTTCGGCGTCGTTTTTCCCAGCGCATAAAGGCGGATTCGATTTCCGCTTTTAGATATTTGTCGCTTTCAGCGGCCAGTTGCCTGGCCTGTTGGGTCGCGTATTCGGTATTCTGGATCACGAGGGCGACTGCGGCGGTGTTACGTACAACCGCGGAGGGATCTTTTTTGACCAAGGTAACGAGCAGATCGGTCGCCTCTTGCGTGGACAGGCGGCCAAGCCACCGGGCGGCGGTTTGGCGGGCGGGCCAGTCGGTGGATTCGGCAAGCTTTTTCGCGAGCGTGAAGTCGGCGGTGAGCGGTTGGGATTTATTTTCCCGAGGGATTCCAAGGTACATACGATCGCCCTTGTTTATCTGAGCGGGAGGAAGATCCTCAGGGTAAATCACAAGGATGGGCCGGAAATCATAGCCGTCCTTGAGCATGACTTCCCGCGGCGCGGAACGTTTTTCGATGAAAGGTGTGGGCGAGGCGATGGCCAGGGATGGCTGCGTATGCAGACGGTAAGTCAGGCCGGGTTTGGTTTCGATTTCCAGACCGGGTGTTCCGTCGGCCAGGCGTAGCTGTCGTACAATGGTTTCGGGTTGAATTACCAGTTCCTGGCCCGGCCATGGATTATTGATCCGCAACGTGTTGCCGCGGAGGCTGTGAATCACCAACTGGCGCATTTGGCCGTCGAGGCACTCCCCGGCCAGGACAAATCCGCCGAAGCCGCGCAGGCCGGCGAAACGGAACAGGCCTTGTTTGCCGACGGTGGGCATGATCCGGGTGTGGTCTTCATAGTTCTGGACCAGCATTTCGCAGAGCGAGGCCACCTGCCCGCTGACGCCCTCGCATAACGTGACCCGCGAACGTTGTTCGGTGTGTCGATAGTCGGCCACGGAACAGCAGCCGTTTCGTTTGATGACCCCGCGGGCCACGACGCCGTGAAACAGCCGGAGGTATTCGCCCCAGTCGCGGGTTCGGGCGGCGGCGGCCAGCCAGAAATTGAAGGAATGTCCGCAGGGTTCGATACCACCCATGTGATTGGGGATCGGGTCATGCCGACCGGCGTAGTTGTAGCCGACCAAACTGAGCATGACATCGTAGGCATTACGGGCTTTTTCCCAGAGTGCATGTCCCGGATAGAGAGTATTCATCGGGAAAATGGGAAAGAGAATCACTGCATGACAGCGGTAAGGGTGAGGATTGTAGCTCGTTTCGGCCAGTGTATTTTCGTACTGGGGATAGTCGAAGAGCTTGTCCAACCGATCCTGCCAGACGGCGGCCCGTTCGGCGTCCACCTTGAGGATTTGGCTGGCCTGAATGGCCGCCCGTAGATTGGCTTCGATGCAGGCGCGGTCGTGGATATTGTCGTTACTCGTGTTTTCCTGCTCGGGCGAATGACTGGCGAGAGCGTGGTATTTGCCGTCGTCACCAAGAGTTAAACGGGATACCGCGTAATCCGCGCTGCCCGCGATGTAGGGGTAGCCGATATCCCGAAGGAACTTTTTATCGCCGGTGTACTGATAGTCGCGCCAGAAGTTATGACAGACGAAATAGCCCGATTCGCCCGCGATGATCGGGGCCATATCGAACAGATCATGCCCACCCGCCCAACTGGGGGTGGTGAAGTGGGGGATCATCAACCCCGGCCCGCGATGATGTTCGAGAAATTCAAGGTATTCATAGGCCCAGAAATTGTGCGATGGGTACATCAATTCGGTGTGGCCGGTGGGCAGGGGGGCGGCGAAGGTCATTTCCGTCTGCATATCCATGGTGAAGCTGTCGAGCCAGGCGCGGAAATCATGGGGGAACCATTGGCCGAAGAAACTGGGTGCGTCCGGCCCGCGGCCCCAGATAGCCTGATGATAAACGCCGAAGTACCAAAGATTTTCGATCAGCTTATCGGGTATTTCGATGAATGAGCGTTTCCAGAAGTCAGCCCACCACTGCCGGTGACTGGTGTCGCCGGCCTCATGGGCGATGCGGGCGACATCGAGCAGGAGTCTGACATGTTCCTCAGGTTTTAGATTCTGGCGGTCCGTGGCGATGCCGGCTAGCAGGGTGATTTTGCCGCCCGCGGGAATGACGGATTCGGCGGTGATCTTGGCGGTACGCGGTTCGGAGATATCTTGCCAGGTCACGGAGGCGCCGAGCATGGTGATACCCATGGCGTAGGACATATTGGGTAGCGTGTGGTGAATGAGGGCCTGTTTGCCGTTGATTTCGGTCTCCAGTTGGGAGCAGGGTTCGGTAGCCATCCTTTCCTTGGCTTGCTTGATTTCCTGGTCGGACAACAGGGCGGTGAAATTGCCGTAGGCTTGTCCGGCCTGTCTGATGAATTTGCCGTCGGTATCGAGCTTGCCGATAGGAATGGCCGGTCTTGTCAACCCGATTTTGATCGGCAGAGGTTGGGAACCGGCCCAGTGCAGTTCAATTTCCAGCACATCGCAGAGGGCGTTGACCCGGGCGATGGAAGTGAGTTGTCCGTCACGGGTATGCACTTCCGCGCGATAAAGCGATAGTTCCTGCAGATAATCGTTGCCTTCGACCTGATAATGCAGATGGAGCCAGCTGCCGTAGCAGCGGCCGATGGGTGTACCCGACGGCCGCGTGCCCCAGATATCGCAGCGATCGAGAGAGAAGGATTGCGTTTTACCCTGCACGCCGGTGACCACCGTACCGAGCTGGCCGTTGCCGATCATCAGGCCTTCGATCCAGTCTTCCGCCGGCCGTTCGTAGATCAGGCGGTGCTGCTGGAGGTATTGTTCCATATCGGGCACGAAATCCGCCAGGGTATCCGTCGAGGGCGGTTGTTCGCGCTTCAACATATGTTGATATAAGGCTTCGCCGGTTTGGTCCAGACGCAACGGCGCTTCTTCGCCCTTGGGCGGCTGGTTGGGGATGACCCGCTGGGTTTTTGTGGCGTCGTCTTTAATTCGCTTGAGTTCAAAATAAGGATCGTGCAGGTTTTCCTCCGGAACCCAGAATCCGAGATACCATTTCCCGGTGCGCCCCCAGGGTTGGACCGGCTCGGCATCCATCAAAACGCCGTCGCCGGAAAAAAGCTGCAAGTCAGTGTCGCCGTCGAGCTCGACGGTGAGCCGCTGCAGACGCCGGGCGTTCCCATGCGGGTCGATGATTCGATAGGATGTCCATTGCCCCTGGAGATCAGGAGTAACCGCTGTAGTCGAAACCTGATTTTCAGGTTTTTGTTCGTTGCCCGTCTGGGTGATGAGCAGGGGGGCCAGGCTGAAACACAGAACCGCCGGGTAGGTAACTCCGATCATGGCTCGGGCTCCTGATACCATGCTTGTTTCGGGAACGGATAACTATGCTGCCGCCACCGGTCATGGGTCCGCGGCGCGCGAGGTTAATGGATCGGTCGGCGTCTGTCCATTTAGGTCGTTGATGAGTAAAATAGGCACGTGGGGCGAACGATGAACGCTTCCCGGATTGGATGAATGGCCTTATGTCCGCGTCGAATATTCATGAGCCGCGTTATTATGCCTTCGGGCGTTACCTGCGGCAGAGGTACGGCTGCCGGGTACACAAAGTCACCCTGGATGCCGGCTTCACCTGTCCGAACCGCGATGGTACGCGCGGGCGGGGCGGGTGTACGTTCTGCAACAATGTCGGATTCAGCCCGAATGCGCGGATGGCCCCCGCCCAGGTGCGCGAACAGTTGGCCCGGGGGATCGACAGCGCCCGGCGGCGACACAAGGCCGGGCGTTTTATCGCCTATTTTCAGGCTTATAGTAACACGCATGCGCCGGTGGAACGTCTGCGGTCGCTTTACGATCAGGTGTGGGGATTTCCGGAGGTGGTGGGACTATCGATCGGGACGCGGCCGGATTGCGTCGATCTCGAAAAGATCGAAATGATCGCGGAATATACGCACCGCGGCGAGGTTTGGATCGAATACGGGTTGCAGAGCGCGCACAATCAGACGCTGGAGGCCATCAATCGCGGACATACGTATGAGGAATTTCTGAACGCGGTTCGATTGACGGCCGGACGGGGGATAAAAATCTGTGCGCACACCATTTTAGGTCTGCCCGGTGAAACCCGGGAGATGATGTTGGAGACGCATCGGCGGCTGGCGGATTTGCCTATCGATGGGATCAAGATCCACCTGCTGCATATCATGCGGGACACGGTCATGGAGCGACAATACGAGCGCGGCAAGATCATCATGCTCCAGCGGCCGGAATTCGTCGAGTTGGTCGTGGATGTACTCGAAGTGCTCCGGCCGGAGGTGGTGATCCAGCGGATGCATGCGGACGCGCCGCCGGACGTCTTGGTCGCCCCGCGCTGGTGCCTGGACAAGGCCGGTGTACTGAACGACATCAAGCAGGAACTCCTGCGGCGAAACACGTGGCAAGGCAAGGGGCTGGGCTACCGGTTGGAAGACATTCCCTCGCATCAATCGATGGTTGCGGGGTAATCCGGTTGAATGGGATGGGCCGAGATTCCTATCTCGCCGGGCTGGACCGAGATTCACATCTCAGGCTGGACCGAGATTCACATCTCAGGCTGGACCGAGATTCACATCTCAGGCTGGACCGAGATTCACATCTCAGGCTGGA
>CAYNYK010000046.1:0-37265 GCA_964401335.1 uncultured Planctomycetales bacterium
CAGAATCAGGCATACCTTGCCTTCGCCCCTTTTTCATCTTTACTCCGTGTCCTCCATGCCCTCCGTGGTGAATAAACCGGGATAGGCTGGTTCCTTTTGAACGATTGAATATCTGATTCGATGGGGGGGCAAGGCCATGAGTCTATGGGAACGGCGGGGTTATGGAGTGGGTGTGGTCGAAGGTTGTGTGGAAGGGGCTTGGCGTTGGGGGAGGAGCAAGGGGTAGAGCAAGGTTTTTTCGAGCGAATCGATGCGGGCGTTTTTCAGGGCCCGGGCATCCCCCCAGCCCGGAGGTATGTAAATCGCTGCTTGGTCAGGGAAACGATACACGACCAATCCGGTAGCGAGTAATGCCTCCGTTTTTTCGTCATTTGGCGAAGGTGGGGCGAGTCGAACAATATCTCCGGCTTTCAATTCCGAACGGCGATCAATGTCCGCGATTCCGGGGATCATATCCTTCTGGGTTTCGGTCAAGATTCCTATGGGGCGCCATTGCGGCAGCCTCGGTTCAAAACGGTCGGCCAAATCCCATAACGCGACGGGTGGAAGGTTGGGCCCCAACGGATAGGCATAGGCCCCGGAAAAATCCTGGTTCAGCTTGGTGATGGTCAATTCGGCGATATCCTGCCAGACGGTCGGTTCAGACGGCTCCTGATGACGGATGATGAACTTGTCACCGACTTGGAGCCCATCGTCCTCCCCTCCCGATAATAGACAATAGCCGTCCTCGTCGACGCGAAAAATGGCCACGGAAAGAGGGGCGTCGGGCAATGAAGTGACCGGGCGGGCCAGGACTTCGTCACCGGCCTTGGGGGTATCCGCACTCATCGAATCCTTGATAAGTGCGGTGCTCAAAGGGTCCGAAAGCTGATTGATAGCGGCACAGGCTATATATTTGCCATTACGGTAAATATCCACCGCGCGCTCCAGGGCTAATCCATCGGCGGCGGTGCCAACCATGATAATCTGGCGCCCTTCACGGGCCGGTTGTACGTCGAGTACCCAACTATTAAGGCGGCCCAGGCGTCGGTCGGCCGGCCGAGGCCAGAGTTCCGCTGCGTCGCCCGGTGCAGGCAGCGCATTGCTCACCAGTGGTTGCAGGGAGAGGTCGGCGACGTTTTCCTCAAGGTTTATGATTCGCCCACGAGAGATGGGAATTCCCTTGCGGCGAATAATCAAATTGTCACTCGGACGCAGCCCAAAGAACCGACCGATATTTAGTTTCGCGGTCTTATGATCGGAAGCCACCTGGGTCAGCCGGCCGTGCATGGTGACACCTTGCGGCCACTGATCGCGTAGCGGGTGGATCATGGTATTTCGCAGCAGGGTGACAGGAAGACCAACATGGATTGCCGTAGACGACCGATGGTTCAAGCGACCTACACATTGGCGCTCGGTGATGAGATAAATTTGGCCGTCAATTACAATGCCCGTTTCGCTAAAAAGCCAGAAGGGATCTTCGAGGGCGACACCGTTGATGCTCCCGCCGTCCAGGGCCACCAATCCGCCGGCCTCGTCAAAACCTATCACTTTTGTTTCAAAAATCGGTGACGATTTGCCGACCGGTACCTTCTGGCCTAATACCGGATCCGTAAACAGTATCGCAAGGGTCAGAATACATGTGGCTATTTTCACGGCCCGGTTTCTCCGCCGGTTAGAATCCCCGATATCTTCTCTCGGATCAGGTTTGGCGATAAGTCTTTCATGCAACGATGATTATAGGGGCAATCTGCGACTTTTTTGAGATAACAGGGCGAACAGGGTAAATCCAGCCGTGCGACCGCTTCCGGATGCCGATAGGGGCCGGTACGCCGTGGGCTGGTCGGGCCGAAAATCGCCACCATTGGCTTGTTGAAGGCCGTGGCGAGATGCATCGGCCCGGAATCATGCATGACTGCCAGGACCGTCTCGGCAACCAAAGCGATGACCTCGGGGAGTGAGGTTGTCCCGGCCAGATTCACGGTCCGCCCATCTGCGTGTTCATGGACTTTTCGGGCGATATCCACTTCGTCGCCGGTTCCGATCAGGACGACGGGTAACCGGTGTCGGTCCAGAATCCAATTGGCGATCTCGGCGAAGTATTCCGCAGGCCAGAGCTTGGTTTCCCAGCGGGTGCCGGGGGCCATGAGCACATAAGGTTGTCCGGGAATTATCCCGGCTTTTTGAAGCTTATGCTGTACGCTTTCGCGGGCTTGTGGTTGAATGGGTAACTCGAATGTGATGGGAACATTCTCAAAGCCAAGTCGTCGACCGAAAAGATAATTACGGTCGACAGCATGCATGTCCGGATCCTTGCAGGTGATCCTATGCGAGTAGAACATGGCCCCGAATTCCCGGGCGGCCGCGAAGCCCATACGCACCGGCGCCCCGCCGGCCAAGGCGAAGAACCCGCTGCGAAAGAGGCCTTGAAGATCGACGACCAGATTGAAGTTTCTAGCCCTCAGATCGAGAACAAAGCGGGCGAATTCGAGGGTGATCTTCAAGTCGCGACCGATGCGGCCATAGCGTTTGCGGTCAAAAAGGATGATCTCGTCCAGAGCGGGATGCGCTTCCAGCAAAGCGGCACAGGCGGTGGAAACCAGCCAACTGATTCGCGCGTTTGGATACGCCTGGCGCAAGCCGTTGAGGACGGGCAGGGCGTGGATCACGTCGCCGAACGAACTCGGCTTGATAATCAGGATACGCCGAAAAGGATGTTCGCTTAATTCGGGCAAGGCATAACCTCGGTTACAGGGACTATCGCCCTGAGGCGATACAGGTTTAGATACAGATTAAGCATTTTATCGCGAGACAGGACGTAAGTCGCCTGTCGGTTGCGAGAAAAACACCTTTGGGATGCACTTGAATTATGGTTGCACGGTGGCATGATCAGGTCTTGGTTATGCCGTGGCGGACAAGGCAAGATGATACAGGCAGGCCCTTATCCCTGTTCAGCGGGCGGCGGCGGTTTCTTGCATCAGCAGGGGGTCGGGGATGCCCACGCGGAGGAAGCCGGTGATCCGGGAGAAGCAAGGGAGGCAGCGGTTACAGGGCTTTTCGGCATCGCGATAGCAGCTCCATGTTTTCTCGAACGGGACCTTGAGTTGCTGGCCGAGGCGAATGACCTCGGCGCGGGTCAGTTCGATAAGAGGGGCTTCGACAAGTAACTCACGGCCGGCGGGTTTGGCATATTCGAGCATCAGATTGAAGGTTTGGATGAATTCGCGGCGGTAGTCGGGGTAGAGCTCGGAGATAAGTGGCCCGGGGACACCGTGGTTTTCGCTTATTCCAATGATAATGCGTTTGGCGCTAATGGACCCTGCCCAAGTGGCGGCCAAGCTGAGCATGGAGGGAAGCACGCCGAAAGCAAACGTTGCGGGGGTTTCTTGACCGAGGGCGGCGGCGTCTTCCATGGGGACGCGTTTACTGACCCGGGCGTTGCCGCCGAAAGTGGCCAGCGCGGGCAATTCCGCGACAATGGTTTTCTGTACGCCGGCCTCGGCGGCAAGCATTTCGAAAGCTCCCAATTCGCGATCGGCGGCCCGATGGCCCCAGGCGACATGCAGCCAGGCGGACTCATACTGTTCGCGGGCGACGGCGGCCGCCACTGCGCTGTTGAGACCTCCACTGACCAGGATGACGGCCCTGTCCATTCGAGCGACTCCGAGATTCGTTGGCCCTGAGGCGAGTAATGCCCCGCCATGCGGTCCAGAGGCGGGCAATAGCCCCCCAACAGTTTCCCTGACCATATTTATCGGCTTTTTGGCAGGGGGGGAATCAATGGATTCGGGTTGCCGGTATACGGAAGCCGGGCAGGGGCGGCCAACATCCGATAACTGGCGTTTATTTGCCCGGTACTCTACCATGCAGGGGCATGAATGGGCTTTCTCAGATTGCTTTTGTGCGGATTTTCCCGTTAGCGATACCTTTGCGCAAGGCATTTAGCCATGCCGCCCACGTCCGCCGCATGGCGGATCCAGTCGTGGTCCAGGTCGAGTTGGCGGACCATACGGTCGGTTATGGAGAGGCTTTGGCCCGGGATTACGTGACCGGCGAGTCGGCAGAAACCGTGGTGGCGAACATTCGGGAGATGATGCCGGCGGTTCTGCTGGAGTATCGCCCCCGACTTTTTGCCGAAGCGCTGGAGATGATCGAACAATTGCCAGTGGCCGACCAAGGTGGACGCGGAATGCCGGCGGCGCGGGCGGCGATGGAACTGGCTTTGCTGGACGCTTACAGTCGCCATTTTCGACGACCATTGGCGGAGGCTGTCGGCTGGCTGGGCTTGGCTGGGCTTGGACCGCCCGGTAGCGTCGAATCGGTGCGGTATAGCGGTGTACTTTCAGGCGATGAAGTGGGGCGCTTACGCGCATCGATACGGAAGATGTTTTGGTTTGGGCTGCGCGATTTTAAGCTCAAAGTGGGTTTTCCGGATGATGTGGAACGTATTCACGCGGTGGCCCGGGGGCTTGGTCGGTCATTAGGCCGATCGACGACCTTACGGCTGGACGCCAATGGGGGATGGACGCTGGAGCGGGCGGTCGAGATATTGCAGGCGGTGAAGGACCTGCCGATCCGGTGCGTGGAGCAGCCTTTGCCGGCGAACCATGATGAACAATTACCCGTCCTCAGAAAAGCGATCCCGTTCGACGTGATGGTTGACGAGTCGCTGGTAACCATTGAGGACGCCCAGCGATTGATTGATGCGGACGCCGTGGACTTATTTAATATTCGGATCAGCAAGAACGGCGGCTTGCTGACGGCGCTAAAGCTGGCCCATCTGGCGATGAAAAATAACCTCGATTATCAATTAGGTTGCATGGTCGGGGAAACGAGTATCTTGTCTGCGGCGGGGCGGCGATTTCTGGAAAACGTACCTCGGGTGCTTTTCGCCGAGGGAAGTTACGGACGGTTCCTGTTGGCCGGCGATATCGTGGATCGACCGGTGCAATTCGGGTGCGGCGGCAAGGTGCGGCCGCAGGGGGGCTTAGGCTGGGGGATCGAGGTGCGACCGGAATACCTCGAACGGTACGCAGTGGTTAAGATGATCGAAATTGCCTTGTAGAAAACGGTGGCGATGATGTCAAAAGCGGCGGTATTCTGGGATCGGGACGGGACATTGATCGCGGATCCGGGTTACCTGAACGATCCGGATCAGGTTCAGCTCCTGCCCGGTGCGGCGGAAGCGCTGCGGCGACTGACGGAGGCGGGTTTTGAAAATGTGGTGGTTACTAACCAATCGGGAATCGCCCGCGGCCTGCTGGACGAAGGGCGGCTGAAGGAGATTCATGCCCGGATGGAGCAACGGTTTGCCGCGGCCGGGGCCCGGATCGACGCGATTTATTACTGTCCTTACCTGGATGGGCCGGAAGCGGTGGTGGCCGAGTACCGCAAGGATAGCGATTTGCGTAAACCCAAGCCCGGAATGCTGATTCAGGCATCGCTGGAAAGAAAGATCGATTTGACGGCCTCATGGTCGATCGGCAATTCATTACGGGACGCCGAGGCGGGTCGGGCGGCGGGTTGCCGCACGATTCTGCTAGCCAGTGACTCCGGGCCGACGATCAAAAGTCGGGAAGTCGATTTCGTGGCCGCTTCCTTGCCCCAAGCTGTCGAGATCGTGCTGAAATATTCACTTCCGAAACAAAACCAGGAGAAAGTGACGATGGAGGAATCCGAAAAAAATGCGGAGACCCCGGACCTGCTTCGGGAGATTCTGAACTTTCTGCGAACGGCGGAACGCCGTGCCCAGGCGGAGGATTTTTCGCTGACCCAATTGGCCGGCGCGCTTGTGCAGATGCTGGCTTTGATGGCCTTTCTCTGGGCTGTTTTCTCAATGATTCGCGGCGGAAACGCACTGGACCTGTTGTCCGGCGTTCAAAAATTATTGTTCAGCATCTTTCTGCAATTGTTCGCTTTGGCATTGTTCATTTTAGCCCGGAAGAAAAATCCATAAGTGGTGAATAACCGCCCTTCCAGACGGTGGAGGTGCGGTGTGCATATACCGTCAGGCCAGACCCTTGTGTCAGGCTACGCGAGCCGCAAGAGAAACCCGGTGATAACGGCCCCGACCGCCGCGACGGCAAGCAGGATCGTGACCACAAAGAGCATGATAAATCGTCGGTTCTGGCGGAGAATCAGCTCGTTAAGCAGGGCTGTTTTTTCGTCGGCCTTGGCATTCATTTCGTTTAGGATTTGCGACTGCCGTTCATTGGTATCGCCAAGACTTTTGATGGCTTGGCCGATTCTTTCCATATTTTGGGCGGCGACAACGTTTTGTTCGCCGGTCATTTCAAGTTGTCGACCGATGCTCGCCAGGGTCTCGGACTGGGTTTTGGTCAACCGAGGCAAATCGGAGAGCGATTCACTGAGCTGCTGCGTACGAGCGTGGTTGGCCTGAAGCTGTCCCGCGATGGATTCGAGAGTCTGGTGTTGCTGGCGGGTGGCGGCGGGCAGGTCGGCCAGGGAACGGCTCAATTGCTCGATGGCCGCGCACATCCGGTCGCTACGCTCACCCTGCTGGGTCATATGGGTCTGAATATCCTCAATAAGGTGGGAGACGCGCTCGTACCCTTCCTGGAGGCGGGCGATGGCCTGGTCCCTTCGCCATCGGGAGATTGGTTTGGCTGTACGGTCGCCGGTATCGGGGCCGCTTTCGTCAAAATACTCGGCGGGTTCGGCCAGCAGACCGTCGTCTCCGATATCCGGCAGATCGGGTCGGCCACCACCGTGCGACGACGACCGGCCCTTCAAACGGGATATAAAACGGTTCCAGAAATTGGGGGTTTGCGTGGGCATGGGGGTCCGCTCTCCTCATCAATAAAGGCAGGGGTCTGCGGCCTTCTTGCGTTTCCGGGAGCCCTTGCCCCACAAAGGGAGCCAGGCAGCCTGATTTGTTAGTGATTTTACACCGAAAACGTCGAAATGAATAGGGCATTCCCTGAATTACCCGCCAAGGGGTGGTTGGGGGGCTCTCCCCAGTGGCTTTTCCCGGCGAAATATCACGACAAATGGGAACTTGTCGGAAGATCGGAATTTATTACAATAACCGGGTTTGATAGATGGAGGTCGATGGCGACCCCGTTTTCCATGTGTCTTGCCTGCCGGTTTCCCGGCGGAGTGTGGAATTTGAGGGCATCCTGAAAACCTGAAATGAACCCGGCAAGGGGCCCCCGTTGGTGTCCTGAGCATGCCGGGAATGCCCCAGAGGGTTTTAGGATGCGCTCGAAACCAGTTTTTGGAGAGTCAGATGCCCAGTTATACCACCGCGGATATCCGTAATATTACGTTGGTTGGCCATCAGTCGTCGGGGAAAACCTCGCTGGCCGAAGCCATTCTACATGTGACCGGAGTCACCAACCGGTTGGGGGACGTCAATGCCAAAACCAGTCATCTGGATTTTTTGGAAGAGGAAAAGAGCCGTGGTTGCTCGATCGATTCCTCCCTGGCCCATGTGACTTTTGAGGGTAAAAAGATCAACCTGGTGGACACGCCGGGTGCTCCCGATTTCGTAGGGCCGGCGATCGCCTCTTTGGCGGGGGTGGAGACGGCCGTTTGCGTGATTTCCGCCACGGCGGGAATCGAGGTGAATACGCGACGGATGATGGAAAGGGCCAAGGATTACGGCTTGTCGCGGATGATTGTGATAAACAAAATCGACGCCAATTGCGACCTTGGCGAGTTGGTCGGAAACATTCAGGAGTTGTTCGGACAGGAATGCGAGGTGATGAATCTCCCCGCAGGCAAGGGGAGCAAAGTCATCGATTGCTTTACTCAAAGTGACGGAGAATCGGATTTTGGTAGCGTGGCCGACGCCCATACCGCCCTGATTGAGCGGGTGGTGGAAGCGGACGAATCGTTAATGGAAGAGTACCTCGAAAAAGGCGAGGTGGACACGGATAAATTGGCCGGCGTGGTGGGCAAGGCCATGGCCGGAGGAACATTCGTACCGATTTTGTTCACTAACGCTCGGGGCGAGGTGGGTGTGAACGAGTTGTTGCATGTGATTGCCCGGTACGCACCGTCGCCGCTGGAAGGCAAACAGCGGTGTCTGGTCAAAGGCGAACAAGAGACCCCGATCGTTCCGGACGTAAAAGGCAAATTTATCGGGCAGGTTTTCAAGGTCTTTTCCGATCCGAAAAGCAATATCAAATACACCGTTTGTCGGATCCACGGGGGGAGCCTCAAGTCGGATTCGCAAATCCACGTCGGTGAGCAGAGAAAAACCCAGCGGCCGGGGCAGTTATATGCCCTCCAAGGGGCGGACCACCAGGAAATTGAAGAGGGCATCGCTGGTGACCTTGTCGCCATGGCCAAGCTGGATACACAAATCGGCGACGTGATGAGTCTGGACGCGGACCTGGGCACGATAGCCATGCCCAAGTTTCCGCACCCCATGTTCGCTCTGGCCATTGAGCCGAAGAGCCGCAGTGACGGGGATAAGGTAAGCGGTGCGCTGGCCAAGTTCACCGAAGAGGATCCCTGCTTCCTGGCCGATCGTGATCCGGGAACGGGTGAGCTGGTGATTCATGGAATCGGCGATCTGCATTTACGGTCGATTCTGTCGCGAATGGTGCAATACTTCAAACTCGAGGTGGATACCAAGCCTCCGAAGATACCTTATCGCGAAACGATCACGGCAAGCGTAAAGGATGTTGAATACACGCATAAGAAACAGACCGGCGGGGCCGGCCAGTTCGGACGGGTCGTCATCTCCATGGAGCCGAATGAACGGGGCAAGGGTTACGAGTTCATTGACGATATTTTTGGCGGGGCGATCGATCAGGCCTTTCGTCCGAGCGTGGATAAGGGTATCCAGGCACAGATGAAAGAAGGCGTTTTAGCCGGATATCCGGTGGTGGACGTGAAAGTACACCTGGTGGACGGCAAGACGCACCCGGTGGACAGCAAGGATATCGCTTTCCAGATTGCCGGGCGCGAGGCCTTCAAGAAGGCCTTTGCCCAGTGTAAACCCGTTCTGCTGGAGCCGATCGTTCACTTGGAAGTGACCGTACCAAACGAGAACGTGGGTGACATCCAGGGCGATCTGGCTTCGCGGCGCGGCCGGCCGGAAGGTCAAGAGATGCTGCCGGGCGGGCTGAGCGTCATCCGTGGCCGCGTTCCGCTTTCCGAAATGTCGGATTATCACTCGCGCTTATCGAGCATCACCGGCGGACAGGGTTCCTACGCGATGGAATTTTCTCATTATGAAACGGTACCCTCGAACCTTCAGCAGCAGATTGCCGAGGCGGCCAAAAAGGCCCGCGAGGAAGCCAAAGGCTGATAACAAGGCATTAGTCCCTTTATCCGCTATATGAATGTGTCTGACTTTGTTGTCGGCGAACCTTCGTGCGCAATGATAATGCAACGAGCCATGCAGCGACCAATCAAAAGGGATATTTTATGCGATTCTTGGCCTTGTTTCTATTATTTCCACTCGCGGAGTTCTGCTTTGGTGCGGAACAGAGGGTGGGGTCCCAACCGGTTCAAGTGGATCCTGATCTGAACGAGCTGCGCAACCTTGCCGCTCCGGTCATGATGAAGGGATTTGACTTTCTGGCCGGGGCCCAGGCGGAGGACGGTGGTTGGCCGGGGTTCGGCACCGGCTCGGACCCGGCGATTACGGCCTTGGTAGCCAAAGCGTTTATTCAGGATCGGGCCCATGGCCCGCGACATCCCATTGTACGACGCGCGGTGCGTTACGTGCTCCGATACCAGCAACCGGACGGTGGTATCTATAATCCACAAGTTGGTTACGCCAATTACACAAGCAGTATCGTGCTGATGATGCTCTCGGTGCTGGCGGACCCGGAATTGGAGCAGATCAAAGCCCGGCTCGTCGAATATCTCAAGGGCAATCAGTGGATGGAAAGCAAGGAAGATCCGCAAGGGCGACCGGTTGACAGTGGGCATCCTTGGTACGGCGGGGCGGGTTATGGTGACGGGTCAAAGCGCCCCGACCTATCCAATACCCAGATGATGCTGGAAGCTTTGCACGATAGCGGTTTGCCTCCTACCGATCCGGTCTATCGCCGGGCGATCAAGTTTATCCAGCGATGTCAGATGCTCAGCCAGAGCAACGATCAACCTTTTGCCCGCGGAGCGGATGACGGCGGGTTTATTTATTCACCGGCCAACGAGGGAGAAAGCAAAGCGGGCCAGGTTGTGGTTCAGGGGCGCAGTCTGCCGCGGTCCTACGGTTCCATGACGTATGCGGGATTCAAGAGTTTGCTCTATGCCAACGTCAGTCGGAACGATCCGCGCGTCCGCGCGGCCTGGGAATGGATTCGGCGACATTACACATTGGAAAGCAACCCGAATATGGTCGGCCAACAGTCCAAGGAAGGTTTATATTACTATTACCACGTGTTTGCCAGGGCTTTGCATGCCTGGGGCGAGCCCTGGGTGATCGACGCCGCGGGTGACCGGCACGATTGGCGGCTCGATTTGATCATGCAATTAAAACGCGAGCAACACGCGGACGGAAGTTGGGTCAATACGGCCGCGCGCTGGGAAGAGAACAATCCTTATCTGGTAACCGCATACGCCCTTCTGGCCATGCAGGCGGTACTGGCCGAAAAATTGCCGTTGACGGCCCCGGTGGAATAAAATCCGTCTTTTTCCAAAAATTTTTTTCGGAGGGCCTCCCCCCGCCCCATAGATATCTTATTAACCAAGGCTGCACGCCCTCGCTTATTCTGGCTTAATCTTGTAATACCTTGGTTACATCGAGGAACCAGACTCAATCATGAGTGTAATCCGTATTGAGTAATAACATTTTCGGAACTAAGGGTTTCTACGTAGTTCCAAGATAATATTTTTATTCTTAATCCTCAACCTCGTCTTACGACGTTTGATTATCTTTTCGGTTCCGTTACCTTCAAGGAGAGCCGGCCGATGAATATGCCGGTCAGATCGTCAGTGGACGGGCGTTGGTTTATGGGGAGAATGTGGCGTGTTCCATCATGAGTCGCCAATATTTTGCACGTTAGTCGCAAAGGAGGAACGTGTATGGCTACGGGGGTGATTAAGTGGTTTGATTCCCAAAGGGGATTTGGTTTTATCCGCAAGGATGACGGCGGTCCCGATGTACTTGTTCAGCGGGGTTCACTCGTGGCCGGCGAGGCCGATCGACTTTGCGAAGGTGTGGTGGTCGAGTTTGAAACCGCGCGCGGTCAGGATGGTACCCTGGCCATCGGGGTTCGGCCGATCGCCTGAACGCCACGGCATTTCACGGTTGATGAAAATGTCTTAACACATTAGGCTTGGCCGCTTGGAGCCGTCCAATTTCCAGTTTCTCTACTGGAGGCTGAGGGAGGTCTGTTTTCAGTGGACGGCTCATAGTCACAGGAGTTCGAGATGGCCAAGGATAGGTTTCAAGAGCGGCTGACCAGTCTGAATGAAGAGGCTGCGTTGACCGCCTTCAACGTGGCGGCCGTCGCCGAAGCGATGGATACCGTAAAGAAGTTGAGAGGAGGATCTCGCGGGCGGCAAACGGTGCGCAAAAGGGAGGGGGATTGGAAAACCTGGGACCCTGAAGTCTTTGGTGTCGATACCCTGACGGAAAGCGGATACATCAAGCGACTGACGGGGTTGGGACGGCCGGTCATTCTCCTTTCGGAGGAAGCCGAGCGGGTGGAAATCAATCTGGATCGGCCCGGCGATCCATTGTACGGCATATCGGATCCCTTCGATGGGAGTTGGTTATTCAAGCGCCAACTACCAATCTGGTGGTATACTTCCCTGGCTTTGTATGCCCGCGATTTTACACCGGTCAGCGCGGCGGCCGGCGACATTTTACAGAACAGCATTGCCTATGCCGACCAGCACGCCGCCTATGTGGCGACCGTTCGAGGTGGCCGGGTCGTCAACCGTCAACTCGTGGATGAGGACTATCGTTGCCGAAACATTGGAAAACCACCGGAGAATTTAGGGGATGCTTATGTGGCTTCGCATGGCTTAAAGACCGGCAAGTTCTTAAGGCCTTTGATCGAACGCTATGGCAACGTCATCTGTGCTTTCAAACTCCTTTATCCGACCGGTGGACCGATTGGTTTCGTGGAAGTGGCTTTGGGACGGATCGACGTTTATTTCGCGGTGAACCAACCCTATATGGACCTCTATTCCAGCCTGCCTATCGCCTTGAATGCCGGCGTGATCGTGACTGATTTTGAAGGGCGACCTTTCCGGCTGGACACTGACGATCATCGGGGTGTCTATAACGTGGTGGCCGCGCGCAATCAGCGTATCCACGCGCAGGTCATGGAGAAACTGGCCGCTTGCCGTTAAAACTTTACGTTCCGCGCAAGCCTCGGTGTATTTTATGGTCTCCGCCCTTTTGGCCCCCGCCCATGAGTGGGAAGGAGGGGACAAAGACGGATCGGCCGCTATAATAAACGTATGTCAAGTACCGGTTTCATTTATTCCCCACGTTATTTGGAACATGACACGGGGCCACATCATCCGGAATGCGCGGAGCGTGTCAGGGCGATTCATTATCGTTTACGCGAGCAACGTTTGCTTGAACGATTGGAAGTCATCGAACCCAGGGGGGTCGATGAGTCTTGGCTGAGGCGGGTGCATGCGCCGAATTACATCGAGGAATTTCGTTATGCTTGCGCGCATGGCGCGGAATTCGTCGATTCACCGGAATGTCCCGTTGTGCGGCAGACTTTCGAGGTGGCCTTGCTGGCGGTGGGGGGGGTTATGGAAGCGGTGGATGCCGTGATGACCGAGAGGTTACGAAATGCTTTTTGTGCGGTACGTCCGCCCGGCCATCACGCGGAACGGTCCCACGCGATGGGGTTTTGTTTTTTTAACAACGTGGCCATTGCCGCGGAATATCTTCGTGCGAAGTATGAGTTGGAGCGGGTGGTGATTTTGGACTGGGACGTGCATCACGGAAACGGTACGCAGCACCATTTCGAGGGCGACCCTAATGTTCTGTATGTCAGCATTCACCAGGATCCACGCACGCTGTTTCCAGGGACGGGCTGGGCTCACGAAGTGGGTGTTGGAGAGGGAGTGGGGGCCACCTTGAACGTACCCATGATGCCGGCCTCGGGAGACCGGGAATACCGTCAGGCTTTCGAATCGAAAATCCTGCCTGCCATCAGCGCCTTTCGTCCGGACTTTGTACTTATCTCAGCCGGTTTCGATGCGCATCGAGAAGATCCGCTGTCGCATATTATGCTGAGCACGGAATGTTTCGGCTGGATGACCGTGCGGATTCGGGAATTATCCGACGCCGTTTGCGATGGCCGTCTGGTCAGCGTTCTGGAAGGTGGATATGATCTGCCGGCCTTGGCCGACTCCGTCCAAATTCATCTCGAAAAGCTGATCGAGACCGAGTAGTGGATTGTCGTTATTACAGTTTATTCAGGGGTTTGCCGGTGTTCCGATAGGGCTTGTATTTCGATCCGAAGGTTACGTCTGGGGATTCGCCATTTACTTTTATTTTATATTTACATGCTTTTGCCATGTTCAAATCCGGCGAGTTATCGGAAGCACCTGCCAAGTGTCAAGGCTTGGCCGCTTACGTCATGATTTGTGTATTTTGCCGTTGGGGTGAGTAAATGTCGGCGTATAACTGGTCGATGAACGGGGGGAAGAAATGCGTATGGCCTTGTGATACATAATCCGCATAAACTATTTCGGGAGAGGATATTGGTGTTAGCATCCGACCTGTTAACCGAACCGCCTATTGTTGTCCATCCAACGGTTTCCATTGATGAGGCGATGGAAATGATGCGTTTTTGTCGAATACGCCACCTCATGGTGGTGGAGGACGCGCGGCTGGTCGGACTACTCAGTGATCGGGATATTCTTCTGACCAAGTCGGAAGAAGACAGGGCCGGGAGCGGTATGAACACCAAGCCCATTCCCGTAAGTCAAGTCATGACCCGCAAGGTATTCTCCATTTCCCCGGACACGGATATGCAGCAGATTACGGATCTTATGTTGACGAACCGGATTTCAGCGCTGCCGGTCATGGCCGATGACGAACTTTACGGAGTGGTAACCAAGACGGACCTGCTTGTCTGGTATCAGGATTTATGCATTCGAGTTCCAAGCCATGATTATGCAACGATCAAGGTCCGGGATTGCATGCAGGCCGAAGTGGTGACCCTGCGCAGCGACGACCTGATCGGTTCGGCGGTGGAGAAGATGACGCGGGCCGCGATACAACATCTGCCGGTAATCGAGAACGGTCGATTACGGGGCATGCTCAGCGATCGGGACCTTCGTCGGCACCTGGGGGTTACGGTGCGCGGTGGAGTTTTTTGCGGGGCGCGGTGTTGCTCGGAACGGGAAAATATGACGGTCGGTAAAATCATGACGAAGAATCCGCGAACGGTTGCCCCGGAGATACCGGTAAAGAACACTGTCGAAATCATGCTGTCCGGCGGTTTCAGCGCGCTGCCCGTTGTCACCGATGATTGTGATCTGGTTGGTATCATCACCGTGACCGATTTGATTCGGCTGATCGGCGAACTGGCCTCGGTTCCCGTCGTATGAAAGCTCCCCCTTATTCCCCCCATCACGTGGATAATTAAAAAGATCAATTGTCCGTCGATAATTTATGGCGTGTCGTCCCCTGCATTTCTTGAAATCCCCGCAATAAATGTCCCCAAAACACGTTTAGTCTGGTGATTGGATCGTTGGATCGAGTTGTATGGGAAAAAGATACGGTTTGTGGTACCAGACATGTAGGAGAAGGTGTTATGCGAAAAGGATTGATTACAGTGTCGTTCGTTTTTGTGATGGGCGTGCTGTTCTCCGGGGCATGGGCCCAGGAAAAGCCGGAAACGCTCCCGGGCGAAAAAGAAGCAGTCAGGGGACCAAGGGCAGATCGGCCTGCCGGACCGATGATGGGCGGCGGCCTGAGATTATTTCAAATGCTGGATGCGAATGATGATGGCCTGATCAGCATGGAGGAGTTTCAGGCGCAAGCGGGGGCCGGCCCTCGACGGATGCGGAATCGGGATCGAGATCGTGATATGACGGGCGACCGCTTGGAGCGCCCTAGGCGGGACCGATTCAGGTTTAGCGGTCCGGAAAAGGCTGATAATGCCCCCCCTCCAGCCGACATGGAGCGGCCAATGCGTGGTCGAGATCGGGAACCAATGGAAGATCGACCCAATCGGCCGATGGGGCCTCGCGGCCGGTTTGGACGATCGGAAGGGGAACAAGGTTTGCCGTTGATTGCCCGTCTGGAACAGCGCGTCCGCGAGATTGTCCGTGAAGAACTGGCCAAGCTGCGAACGCCCGGTGATCTATCAGCGAAAGGGACGGCATTTTGTCCCCCGTGCGGCGGACCGCGCCGCGAGATGAGATGGGGCCGAATGGATGCTGATCGACCGGGTCCGCGGGCCGGAAGGTTTGGGCAGGGTTGGCGGTCTATGGAGGGATGGGAGAATCAACCAAGCCGTTGGCTGCGACCAGGGCAGGGTCCCGACGGTGGTTGGCAGGTTGAAGAAATCCGTGAGGCTATTCGTATGTTGGAAAGGGCCTTGGACAACGTGGATAGAGATAATTTAACCCGGCCGGAGCGGGGAGCCCCGACGGTCCAGGAAAGACCGGAATGGCGTATGGATGGGCCATCACGGCGGTTTGGCCGTGGCCCCCGCGGTGGTTTCCCTGGCGAAGGTTTCCGGGGAGGACCGGGGCGATGAAATGAAAGGGAATAGAAACGCCCCCAGGCAATTGGTTATCCGATGACATGAATGCTCCTCGAAAAGGTGAAAAGCCCGGTAAGCGAAAGCTTTCCGGGCTTTTCGTCATTTGTCATGCTTGTGATTTCAGGCGACGACGTTCAGTCCACCGGCGCCCGGATCGACAATGGGAGCCTGCTGCATACTGGCCGTCGATCCGTTGTAGGCCGCGATCCCGCCTAACATCGAATTGGATTGCGTTTGCAGGCTGTCCATGTTAATGGCTATCGAGGATGAGCTGAAATAAAGGGAACCAAACGTATTTTGTTGCTGACTGGCGATCAATCCCATCAAACCAAGCAAGCCCTTCTTTTCGTCATCGTCTTTGCTTTGCATGTATTCGAGCATAAGCAGCAGCAGCACGGCGCCGAGAAGTTCATTATTGCTGATGACCGCCAGATTGCTTTGGGTCAGGGCATTTACACTCGTACTCTGCTGATTGGACGCAAGCGGCGTCACGGATTGGCCGGCGGCAGTGTTGGCTGCTCCGGCCACCTGTGGAGCGGGCATGTATCCGCCCGATAAACCGCCGATACCTGAAATCGTACTCATCTTCTCCCTCCCTCAAAACGGATGCACTGCTGATCCGTGTTGAAGGAGGAGGGCAGAAGGAATACCGCCTCGAATCAGAAACATTCAGGGCAACGCGCTGCGACGTAAGTCTTTGCTTGGACATTGGTTATGCTTGCGCCTGTTGGCGGTAAGGTTTGTGCCGTTTGTAACGGCGTGGTGCTAAACGGCCGGAGCGTTTTTCTATGGTTGACCTAAGCCGCGTTGACACAATAATTTGCGTTGTCGGTGAGCCACAACGTGCCGATTAATGTGAGGGCTGGTTTGATTGGCTGAATCATGGACAACACAAGTGGGTGGCCGTGTTGTATTGATTTGCGGCTGCATGTTCAGCGGCAAAACCGACCGGCTGATTGAATGGCTTGAACGAGCGAGGCGGTTGGGGATCGCCGCGAAGGCGTTCAAGCACGTTCGGGATTATCGGTATGCGGTCCGGCAGCTTGTTTCGCATGATGGGCGTCGGGCGGAAGCGGTGCCGATCACCGATGCGCGGCAGATACTCGATTACGCCGAGGAAGCGCGCGTGATTGTCATTGATGAGGCCCAGTTTTTCGGACCGGATTTGCTGGAAATCTGCCGAAGGCTGGCTGAGCGGGGGCGGGAGGTTGTTGTAGCCGGCCTCGACCGTGATTCGTGGGGTTTGCCTTTCGGGCCGGTACCGGCTCTGGCAAGGATGGCTGACGAGGTTATCCATACCTGTGCGGTTTGTGCCCTTTGCGGTGAAGTGGCGGACTATACGCAACGCACCGCCCCCATCGAGGATCGTGATATGATCGGCGGCACGGAGAGTTACGAACCGCGCTGCGGCAAATGTTTCCAGGCCCCACCGCTGGAATTGAGACGTTGATCAATTGCCAACCAGCAGGCCGAACAGGCGGCTGCGTTCAAGGATACCGGCCTTGAAACAGCATCCTTGGCGACAGGGGTAGGCGCCGAGGTGAGGCAGGGAAGCTTTGATGGCCGTCTTGAGGCTGTCGTAATCGAGAATGTTGACGGCGTATTGTTCGGAAACGTCGCAGGGTGTGCAGAGACGGCCGTCAGGCATGATGTTTGGAACGCCGTAGGGGAAGCAGCGAAACGGCTCGAAGGTGCGAATGCGTTCGTAATAATGGGTCGAACCGGCCAGTTGAGGCGCCTTTCCTGAACGACGCAATTCAAGCAGGGTGTCAATAACCCGGATGTATGCGGGATTGTCGGCCAGGGAAGCTGGTACGTGGCCGTGCTCGTTGGCCGGTACGACCTCCAACAGGAAACCGTTTTGCCGGCTGAACTCAACCATGTCCGGAACAGTATCGAGGTTATTCTCGTTTATCACGCAATTAACCAGTACTCGAATCTGGTGACGACGGGGATGATGATTGAGCAGGGTGATATTGTCGAAAACCTTCCGGGCTACCTCGATGGATACGCCCAGATTCAAGGCGTGAACCGAGACATCGGGCGAGTGGATGGACATGGAGAGCGCGTCCACATAATCCAGCACCTCCACGCAACGGTCCAGGGCGATCAGGTTTGAGCTTAAGCCGATCGAGACGAATTCCAGCCTGCGGGCCTCGGTCAGAATGTGCATGAGATGCCGATGGATCAAGGGCTCCCCGCCGGATAGATAGAGCAGATCGACCGAGCGGCGGACACGAGTCAATAATTCGGTAATAGCCGGTGGATCAAGCGGGGGGAACTCTTCCCGACCGGCCCGAATTTCCTCCGCCTTACAGCAGAACGGGCAGCGGGCATTGCAGGTGAAATTCGTGAACCAGCAGACGGCCAGGGGTGAACCGGCATAATGCTCGTCGAACGGCGCCCGGACGCTGCCGCGAATCAATCGCCATAATGGCCGTGGAGACATCAGACGAATGATATCCACGGAACGCAGATGCTCTTGGGGTTCATGATGATCGGTCATGGCCATATCCCGCCCGAAGGTGTGGATAGTTTCAATTCGGCCACAAGGCGAGGCGACGTATGCTCTGCAATTCAAGGCCACTCCATGCTTCGCATGGGGTTGGCCCTCTTACCGGGCCGACTCGATATCATCATTCTTGTACATGGCGGCGTCAAATGTTAGCGTACCCTTTCCGGTAATGATTGTGATTTTGCCGCTGCCGTATTCCGATTTCATGTATTCGGAATCGTGTAGCATTTTGGGAGGATGAGGTCGAGGGGTTCCGTTGATCGTGATGCTCATATCTTTCGTGTTGACGGCGATATGCTCCCCGTCGATGGTTTCCCCATGGACCCACTCCTTGTCGATTGTGGGGATATGCAGAGCTTCAACAAACCGTTTTTCGTCGGCATAGGTGTCGAGGTCCGACACTTGAAGGACGTGGTATGAATCAGGCAGGGCGTAGTGGGCACATAAGCCCTTGCCGACCCGGTAAACATGCCAGGGCCCGACCGGGCTGGACTTAACTCCACCGTCCTCGAAAAGCGTCCCCTGTCCAAGCAGCCAGTTCTTGTGCTGAACCACGCGCCCGCGGGCTTCATATCTTCGTTTGTGAGGGGGTACGTCGGGCAGAATAATTGCAATTCGCAGATTTTGCGAGGGATCCGTCGCGAAGGTGATGTTGTTATATCTTGTCTGGCACATCCAGCCTGACGAGTGCAGCGAACCCATGGAGACGTGCGGAGTATTGTAATATTCAATGGCGCCCGGAATCCACCGTTGAGTTTTCCACAGATCGTCGAAGTCGGGCCATCCTAGGTAACGCTGGCCTCGATAAATGAGTTTTTTACGGGTTTGGCCTTCGGCGGCGAGCTGGACCACGAGCGGATGAGGCAACAACGCGCTGCAGGCAAAAAACATGCCTTCGTCCTGCTTGATTCGCGGTTCATTGCCGCTTGCGTACTGGGTGGTGGCCGGCTCCAACCCCTCCACGCGGGCGTTGGCGAAATCGAAGCGAGGTTCTCCCAGCCCGAAAGCCAGCCACACGGTCGGAAGAAACTTATTATAGCGGTTGTCTTCCAGGTAAGCCACCTTTCGCGCAGTCAAGGAATGGTTCGCGTCCGCCGTGCGACATCGAAAAGACGGCCCGCCCAGGTAGCCGTTCACGCCGAGCAGGGCCCGTTCGGCCAGCATGACGTTCAAGAGATCGCGGGCGATATTCCGCAATTCCTCGGTCGGGGCATGCTCGGCCAGCACGATGAGGGGATTCGAATAATGATACTGATAGGAAGGCGAATTCCACTCCACCCAACCCCGCTCGAATCTCCAGACGAGGGATTTCGTGATTTCACGTACATGGTCGGACATGCTCTCCCCACGCTCCTTCTGGGCGAACATGCCGATGGTCAGTTGCATCAAATCGTGATTTTCCGTATGGATCGCCGGCCAGCGGGCGACGGAAGTCAGGGGGCACTTGGGCCATGTTTTCAGGATGTCCGCGATATGCGTTTTGGCCTCGTTGGATAATCGCGGCGAATCCTGGAAGTCAAGAAAGGTCTTCAGGAAACGGATGAAATAGATATCGCTGTCTTTGGGAGGCGGGGGGAACGAGGCGAAATATTGGTTGGCCTGTTCAATATCCCGGCCCAATACGAGCCGGGCATGCTGGAGTGCCCATTGTCGCCCGTCGGCGATTTCCATAGCCGGTTCCAAGGCCCCAAAGTTGTCGAAAATCCATTTCACGTAGGCGGCCCGTCGCTCGGTGATCGCTTTTTCGTATGACGACGCCGTTGCTCGACTTCCGCTCATCGCTAACGTCAGGAGGATTACGCACGCGACCTTGCCGAAATTCGGGCCGATAAGACACCGGGTGACTTGCGTCGTATTTATGCTACGCATGGGAATACCTCTATAGTGAGATAGAAAACATGAGGATGGAGCGGTCACGATATGGGGCTTATTCTATCCGTGTGTCCGCTTGTTCGCAAAGCAGGCTCAGAAACTTGAGCCAGTGCTCGCTCGGTTCTTCTAATTCGTAACGCAGGATGTCGCCGACCACGACATAATCGCCTGACTCCATGGCTGCCTTTAAGTTGTTGAACTGATCCTTGATCATTTCCAAAATGGATATCAGGTTAAGGTTGTTGACCTTGAGCGATTCGAGATCCACTTGCAGGGCCTGTCCACACATCAAGACCGAATCCTGTACCTGCCGCCAGACCTCCAAGAAGCTTTGCAGGCACACCATCGCTTCGGTGTGTCGCCCCTCGGTCATCAGGTCTGCCGCTTTCCGACGGTTCTCCGCCGATTGCTCGAATAACTCAATGGCCTGACTGAGTGTCGCTTTTACCAGCGAGACAATCGGTTGGGTCAATAATTCAATGGAGTCGAACTGCTCAGCCGGGCTGGCCAGAACCTGATCCAACTGGTCGTTGGCAACCTGCTCACCGTTACAGCGGATACCGACCACCAGACGGTTGCCGGGTTCCGTGCAGTTCTGACAAACTTCGTTGGCCAGTTCGGCCACCGTCTGTCCCGCCTTGCCTGGAGAAACATAAGGCTGATCATCAACGAATATCTGCACGATCACTCCTTGTTGTATGTGAATTCACCTTATTTGCAGTAAATAATGACATATTAAAGCATAATACATCTTCGTGGGTCGCCTGCTACAAATCTCATACGCATCGCAAATCAGACTCCACTTGAGGAATCGGACCATAACTGCTCAAATCTCGAATCTATTTCGGAAATTCCGATGGATCAGGCGATTTGACCGTACTATAGGCCTCATTCCATGTAGCCGCTTTCTTCCAACGATCTGATCGGTTTCTCGCGCAACCGTCTTTATGCAGAGGCGAATATAAGGCGGTTGGTCTTGCTCGAACCCATCACAAATTGGTATTCTTTTCAACAAGCACGGGTTATCCATGTTGAAATCCATATTGAGCGGATGGCTATTCGACAGTGACGCTCTTGGCCAGATTGCGCGGCTTGTCCACGTTGCAGCCCCGCATGACGGCCGCATGGTAGGCAAGCAACTGCAGCGGGACCACGGTCAGGATAGGTTGCAGCGGTTCGGGGACATCGGGCACGTAAAAGACGTGCTCGGCCACTTTCGGGATATGGGTATCACCCTCCGTGGCGACGGCCAGGATTTTTCCACCCCGGCTACGAACCTCCTCGATGTTACCAAGGACTTTTTCATACTGATTACCTCGGGTCGCGATGAAAACGACGGGCATCCCTTCGTTAATGAGGGCGATCGGGCCGTGTTTCATTTCCGCTGCGGGCATGCCCTCGGCGTGAATGTAGCTGATTTCCTTGAGCTTGAGAGCGCCCTCCAAAGCGGTCGGGTAGTTGTAACCGCGCCCGAGGAAGAGCCAGTTGTCGCGATCGACGAATTGTTCGACGGCGGTCCGGATGGTATCGGATTGTTCGAGCACTCGGGCGACCCGATCCGGAATGGTGGCCAGATGAGAGATTAAAATCTGTGCCTCGGCTTGGGAAAGAAATCGTTTCCGGCCAAGTTGGATGGCCATCATGGTCAGCACGGCCACCTGCGAGGTGAAAGCTTTGGTGCTGGCCACCCCGATTTCCGGGCCGCAGTGCAGATAGACTCCGGCGTCCGCTTCGCGGGCAATGGTACTGCCCACGGAGTTGACCACGCCGAGAACCATGGCCCCTTTTTCGCGGGCCTCGCGCAAAGCGGCCAGGGTGTCCGCCGTCTCACCGGATTGGCTGATGGCGATGACCACGGTCCCGAAGTCCACCAAGGGGTTTCGGTAGCGAAACTCGCTGGCGTATTCCGTTTCCGCGGGTAGTTTAGCGATGTCTTCAAACAGATACTCGCCGACCAGCCCGGCATGCCAGGCGGTGCCCTGAGCGGCGAAGATGATCCGTTTGGCCCGGGCCAGATCGCGAGCGAATTGGGCGATACCTCCGAGATGGATGGTCCCTTCCCGCTCGTTGAGGCGACCACGGAGGGTATTAGCCAGGGATTGCGGCTGTTCGTGTATTTCCTTGAGCATGAAATGCTCATGGCCGTTGAGTTCGATCTGATCGAGCGAAAATTCGACCTCATGCACTTCCTTGGTCACCGGCAGGGCATCGAGGGTCATGGTCCGGAACCCTTCCCGGGTCACCACGGACATTTCACCGTCGGAAAGATAGATGACCTGGGTGGTGTGTTCGACGATGGCCGATGCATCGGAGGCGATGAGATATTCGTTGTCGCCGATACCGAGTATCAACGGGCTACCCTTGCGGGCGACTACGATGCGATCCGGCTCGTCGGCGCTGATGACCGCGATACCATACGTGCCCTGGACCTGCATCAAGGCGTCACGGACGGCTTGTTCCAGGTTGCCTTCATAAAAGTGTCCGATCAGCAAGGCCAGGATTTCCGTGTCCGTATCCGTGCGGCAGGTAATATGCTGCTGGGCCAGGAAAGTGCTCAGGGCCCGATAGTTTTCGATGATCCCATTGTGGACTAATGCGATGCGCCCGTCGTCGCTCACATGGGGGTGGGCATTATTTTCGGTGGGGGCCCCGTGTGTGGCCCAACGGGTATGGGCAATGCCGAGAGTGGCGTCGGACCCTTCATCTCCGAGTTTGGCTTCAAGGGCGGTAATCCGTCCGACGGATCGGGTGATGCTTAAGCCATGCTCGTCGAGCAGGGCCAGTCCGGCAGAATCATAGCCACGGTATTCCAGTCGCTTCAAGCCCTCGATAAGAATCGGCCGGGCTTTTTTAAGTCCGATATATCCCACGATTCCGCACATCCAACCACCTCAACCGCTTAAAATACCGCTAGGATGCAAGTCTACAGCCTCATTGAATTATCGGCAGGACTAGGTACGCAATCAACTTGCGATTTCGCGTGAATTCTTTATTCGCTTGGGCGGCCAGCCCGGAATGGATTAGCTTATATGGGAACCTGTTTGGCAAAAACAATCGTATCGACTTTCCCCGAATAAACGGCTAGATTAGCAAGGTAACGCTTTGTGCGTGTTTCTTGAAGTGTATTTCTTTGTGCTAAGGTAGAAACGCTTGTTACCCGGAAGTATACAGGATCGTGGCCATCTGATGACCGAACAGCGGAACGAACGCAGTCGGGCGATCGATTGCATGTCCGTGGCCGAAGGGTTCGATCTGATGAACGCCGAGGACCGAGCTATCGCCTTGGCCGTGGCTGAGGCCAAACCCGATATTGTTCGGGCTATCGAGCTGGTGGTAAACGCTTTCCGGGCGGAAGGCCGGTTGATCTATGTCGGAGCGGGGACCAGCGGCCGACTGGGGGTGATCGACGCTTCCGAATGTCCGCCGACTTTTTTGGTTCCCCCCGAGATGGTGCAAGGAGTCATAGCCGGCGGTCCGGAGGCCATGTTTCGCAGCCAGGAATTCGCCGAGGACAGTGTACAGGCAGGGGCCGACGAAATGGATCGTCGGTCGGTCGGGCCGAACGATGTTGTTTTTGGTATTGCCACCGGTGGGACCACACCATTTGTCCATGGTGCTTTGGAGCGGGCCAAGCAGAGAAAAGCAAAAACGGTTTTCCTCGCCTGTGTTCCGCGCCAACAGGTTGAAGATCAGGCGGATGTTTCCATTCGAGTTTTGACCGGCCCGGAAGTCATTACCGGCTCCACGCGGCTGAAAGCCGGACTGGCCACCAAGATGGTGCTCAATATGGTCACCACCCTGGCGATGGTTCAGATCGGCAAGGTTTATGAAAACCTCATGGTGGATGTGAACGCCAGGGCCTGCAGTAAGCTGATAGACCGTGCCTTACGTATTATTGGTGTTCTTACAGGTTTGGATCGCCAGGCAGCTCTCGATCTATTAAATCGTGCCGGCGGTCACGTCAAGACCGCCCTGGTGATGCATCACCGACAAGTGGATCGAACCTCGGCGGAAACCATGCTGACCCGCCATCAGGGCCATGTTCGCCGTGTTCTGGAATCACCACCCAATGACTCGGCCAAAGATTGATCGACCGATCCGCCTGACCTACCTGATTACCGACCTGGAAATCGGTGGCGTTCCCTTGCATCTTTATCGATTGGTCACTCGTCTGCCGCGTCGGGAAGTGCGGACGCGAGTTATAAGCTTGGCCGACGAGGGGCCAGTCGGTCGAAAACTTCGTGAGGCGGGAATTGCTGTCCATGCCTGCGGAGCCACGTCGATAACTGATTTTCATGTGCTCATAAGCTTGTGGCGCTTGTTGAGGGCCGATCCGCCGGATATTCTGCATTCCTTGTTGTTCCACGCCAACATGGCTGCCCGTTTGATTGGTCCATTAGCGGGTATCCCTACCCGTCGCATTGTCTGCGAGATTCAGACCGTGGAGATCGAGCGGCGATGGCATCTGGTGATGGATAATATGACGTGTCGTTTATCGCGATATGAGATAGGTAATTCGCCTTCAGTGATAGACCATTTGCACCGAGTGGCCCATGTTCCGTATTCGCGGCTAGGCTTAATCCAGGGCGGAGTGGAGGTTGAGGTCTTTTCATCTGCTATTCCGGCGGATCTGACCGGATTGGGTTGCCAAAAGGAAGATAAAATCATCATCTGGACCGGTCGCTTGGATCCCGTGAAAGGTTTTGAGCAGATGCTAGCGGCCTTCGCCGAGGTGTCGAAAACTCGTCATGTGCGTTTTCTATTGGTGGGAAGTGGTGAATATCGGTCGGCCATCGAGGAATTGATTCGGTCTTACGGCCTCACTGGGCGCGTTCTGCTTTTGGGGCAGCGCGATGATGTCGCCCGATTATTACGGGCTTCCCATCTTTTTTTGTTTGGTTCGCGCACCGAGGGTTTCCCCAACGCCTTACTGGAAGCGATGGCCGCCGGATTACCAATCGTGGCTAATGATGTTCCCGGTTGTCGTGATTTGATTCGACATGAGCAGACCGGCCTATTGGTTCCTGTAGGTTCGTCTTCATTTATGGCAGTTGCGGTATGTAGGCTGCTCGACACCCCATCCTTGGCCCTTCAACTTGGCCGAAACGCTCAGGAGTGGGTTCGGCAGAACGTAAATATTGACAAAATAGGTCATCGCTGGATGGCTCTATACAGAACCATTTTGAGTCGCATATAGTCCATTTAGGATGTCTGCCTGAAAAAATATGCAAACGATACTAAGTTTTTGTTGCATATTCTTTTATCATGGTTTATAGTAAAGATTATAGGACATAGGGCTGGAGTGGTTAATCGATGTTTTGTCTTTAGACCGCTTTGAGGCCATAGCGAGGGCACATCATGGGTAATCAATTTCCCTCGTCGAATCACATGGAGGATGTAACGCGGATTTTTGTCGTGGATGATCACGAATTGGTCCGTGACGGAATCACTAGTATTCTCGCCCAAGAACCCGATTTTCGCGTGATCGGCTCGGCCGGAAGCGCGGATGAAGCCATCGGTCCCATCATCGAGAACAAGCCCGATGTCGTGCTCATGGATATCGATATGCCGGGGATCAGTTGTTTCGATGCCATTCAGATTATTCGCTCACGTACGGAACAAATCCGGGTGATTCTGGTTACGGCCCACGAGCATGATGAATACCTTGAGCAGGCGCTGAAGGTTAAGGCCAACGGGTACGTCCTCAAGAATGAAGGCGTGGACGCCTTGGTAAAGGCTATTCGCGATGTCATGAAAGGCCGACTGCATTTTTCCCAGGAGATTATGAACCGTCTGGTGGTTCAGGAAGGGCAGGATCTCCGTCTGGAAAATCCGCCCAAAAGTCGGCTCAGCACCTTGAGTCCGCGCGAACGGGAATTGTTGCGCGTTCTGGCCAAGGGGCTGAGCCTGAAAGAAGCTGCATCGGTCCTGGGAATCAGTTATAAAACCGCGGATAAACAGAAAGCCTCCCTCATGGCCAAGCTTGACATTCATGATCGGGTCGAACTGGCCCGCTATGCCATCCGAGAGGGCATGATTCAACCGTAAGGGCAAGCCCCGATTACCGGTCAATCATATCTTGGGACGGTTTTATAAGCCGTTCCGCAGATAGGCGCTGGCTACCCACGTCCCCACGGCTACAAGAAAAGTGGCGATGGCAGCGTATCCAACCGCGTTTTTTATTCCACGTCCAAGCCGGGCAAATGGCAGATCGAGAAGAATGAGTACGTGAACCAGTAACTTACCTGTTATTCCGACCAGAGCAGCGGGCAAGGAGAGAAGTCGCTTTTGACGACGGACCTGGGGATCGTCCGCGGCAACCGTGGGCGAATCTTTCAGGATCGGCTCCTCGATGGCCGGTGGCTGTTCGGCGAAGGGAGTATCGTCCATGGCCGCGGATTCGATGGGTTGGCCCTGAAGTTGCTCCTCGGAAGGTGTTTGCTCCGCCACCGGAACGACCCCGGCGGTTTGTTCAGCTTCCGCCGTCACGCTCTCCCGCGCATCGGGAGAGTTATCGAAAGGTTCCTGAACGGAGGTTTCCTCTTTTGTCACACCGGCGTCTGGCTCGACCTCAGCTTGTGGCGATTGTCCATCTTTGGATACCGATGTATAAGCTTGTGGGGGTTGCGGCCCTGAAACATCGCATGCGGGTGCATCAACTTCCTCGCTACCGGTTGCCGCGGCTAGCAGTGCCTCCAGATCAGCTAACTGTGCGTCAACCTGTTCCAGCGTGTTTTCCACATCGGCGGCGGAAGCTTTCGGGTCCGGTTGGGGGGGGCCGGCGTTGCTCTTGGAGATTTTGGGGGCATCCGGCGAGGACGGTTTGGCCGTGTCGGGGTCTTTCTTCGCTGATTTGGAGGTTTTGCTGGAACGATCGTCATTGGCGACGATTTGACTGAGAAATGCGTCTACCTCCTCGGAACTCATATTACCGATGGAGACGCCTTCCGTAATGATGTCGTCGGTCATTCCTTGAGCCATAATGATCCACTTCCCGCTGGTGGTCCGGAAATACCCCTCTGCAGGCAGCATCGACCAAAGAGGCGGACAACTTCATTGCAACCGGTCTGAACCTTAACGATAATACGAAAATGTCTCTGCCGCGATTCTTTATGGAGCATTTGTTCGTCGGTCGCGTCGATTTGCCCGCCGCGGAAGCCGACCATGCCCGCCGCGCCCGACGGTTATCGGTCGGTGATCCGGTGGTAATCTTTAACGGCCGAGGAAGCGAAGGCCGGGGTACCATTACGCGCTGTTCACCCGCCGGCGTCGAGGTGATCGTGGAGAAGCTCAATCGCCGTCCTCGGCCACGGCCGGCGCTTAGTTTGGCGGTGGCCATGCCCAAAGGGGCGCGAGGGGATTTGCTTATCGACAAATGTACGGAATTGGGCGTGGCCGGGTTGCAGCCGTTATCCACCGAAAGATCCGTCGGCCAGGTCAGCGAACATAAACTTGATAGATGGCGGAGAGCTACCATCGAGGTGGCCAAACAATCGCAGCAGGCCTGGTTGCCGGCCTTGGCAAGTATCGAAAAGTTGCCTGAATTTCTGCGCCGGTTACCGCGGTTACACCCAGAAAAAGGGCCTTGCGAGGCGTCTGCCGAAAGGCCATTATTCACCTGTTCCGAAGGGCATAACGGTATTGAGGATATCTGGCGGGAGCCGTTTGATCGTATTCTCTTGGCTGCGGTAGTCCCGACTTGCCTTTCCTCGCCTCATGCGTTGATTGTGGATCAGCTTGCCGAATTGAAATTTGCTCACCATGTGTTGGCGTTTGTGGGTCCCGAAGGGGGCTGGACGGACGAAGAAACCCGTTGGATATTGGATGCCGGAGCGATACCTGTTTCCCTGGGGCCGAATATTCTGCGGATAGAAACGGCGGCCATCTCCTTGGCGGCTTTTTTTCATGGTCTGGCCTCAAGGGACCATGTCCATCCGCCCCTGGACGAAGTGGAGAATTAAATGTCCGACCACGACTTTTGCCGGCCTGTTATCCTGGCGATTGAAACCTCCTGTGATGAAACTTCCGCCGCTTTAATGGCCGGCGGACATCAGGTGTTGTCCAATGTCGTGGCCACTCAGTTTGACGTACATGCCAAATATGGCGGGGTTGTGCCGGAGTTGGCTTCCCGAGCTCATATCGAAAACCTCGACGGTGTGCTTCAGGAAACATTGGGACAGGCGGGAATGACTCCGGCTCAGATCGATGCCATTGCGGTTACTACCTGTCCCGGCCTGGTCGGTTCTTTGCTGATCGGAGTTACGGCGGCCAAGACACTCTCCTTGGTCTGGGACAAACCTCTTCTGGCGGTTAATCACTTGTACGCTCACGCATGCAGTGCGGCCATCGATTTGGATGCGGAAACCAAGCCCTGGCCTGCTATCGCCCTCGTGGTCAGTGGGGGGCATACATCTCTGATGTTGGTTCAAAATCCGCTGGATATACGATTGTTGGGTTGTACGATCGACGATGCGGCCGGCGAGGCGTTTGACAAAGTGGCGAATATTCTGAATCTGGGTTTTCCGGGTGGTCCGGCCATTCAACGAACGGCACAGAGCGGTAACGCCTATGCCTGCGATTTTCCCAGAACCATGCTGGACCGCGATTCCTTGGATTTCAGCTTCAGCGGGATCAAGACCGCGGTGCTTTATCATGTGCATGGGCCGGGAAAAACCTCTGGCGGCCTAGAGAAGCTCTCCTCAGGAGCTCTAGCGGATATCGCGGCCAGTTTCGAGGCGGCCGTCGTGGATGTACTGGTGGCCAAAACCATGCAGGCCGTCGAGAAAACCGCTACGTATACGGTAATGGTTGGTGGGGGGGTGGCGGCCAATCAACGTTTGCGCCACGAATTGAGCGAGGCTTGTCGCTGCCGTGGCATCAATCTGCTCCTGACCCCCATGCGCTATTGCACCGACAATGGGGCCATGATCGCGGCGATGGGCACATATCTCTACGAGGCCGGGCGATTTGCCGACCTGTCCATCGAACCACGCGCCACGGCCATGGAGTGAAGGTAGACGTAACCGCGAGCAAAGGTGCTTATCGACGCCAACATCGACCTTTTCGAACCCGGCCTATGATCGTCGTATCATGATTACTCTTTCAATACCACGGACTACTCGATTTTCATTACGCCGGAAGAAACGCGCGAAAGTATGGGCTTGACCATGAGATCGAGAAATTTCAACATTCGTACGTGTCTGTCAAAATTGCAAGATTATCAGCCTTCTACGATCTAAAGGAAAATGGTTGTTTGGTGATCTGAGTACAACATAATCATAACCTGTGGGCCTTCATGCGCATGCAATGCTGAATGGCCGGCCGGCCTCATTGAGTTGCCTATTTATAGGTATTTCGGTGGCAGGTCCTTTTGGACGCTCTGCAAGCCGGCAGATGAAATCAACGATCATCATCGAACTGAGTAAGGCGGACGGTTTTATCGTCGTGTGGGTGTTGGCCACGACACATCGGCCCGATAGAAACCGGGGATGAAATGCTTCATAACCTTCGCGCGGTCATGGAGCTTTATCTTGAACGGGTCGAGGATAACCTTGTTTTCCAACCCAACGGGTAAAAGTTGGAGCTCGTGACCTGAATAAAATTTCCCGTCTGCATTACGCCCGGATCTTTCGTGCGTTGCCACGGGCGGGATGAATGGAGGCCGTCGCATCAAGAAGGTGGCCACATGCCTCTATAAAAAATCACCTCGCCAAAGCACTGAAAATGGTCTCACCGTTTCATCCTCTTATTAAAAGATTGACCTTGTCACAAGTGTGCGCAAAACAGGCCCGGTTGGCGAAACGACCCCTTAAAGGAATTGCTTTGCATTGATAAACATCGGCGTCCGGGTAATACGATACCTATGAGAAAAATCACCGCGTCTAATTATATCTATTGGCTCGGATTGAAGGACAGAATGAACATGGTATACTGCCGGCTGCATAAAACGGAGGATTTGTAATTAAGGAATACATCTATGCCTGAGATCATGGCTTTTCGCGCGTGGCGTTATAACCCCGGACATTTTGGACAAGACTTATCCAAAGTGGTGGCCCCGCCTTACGACGTGCTGACGGCGGAGGATAAACAACGGTTATTAAACCGTAGCGAGCGGAACATCGTGGCTGTGGACCTGCCTTTCGTGCCGCCCAAGTCGGCCGGGCCGGACCACGTTTATGCCGAGGCGGCCGAACGGCTGAACGTCTGGCGCGAGGACGGGACGCTGATGCTCGAGGACCAGCCGGCCGTCTATGTCTATCACCAGATTTACGAGGCGGGCGGGCGGCGGTATACGCGGAAAAAGTTCTTCGCTCGACTCCGTCTTGAGCCTTTTGGACAGGGTGGTGTATTTCCGCATGAACAGACCTTCGGCGGCCCCAAGGAGGACCGGCTCAAGCTGATGCAGGCCACGGGGTTCCAGTTGTCGGCGGTGTTCGGGCTTTACAGTGATCCGGATGGGGTGGTGGCCCGCTTGCTGGAACCCGGCTCGCGGAAGCCGGATGCGACGGCCGAGCTTGACGGCGTTACCAACCGGATGTGGGCGGTGACCGATCCCGCGATTATCAAGGCCGTTCAGAAAGAAATGGCGAGGAAGCCTGTTTATATCGCTGACGGGCATCACCGCTACGGGACGGCGCTGAACTATCGTGACCAGCTCTGCGCGGCCGGCGAAGTGCCCATGGACCATCCGGCGCGTTTCGTGCTGGTCGGGCTTTGCGCAATGGAGGATCCGGGCGCTTTGATCCTGCCCACCCATCGGATTATCAGCGGGTTCGGCGATTTGAGTACGGAAAGCGTGCTCGCCGCCTTGCGTAAGGGTTTGACGCTGGAGCCGACGAGCGGTACACCCGCCGACTTCGATACCATTTTGCCGCAGGACTCGCCTTACGACCTGGCCGTTTGGGTGGAGGCGACCAAGCAGATGTTCCTGGCCCGCTTCAGCGAGCGAGGCATACTGGACGAATTGGCTCCCGAACAAAGTCCGGCCTGGCGGAGCCTGGATCTGGCGTATATCCACACTTACCTGCTCGATGAATTACTCACCCGCGGCCTGCTCGGTGGAACTCCGCCGACGGTGCATTACGCCCGCTCCGGCGCCGACGCCGAAAGTTTGGTCCGCGAGGACAAGGGTATCGCTCTGATCTGCAAGGCCTGTACGATGCAGGACCTACGCGGGGTCAGCCAGGCCGGCGACCTCATGCCGCAAAAGAGCACCTTTTTCTATCCCAAGCTGGCCACGGGGTTGGTGCTGAATCCGCTGGAGTAGTTTTTTTTCGAGATATGTAATAAATCCACCTGCCCGCGACAAGTAAGAGAGACCAGCATAATGAAGCGGTTCGTGCGTATGGAGAAGCCCTTTCCAAGCCCGATCAGCTTGCTCTTATTCAGATGACCGGCAAGTCGATCGTGAAGGCCGCTGATAGCAAGCTGGCTGACCTGAAATAATTTGTCGAACTTATGATCGCAATGCCGGTTATCTTTGCCCAACGGTTTACATGTAAGTAAGACACGAAGCCGAGGCGACATCAAGCTCGCCCGACGGGCTTGACCTTCGTCTGACGGCTGGGCACGAGCTTAACGCAGGGCAGACCCTCGACTTTGACGCCGCGGGCCCGCAGGGCCTGAGCGACGCTGAGCTTGAAGTCGTCCGGCGCCGAACGCAGGGCGGCCTGGAGCGAGTCGAGCGATTTGCGGCCGGGCAGCCGTTCGAGGACCCGGCAGGCGTCCTCACGCAGTTCCTTATCCGTCAATAACGCCGCGACAGGCTCAACGCTGGCGTCATCGCCTAGTTCGGAGACGGCCCAGACCGCCTCGCGTTTGACCGCCGCGGGTTCATTGCCCCTGATTAACCCGAGCAACGCACCGACGAGAGCTTGCTGTTGTTCGACGTTGCCGGGTTTGCCTGTGTGGCGAACCATGTGCCACAACTGCCGCTTCCCGGCCCGTCGCGTTTCGTTGTCGTCGCTCTTGATCATATCGGCCAGAGATTTTACCGCCGCGGCCGGATCGTTCGTGTTTATCTGGTTGTCTGCCATATTTGAACCCTCATGCTTGGAGGTTATTGTTGAATATCCTCGTTCCTCAAACTGAACGTTGCCGTCTTACAAATGATACGGATGCCGCTGCGGCCGCCCCATAAGACGCCGCGCCTGCTCGTCGTTGACGATCTCCTGCTTGGTTTGGTCCCATTCGATCTTGCGGCCAAGCAGGAACGCCAGATTGCCGAGCACGCAGAGATTGGACACGCCGACGGCCGCTTCGATGTTCATGATCGTCTTCTTGCCGGTTTTTATACCCTCGAACCAATCCTCGTGATGGCCGGGGCTCTTGTAGACCTCCTTGGCTCCGGCGGGGGGCACCCATTCGCGGGCCTTGCGCTCGGCCCAGGTTCCGCCGTCGCCGCCCCAGTGCGTAAACGTACCCTTGTCGCCCTGATATACGGCTCCGTAACCGGGGCGGATGATCTTGTCCTCACCTTCCTTGCGTTCCTCGGCGGGCACCAGCCACTGGTCGCCTTGTCTCCAGGTCAGAATCCAATCGGGATTCTTGAACGTGTAGGTGACTTCCATCGTGGTGGCGCAATCCCAGGTGCCAGTTTCGGCTTGCGTTCCGGTGGCCTCGACGGTGACCGGACCGGTACCATCCGCGCCCATCCACCACATCGCACAGCTCATGACATGAGCTCCCCGGTCGCGGATTTGCCCACCGCCGGACTCCATGACCCAGCGGAAATTGCCGTGTACGCAACGGGAGTTGTATGGCCGCCAGCGTAGCGGCCCAAGCCACAGGTCATAGTCCAACTCAGGCGGTGGATCGCTGTCAGGAACCGGCTTGGTGTCAACCGGGCTGGGATAGTGGAAGCAGTCCACCCGGCTGATATGCCCGATATTGCCGTTCACCAGATACCGATGGGCCAGATAGGCCTCGTGTTGCGAACGGCCTTGCGAGCCGACCTGCGTGGCGATTTTCGCCTTCTTCGCCGCCGCCACCATGGCCTTGCCTTCCTCGATCGTGCAGGCGGCGGGTTTTTCGACGTAGACGTGCTTGCCGCACTCGGCCGCGTGGACCGTCTGCACGGCGTGCCAGTGATCTGGCGTGGCGATGATCACGGCATCGATATCCTTGCGCTCAAGGATATAGCGATAATCGCGATAGACGTCGGCTTGCGGCCCGGCCATCCCCGAAGCCTTCTCCAGCCGGGTTTCGTCAACATCGCACACGGCGGCCACGTTGCAGATGCCCTGTTTCATCCATTCGACCATCTTTCGTAGGTGGCCACCGCCCATGCCCCCGACCCCGATGTGCGCAAGGGTAATCTTTTCATTGGCGCCCACCCGACCCGCGGCGCCCAGTACCCGCGAGGGGATAAAATACGGGACTCCGATCGCCGCTCCTGCCGCGGCGCCGAGACCCTTCAATACATTTCGCCGGGTTGTGGTCTGTTTACCTTGACTCATGTTCGATTTCCTCCGAACGGGGACTCGAGTCCGTGACGATTCCGTTATATATGTTTTTTACGGTGCGGCCAAGGGTCGCGCCACCGCCCCATTTCAATACATTTCGTCGGAAGTTGACTTGACGTAGTCGCCGCGAGGAAGCGGCCCGCAAGAAAACCTCCTAATTACCGGATTGCCTCGCCCTTGGCCGAACCATAACGAGACAACAGCGGGTTCCACTTTCTTGAGTTTACTCGCCTGTTGTTATATCGCAAGCCGGCGGCGGATTTTTATCTCCACGTAAAAAATCCCATCGCGACATGTCTTCTTCCCCCATGCATGGATGGGGTTCGCTGAGTGGATACGTCATCTTTACCAGCCCGAAGCGCGAGCGAGGGTTTTCTACCAGCCCGAAGCAGTTTACCCCCCCCTGGATGGACCTGGGTGCGCCGTGACGGGCGAGCGAGGGAATACGATAGCGAGTGAGCAAGACAGCGGGTGAGCAAGGCAGCGAGGGATGACCGGCGACAGGCTGTTAGGCTTTTAGGCTGTTAGGCTCGCCACGGCGGAATCGCTGACTGCTGATTACTGACTGCTGGCTGCTTTCTCGCTAACTCGCTCACTGAATGCTGATCGCTGATTGTATGGTTTCCCCCGAATCCCTAATTCCTCACCCGTCGTTTGCTATTGTCTACCATCGGAAATCAGTAGTGACCCCTTTTACCACCCAGTAGCAAGAATAAATCTCTGATCAACATTCATTGGCGCAATAAGAAGCGCGCCTCGCGCAAGGCGGTCGCATTAAGATACTCACTCCGAAGGGCAAACATATACGCTCGTTCAGCCAGCATGGCTACCTGTTTATCGATGGAAAGGGAACTTAGGAAATCCTCCTCAGGTATCTGCATGATTTGAGCAGGCAACTCATGACTGAGATAGCGCACGGTGTCCTCGACACTGGGCAGGGTTACCTCAAGGGACTGTTGCCGGCTCCCGCTGGTGATACGAACGTTAAGCGCCATGGTCCCTTTATGATCACCCGCTTCCGTTACGCGATATTCACCTTCTACAAAGATAGGTAATATACGACCGACCGAATCGCCGCCGGCAAGAGTTTTTCGTTCTGAATGGATTGCGCTTCTTCAAATGCAAGAACCGCCATTCCGGGAAACAGAGACAAGGCGCTTTCTACGATATGGGAAAAGCGGGCCCGCAATTCGTGATAATCTTGAACAAGATTCCTTGATACGAATGGAGGAACGGCAATAATCCATTTGGTGCCATCCGCATAACGAGCGCGAACCTCCCGGAAGCTAGAGACGATATGACGCACGAGATCATCCGCATTCTTGCCGGAATAGGGCAATAATTCCTGCAGGAGACGGCATCCGTATGTGGACTCGGCATAAAGGACACGGATGAACTCCTCATCTCCGGAGACGGTATGTGTCAATATTACCAATAGGTCAGCCCTGAAGGACTTTGATATCTTTCGCAGCAATTGAGGGCTATCCTTACCGAAAACCTGGGATAAAAGCTGTTCCTCAGCAATCGCCTGGAGTTCCGCACGATTGACCAGAACGAGATTCTCTTCCTTGGAAAGCTCGGTCTCCAAACGATCAGCCAGGTTCCGCTCAACCTCGGATCGTAATGCCGGAAGTACCGCACAAACAGTGGATGCCTCAGCGGTTAAACATGCCGAGAGACACAATAACAGACTAAAGAGGATGCATACTCGACGGCGAAGCATGAGAAATAACCTTTCAACAACATCGATATCGAATTATACAAGCCGAGTCAGGCAATGATACATACTCACTTGCCCGATGAATCGGGAGATTTCAAATCCGCTCCCTTCTCTTTTCCGTTTGTCGCCAAGTGGGTAATCACGGCGTCGCAGGCCTGCACGGCGGCTTTCTCCAAGGCGAATTTGGCGGCCATGTCCTCCACCAGGTCAACGTGCGAATCCACGCCTCGGTCGGTCACGAGTACGCTGTGGCCGGGAAGCTGAATCAAACGCAATTCCACGCGGGCCCGGCAACTGATCAGGCCGTGAATCTGAGCGGCAAACGCGCTGGTCCCTTCGCCCTCCAGAAGATAATCGACCGGTTGGTCCCGATATTCGCCGTTTTCCAGCAAGGCATCCTTCCAGCCTTTCTGGGGGTTCATGGGTATGATGACCTTGACGCCGAGGCTCTGCAGCCTGTGCGAAACCGCCATCATGGCCGCTGGATCAACCAGCGGGCGCGAAATGTGCCGCTCGTCGATGTCCAAAAGGATGGTCTTGTCCTTTAACGGGTTGGCCAGTTCCATCAGGCGGGTTAGTTCGGCCTCCTCCTGTGCGTCCAACGGCGGATGCTGCAGATCGGCGATCTTATGGGTCATTTCGGGCATGATTTTCTCGATCAAGGCCTCGATGCCGTGATCCAACGGGGCCTTGACCGATACCAGATGCTGCACCGTGGTTGCAACATCCACGATTTTGACCACCAGGAAATAAGAGGCACCGATTTTACTCGCCCGCCCGACCACTACATATTGGGCTCCAACGAACTTACCCAATTGAGTGGCTGTCGCGTTGTCCACCAGCCCGGCCAGATTCATGGCATGTTCGTCGGCGACCTTCTTGAGTTGATCGCGGTTGACGATCTTGACCTTGTTCATCCCGTCCAACATAACGTTAATCTGATCGGTGAGGGCCCCGGCCTCCACTTCCACGCCCTTGGTCACGTCGATATCGAAGACGGCCACGGTGATTTCACGCGGCTCATTCTTTTTCGCATCCTGGGCGGGCGCTGATGCCATCGGCGCGTTAGGGTGTTGCTGGGCCACGGCCGGTGGGATACAGACGTTCCAAGCGGCCGTGAAGATGATTCCACACACCATTGTTCTTGTCGATTTCATGATCATTTCTCCTTGAGTTCCGTAAGAGGTACCCCGTTTTGCGATAGGGCGAGCATGATACGGATCTGCTCCGCCGTGCCCGGTCCCAACGTATCGTCTTTGAGCCAGATCACCCCTGATGGCTCGCTTCGTGGTTTACCAATGTGCCGTGACAACCACAACCACTGTTCCAGTATCGGATCGTCGCCGAGGATCAACAGAGGATGATTTGTATCGATGGCGGATTCGCGTAGTTTCAGGGTTTGCAGTAGATCATGGGGAGGTGCGTCCGGCCCGCGAACGTCCACGACGACCAGCTCATGCCCCGTGACGGGCGTTTTGATTTTCAAGGCCGCAGTCAATACCGGTCGTTCCTTCGCCGTTTTTTCGTCGTCCCCGTCGATCTGTTGGGGATGCAGCAACAATATCCGACGAAGGGTGATCGGTTCGCATTTCGGATCCGCCGTTGCCCGGATGACGGCTTCCAGAAGGTCGTCGTCCACATCGTTTCGCCCTAATTGCTGTATCCAGGGCAGATAGCTGAGAACAATCTTGTGTTCCGTCTGAAGCGACCCGATCTGCTCGACCATCGGTAGCCCGTCAAACCGTACCCATGCTCGGCGGTTCGCAAGTCCCGGCCACGGTTCGGCCCTGTGGGAGAATCTTGGCGGATTGATCCATAGTTGGGTCTGAAGATGAGCCAGCGGACCGTCAGTATTTTCAGGGGTGACAGTTAGGCAGGTTTTCGACAAAGGTCCAAACCAACCGGCCTCCAGGACCAGTACATTAAGATGGGCTTCGTCAGCCAATTGAAGCACGTCGGCTGGCTCTTCACCCGCAGCGGCTCGACCAAGGACGAGCAATTCGATCTCTTACGATTTGACCGGTCGCGAACGCCAA
>CAYNYK010000047.1:0-37128 GCA_964401335.1 uncultured Planctomycetales bacterium
TGGGGAAAGGATTCCCCCTTGCATTAGGTGCGAGAAGGGATTCTCGCACCAGCGTCTCTGCGAATGGCGTGCAAAGGCACGCCCTACATGCTCATTGCACAGGCGAGACGCCTATGCCACACTGTAGCTTTACACATTGCGGGTGGCTTCGGCCAGGGCGGCGATGTTTTCGTGCGGGGTTTGCTCGTGGAGGTAATCCGAGGTGCCGAGGATGAAGGGGCCTTTGTTATTGACCGCTTCCAGGACGGATTGAACCCGCTCGCGGACTTCTCGCGGATCGGCCTTCATCAGGAAATCGATCTGGTCGATCCCTCCGTGCAGCACAATATCGGGGGCAAGCGCGGCGAAGGCCTCCTCCAGTACCGTATCTCCGTAAGGCGGCGCGGTCAGCGATTCGTATACATCCATACCCAGTTCGCGATAGCAGGAAAAAAGCCCGCGGGCCCGGCCGCAATTGTGATAAATCACCGGCACGCCCCGGCCTTGAGCATGTTCGATCAGTTTCTTTTCGTAAGGCAGGATGTGTTCGCGAAAATAGGCCGCCCCGACCACTTTACCGGAAGCGATGTTCCCGCCCACGCTCAACAGATCCGTCCCAGCCGCGATGTATTGATCCGCCAGTTGCAGATTGCGGTCCAGAAAATAATCCATCATGCGGCGATAAAACTCCGGCCTTTCGATCGGGTCGAGCAACAGATCGTCAAGCCGGCGATAATAGTAGGCCACCTCGTTAAACGCGCCCTGCAGCCAGGGAGCGGTCAGTCCCTTATCGCCTAACGCCCGCCGGGCCGCGCGGATGGGCGAGACGTCCAGCGCTGGCGGCGGCGGCTGAAATTCCGCCATGATCTCGAAATCCCGCTCCGATTTGATCAGGTACTCGGTGGCGGACACTTCGGCATCGTATTCGCTCACATGACTGACCTGACTGACTTCCCGCAGGATGCCGGCTGGCGTATGCACCACGGTGGTGGTGATCTCATTCGACCCGTGCCGCTCCGTTGATTTCTCCACCCGCCAGTTCGGTGCGGTCGGGCCGATGTGATCACGGGCCGGCGTGCAATTGCGATGGATAATGTCGAAGCCGAAATGGTCGTAGACCTCGATCGTTTTGCCGATCAGGTCGGCCGTCTTGTCTTGAAAAAACGCCTGAATGAAATTCACGTGAATAAACGGCGCCACCGACACCCGGTCCACGGGACGGTGACGGATCACGTTCCACAATCGTTCACGGCCGGTCATAGATGCCTTTTTTTTACGGTTTTGCGGGTTCAAATTCGTAAAGCACCATATCGCCATGTTTGAGGGATTTGAGGTTTTCCTGCCAATCCGCCACCGTCATCCTCGTTGCCGTTTCGCGACCGTCCATCGCATAGGTTTTCACTTGATACTTGCCGGAGGCTGACGTAAGCCAAGGTTTCAGGCCGGCCTTGAGGGTTGTCGCCTCGCCCTTTTCCTCACGCTTCAAGGCGATCATCAACAGACTCTTCGGCAACACGTAAGCAGTCACGTGCATTCCCGGGCACTCCTCGGCCAGCACGCATTCGCCGATCATCTCGCCCTCGACAAAATATGGCAAAAACTGTTTGCGCAATTGAGCGCACTGCTTGACGGCCGTGCTCAGTTCGGGGTACTCCGCGAGCATGGCCGTGCCGTTCACGTCGTTCGGACGACTGGGCATGAGGTTCAGGTACTGGTTATCCATGAACGACAGGCGAACGGTGGTGGGACATTCGCTGATATTGACGTTGAGACGCGGCGTGGGGAACGCGCTGACAAACGGCCGCCGATCCGCCCAGGTGATCCAGTTCCACGTGTAATCAAGGTAGTCGGCTTCGATATCGACATAGGAACACGACTCGGCCGCGAAGACCGATTGTGGATCTTTCCGCCGGGCAGCCTCGCGAATCCGCACGGTCAGATCGTTAATGTTCGGGGTAAGTTTCTTTTTCTTCCAGCCGTACACGTCCCAGACCAGCGAGGGCACGCCTCGATCGATCATCTTCGACCAGGTGTCGAACACGTCGTCATGCCAGCGTTGATCCGTCTGGTCGGCCTCCACCACGGTCTGAGCGTCGGCATACGGCGGGTTGAACATGGGGACCAGCTCAAGATGATAAGTCCAGCCGGACCCCGCGGTTTTCTCGATCTTCAGGCCGTAACGCTCTGCAGTCGGATTGGCCAGCACATAACAGGAGATGAACGGGGAAATGTTGACGCCGAGTTCACGGCAGCGGCCGACGGCGACCGCGAAGGTCTCGTCCGTACCCAGTACCGGCAACGTATGAAACGGTATCTGGAACGGCGGGCACCAGAACCAGGGAACGATTTCATCCACTCCATGCGCCTTGGCGTCGGCGGCCATTTTCACCAGATCGTCGATGCCGCAAGCGATATCTTCCTTCGTGTTCGGGGGCACGCCGCGCATCATGAAGATCGAGCGATAACCCAAGCCCTCGCGCACATGCTTCGGTAAAGCGAAAGGCCGCTTGATGTTCTGCAAGACCCATGCCCGGAAAGGCTGGATGCCTTCTCCCCATCCATGGTTATGCGGGGTCAACCGAAACTCGCCACTTTCCCAGGAGGTCTTCGGCTCAATGGTGACGTTATGCACGCCGGCCAGTCGGACCTTGCCGTCGGTTTCATCCCGCCGCACCCAGATATCCCAGAGCGGATCATAACCCCAGGCTTTTTCCCAAAGACTGAACCCCTGCTTGAGACCGCCGAAATCGAGCCAGCGCATGCAATGCGGCAGATACACATCATGGGCCTTGTAAATACGGCCGGCCAGTGCCTCGTCGATGGCGTAAAATGGAGCTTGCGCGGGATTCCTTACCAAATCGGTGAACGGGTTCATCACGTCGCCGGCCATGCGCAGATATGTCTGCTTGTCGCCCGCGAAAGGCAACAGGCCTGACAGGTCGGGGAAGAGGACCTGTTTGATCGGCTGCGCGGACTGGTTTTCGATGCGGCACTTCATGGCCACTGATCGCCCGTCGAGAGCAGCGCTGAGCGTGATGGTTACCTTGACTTCACCACCCCTAGGCAGATCCCGACTGGCGCCCAGATGCTGCCACTCCAGGGTGACGGTATGATCCGCCTGCTGGATTTGCACGTCCCGACTGAACCGCGTGGCCAGACGCAGGGCATGGAAGGATTCGACCGGCACCGCCAGATCGACCAACCCGGCCTTGCTTGACGAGGCCTCCAGCATCGTGGTCCCGCCGTAGTGCAAGCCGACAATCCCGCCGGTTCGCGGATCGATCTGTAATTGCAAACCGTTCAGCTCGACCCGGACGGCGGATTCGTCGGCCGCCATCGCTCCAGTTCCGAGCGCCACCAGTACCACGACGGCCGGAAACACCCTCATCATCACCGACAGCTTGCACTTGTTTTTGGTCATGTTCAGACTCCCGCAAAGTCCAAAAGATCGGACATCCATCAAGACGACTCAAACCGTAAGGATTGTAACACAGTAAGGCGTACTATTGCACGCCTTTTCCCTGTTCGCTTTATCATGATTTTTGCTCTGTCGAGATTCCTATCCCTCGCTCCGTCGAGATTCCCATCTCGACAGTCCTGGACCTCGCTCCGTCGAGATTCCCAACTCGACAGTCCGGGACCTCGCTCTGTCGAGATTCCCAACTCGACAGTCCGGGACCTCGCTCTGTCGAGATTCCTATCTCGACAGGTCCGGGATCGGGATTCCTATCCCGTGTTAGAGGGGAACGGATTTTCCTTGGAATGGGTGCGAGAAAGGATTCTCGCACCAGCGTAGGGCGTACCAGCGCACGCCTTTTCGCCAAGGGGAAAACAGGGACGCAGTTACCCACATGATTCATTGGTTTTACCACGGAGTCCACGGCTTCGCCGGGGCGTAGCTCGGCTTTGCCGGTACGAAGCACGGAGATCACGGAAAATAAAGGAGTTATTAGAAAACAAAGTGAGCAATGGTTTGGACAGGGTGCATGTATATAGAATCAGGTGTACCTCGCCTGCGTCCTTATTTCATCTTTTCTCCGTGCTCGCCACGGCGGAGCCTAGGCGGACTCTCCGTGACCTCCATTCGGCCCGTCGTTCGACCCGGCCCTCGGCTCTCCTGTCGAGAGCCTCCAGGTCGAACGAGAGGCTCGGGCGCGAAGAGAAGCCCTCGACGGGAACTCATGGCCGCCCTCGGTCGCGAGCCCGACTCGGGCCGAGCGGAACGCCGTGGTGAATAATCCGGGATAGCCGGCCAGCAGGCCGTTGCTCCGCGATTACAGGCCGTATGCCTTCAAGGCCGCGATCAGTTTCTCACGATTGGCCGGCTGCATGGGGCATAACGGCAGCCGGAATTCCTCCGCCACCATGCCCCTGAGGGCCATCGCCGTCTTGATCGGGATCGGGTTGACTTCCAGGGTCAGCAGCCCCTTGGCCAGGGTAAACATCTTGAGGTGCCAGCGCCGGGCCGTCTCCCAATCGCCGGCCGCCGCCGCATCAGTCATCGCCTTTACGTCCTTCGGCACGATGTTGGCCAATACGCTGATGACCCCCACCCCGCCGATCGCCATCAACGGCAGGGTCATCGAATCATCCCCGCTGATGATGTCAATATCGCTGCGCACGCGCAGTTCGCTGGCCCCGTCCATGCTTCCGGTCGCATGCTTGACCGCCACGATGTTCGGACACGCCTCGCGTAGCCGCACGATCGTGTCCACGCTGATCTCCACCCCGCAACGCCCCGGGATGTTATACAACACCTGCGGAAAATCGACCTCGCGGGCAAGGGTGCTGAAATGCCGAAACAACCCTTCTTGGGTCGGCCGGTTATAGTAGGGGGCCACCAACAATGCACCATCCGCCCCGCTCTGGCGCGCCTTGCGGGTCATGGCCAACGCCTCGGCCGTACTGTTCGATCCCGTGCCCGCCAGTACCGCAATCCGTCCCTTCGCCCGCCGCACCACCGCCGCGGTCACCTCGTTGTTTTCCTCGTGCGAGAGCGTCGGACTCTCCCCCGTTGTACCGCAAGGCACCAGAACATCGGTCCCGGCCGCGATGTGAAAGTCCACCAGCTCGTCCAGCCGACGATAATCCACCTCGCCGTCCTTGAAAGGCGTAACCAAAGCCACCATGCTGCCTTTGAACATTATTTACCCTCGTCTTCCTGTTCGCCCGGGGCGGTCGATGACGGCTCGTCCGCATCGTGGTCATCCACCGGCGGCGGTAAAATACGTATCCGCGGCGGCACCGGCCGCGTCGTCGGGCGCGTCGTCGGCTGGGTCTGCGCCGCCGAGGCTTCAACCAAAACCAGGGTCAAATCGATGAATTTCGAACGATTACGAACGATCTCCCCATAGCCGCTCGCGAAAGCGTTCCATGCCTCCTGCAAACGCGCATGGGCCTCGCCGAGTTCCGGCTCCAGGGGGGCTTCAAGTTCCAATTTTCGCCAGGTGGCATACCGATATGTGTTCTTGAGGGCGATCATGCTGGCCAGGCTCGCCACTTCCGGTGACATGCGCAACGTACCGGCGTTCACCAGATTCACGCCCGCCAGGAGCGATGCCGCCGGAATGACCGCCTTCTGTCGCGATTCGGCACTATCCTCGATGATAACCCCGCCGGCCGGCGGATCGGAAATCTTCAGTATGTATTGGCACAGTGTCGCGGCCTCCCAGTCGGGCCGTACAAAATCATGCTGAGGGGTGCCCATCGGCCAGGGCATCGGCAGATTCTTCAGCTCCAGGATGCGTTTGCCCTCGGCCGTCACCTGTACGGGCACCACGACCGGATCAGGGGCTGCATGGGTCCGCACCGTAGCCGTCCCATTCACCCAGTCCACATCGATATTCACCATGATCGGTTGCGCTCCCCAAGAGCGCAACAAGGCCGCCGCCGCCAGCGATTGGCTGCGCGTGGCCGGAGCGCGCCCGTCATAAGTGAAAAACGTCTGGGAGGCCTGAGCACGCGCTTGCGTGCGGGCGGCAATCGATAGGCCATACCAGTCCACATACCCGCTCCCCGTGGCCGTCGCCACTTCACCTACCGCCGCCGCGTATTTCCCCAATGTTTCGTTATAGTGAAGCTCTACCAGATTTACGTTCTGGCGCTGCCCCTCCCGCGTAATGATCGCCGCCCGGGCGCGCTGATGGTCCTCTTCCACCGAGGGCGGTGAAATCAACCACACCTTTGCCCCCGCCGCCTGGCAGCGCTGCACCAATTCAACGATCTGCTGCCTGAATTGCTCCAGTCGCGCCGGCTCGAAAGGCTGGTACCCAGGATCGTTCAGACCCAGACAGATCACCACCACGGTCGGCTTATGCACGAGTACGTCACGATCCAACCGGGCCAGGGCCTTGGCCGCCGTATCCCCGATCCAACCCATGTGAAAATACGACGGATGAAGGTCGGGATAGCGCACGGTCAGAAAGCTCTCGGTCAGTACGGCAAAATTCGTGGGAAGGCGCTGTCCTTGACGCTGCGGCGTATCGATCAATTCGTCGCCAAGAAAAACAATCCGATCATCCGAACCGATCAAGAGCTTGATCGGCTCAACCGGCGCGCTGGCCGGGGCGCTCTGGGGAACATCGGTCGGGGCGGCCGCCGGAACGACCGGCGTAACTTCCACCGGCGCACCGGCCGGGGCGCTTTGCGGCAGGTCCGCCGGGGCGCTGGCGGTCTGACCATTGGCCGCCGCAATCATCGCGGCCAACAGGCTGATCGACAGCATCATCCTCATAAGCATGAGACCTTTCTCCTTATGCGTCGGACCACCCGATGGCTACACCGTGATTAAAGCTTTCATCTGCCGTACCGCTTCGCGCATGCCCACGAACACCGCCCGCGAAACGATCGAATGACCGATGTTGAACTCGACGAAAGGCATCGCCGCGACCGGGGCGATATTGTCGTACGTCAAACCGTGTCCGCCATGCACCAGCAAACCGAGGCGACCGCCGACTTCAAGGGCGTCGGCCAATTGCCCCAGGGCCCGGCTCACCGCTTTCTCGCCCCGCGCGTGCGCATACCCGCCGGTCCATAGCTCCACCGCTTGACAGCCGACATCGGCGGCCGCCCGCACCTGATCGGGGATCGGCTCGATAAACGCGCTGACTTCGATGCCCCGCCGTCGCAGATTTTTCACCACCGGCGCGATCCGCCGACGCAGACGAACCACGTCCAATCCGCCTTCGGTGGTCAACTCCTCCCGCCGCTCCGGCACCAGCGTACACTGATCGGGTTGCAACCGTCCGGCAATGGCCACGATCCGCCGATCGATGGCCATCTCCATGTTGAGCTTGACGTGGACCGTTTCCTTTAGTAACGCCGCATCCCGATCGTTGATGTGCCGCCGGTCCTCGCGCAGGTGAAAGGTAATGCCGTCCGCGCCGCCCAACTGGGCCTCGACCGCCGCCCAGATCGGGTCCGGCTCAAACGTCCGCCGGGCCTGCCGCACCGTAGCTACGTGATCGATATTGACTCCGAGTTGCGCCATCGCACACTTTACCTCCGAACCAACGCAAAAGGTGTTGAACCTTTCGGCTCGCCCACCCCCCTGCCAATTAGGAACACAACCCCGCCAATTAGGACGGGGTTGCGTGGAGAAGACACATCCTTTTAGCTCGCCCCGGCCACAAACACCCATGAACCAAGGCAACCTGTTCGCGGAATCCATCGCAAGCCGAATGGTCGGCGATTCCACTTAAAAGGTAAACGCCCAATAGTTCTAATTCGTAGAAACCGTGTTCTGCACCGAACCGGCCGGCACCAGATAGATTTCCACTCGACGGTTCCTGCTCTTGTCCGCGCCGATCGGCCGAAATTCACCGTAACCCATCACGCCCATGCGTTTCTCGGACACGTTCTGGCCGGCCAGCATGTTCATCACCGCGATTGCCCGATGGCTGGACAAATGCCAGTTCGTCTTGTGCTCGGCCAGCGTCTCCGGCTTGACGATCGGCGTCGTGCAAGTGTGACCCACGACAATCACATCGAAACCCGCGGCATCGGCGGAGTTCACAATCTGGGCGAACTTCTGCAACGCCTCCTGCACTTGGCCCGACGTGGCCAGTTGATCACTGCCCAGCGGGAACAACAGGTCCGCCTTAAAGCGTACCGCCCCGGTCTTCGGATCAAACTCCATCAAATCTTTGTATTGACGGGCCAGATCCTGCAGCGCGTTGCTCAGCGGCGCTGGCAGAGCCTGCGTAATGATCTTGACGTCACCGACCTGCTTGCCCATCGCCTCCAGCAGATCCTGCGCCTTGGTCAGCGCATTCCGTAGATTGGAATTCTCCGCGGTCAAGCTGGCAATCGTCTCATCCTTGGCCGCCAGTTGTTTGTTCAATCCATCGATGATGGTGTTCTTCTGTTGGATTTCCATTTCCCGATCGGCCAGGTCTTGCGCCAGCCGGGCATTCTGTTCCTGCAACGTGCGGTGGGCCCGCTCTAATGCCTGGTACTTGTCCAGGCTGACGCAGCCGAAACTGCCGCCCGCCAAACACGTCACCGCCATCCATCGTATCGCTCCATACCTGTTCATCGAGGCCTCCTTTACCGTCAGGTAAAAAGCAGATCAGGTCGTTATCCACCCGCGCCTGATTTGAGTGATCCCGGCGACGAAACATCCGCGCAGAGCCCGCCGTCGAGCTGATTCCAGACCGCGAGTATCCCCGCAACGGATCGAAATTTCAAGGGCAAAAGAAAGAATAGCCGGCGGGCGGCATGGGCAAGCCCTGAGCACATCTCAGTATTGGGTGGCATGGGCAGGCCCTTGGCGAGCCGCTGGATCGCCAAGGGTTTGCCCGTGCCTTCCTCAGATCCGCCCGTGCTCCACGAGAAATCTAACAACACACGAGACCCGCCCGCGCTGACGCCCCCCAGCCGTCGTAGGCAAGAAGCAACCTGGCAAAAAGACAATCCCCAGGCCCCGGATCAGCCCTTACTCGGCCCCTTTTTTGCCTTTTTTCTCTTTCTTGGGCTTGGCCTGTTTTTCCGCCTTGGGGGGCTTGGGCATCTTGACCGCCGACATCTGCTTGCCGATCCCCCAGCCGATCAGGGCACAAAGCCCGCCGCCGACCACCGTGGCCCCCAGCAAGATCCAGAACTGCTGGGATAGGGCAGCCAGATACTCAGGCCAGACGTCAACGATCGTGGCCATGGACAAGGCCATCATCAGGACCAGACATAATGTGGCACCCACCAGCAATCCTGTATAGGCCGGTGAAACCGCCGGGGGCGTACCCGCTATCGGCATGACCATCGTCGCGGCCACCGGCATCGGTGCTTCCATCTCGGCCGGCCCCCCTACGGCATGCTCCTCTTCACCCGCCGCCTCCTCGCTCGCCGGCGTCAGCGTCTCCTGGGTATCGCCCATGTCGATACCTTCCAGTAGGTCCGCACCCAGTGAGGTATCATCGCTCTCCCTGGTTAAATCGAGCAAACCGCTCCCGGCGGCACTGCCGTCCATGGCCATGTCTTCGCTGGCCGTCAACAGGGTCTTGGCCATCGGGTCCGCCGCCGCGATCTCCAGATCGTCCTCGTCAAACACGCTGATCCCGATATTGGTGATGACCGTATCGTCTTTCTTCAAACCGCCGGCGGCGTCCTTGTCCACCTCGTCCAAGCTGAGCACATCGGCCCCCGATGTACTGCCCCCGGAGCTGTCCTCCAACTTGACCTCGCCGGCCGACGTGCCTGAATCCTCCAGGGTCAACTCGCCTGACCCGGTGCCTGAATCCTCCAGGGTCAGTTCGCCCGACCCGGTCCCTGAATCGCTTAACTTCATTACCCCGCTGCCCGAATCCTCCAAATCCAATTCGCCGCCCCCGGCCCCGGTGTCTTCCAAGGATAAAATACCGGTGTCCGACGCGCCCATATCAGCGGATTCTCTGACACCCGCCCCGCTATCCTCCAGCTTGGGGGCCACCGGGGCATCGGAATCCTCGGGGCTCAAGGCCAATTCCCCGCTGTCCTCCAATGCCAGTTCACCGCTACCGGTTAACGAGGAATCATCGGCTCCGACCAGCGCGTTGACTTCCTCCTGCCGATATTTCAATTTGCCGGCATCCCGGAATTCACGCAGCTTGCCCGAGCGGACCATTTGCCGCAGCTTCTCCTCGGAACAGCCCAGCTTGCTCATCGCCTCCTGCACGTTGTAGAATTTCTCCGCCATCGGCATCATTCTCCCCGCGGAAATCGCGAAGCGGACATTCACCACGCCCGTCGCTTACTTTGCCGCGTCATTCTTATCCAAACCCGTGGTTATCGGCAGTTTCAAGGAGCCGTCTTCCTGCCCGGCCGGACCCGACCCGCGCTGCGCGGCCATCTGTTTCAGCATCTCGCCCACGGCGCCCGGTGTCGGATCCAACACATTGTATTCCTCAAGTTGGCTGTCGTTCCACCAACTGCGGGCGGCTACCAGCTTCATCTTGAATTGCCCGTCGTAATTGTTGCGTTCCAGGGCATAACACCAGATCGTGGCCGCATCCACGTCCACCATGAATATCCCAAAGGTCGAACGGTCAAGTTGCCCGCTGAAAGCATGAATGCCCGCGGCCCCCAAGCGCCCGCGACCCAGGGCTCCCGTGCGATTCGTCAGACCCGTCGCTTCCTGGGCCAAAGCCGAGGACATCGACCATCCTTCGTCCAACCGCATCATGAGGGCCGTGGCGATCACCGCCAGCAATACAACCATGATCCACCAGACCGTCTGACGGGCCGGTACCGTCGCGTCCACCGTGCGATCCGTGGTTTCGGCCGGAAAAACGGATGGGAACTCTGTCGGCTCTGACTGTCCTGGGTGACGCTCCATCTCTAGCTCCCGAAATTCGGATTCGTTCGGCGTGTACCAATCGCAGGTATCGATGAGGCAAAGTTTTAGGCAAACCCGCCTCTGCCTGCATTATATCGCTGCATCATGTCGTTTCAAGGCAGTTTGGAATCGGCAAAAATGAGGGGATGCACCCGAAATTCATGGGCAGGATGGCATGGGCAGACCCTGGTCACGCAATAGCGGGACAAGGGTTTGCCCCTCCTCTTAAGGCCGCGGTGTAGAAAACAAATATATACCTATATAGATCGGAATTCCCTGTACCACCTTCGGATCAACCCCAAATGGCGGGCAAACCCCGGGGGCGTGGGCCGCACTCAGGCCAGGAAAATACGCTTTACCACGTCCACGACGGCCTCCATGTGGTGGACCAGATATCCCATGGGTACCGCCAGCAAGGCCGAGCCAACCAATACCAGACCGGCCCCCGTCGACGAGGGCAGGAGGGCCTCGGCCTTTAGTTCCCGCTCCAAAGCCTGGCCCAACCGCTCGATCGCCGGGAGATTCTTGCGACCTTCGTCGGCAACTATCCGTAAGGTGACATTCCGCAAAAGGGAAAAGGTGCTGAAGTGCAATTCCAGCCTTGGCGCGGCTATCTGGATTCGATCATCCTCAGCCGTTGCCTCCCAACCCAGGCGTCGGCAGGCATGGCAAACCGCTTCCCGGCAACGCCACACATCCGAATTATAGATCACCCAACCGAAGCCGAGCCTTGAGCGAACCACCCACCAAAAAACCGGAACCAAAGCGGCCAAACCGATGATCCAGGGCCCCGCCCAGCCGCGCGTCGGTAAAACCGCCAGCGGTACCATCATCAGCGGGAAAAAAGCAATCGAAAGAAATGAAAAATCGGCCCGTAACCCGATCATATACGGATGAGACCGACTGTTGAGCAGCCCCAAGGCCAGAAAATAAATCGCCAGCGGCCCTACCGCCACCGTCAACTCAAGAACAAAAACAACCTGTTCGTCCGCGCCCACGACATGCCCACCCCTGCCCGATGAACTCTTTTCTGCTTATGATCCGGTTCGCCAGATCCGCGGCCAAGCTGATTATGCTCAGGTTGTGTTTGTCGGCGTTTCCGCCGGGCGGTCAATATGCTCGCCCCGCGCCGCGACCTTGCGATATCCCAGATAACGTATGACCTCGAAGACCTCGCTCCAGGTCGGGAAAGGCCGACTGTTAATTCGTTTGTATTCGTCGATGGCCATGACGAACTCCAAGAGATCGTCGGTCATCTCCCCTTCCTCGGCCTCGCGACGCACGTCGCTGCGCCGCCGGCCCGGACCACGCCGCCGTTCCAGTCCGCTTCGACGGTCCACCGGCTGTCGCCGATCCGCTTGACGCCGCTCTTCGCCCGTGTATTCGCTCGTCACCTTAATCCTCGGGGCTTCGGGGAAATATCGAACAGCGACGGCCGACTACATGTCATCGTCGTCGAACTCTTCGTCCTCGTCTTCGTCGTCCAGATCGTCGTCCAGATCGTCGTCGAGGTCGTCGTCCAGGTCCTCATCGTCGTCGTAGAGGTAATCCAGATCGTCCTCGTCCTCATCCTCTTCGTCCGCGTCACGGGCACATCGCACCGTCACCGTCGTCCCGCATCCGTCGAACAAAGTCTCCCACCGCGGAAAACCGCTCTCGTTGTGCCCATGCATCGGCATTTCCTCTTCCCTGTCACATTCCTTTTGCTCGAAGACTAACATGATGTCCTTACTCCTGTTAAAGAGTACGAAGCCAAATACCGCTCGGCGAGAAAAGTGTATAATCCCACCGGGCTTCGTCAAGAGTTTTTTCGGGATTCCGGACCGCGAAAATACACAAAAAATGCTAATCCCTGGAGCGAATCTCCATATCTATTATACCACCGGTGGCTACCCCATTCGCCGAATAGCGCCAATCCACGAAATTCAGCAGTCGCAGCCCATCCAGTACGTCGGCCACCGTACCCGACGCCCGAATAGAAGGATAGGGTACAACGGGACTTCCCTCCATTCGGCTGCTCAACCCGTCCAGTTTATTCAAAAAATCCGATAATTCCGACCAGGAGCGAATCCCGTCGTCAATCCGTATTTTTTGCTCAAGGGATGCCGGTCGGGCCCGCTCGATCCTCAGCGTATTATCCGTTTCTTGGACGGAATCGAATGGTCGAGAACTCACCACAACCTTAAGGCCCAACCCTTCCGCAAACACCCATAAGGCCCCATTGACGAACGTAACTCCTGATTTTAACTGATCTTGCAGGCAATTGACCACATCTTCCAAAGATGCCCGCGGTTTATGGTACAGAACCAGAGGTTGCCGTTCCTGTATGGTCGGGTCTACCACCAGATCAAGTCGGTAATGGGTTGATATGTCCTGAGCCACCCGGCTCAAAGGTGCATCGGTCCAATCAATGGGCACCCTTATGCTGCAGGCGGCCACCCAGCGAGGATCTCGACTTGCCTGATCCGAAAAGTAACTCGTCCCCTTCCCTATACCCCCCAAGTCCCCCTTTTTAATGAGTAAATCACCCCCTGACTGGGTGACAATCTCCAGATTTCCAAATTGAGCCAGCCACCCGAATACCTCTCGACCGCTCAGGTGTTGAGCGGATATCCTGATAGGAGTTTCCAGGGTCTGAGGCCCCACTGAATCATCAAGAATAATGGTCACGCCCAGCTTGTCGGCCAACACCCTCAGAGCGGTCCCCAACGGCTCCCCCCGAAACGTTACCGGGCAAACCACGTCGAGGTCGGCAGCCGCCACCGGAAGCCAGCCCATTCCCCAAAAGACCGCTAGCAAGGTCATCCGCATGGGTTGGCACTCCTTCCTCACACGTCCAATGACAAACATTTTTTAAGCGTATCATATCCCCGCGCCGCGAGCAGGTGGGGTAAATCTTTCCGTCAGCCGGCTGCGACCGGCCGGGTCGTTGGCGGATGCCTTTTGTCGCGAATCTGCTTGAACCAATTCCGCAACTCGATCTCGGCCGGCTTGTTCTTGGGTATATAGTTAAAATCCTCCGGCCCCCCGGGAGTGTCCGTCCATTCCCACCAGATTACGCCGCCGACTACCGGGGGTTCTTTCCAGATTACGTCCGCCCAAGTGTCCATAAACGCGCGGTAGCAGCGGCGCTGTTCCTCGTGGCCGTTCTTCGTGGCCTTCTGTTTGTGATAATAATTCCACGATTCAATGGACGCGCCTTCCTGGCTGCACCAGCCGACTTCGGTAAACAGCAACGGCTTGCCGATTTCCGCTTGCCAGCGGAGCAGGCCCTTCTTAATCGGCTGCCAGGCCTTTCGCAAGGTTTCCAAATCCGGATTGGGATCGTTGGATAGTTTGTAATAACTGGTCATGCCGACCAGATCGAGGTCATCCCAGAAATCGATGACCTTGTAATGGTCCCAGTTGGCCGAGTAGCTGAGCCGGCCGCTGTAAACCCGGCGGATCTCGCGGATCACCTCACGCCATCGATCTTTATACTTTTCCGTGCTGACCAATTCCGAGCCTACCATGAAAACCTCGACCCGATTGGCCTCGGCGATCTCGGCGAAGTGGCGGAGAAAACGGCGATACTGCTCGAACCAGTCGTCCCAGTTGGGGGGATTGATGACCCCGCGCCATTCACTGCCTCGGGGTTTGGACAGCAGAATAATGGGCATGAAAATGACCCGCAGGCCATTCTCGTGGGCGATCTTGAAAATCTGCCGCCACTCCTCCGGCGAGGGGGTGACGGCCGGGTCGATCTGAAAGGAATCGGAACCGGCGTGTTCCTGATAACCGGCGTTGCTGATCAGCACGGCATCGGCGCCGAGGTCGGCGATCTCATTTAACATGCGCCTCGCCTGCTCGACGCATTTTTCACTGTGGTGAATCTGCCAGGCCACTCCGCTATAGAAAGCATTGGGGCCGAGCAAAGGCAGGCGGTCGGCGGGCGGGGCCGTGTGCATCGGCGGATCGGCCGGTTTGTCCGCATGGCCGACACCGGGGCCAGACCACCAAGCCGCGGCTGCCACAAAGACCGCAACCAGCAACGCTTTCCACACAAAATTCATCGCCCTACCACCTTGCCGCACACTTCCCATGCCCGCGGGTATGAACAGGAATCAACCCATCACCGGATTCCGTCGTCTTCTCCAGGCCTTCATTACTCCTTTTCGCCGAGGGCCCAAGCAATACCGCCGAGCAGGTGCTCCTGGAATGTGGGGTTGGTCCAGACATCCTCGCGGTGGCCTAGCGCAGTGTAAAAGACCCGGCCTTTGCCGTAGGTATTGGTCCAGGCCAGTGGATAGTCACCGTCGGGCTTCATGCCCTGCGGTTCGAGGTTGGTCTTGCTCTTGTCGATGCTCATCAACACATGAATCTTGTCGCGCGAGAACCGGTTGTGATGATAAATCTCATCAACCAGCACCCATTCCTTGCCGAGCATGCGGGTGGCGGGATGATTCGCGTCCTCGATCTTAATGGTCACGCCATTGGGGTCCTGCTTACCATGGCCGCTGAAGGCCGCCCCGATGAACTCGATGTATTCGGGCCATTCCTTCGTCGTGCCCCCGTCGGCCACGCCCACGTCCATGCGGAAGGAATCCGTCGCCGAATGGATACCAATAAACGCTCCGCCGTTTTTCAACCACTCCAGCATATCCTTTCGGCTTATGTTGGGATTCCCGGAAGTATAGAAAACGATGGCGTCATATTGTTCGTAACATTTTTTGTTTACCAGGTCATGGTAACACTGGGAAAAGTCGACCTCGTAGCCGGCCTTGGAGACCATCTCCTTGAAGACTTTTTCGGCATGGGCCATTTCGCCGGTCAGGGGGCGCGTGACAGGGCCGTGCCGGAAACCGGCTGACTCGGAATAGAACAGAATCTTCTTTTTCCCGTCCTTCGGTTTGTCCGCGGAACAGAACAACGACGCGGTCAGCAGAACGGCAGCCGCAAGGGCGATAACGATTCCATTACGTTTCATCGCAAAGCTCCTTGATGTAGGTATCAATAACCGGTTTGTTAAGGGTGCATTCTAAAACCGGTGGGGCACCGGCGTCTCGCCGGTGCGCGGATTTCAGGATGCACTCTAAGCAATTTCAATCCACTTACCCGTACGGGCGCTTTCCAGGACGGCGTCGCAGACTTTCTGCGTCCGCAGGCCGCAACGGAAATCCGGCTGGGCCGGTTTGCCCGTCTCCAGGCCGGTGAAAAAGTCCGCCAGGGCGTTGATGAACGTATGCTCATAGCCGATGGTGCATCCCGGAACCCACCACTTGTCCATATACGGGTGCTCGGCGTTGGTCACATGAATCTTCTGCCAACCGGTGAGGTGGCCTTCAACTTTCGCCCCGCTCTTGGGATCCTTGTATTTGAAATACTGCAAGTACTGGGGGTCTTCGAGGTCGAAATAAACACTGCCGGCCTCGCCATTGAGCTCGAAGGTGTTGAAATTCTTGCGGCCGCGGGCGTAGCGGGTGCTCTCGAACGTGCCCATCGAGCCATTGGCGAAGATGGCCAGGAACATGCAGGCGTCGTCGATCTTGACCTCCTCGACCTTGCCGCTCTCAACGTGCTTGCGCTGTTTGATGAAAGTCTCGGTGGCGGCCGTAACCCGCTGGATCGGCCCGTTGAGCCATTCGGCCGTGTCGATCGAATGGGCGAGCAGATCGCCGGTGACCCCGGAACCGGCCACCTTGGCATCCAGCCGCCAGAGGGCGTCGCCGCCCTGCGGCACGTCGGTCGAGATCGTCCAGTCCTGAAGGTAAGTCGCCCGGTAATGGAACGGACGGCCGATCCGCCCCTCGTCGACCAACTGCCGGGCCAAGGTGATCGCCGGCACGCGGCGGTAGTTGAACATGACCATGTTGGCCACCTTGGCCTTCTCGACGGCCGCGACCATCTGCTCGGCCTCGGCTACATTCATGGCCAACGGCTTCTCGCAGATCAGCATCTTGCCCCCCTCGGCGGCCGCCACCGCGATCTCGCGATGGGCGATGTTCGGCACGCAAATGTCGATCAGGTCGATATCCTTGCGGGCCAGCAGCTTGCGCCAATCGGTCTCATGCGACTCGTAACCCCAGTTCTCGGCAAAGGCCTTGGCCTTGTCCGCTTTAACATCGCAGAAGGTTTTGAGCACCGGGCGATAGCCGAGTTTGAAAAACGTATTCACCTTGCGATAGGCGTTGGAATGGGCCCGGCCCATGAACCCGCCACCGATCAGACCGACGTTGATATTCTTCATGTTCATACCCTCTTGCCTTACCTGCCAGAGCAAATTCCAAACCAGATCGTACCACGATACCCGGATTACCCGGAGGATCAAGGGTAACGGTACAAGCCCATGATCCAACGTCCGTTACCGTTGAGCCGGGGGCTATGCATACCGGAGAACGGCTCATAATACCGCGCTCCTGCCCCGCACGGATAGATATATTCCGGATATCATTCCCGCCATCACGGTCAGGAGCACCCTTCGTGCGGAATGTTCAACGGATGATCCCAAGATAGGGACCAAGTCCGTAACCTTGGACGAGTGGACGTTGCCCCGATGGGCCATCAAGTCCTTTGCTCAATCCCATGACTCGCTTACCGGTTTCCTGGCTGGCTTCCACCCACTCACGAATAAACCTCAGTACGCCATCAAGATTTTTCAAGGGGCATATTGTAATAAGGTCTCAATATATTGTATATATATGCCATTCTGTCTAAGTTTATGAGGGATTTAAGGATATATATCGATAACGATCTAAAATCAAATATATCAATAAATTATGTTACATAAAAGATTATATTTATAAACAAGAATGATACCAAAGGGCAATAAAGTCGATACGGTCTGTTTAAGGACATATTTTTTATAAACCTTTGATATGCAATTCGTTATATTAATCTTAAGCCCCTGATTATCCGCAAGATAATTCACCAATCAAGTTTTTGCCTCTTTGCCGACCGAAAAATGCATTTTTTTGTTGCATTGCCTTTCTGAAATGGGTATGATGAATTGTGAAATGTGAAAGGAGCACGGCCGTCAATCTGGAGGCCTTTGTTGGAGAGGATTCGGAGGCGTCAAGTCACAAGAGTTTTTTTGCGATCTGTTCGATAACCATCGCCTTCTTGGATGAATCTCCAACAAACGACTCTTCTTGGATGGATGTATTGCACGTAACGGATGCAAGTGTACGGATTCATGAAAGTGAGGAGTTTTTTCAATCAGGCGACTCGTTCATGGTGTTATGGAGCGAGCAAAACATTGGGGATGTTGGGTAAATGTAATCAGAGGGTTCAATAGTAAAAGACCCTCGCAACAGAAATGAGGAGGATGGATTTATGGGAAAGTTGAAGTATGTATTGGCGATCGGCTTGATTGCCGCAATATTCCAACCCGCCTGGGCCGCGTTGAATAACGGTTTTGAGACCGATTATATCTACGCATTGCGGGAAACGGGTAACGTGCTCACGTATAAGGAGTCCGACGGTACGGGGGGAGCCACTGTAATACCGAGCGGCTCCGGATGGCAGTCGTTAACCTTCGCCGGCAAGGGCAACAATGACGCGCGGTTGTTCGTGGCCAAGTCGACAGGTACCGACATTCAGATCAATGAGTATGATGCGGCGGGCAACGTGGTCCAATCGAAATTGCTGAGCTCCCTCGGAGTTTCGCTGGGATCGAGCGTTGTACTAGGCAACATCCGCTATAACAAGACGCACAACACGCTGATCGTGGGCGCGAATACGGACGCGAATCAGCAGAACATTCCGGCCAAGGCCTTCGAAATCAATCTCAGTTTGAATCAGCTTGTGCACACGTATGTCGGCGCCAATCTGCCGAATACCACGTCGGGCGAAGCACGCCCGGTCAACGTCGATTTCGACGAGGCCACCGGCTCGCTGCTCATGATCAGCCGGCACCTGGGCCGATCAACGACCGACAACAAGGGTAACCTGATTGCCTTCAATACGGTTGGGCGAACCGTCGGTGGCACGACCAGTTCTTTCACGACGCTTATCGACGGTGGGGTGTATTCGGCTGGTAACTCTACATATACCGTCCCTCATACCGTTATGTGGCGGAGTACGAACAACCCCAGTGGTCGGCCGACCATCCTGATTCCGACGCAGTATGACGCTAACTGGCGGCCGGTGTTGGAGTTCTACCTGGATCAGGTGGACAGCAACGGAAACCTGGTTCTACGCGGTACGGCGGACCAAGCCAAACGCGGCTGGAATGGACAGTTGGATGAGGTTACCGGACAGGTCTGGTACGGCGCCGTTCGCGGCGGTATCAAGGGTGTATGGGCGGATGATACCACCACCTACTATCAAAGCAGCTCAAACTGGCTGGATGCCGACAGCCCGGCTCCCGAACCGGTGACCTTGGCCCTGCTTGGTCTGGGCTTCCTGATGCTGCGTCGTCGTGGGGCATAAGGCTTAATCGCCTGAGTCCCTGACGTGTAAGGATCGCAAACGATCAACAGGTGGTTCGCCTTCTTCGCGAAGCGGACCACCTGCTTTTTTATCCACCTAACGGCCACCCGCTCCGCGTCTCGGCGTCGGAGTTTATCCGCTCGCCTCGGCGGGCCTGGGCGGGCCGTGGCGGGCGCGAGGCCTCTCATTTGAAATCCAACACAACTATCTCATCCATCTTTGCGCCTCTGCGTCTCCGCGCGAGGCCTCTCATTCAAACGTCAGTTCGGCGATATCGATCCACCCGCCTTTCGCGGGGGCGTGGCGGTTGGCGTGAGGGGCGCCGCTGATGCGGGCGATGTAGTATTTGCCCTGATCCATGACGATTTTGGCGGCATGTACGTCATGTAATTCGTGGAACCACACCCGCTCTCCGCTGGGGAAGCAGTCCGGCCGCTTCGAGAAAAGCACGACCGTGGTGGTCTGCTCATCCATGCACCGATGGCGGATGAACAGATAAAACCCCTCGGGGCGCTGCACGACGCAGGGCGATTCGAGATAGGAATGATGCGTCGGGTGCATGGTGTCATAATGCACGACTACCGGAACGCTCCAGTAGCGCAGATCGTCGGACTTGCGCATCAGAATACAACTCTGTGTGTCGTAGCCGATCTTGGCGGCCTGGCAATAGTACATGTGGTACATGTCGTCGATCTTGATGATCTGTACGTCGCGGGCATCCATTTCGGCAAACAGTTCGGTGCCGACGCCGAACCAGTTGTCCGGCCATTGAGCGAGGGCCAGCAGAATCGTGCCCGGCGGACGACGATAATAAAGATGGTAAAGTCCACGGTGATAGACGACGAACGGCGCATGTTTTTGCAGCGGCAGGCCGGGATCGGGCGTATCGGTCAGGATCGGATCCAGTATCTCCCACGGGCCGAGCAGGTTTTGCCCTCCACAATGAAAGAAACTCTGCTCGCTCTCCCACGTGCCGGTGCCCATGATCCCGACGGCGTGCCAGGCATCGAACCCGTCGGTGAACAGACAGAAGTCGTTCAGATGATGGTCCGGATACTCGACGACGCGATGCCATTTCGAGGCGATGACCGGCGTGCGCTGGCCGTCGGGTGCCGCAACCCCTGCCGCCGTCTTCGTCCCGGTGGCCGCGCAGCCCGCCGGCAACCCGGCCGCCAGGCCCAGCACCGCTCCCTTGATCAACTCCCGCCGCGATGGATGAAAAGGTTCGTCCCGCATGAGTGACTTATATCCCAACAGGACGGTCAAAGGCAAGAGGCGACCGTTCAAGTGGGGGAGGTACGGAATCGGTTTTTGGAATGCGCCGCCAACGGGGGCGCTTTGGCTGATAAGCCGACTGGTTCAAGCCAGAGGTTGATGGTCCTGAGGGGTCATCCGACCTCGGTATTACAGTACAACCCTGCGATCCAAGGAAAAGCGGCGTCGCTGCCGCCGCACTCCATAACCCACTCTCCGGCATTTCCGGTACCGCCTGAACGGTCACGGCAAGAGTTTGATACCTTGCCGTTCTTTCAGTGCGGGAACCGGATAGGGCGTATAACGTGGTCAGGTTCCGCTCCGAGCTAATGACCGATGGAGGCGAACAAGGATTGCGGCCTGGCGCGGCAACTCTCCCGGAAGGGTTGCTCCTGTGGCCAAATGATAAAGAACGTCCGGACAGACATCCACTCCATTAGGCCATACCAGAGATTCCGCTTCGGGATCGATGCGCACACATTGGAATATGTCCAGTTGGCGTAATTGTTCGTAAATCCCGTTCCACCTGGTCATGGGAGTGAAATCCAGTTCAGCATGAACACCATCCTCAAAAGTAATCGCCAGACGATAACCTTCAAGATACCGAACTTCGATTGGTCGAGGATACATGGTAATACTCCACTTACATTTAAGTCGGCAGCACCCAGGGCGCGCGGTATTCGCGGCCGAGGAGGCGGTTGGCCTCGGTGGCGTTGATGAAGCGTTCGTTTTCGTCGTCCCAAGTCAGTTTACGGCCGGTACGCAGAGCGATATGGGCAATATGGGCCAGTTTGGTCATCTGGTGGCCGTACTCGATATCGCAACTGCAGCGTTGTCGCGATTTGATGCCGTCAAGAAATTCGCGGCTGTGCCGTTTGCCGCATTCGGAGAATCCGGCGGACTCGGCCAGTTTGATTCCCTCGACCTTGCGGTATTTCTCCGGGATGATCTCATACGCGCCGTAGTGGGCGAGCAGCGTCGCGTTGCTCCCGTAGAAAGCTATCGCCCAATCGCCGCCCTCGATGCGCCGGCCGTTGGCGTCGTTGTGCGACCAGATCAATTGGAACGGCTTTTTGCAGCGGCCTTGCGGCGTGAACTCCCAGAGGACATCCAGCGTGTCGGGTGTCTCGGCGATATCATTGAGGATGTACCGTCCCCCACCGGCGGTGACGGCCTTCGGCGCTTTCAAGTCCAATGACCAGTAGACCAGATCGACCAGATGGCAGATAAAGTCGGCCAGTCCCCCTCCGCCGTAATCCCAGAAGTAGCGCCAGTTGAAGGTAAAACGCAGTGGATTGAATGGCCGCTTGGGCGCCGGCCCAAGCCACATGTCGTAATCACAATCCGTGGGCGGCTCGCCATCGGCCGGACGGCCGATCCCGTCCGGAGTCCGGTTTCCGGAAATCCCGAGGCGTATGCGGGAGATATCGCCGAGCATGCCGCTCTGGACAATGTCGGCGACCTGGCGATAGATGTCGCTGGAATGAATCAGCGTCCCAAGCTGGGTCACCCGGTTAAACCGCCGGGCGGCGTTGATCATGGCCCGCCCCTCGATGACGTTATGGCTAAGTGGTTTTTCGACGTAAACGTCCTTACCGGCATGGCAGGCGAAAATCGTGGGAATCGCGTGCCAATGGTCGGGGGTGGCGATGACCACCGCGTCGATGTCGGGATGGTCGATCACTCGACGGAAGTCACGATATAACTTAGGTTTATGACCTTTTTCGCCGGCCTGCTCGGCCGCCTCGTGGGCATGTTTATCATAAACGTCGGCCAAAGCGACGACATCGATATCGTTATGGAGCATGAAATTGCCCAATAGCCCGCGGCCCATGCCGCCGGTACCGATAAAGCCAAGCCGGATTCGGTCGCCAGCCGGTTTGCGCGAGGCGGCGTCCCGAATTTTCGGCGGCAAAACCGCCGGACGGGTGACCGCACATCCGCCTAAAAATGCTCCGGCGGCGGCCAAGGCACCGGTTTTGACGATCATTTCACGTCGGGAAAGCTCGGGTAGCATGAATCAGCCTCCAAAAAATCCGCTGGAACCTCAAAAACAAGTAAATTACCCCCCTCGATGCGAAAAAAATCCGAAATTTGACGAACCCGCAAAAAAAACCTTTCGTATAAGGGGGTAGATAGAATTGCTCCTTTCAATGCCTCCATGAATTCTGTACCTCCTTCGCGCACCGCCGAAGCAGGGCCAAAAGGCCTTGTTCCGGCGGTTTGCGTTGGGGCAAATTACACACCGGTTAAAGGTGAGCATCTGTTCCGCTTTGAGGACATGCAGAACATGGGATGCTGGTCCCGGTCCCTGATTCTCTGAGCGGTGATGGTATCATCAGGTGATGGGCCATCCCTCGCCGTTTTTTATGTTTTCTACGGCCATAATATCGTCACCCTGGCATTCCGCAATGCGTCGCCCGGGGCAAGGATGCCCAGAAAGGACAGCGAATCGGGTTGTCATTTCACATCCGGAAAATCACGGTGAGGAGGGAAGGCTTTCAACCGGCCGTCGGGCGTTCAACAGGGTTTCGAGGGCCTGTTTGACCCCGCGGATGATCTCGGTCCGGAACACCGGTTGGTCCAAGGTGCCGTTCACATGGACCTCGACCAGTTCGCGGGCGATGCCCTCCACCAGCTCGGACAGGACGGCCAGCCGGGGCAATTCCAGCGGGCTGCCCACCAACAGGGTCAGATTGAGGGCGAGAGTGGAAATGCGCACCCGTCCGGCCCCGATCATCGAAAACGATTTGCCGCGCAGATCAATTTCCTCGATGATCAGCTCGTCGCCGTCAACCATGAATTTCGCCGTCGCATCGTGAAAGGCGTTGTCGTCATCGACGGCCAGGTGAATCACCTGCAAAATAGTCAACATCAGCGGGACCTTGAACATCTGGGCTTCGCCGATAAAGATGCTGCCTCCGCCACGGCGGCCACGAGGATTGCCGAGCCGGCCGGTCAACGACAACGTGCCTTCGACCCGACCCTCGATCTCGATAGCTTTTTCGTTCTCGGCCGGTCGGGCGTTGAGGAATTTCTGCAAGGAAATATCCCGACAACTCAGCGACAGGCCGTACTTCGGAACATCCGCGGAGAAATCCACCTCGGCTTGCCCCAGAAGCGTCCCGTCATAAAACTGCCCCACAATCTGCTGGACGCGCAGGAACGGACTACCCGCCTCCCGCTCGATCCGGGCGGAGGCATTGGTCAGTTCCCTTCCATCCACGCGCATGCGGGACAAAGCCAGGTCGACGGCCATCTCGGGCCTTGCCCCCCAACCGATCTGCCCGCTCAGCCAGCCGTGGATGTCGGTCAATTCCGGGCCAAGATTCAAGGCGCAATCGCGCAAAGCGATACTGCCGCCCCAAAACAACTCCGCGGGTTGTCCGGGCCGCAAGGAGATGCTCAACCGATCCAGATCCAGATCGACCGAACCCCGCGGCCGCAGATCGTTCCACATCCGCCGGATGCGCCAAGGCACCGCCTGACGCAATGATTCATCGAAGGTCAATCCCTTGGCCTGCAAGGACAATTCCACACCGGTCCGCTCCGCCGACCATTCGATGCGCCCGACTAGATGAAGCGGACAATCTCCGTGGCGGGCATCCAAGGGATCGAGGACCACCTGGCCCGGCCGAACCGTCAACCGGCCGTTCATTTTCGTCAGTGGAAGAGGGAATCCGCGATAAGTGGCCCGGGCGTCGCGGGGCTGAATGATCGCCTCGTAATCGAGGGGCGATTCTCCGGCCGGTTGAGTCGCGGTCGCGCCCCGCGCGCAACGTAAATCCAGGGCGATCGCTCCGCTCGGCTCGAACATGTCCCAGACCGGGCGCACGCCGGCCGGCAGCGTGTCGTACAAAAGACGATCGAGAGGTAACCAGTCGCTATGCACGTTCAGCGAGAAGAGCGGATCTCGCAAATTCAGCCATCCGGCGAAACTCAAGTCCGCATCACCGAAACGGCCGGTAACGGATTCGATGACCATCCGATCCGGGAGTATGCGCAACTTGCCTTTCGTACGGCCGAGGCGTGCAGGGCCGTCCGGCAGGCCCCACTCCACCTCGTTCAGGTCAAGGGCCAGATCGTATTGCACGGCCGTATCCTGCGGATCGGTGAAAACACGGCCGTGGACATCAATCGAACCGCTCGGTTGAAAGCGCGCATACATCTGTCTCGCGGCGGGGGGCAGGGCATCGACAATGGCCGTATCCAGCGCGACGTTTTTCGCTTCCAAATGTAGATCGAGTTCGGTCGGCTGACCTGCGATGCGCCGGGCGGTCCCGCGGGCGCGGACCATAGCCGCCCCGTGGCGTGCCGTCAGTTGTTCAATCTCAAACCACCCCTCCTCGACGCGCATGCGGCCGGTCAGATGATTCAATGCGTAAGGGAACGAAACGAAGTTCACCGATCCATCGAGAAAATGCACATCGATGGCGGTTTGCCAGGGCTGTTCATCATCTTCTTTTTCCGCGGCCGCCCGTTGCAGGCGAACACCCAGGTTCATTCGTGCTTGCAGATTGAACAGCCGGCATAGTTCCTGGTTACGCTCGGATAAACCGTTTAACAGATCGTCATCCAGAAGGATATTCGTACCGGTAATATCCAGTACGCAGGCCGCATCGCCGCTCCAGCCGTCGATCCAGCCGCTGACCTCTACCCGTCCCTGGCCGTGATCACCCGCAATACGGTCGAGTTGGATACGGCCGTCGGGATGAAAATGAACGGCCCCGCTCAGATGGCTGACTCGGTAGGGAAATCGGGAATAACTGGCCGACGCTCCGCGGGCCGCGAGCGTACCGGAGACAATCTCGACATCCGCTCCCGCCTCGGCTTTTTTGCGCATCCTCAGGGACAGATCGACCGGACCCCTGATATCGTACTTCTCCACCATTTTCCGCAGGCGTGCCCAACGTTGGACGAAACGGAACTCGGCGGGCGTGGCGTTCGCGTCGTCCCGCGGCATGGGGATGGCCTCGACCTTGATTTCGAGATCGAACCCCATCGCATCCAGCCCAAGGTCCTGACCGGCGGCGAGGGTCATTTCGCCCTTAAGCTGAATGGAGCTCTGCCGGAATTTGCCGGCGAGCTCGGCCCGGGCGGTTTGCCCGTCAAAATGCAGGGTGCCGGCCAGATCACTCAATTGCACGTAACGGTCCTGGGGGTGGGCTTGTTCGGTGTCGTCGATTGGCAGCGAGAGGCCGGCCCCGCGCAACGAAAGCGTCGCCTTGGCACCAGAAGCCGGATCAAACTGAATCGCGTCCGGTCGCACGTAACCGCGCAGGTTAAGTACCTTGAACCAGCGGTGAATCTCCGGCGATGCCGGAAAAAGCGCTTCTTCCAGACTCAGGATCGGTAGACTGCCGGCACAGGCCAGCGTGTGCATGTCGATCTGAAACCGGCCGGTCGTTTCTTGGGCGTCGGCCGTGGATATAAACCGGGTAATCTTGACATCATATACTTCCGGACGATCGACCAGCGGCTGGGCATCGGCCCAGATAGGTTCGGGAGTGCCGCCCGAGCGGCCGAGATCATCCAGAAGGATGTGCCGAAAACGAACATTACGAAGGCGGATCACCGGGAGCCTGGCCTTGCCCAACGGTTCGGTTTCCTTTCGCTGTCGGAACATCAGCTCCCAGTTACCCAGACCGTCGGGCAGTCGATGTACCAGGGTGAGTTCGGGATTGATGGCCACGACTTCCGGAACAATGAGTTTTCCGGTTATCAGGCTCAGGGGGCGCAGACGGAGAAACACCGTAGAGGATCGAAAAATGGTTCGGGCGTCGAGAGAATCATCATGGGGGTCGAATTGCGTCCCCGGCGGCAACGCGACGGTCACGCCGACGAGGGACAATCCGCGGAACAGGCTCAGCCGAACTTGTTCGACTTTGACCTGTCCGCCGGTGAAGTGGGCCAGCCAGTGCTCGGCATACCGACGCAAGCGGGCCTCGTCCGTCAGCGTATGGTAGGCGATCGCTCCAGCAAGTATCAGCCCGAGCAGAACGGCCCCCAGCCCGCGTCGCCCGTACGATACCGGCCGGCGCGAGACACCCTGGGTGCGCCACCATGTTCGTAACCATCCGCTCAAAAGGCGTCTCCCGCAAAAACAGGATGATCCCCCCCGTATCTTATCATGGCATACGCGAAATTCACGAAAAGCTCATCAATGAAATCCAAGGCCTTCCTGAGGATCGTTTGGGCAATCGCGAGGAAGGAAGGTTCGGATTGATAGACCCCGGCAAAGACGCTTGGTAAGTCGTTTCGAGCATGGGAGACCTCGCGTAACCAGTGATAGCCAGCGAAACAAGGACATGAAGATCAAGAACCCGTACTATAGATTATCGGACCTCTTCATCGCAAATCTGATCCGCAACCGCAGGCCGTTATGAATCCGTAAGCATTTGTATTCCAAAGTGTTATAAACCTCTTTTGAATAGTAAAAGCGGGAATGATTCATATTTGTTTTTTTACCAATGAATTTAATGAATATTGCTTGCGACTCAGGGTTAATTCTGTTACCATATGATGCAGTTTAAGGTGGAAAGAAGCACCCACCTTAGCGCAGGTTTCCGGTTTTTCATGTTATGCATTGCCGCCCACTTTATTAAGGTTGCAATTGCATTACGGGATGCTTTGTCGACCCTTTGTGTAAAGGGGCAGACGGCAACAGTTTTGCGGATTGGCTGGGGATAATGCCTATTGCCACGGGAGGAGGATCGATGCGGGGTATGGAGACCGGTGCTTTTTTGTAAGGAAGACAATACCAAAGACAATGCTGATGACATATACGCTGCTGATTCGCTGATGGGTAAATTGTGGAAGTGTTTTCCACAGATCAAGGGTGAATGGCGGCAAACGGGGCATTTAACATACGACCCATTCGCCGGAAGGCGTGGGGCCCGACTACATTTTGCCCCTTGGTGGACGTACGAGGGAATGCCGGTTTATTCCGGCGAGAGAGGAGTTAAAACGATGAAAGCGAAATGGATGGCCGTGTGTACTTTGGTAATGGCAGGCATTATTACGCTGCCGGCGATGGCCGCATCCGTCAATATCTATGGAAGCCCGGCGCCTAATGCCGCGGCGGGAGCGTCGAGCTATGCCGCGTGGTGGACGAATGCGCATACCGCCGTTTATAACGGTCTCACCACCTACGGTACGGGAAATGCGCAATATGTCCAAGTCAGTTCGACCGGTGGGATCAGCGATATCCGGCCTGCGTATGAGGCGGTCGTTACCGGTTTTGACAGTTGGCATGGAGTGGCCGGCGGCACCGGAGAATGGGGTACACGGACGCACTTTATTTACCATATCAAAGCCGATCCGTCAGAGGCCCTGAGTTTAGCCAATATCACGGATATCGATATACTCGAAGACGGTTGGGGAGATATCGACTATTCGCTCTGGACTTATTACGCCGGCGGTCCGATCAGTTTTAACGCCTCCACGACATTCGATGCCACGAAACGTATCGCTTACACCGTCAACGGAAACCTGGTTACAACCGGCACGGTGGAAACATGGGACAATGCGCATCCCGGCGATGAGATTAGCGACATCATCGGTACATTCGGAATGGCATACGCGGCCTATTTCCCGAACAATGTGTATTACGGTGGCACGACGGCTCAGGAAGAACTTGATCTGGCCATTGCCGATATAGCCGCCAACCTCCAGAACTGGACCGCAACCCTTACGTACAATGGCACGGTGGTCGAAACCACCGTAACCTTTGTCCCCGAACCGACGGCGTTGGGTCTGTTGGCTCTGGGCGGACTGGTGCTGGTGAGACGGCGAGGTTGATTGATAACAATTTTGATTCGACATCGCCGAAAGGTGATGAAAGAATCCAACGATTTGCTTTCCTGATATAACGCCCCGCGAGCGATTCGCGGGGCGTTGTTTTGCGCGAAGGTCTTTGGTGGCGAATGAACGCCTGATCGATGCGCCAGGGGGCTTGGTCGCTTTAGCCGCGAATCATTGGGGACAGGATGTCCCTCGTCCGGCCGTGCAGCGATGAATAAGGGCTACCAATCCGGACGCCGACAGGACATAGACCAGCGGCATCAACGGTACGCGATAGCGCACACTGCCCACGAATACGGTGTGTAGAAGCGTTATCGTTACCACCGGGAGCAAAAGCAGCACCCAACACCGCACATGATGGCGATAGCGCCACCAACCGGCGGCGGCCGTAGCGAGGGCGGCGAGCATCCATACGGCACTCAGCCAGGCAAGAGGGCCGCGGCGATATTGTTCGACGTTAGGCCACGGGCTCCAGGTCCGGGCGAACTTGACGACGGCCAAGCGAAGGACGGCCCAGGGATGTTGCCGGACGGTGTCGATGGCGACCTGTCGAAAATAAGCGTCCCACTCGATCTCGCTCGGATTTTTAACCTCCGGCAACTCTTTGGTATGAGCCAGATCACTCGCTCCGGTGGCCCTCGGATGTAAACCGTCGTAAAGCGATATCCCCCCTCGTGTCGTCAGCCAGCGCCACTGGCCGATGGTCAGGTGGTTACGATAGGCCCAGGGTAACAAACCGATTACGACCACGACCATGATCGTTACCGCCGCAACCAAACCGCCGCGATCGAGCCGGCGACATACGGCAACCACCACCGCGGTCAAAGGGGCGAGAATGAAAGCCGATGGCCGCAACAGGATACACCCAAGCAGCGTCAAACCGGCGGTCAGGGTCTGTCGCGATGTCACCTTAATTCGCAAACCGCTCATGGGCAGGATCAGCAACCATGTGGTCACGAGCAGGAAGGTAAAGAGAGTTTCCGTCAGCAACAGGCCGGTGAAAAAGATGCCGAAAGGATCCAAGGCCACGGCCAACCCTGTCAGAACGGCGATCCAATCCTTGTTGATCCTCCCGAATCCCTCAGGCCCCCGGTCGACGACAAGCCGCGTCCACATCCAGGCAAGTAGCGCGGTCAAAGGGGCGACGGCCGCTCCGATCAAAGCCTGGGCCAGACGTGCCCATAAAAGCCAGCCGGGCAAGCGGTAAAAGATCAACAAAAAGAGCGGATAACCGGGCATGTAGGTCGCTCGGTAACCGAACTCATCCACTAACCCCCGGCCGTCGGCCAATGATTGCGTAAGTAGCGTGTATGCCTGCTCGTCGGGATATGCCAAATTGTTCCAGCGCTGCCCGCCGGCAAATCGCCCGGCCACATAACCGAAACGAAAAATCACCGCGATCAAAAAGATTATCCATAACCAGCGCTGGAACCAGCTCGACATGATGGAACACTATCGGACATCGTGTTCAAAACGTCAACAAGAATAGCCTCCAATAAGGATGCTTTCGGGTGCAACCCAAGAAGGGTACGACGGGGAATTCTGACTTACTTGGGAATATTCGTACTCTACTCCACAGCCTCAAAGCACGGGCAAACCCTTGTCCCGCTATGGCGAGACCAGGGCCTGCCCATGCCACCCTGCCGCGATGAAAAAGATTATCCATAACCAACGTCGGAACCAGCTTGACATGATGGCACACTATCGGGCATCGCGTTGGCAGGGTCAATAAGAAAAGCTTCCGGAAGAGTGTTTGTACTTGCAACCATGAAAATTGACGGAGTGGAAGGTCGGGCTGGCGCGAAAAAAAATCCCGCTCGCCGGCGAGATCTTTTTCCGTTTCATCTCCGATTTCAGGGAAGAGAGTTTTGCTCCCTTCCCCTCCAATACCCCCATCATATTGGAATCGGGATAAGAATGCAATCCATGAAAATTAGAAAATGGGATATTTCGGCAACAGAGTCAAAATAAGGCCTTTATCTATATGAGCTTATAGCAATCAATTTTATCTTGGACAGTGTTGAATGGGGGGTTTTGTCGGTTTTTATTTAATAAATGAATAGTCAGTTTAGTATGAGGTATCCTACTCTTTCATGGGTCGTGCGCGCAAGCGGAGAACGCGACGGGTACCACGGGTCAGACGGACCCGATCGTCGATACGAAAGGGAACGACCCAGATCGGGCCGAGTTGATCGCAGACGACAGCCGTCCGGTCGCGCAGTTCGACATCGACCTTCTGATCGATCAGGAAATCGGAAAGTTTCTTCATGCCCGTCATGCCCAGCGGATAAAACCGATCGCCGGGTCGCCGGGATCGGGCCAGCAATGGGGGATGCACATGGTCGGCATCCAACCATTCCTCGTAGCAAAGCTGGTCCGCCTGACTCTGTCGCTGCCGAATGTGCTCGGTGATCTGCGAACCAGACACGGAAAAAGAGTCGAGGGTAATTTGGAGACGACAGGCCGGAAGCGGGGTCGTTCCTTCCATCAGCAAACGCACCTCGTCGGTGGGCACATCATCCAGCGGAAGATCATCCAGGCGTTCGAGCACGAGACGCGTATAACGCCGGCTGATCCGAAAACCGGCCGGCAAATCCAATGTCTTTGAACCGGCACTCTCGGAGGCCAGATCGGCCACCCGGTTCAGGTGCGCGTAGGTCAACTCGCCTTCGGGAATTCCCAGGCGTAAAAGGGTCTGGCGAATCAATTGCATTTGGATGACCCGCGGGCGGCGGACCAGCGACGGGCAGTGCAGCACGATCTGCCGATCGTCGTGTTCGACCACGATGGCCTCCAACATTCGCTTGCCGGTCTCGGCCAGATAATCGTTCAACTCCCGGGCCTGTTCGGCCAGACGGATCAGAGCCTCCTCCACCTGCGGATTGAACTGCTCGCGCAATAACGGCAGCACCGTCAGACGAATGCGATTGCGTGTATAGATTTCCGCGTCGTTGGAGGCGTCGTGGCGAAAGGGAAGTTGTCGCTCCTGTAAATATGCCTCGATCTCCGTCCGGCGAAAACCGAGCAAAGGGCGAACAATTCGGATCGTGCTGCCCGGCCGCAGCGGCCGTATCGGTCGAATCCCGGCCAGGCCCCGCAAGCCGGTCCCGCGAATGATACGATAAAGAATGGTTTCCGCGTTATCGTCGGCATGATGGGCCACGACAATTTTGCTTGCACTCTGGCGCAGGGCGACGCGTTCGAGGAATTCAAAACGGCATTGGCGGGCGGCCTGTTCCACGGAGACCCGCTCCGCTTTGGCCCGGGCCCGCACATCGATCGAGACGGACGTACAGGGAACACGTCGCTGCCTGCATAAGTCCTCGACGAACAAGGCATCCTCATCGGCCGCGCGGCCGCGAAGCTGATGATTCAAGTGGGCCGCGTGCAGTCGCAAGGCCCACGATCCGGTTTCGTTGAGAGAAAGCAGCAAATGGAGTAACGCCACCGAGTCCGCCCCGCCGGAGATACCGACGACGATGGTCTCCTCCCGCTCCAGAAGAGGCTGCTCCCGGAGGGCGTCAGCGAAACGAGCTTCCAGATCATCCTTGGGCATGAGTCGCTAGAATATCCTGTACACGCCAAAAACAAAGCGATGGGACGAAGACGGCCGCACACCTAGACTTGCCGGTGCGAACCGTCACACCAGGGCAGATTAGCGCTGCGATGACACTGGCAGATAGCCTTGCGCGCCGTCTCGGTCACTTCAACCACGATGGGTTTGATAGCCGTCTCCTCACGACGATGGGCCCCGTCGCAATAGGGCAGCATGGCCGACAGTCCACACTGGCAATAGGCCTTTTTGCCGGGGGTCTCCTCGATCACGATCGGCGCCGTGCCATGTTTGGGTTCGGTCATGGAATTGCCCTTAATAAGACATTGGCCGCGGAACAAAACATATCTTACCACGAACCCGAGTACGAAAAAAGTGATCTATAAACCGACAATATCCGGCTGAGGTAGATGGGATACCCAAAATCGGCCCCTGGAATAATCTTGGTCGATTATCAACGGGATAACAATCGCCGCCTCGTAACAAATCCGGATACTAATAGTCCAGAGCCCTTGATAAAAGCAGTGTTTTATGATTTACTTACCTATGAGGAGATAAAAGGTGCGCAAACTACGGCTTTATCTCGACACTTCCATAATCAATTTCTACTTTGCCGATGATGCAGCAGAGAGTATGCGCGCTACCCGCGAATTCTTCGATACACATGTCATCGCGAGCGAATACGCGGTGTTTGTTTGCGATCTTGTGCTTCGCGAAATTGGCAAAGCACGTGACGCAGCCCAACGCGAACGCCTCTTGGAAGTCATCCGTCGGTATTCCATCGAGATCATCGATTCTACACCGGTACTTACGGAAATTGAGATACTGAGTTCCGCCTATATTGACTCTGGTATCATGCCGGTCAGAAAGTTAGATGATGCGTTGCATGTCGCGTTGGCTACTATCATGGAAATGGATTTTCTGTTAAGCTGGAACTATAAGCATTTGGCGAATGTTAACAAGGAAACTCGCATACAGGCGATCAACCTTCGATACGGATATATGCGTACGCCACGCATGACTACACCCTTGGAGGTCATCCATGAAGACGACTAAATATCCACTCCCTAAAGCCCTCCAGGAAACTTGGGATTGGAAGGAGGCTTGTTGGCGCGAGGTTGACGGTCTCGACTTGAAAACCGCCATTCGCCAAAGCCTGAAAAATGCGAATATCTCCGCACGATCAATGGGTTTTACCCCCGTTAATAGAAAATTAGCCGAAACAGCACGCCAATAGAATCTTTCACATCCTGTCGCTTTGCTTGTTCGTGCAAGAAAGGCACTGTTAAGGTTTTCTGTCCGGCGTTTTCATGATCAACGGGCGGCGACCGGTCTGGCCGACCAGGTGGCCAGCGTCTGGCAGATGGAGTCCTGAAGCCGTCGGGCGGCCCCGAGTCCGTCCTTGGCCTTGGCAATATCGTTGCACAAGATGCTGAACGCATAACAACGCTCGTCCAGTCCGACGACATACCCGCTCAAGGTGCTCGCCCCGCTGATATAGCCGGTTTTGGCGAAAACCCGACCGTTCAAATCCTTCATGCGCTTTCGCAAGGTTCCGTCCTGATCGCCGGGTTCGGCCAGACTGCTTCGGAAAAGATCACGTCGCGGATGCTGATCCATGTAGGCCAGCACCTTAACGATCGCTTCGGCCGTGATGCGATTGTCGTGGCTCAGGCCCGAACCGTCGTCGATCACGATCCCGGTCAATGAAACCCCGATACTCTTCAGAAACGCGCGAACCGCCTCGCGTCCGGTATCATACCCGCCGGTTCGCGACGGGGTATGACTCGAACCGTACGCGCCTACGGTTTTGAGCAGGGCCTCGGCAAACATGTTTTGACTGCTCTTGTTTACCCGCCAGAGAAAATCGTCCAGCTTACTTTCGTGAACGGCCACGATCCGCAAATCTTCAGGTATACCGCCATCCATACGCCGAATGCGCTGCCGACGGGTCTGGCCGGCAATGCGGATGCCCTTGGCGGCCAAAGCGGTACGGGCCGTGCAGGCGAAGAACATACCTGGATCCACCACCGTCAGGGAAAAGGGGCTCCCGGCATTTCCCCGGGAGACCGGGCCGCTGACCTGTACGGTCATGGGATTGTCGCCGGAACGCTGGATCATCGGTTCGCCCTTGGCCGTTGTTTTAGACGTATTAGCCAGGCGTGTGTAGGTCGAATCGGGAACCAGGGTCACTTCCGCCGGCTCGCCGGATTTGGCGGCCGGCTTGATCGTTACGTCCACGCAGTTGTCATTGAAGTTCAGTCCCCCCACGGGGGCGGCCGACCAGCCCTGAAGATTATGCTGACGTGTCCAGCTCGCGGGCACAAACTGCTGCTCGAAAACAAAATCGTCAAAAATCAGATCGCCGGAAATTTCGGTCATACCAGCGGCCTGAAGCTTGTCCGCCCATGTATGAAAAATCGCGGTAATCGGCTCGTCCGGCCGTTCGCGCAGGCGAGGATCGCCGATCGACGGATCGCCCGAACCGATAATGATCAGGTCGTTGCCCCGCCGAGCCAGGATGGTGCGGTAAGTGAAATCCGCGGGCAAAATGGAAAGGGCGGTGGCCGTAATGATGAGTTTCTGATTGCTGGCCGGCTTGAGCGGCTGATCGGCGTGCCGTTCCGTAATCACCGCGCCGCCGGGTCCAAGTGCTTCGATGCGTATGCCGATTTCCATCTTGCCCAAGCGACTATCGGCTAATAATGTGCGTATCTTTTCCGCCAGACCGTCATAGGGGCTCGCGTTGGCCGTCCCGGCCGACAGACATGCGCCCCATAGCCCGATAACAATCCGCCATCTCCATGCCCGACTCATATTCATCGCGACCTCCCTGTCTGCTCAATGAACCTCCACCGTCGGGTTTGACCATCCCGACCCCAAGAGATAAACTTAGATGAACGGCTCCATTCGATCAAGCCTGCAAGGAGAGAGGAAATCGTCATGTCGGCGGCCAGCCATTCCGGGGGTCGGATTTTATGCGTGGCCCCATCGTTGAGCGCTTTGCCCGAGGCCGTCCGCGCCTGGCTCGCACAGGTGGAACCCTCCTGCGAAATCTCTCCGGATTTATACGATGCCTTGGCTATATTGGCCACCGGTCGCCGGCCGGAGTTGCTGATTGTCGATATCGACGTGGTCGACTGGAACGAAATGGAGTTTTTCCGGCAGGCGGGCCTGTTGTGTCGCAAGATGCGCATCCTCGTGACCGGTCCCGGCCATCAGCGGGCCAAGCTTGAAGCCGCCTGCAAGCAGGGGGCCAGCCTTTTCGACCCCCGGGCGGTTGCGGATATCTCGTTCCAGCCACCTCCGCAAGCAAGGGATATCGGTAACGGTGGACTGCTGGCCGGTTCACTTCGACCGACACCGGAGAAAACCACTTCGTCAGTCGATCTTCGCGTCCCGACTCCACGGATCAAGCCGGCCAAACCGGCCATTAAAAGCGAACCTCGCCCCGAACCGCCGGTACGACTGGTGGTGCCCAGCGAGGAGCAGGACAACGAAGCCCCCGTGTTCTTCCCGTGGTCGCCGAATCCCAATCGGCCGAAGCGCACGCCCCCGAAAACCGCTCCCGCCACGGGCCAGGAAACCGACCAGACAGCTGCCGCTGACCAGCCTCAGAGCGATCATGCGGCCGCTAACCCTCCGCCTATTCAGCTGACCTCCGAGGAAATCGACGCTCTGATGGGAGGGCCAGAAGTGGAGACGGATGAGCCAAGGAAGGAGCGAAGGCAATGTTGATGGATCCCTTGCTTGCTTCCTCGCCCAAGGATCGCCTTCTTGTGGTATGCGACCTCGAGAACGTCAGTGCTTTTGTGCGTACCCGATATCCCCAATGGGATGTGGCGGTCAGTCCGACGTATCTGCAAGGAATCGCCGCACTGGCCGGCCGTCCGGCTCGTGGTTTGCTGGTGGGGCTTGACCTCCATCAGCGTAAACTGACTCAGGCTATCGCCGGGTTGCGTAAGGCCGTCGGTCCGGATGCGCCTTTGATTATCTGCTGCCCGCCAAGTGGCGAGCCGGCCGCACGCGAGGCCCTTTCCGCCGGCGCGGACGACTATGTGATCTGCCCGCCGGAGGGCATTGAATTGGATCAGGCCCTGCGTGTGCCTTCCAAGACCTATGAGGTTCAGGACTCGGCGGGAACACCGACGTTGCCATCCTATGAAGAGCTATCCGAGTTGGCCGGCGCGCTGGCCAACCTTGATGGTGGACCTAGGCCGCTGCTTGAACGTTTTTGCCAAATGATCGCCCGCTCGATCCGCGCGCCGCAGGTTCGTCTGGAAGTGCCCCCAGACCAGGCCAGCGTAGGGGATGGCGAGTTGGCACCCGCGCTGGCCGAACCGATCACCGCCGCGGGAAAAACCTACGGGCAAATCCTGGTCGGGCCGCGACAACGAGCGCCTTTCTCCAGCGCGGAGACGGAAAAACTGCGGCATTACGGGCGCCTGATCGCTCATGTACTGGAGGCCGCCGAACAACAGCAACGCTGGCAAACGCTGGCTTACATCGATGAAGTCACCCGTTTACCCAACCGGCGTTATTTAATGCGGACCCTCGAGCAGATTCTCCAGCAAGCCGGGCGGGAGCGTCTGAATGTCACCGTGTTGATTTTCGATATGGACGGCTTCAAGCATTTCAACGATGAATACGGCCACGCGGCCGGCGACGAGGTGCTCAAGGAAACCAGCCAACTCATCCGGCGACTATGCCGGCAACAGGATATCGTGGCCCGCTACGCCGGCGACGAATTCGCGGTCGTTTTCTGGGACCAGCAAGGGCCGCGGGTGGCCGGCTCCAGTCATCCCACCGATGTCCTGGGCGTCCTGCGGCGATTCAAGAAAGCTCTGGAAACACACGAATTCGCCAAGCTGGGGCCGGAGGCCTGCGGTCATGTCACTATCAGCGGCGGGTTGGCGACCTTCCCCTGGGACGGCAAGAATGCCGACGAACTTCTCGAGAAGGCCGACCAGGCTTTACTGCAAGCCAAACGCGCCGGCAAAAATCGTATCTATCTAATCGGCGCGGAAAACGGCGAGGCCGTCGACCACGAAGATGTCTTCGACGAATGATTCAATCGCAAACCAAGCGGCAATGATCCATGCTCTTCTAACCCAACTTTCGCACTTCGATATGAAAATTATTTTTATGGGGTATCCCCATGATTCAACCACATGCTAAATTTCTTCAGAAAAACGCATGGGGCCGCTGGCACCAAACATCCGCATTGTGGTAGAAATGGCGTGTGGTTGAGCAAAGGAGATATCCCATTTATTTTTTTATCGCCGCTGGCGGGGGCGTCCGTGGGGATTTTGGTCCGCAATGG
>CAYNYK010000048.1:0-36540 GCA_964401335.1 uncultured Planctomycetales bacterium
GATCAGAAAAATGTTTTCCCCATCAGAAACTTACCGCAAACCGCCAAAGTCCAGGCACGAGAAGGGATTCTCGTGCGAGCAAGGATTCTCGTGCGAGCGATGCTGTGCCGAGAACCGCTGTGCCGAGAATCCCTTCTCGGCACGAACGTGCGGGATTCCTATCCCACTCATATCCTGGAGTATTCATCGGGTTTTACCCCAGCGCGGCTGTTAGCCGCGCTGTGATCTTCGTGGTAAAACCAATGAATAATGCGGATTAGGTTAGAAATTCGAGGATGGATATCGCCGCAGAGTGCTTGTAGACCATCCGGCCGGAACGAGCATTTTATCGATCATTTAAGTCAACCTCCGTGTCTCAGTGTTCGCCGAAGGCCGAATTTCGCCCGTGGCGGATCTCCGTGGTGAGTTATCCGGGTTAGGTTGTGTTGACCTTTTTCACCAATCCGCTTTCTTCCGCAAGATGTCTCCATAAATCTCCGGACGCCGTTGCTGCACGGACCGCCCTTGGCGACGTTGCTGCCTTAACTGTTTCAAATTGATCTCCGCCGTAATGTAGTCCTCCTTCGGTTCCTTGCACAGGGCTTTGATGGTGGAAGGCCATTCCGCGATCATCGTTCCCGAGCCATAAGCTTGATTGGTGCAGATCATGGATACGAAATTATGATGCATGTTCGTCCGCACGATATAATCCTCCACCGAACCATACCGTCCGTTGATCCACACGATGATCTCCGCCCCCTTCAAGGATAAAATCCGAAAAGGCTCCGGGAACCAGCCGTCGTAACACGTTAAGATTCCCACCCGTCCGAAATCCAGATCAAATACCGGAAATTCGTCACCCTTTTTCATGATCCATTCCGGGTCGTTCCGGATAAACCACTCTTGATCCTTGTCCTGTGGCGGCTTCGTCCAAGGCCATACCCCTTCTCCTTGATCGTATTGATCGATGGCCGCGTGCGTCTTGTAATATTTGCCGATGATTTTACCGTCCCGTCCGAACAGCAGCGCCGCGTTCGCGAACGATCCATCCTCGAATACTTCCCAACTACCCACGATAACGTAGATCCTGTGCCGGGCCGCCGCTTGCCCAATCCGTTCTGTCTCTTTTCCCGGCACCCGTATCCGCCCGAGATGATATTCCGGAAAGACCACCAAGGCCGTCTGGTCCCGCGCGGCCCGTTCCACGTAGCGCAGCACCTGCTCCACCGGATCCGTGCCCTCTTCCTTCTCCGCGCTCTTGCCGTATCCCGTCACCTGCACGGCCGCCACCTTCACCACATCGGCTCCCGCATACGCCTGCTCCTTCTCCACTTTCGGCTCATCGCTCCACAAGGTGACAGGCAACCACATCACTAACGGAAAGACCAACCGCCATTTCATTAAACCATCCTCCACGAAATACGTTTACCAAGGTTCATCGACGTCAAAACCGCCACTTGGCCGTCATACTTGTTCCCTGTTTATTCTGTATAATCCCAATAGTCCCATTGCACAATCCCCGCCGGCTGGAGATGCACGCCCGGATCGATGCAATTGCCCGAGTATCCCGGTTGCTCTGACGCTCGGCTACGCGTGGAGGAATGAACGGGTGCTTGTGAAATTCAGTGGCCGGGTGGCATGGGCAGGCCCTGGTCACGCCGTAGCGGGACAAGGGTATGCCCGTGCTTTTTAGCTCGCGGAGTAGAGCACGAATAATCCCAATTAGTCGGAACTCCCCGCTGCCACCTTTCCTCGGATGCACCCGGCATGAACTGAAAGATTCGATCCGTTTGGCGAATGATATTATGCAGGCTATGATAAACTTGTCCGAAAGTCATGGTTGCGATCGAGATAAACCGCTGGGAAAGTCGGGAATTGTTCATTTTGCAGGGCCGATTGGCCGGGAGTCGAGAATCATGTTGCCCATGCCTTCCTTCATGACGCAGCGACAGACTGGTTTTATCCTGATACTGGGTGCCTCGATCATCGCAGGTTGCCAGGATAACCACATGTCGATATCGTCCCAGGTAAGCCAAACGAAGACCATGCAAAGTGAATCGCCTCCCGTCATGGTCGGAAAGGATACCATGATCGAACAATTGAAGATCACCGTTCTCGCGGACAATACGGTGGGGGGCTATGAAATGCTGGCCGAGTTCGGCTTTGCCCTCTGGATCGAAGCCGACGGCCGCCGCATCCTTTTCGATACGGGTCTCGGCCGGGTGATCGAGAGAAACGCCCAGACCCTTGGGATCGATCTGGCGACGGCCGAAAAAGTCGTGCTCAGTCACGGCCACGTCGATCATACCGCCGGCTTACCCCCGCTGGTGGATCGCTTGCATAACGCGGAACTCTATGTCCACCCGGCCGCTTTCGAGAAGAAATACGCCTTGCGTGACACGGGTAAAAGCGATTTCATCGGGATGGAAGGCCTGACCGAAGCGCAAGCCCGGGCGAAGTTCAAAAAGGTGGTTATGACGAGTGGTCCGACGGAAGTAGTCCCCGGCGTCTGGGTGACCGGCCAGATACCCCGTGCCAACGATTATGAGGATGTCGGCGGGCCGTTTTATGTTGATGAAACGTGTAAAAGCCCCGACCCGCTGCATGACGATCAGGCCTTGTTCATCCGCACCCGGCAGGGGACGGTTGTTGTGTTGGGCTGCGGGCATGCCGGGGTGATCAATACGCTGGACTACGTATGTTCGCTGACCGGCGATAAAAAAATCTACGCGGTGCTCGGTGGTATGCATTTGCACAGCGCCTCTCGCCGACGGCTCGACCGCACGGTTGAGGCCTTGAAAAAGTATGACCTCCAGAAGATCGGACCGAGCCACTGTACCGGATTTTTCCCCATGGCCCGGCTATATGACGAGTACGAGAATCGCTTTGTCACTCTCGGTACGGGCCGGACGTTCAAGGTGTCTCAGCCGTAAGGATGCCCTTTGAATGCCTCAACAAATGAAAGAGAATCGGCGCATTTTTACGATACCATGCGAAGTCACTTAATGAAAAGTTGCGTCTTGGGGGGGATGATGGGGTTTGCCTTCCTAGCCTGGCCCCTGACCCTCAAGGGACAGAATTCGCCGGTGGATGACCAAAGTGTCGAGATGACCTCGAAATCCCCGACTTCCTCTCCAGCGGGTCAGCGATACGCGTTGCTGATCGGTATCGGTAAATACATAGCCTTGCCAGAAATCACATACGCTGTGGCCGATTGCCAACTCCTGGCTGAAACTCTCGCTCACTACGGCGGGTGTGAGCCGGACCGCATGCTGATCATGAGCGACGATGCGCCTGACGACCGACGACCTGACGCGGCCAACCTTCGGAGCAAGCTTCGCCAGTTTCTTTCCCTTCCGCGGGAGCACGATACCCTTGTCATTTTCTTCAGCGGGCATGGCGATGTGATCAAGGTCGAACAGGAAGAACGTACCTGCCTCCTGCCGAGTGACGCTTCTCGCGAAAACCTTCAGCAAGCCGGGTTACGCATTACCGAATGGCATGCGCTGCTGGAATCCTGCAAGGCCCGGGAAAAACTGCTTATCCTCGACCTCTATCATGCCGGGGATAAGGCCGACGAACGCGCAGCGATGAGTCAGACGGCCTGGTCCGAGCTAGGGAACGGTGCCATGACGCTTTTGGCGTGCGGGCCGCGGCAGTATAGCCACGAAGATACACAATTGGGCCACGGTCTTTTCGTCCATTTTCTGGCCGAAGGGCTCCGCGGCGCGGCCGACGAAAAGATGGAGGGCAACCGGGACGGAAAGGTCGACGTCGGAGAGGCCTTTAAGTACGCCCGGAATAAGGTGACCCAACAGACCTTGAAAAGCGGCACATTGCAGGTCCCGGAGCTATGCGGAAAAATCAATGAGCGGATGATCCTAACGACCTGCGATCGCAACCGGATGCGGGGGCCGGGATTTGCAGGCTGCTCGCCACCCGAAAGCTCCGGCCTGACGACTCTCTCGTTTCCCATGACCGCCGAGCAGGCCCAACAGGTTCAGGAAAACGCGGCCCGGCAGCTTGGCGTGCCGAAGGATCTGCGCCTGGACATCGGTGACGGGGTGGAAATTGAATGTGTCTTTATCCCCGCGGGTGAGTTTCTGATGGGTTCGCCGAACACGGAAACCCAGCGCGGTTCCGACGAGGGCCCGCAACATCGGGTATGGATTTCCACGCCTTTTTATATGGGTAAATATGAAGTAACCCAGGCTCAGTGGCAGGCGATCATGAGGAAGAATCCGTCAACCTTCAAAGGAGAGGATACCTTGCCGGTGGAAAGCGTTTCCTGGGAGGACTGCCAGAAGTTCTGCCGGTGGCTTTCGGCGAGGGTCGGACAGACGGTTCGTTTACCGACCGAGGCGGAATGGGAGTATGCCTGTCGCGCCGGCAGCCCGACGAAGTTTTATTTCGGAGACCGCTACTCGGATCTGGACGACTATGCCTGGTACTCTAAGAACAGCGGAAAAAAAACGCATCCGGTCGGCCGGAAAAAGCCCAATGCCTTTGGTTTGTATGATCTGCATGGGAACGTGTGGGAGTGGTGCGAGGATGTGTGGCATGATCATTACCGAGGGGCCCCAACCGATGGCAGCGCTTGGACCAAGGGTGGGAATTCGGCACGACGTATTGTTCGCGGCGGTTCGTGGGAATATGGTCCGGCTGACTGCCGGGCGGCCTATCGCAACGGAAGCTCTACCCGTTGCCACGAGTGTGGCAGCGGTCTGCGGGTAGTGGTCTTAATGGACGGCATGGGAGGCAAACGTTAGATCGCTGGAGAACCCAACGACCTTGATTTTTCCCCGTACCTTACGTCCCAACCGACAGGCAATTTTACGCGCCGGTGTTGGCCGGTGTCACGTAGACCTCTACGCGGCGATTCCGGGCCTTACCGGCGGGTGTACGGTTGTCCGCCACCGGCTGGCTGTCGCCCTTGCCTTGGGTGCTCATCCGCGAAGCATCGATACCGCCGGCTTGGAGTACGGCGGCGACCGCCTCGGCCCGGGCTTCGCTCAGGCCCATGTTGTTGGGGCTTTTGCCGAGACTGCGCAGGCTCTGAATCGTGGTAGGCTTGACTACCCGGTCGCTGTCGGTGTGGCCGATGATGATTAACTGACGGTCCCGGGCCTCCTCCTCGCTCAGAATGTTGGCGAGTTTCCCGAGGGCGACCTTGGCGTCGGACTTCACGACGGCCGATCCGGAGTCGAACATGGCGTCCGTGTTGAAGTACAACAGGTTCTTGCTTTTATCGAACTTGAAAAGGTCGGGATACTTGTCACTCAATTCTTGAATCGACTTGACCACGGCCGGCGGCAGCTCCGCTGGTGGCGCGGCTTCCACCGCTTCGACCACCGGCGGCGGCGCAGGTTCTACATATTGGGGCGCCGGCGGCGGGGCCTCGACCATCGGAGGGGCCGCTTCCACGGTGGGTTTCTTGAAAAGATCGCACAAACAACATCCTGAGACGAACATCAAAAGCATCCCAGACAACAACGCGGCTACTTCCTTGTACCTGAACATTGCCATCTCCTTGCGCTAATTTGCTTGACACGCTCACAACGTGACGACAAAAGTCTAATCCGACCGGCCTGCCGATGCAAGACCCATCCTAAAGGTTCTCGGTGAAAGAATCGGGGGAGCAGGATGGTTTTTTTCGCTCCGAAGGATCGCCGGTTTGTAGCCGCGGGTGGCGCGGCGCGGCGGCGTAGCCGCCCGACCCGAAACCCGTGGACGCTAGAACTGGTTTGCCTGCCCTGGCAGGTGCGGAAGAGACTTTGCGGGCATGCTGCTTCGACGATTCTCATGCGGTCAGCGCTTCGACATCGGCTGGAATCCTGCTGAGGATGACCTCCCGCAAGTCGATCTTCCGGCTCGCGTTGTCAATGTCAATCCCTGTGATGTTCCCCTCGGCATCGTGGTCCAGAACGACTCCCTCCGAAATCTCCTTGCTTTCCGCGCTGGGGCGCGAGGACAGTTCGATATACAGCGAATCGGTGTCTTTATAGTAGTTCAGTTTCATCCCTTCAATCTCCTGTCCGGAGAGGCGCGGGGTATGGTCTTCCTGTCCTCCAGCGTGACCACCCGCAGGATTCGGCCTTCCAGTGACGTAGGGCGGGCTCTCGTGCTTCGTAGCGAAGCTACTTCGCAGAGAAGCATTGCCCGCCGCGATGGCGAGTGTCCCCATTCCCACCGCCAACAGTCCCGGCCACCAGGCCTGTTTATCCGACCGTTTCCACTATTCTCCTGGTCTCCCTGTTTCCGTGGTGAATGAGCTGCGCCGGTGCCATATCGACACCATGCTCACCATCCCGCTTCTGTGGGTATTGCGTTTCCGCCCATTTGCCGACGACCCCGTACTTCTTCGATAACTTCTCCAAAATCGGGTTGCGGTACGGGTACCAGAGACACGCCGGAATGTATTTCACCTTGCCATCCTCGGTGTCTTCATAGGCAAAAACCGCCTTGCACTTCTCCAGCCGGGCGGCGTCAATCGAGTGTTCCTCCTCGAAGGGGAAAACACCTACGCGTAGCAATCGCCGCGATCGCCGGGGAAGGGTCTCGTCGCGGGTCCACCTGCGGCTCAGCCGATTCCATATCAGCCGGCCTAGAAACGCGAATGGATTGCCCAACAGGCGGCCGAACCTGATTCTGGCAAGCAACCACGGCAACAAGGTCCGCAGGATCAAGGCTTGGCCGCGGAGTCGCGGGAAGAAGCGATTGATATCAAGACGGTCAAGCCTGGGCTCAAGCTTGCGGGAGAGCGCGGCGAATTCCACCGCCACCTGATGAAAAGGCTTCCTCAGGTAATGGTTTATCCCCCGATAGCACTTACCATCTGAAATCAACAGGGTCATCGATTCACAGTTGGGATGTACCCCGGCCAGCAACAATACCTCCGATCGCGGGTTCTTCCGGAAAAACGAACGGGGTTTCTTCAAGGCATAGGAGAGCCCCGAGGGGATGAACTCGACCTCCCCGACGGGGAAGCTCTGCTCGACCATCTTCTCCACATCTTCCATGGTCGTGGTCATGCCGGCGTCGAACGTCCCCGGTTGCCAGTTCTCCGTCAAAGGGATCAGCCCGACATCCGAGATAAGGTCTCGATTCTCGTGACAGAATTGAAGCAGATCGGCGAGATACGGATCGTTGAACCCCCTGCCCACGGTAGCCATGATCGTGTGTTTCCGCCGGCTGTACTTGCGCAGGTTCGCCAGGGCCTTCATCTTTTTATCATACGCCGACCGATTACGGCGAAGCCGCTCGTAAATCTCCGGATGACGGCCGTCAAAGGCGAAACGAAGGGAAACATGGGCCGCGCACAGCTTACGGCAATATTCCTCGTTCGCCAGCCGAATGCCGTTGGTCACCACGTGCGGCCTCAGGCCGTGCTGTTTGGCGATCGTGATGATCTCCAGCAGATCATCTCGGACCGTGGGCTCCCCGCCGAAAAACAAAACGACGGGCTTGGGTTCCAGGCGGCCGATCTCGGCGAACAGCTTTTCAAAATAGACCAACCGCGGATTGAAATCGAAACCCATCCCACGGATCGTGGCGATACAGATGGGGCAATTCATGTTGCAACGATTGGTGACATCCACGAAAACCATATTGGGCTGGTGATCGATCGTGCAGCGGTCGCAGTTCATGCGACAGGCCCCGCGTTCCATGGACACGTAAGGCCACAAGTCCCGCTTGGTTTGCCAGACACGGGCATCGGAACTGACCATCGATTCGGTCGCGCCACAAACGGGACACGCTTTGCGAATCCACAACTGGCCGTCCCTGATTAAAAACTCGGAAGGCACGCGCGCCCGGCACTTATTACAAAGGCCCAGATTGACATTCTCCATACTGGCAAATTCTCCTTTGATGGATCATCCGGGACGGCAGGTACTCCAATATACGTCATCACGTACCGGAAAGCGTCTGCTCCGGCGATAGTCGGTTGTAATGGTTCACGTTTCAAGAGACAATAACCCTTATAACCAGCTCGTGCAATGCAGCGTCCCATCCCGACCGGCCGAAAGGGTTATGACGAAAACGGCTACCTCGGATTACTTACTGGTTTTACCATGGAGTCGACGGAGTCCATGGCCGAGTGGCCCACGTCTTCAGACGTGGGGAAGCGATGACGACCTTCCAATTAGTCTGGATTATTCCATGGTTTTACCACGCCGTCCACGGACTATGGAGAATAAAGGAGTTATTAGAGAACAAGGGGAGTAAATGTTCCGACAGGGTGCATGTATTCAGAATCAGGCATACCTCGCCTTCACCCCTATTCTATCTTTTCTCCGTGCTCGCCACGGCGGAGCCTCGCCTAGGCGGGATCTCCGTGACCCCCGTGGTGAATAATCCGGGTCAGGATGGTTTGATCTCCGGAAATGCGTTTTTCAGGGTCTTGACAGGGGGGTTCGATTCGATTTATAAATACCGACCGACCGGTATTTTATGAGGATATCAACATGATAACCCAAACCAAAGCGACCACCCAACCCCGTGGACAGGCGACGCGTAATGATCTGATCAACATTGCCCGGCGCTTGTTCAGCGAACATGGTTTTTCCGGGACGGCCTTGTCCGACATCCAGCAGGCCTCAGGCTTGACCAAGGGTGCGTTCTATCATCACTTTCGCAGCAAGGAGGACATGGCCTTGGCCCTCCTGGATGCCGTCCGGGACGACTATGCACGGCAACTGATCGACCCGGCCATGGCGGCCCAGACCCCCGGCCGGCGACTGGTCGCGTTGCTGGACGGACTTGTAGCCCTCAATCGCCAACCCGAGTGGTGTAATTGTCAGATGATGATGACCCTGTGCGGCGAGCTGACCGCCGGTCAGCAACGGCTGCGAGAGGCGGTCCTGGCCATGCAAACCGATTTCGTGGAAATGTGGCGTAAGTTGATTGCCCAGGCCCAGGAGACCGGTGAAGTTCCCCCCGAAATCGAGCCGGCCGTCTGGGCCCAATGGATTATGAACACCTTTACCGGTCTGATCGTGGCGAAAAAGATCGGTTGTCTGAGTGTCGCTCCCGAAAAAATCATCGGCTTGATTAAAAGTCTGTTACTACGCGGTGAACCGACCTCACGGCGCGCGCGTAAGAGCGAGTAAGGTTGTGCCGGCTCAACATAGCAGCCGACGCCCCACGGCCCCTGGGACGCAAACCTATATTTTGAAGCTGATTCCGAAGCCTTCCTGTTGTCCGGCGTCACCTTTTCCTGCGCCCAAAGATGATACCGGCCGCGAGCAGTATCACGACCACCAGTCCACCGATCGCACACAAGGTCGCGATAAAAAAGACGTTTCGGGACGGCGGATGGGCGACCAATGGGTCAAGCGGTGGGGCGACACGCTGGGTCGTCGATGGCTCGGTATTGGGTCGTAAGGCGACGGCGGCCTCATCCAGGCTTGCATCCCATTTCATCGGCAGATCGATGCCCAGACTCAACGGCGAACGCAGGCAGGCGCAATCGCCGATGAGGATTTCCATTTGCTGATTAAGGTTTGTTTCGGTGATGTCCGCGCCCGCCAGCGGGGGCATGAACTTACCCCGCCCGAACACCACCGCCGCCCATACCGGACCGCTTGGCCCCTGATCGCTGAAAGCCAGAACCAGGCCTTCTTTCTCGTCCGTCCGGGACAACTCAACAACCTCGACGTTCAGCGGTTGTTTCTCCGACCATTCGCGGGCCACCTTGTGGAGGAGTTCCGCGGTGGTCCCGGCCTGCTCACCCGTACCCTTCACGTAAAGCAGCAAGGCCATCCTCGAGCCGATCTCCCGCCGGATTCGTTCGCGTAAGGGTGAGTCCGCCAGGGCCGCCAGGTCTTGCTTGTCCGGCCCGGGCTGCCAATGCTGAATGTAGAACGCCCGGCGCTCGATCGTGCGATAACCGCATAACACCGTTACCGGCGATTCCGGCGGGGCACCGGGGATGCCGTATTCCTTGTTCCAATCCAATTGCCCGTCATTCACATCCGCCCGGTGTAACTCAATGTTCAAGCCTTGCCCGTCAGTCCGCAACCATGCTTCCAAATCCTGATAGATACGATCGGCTTCGGTGTCGTCCTTGCCGGCCATCACGCACAGGCGGTGCATGTCGCGCGGACCGGTGAAGGCCGCGTCCCGTACCGCCGATCCGTCGCAGGCTTCGACTTTTCCGGCCGTACGGCCGGCCAGGCTCAACGACGCTGTCATCAAAGTTATGAAAATCCGCTGCTTATTTCGCATGCTAAGTGCCCTCGGGATTTTATGGATAATTGTCGTGAGCCATCGACCTCCGCTCGTTGTCCGCTGTTCAATAGACGATAGGGGTGTATCCAGGATACTTGACCAGTCTCGGGTACACCCTGGAGCCGTATGGGTTGCGATGCTTCCAAGTACACTTTTGCGATTGCGGCGAGTCGTGACCACGGTCTTGTTCCGAAGCGCTATTCCTCAAGCAACCCGCCGCGCAGGTGAACGACACGATCCGCGTATTGCTCGGCCGTACCGCCGTGCGTCACCACGATCACCGTGCCCCCCTGTTTCTTATACGTGGCCAGATGCTCGAAAACCTCCGTGGCGTTGTCGGGGTCGAGGTTGCCGGTGGGCTCGTCGGCCAGGATCAGCGGCGGCCGGTTGAGCATCGCCCGGGCCACCGCCGCCCGCTGCCGCTCCCCGGCGCTCAGCTCGGCCGGTCGATGATGCGTTCGGTCGCTTAAGCCCAATTGCTGTAGCAATTCGCGCGCGTTCTTCTTTTGGTTCCGCCGGTCGGCTGTGGTGCGGGCCAGCAAAATGTTTTCCAGGGTGTCCAGATAGGGTACCAGGTGAAACATCTGGAACACGAAGCCGATCTTTTCCGCACGGAAGCGGGCCCGTTCCCGTTCACCAAGCGCGTAGATATCCGTCCCATCCACCGTGATGCGCCCGTCGCTCGGCCGCTGCATACCGCCGATCGCCAGCAGCAGCGTCGTTTTGCCGCTGCCGCTCGGGCCGCGGATCACCACGAATTCGCCACGCTGTACGCGCAAATTGGCCGCGGACAAGGCCACTACCTCGCCCCGAGGCCCACGGAATACCTTGCGGACATTTTCGACCGCCAGCATCCTATGTCTCCCGTAACGTTACCGCCGGATCCTCGGCGACCGCCACCATGGCCGGAATCAACGAACACAGCACCGTAAACACAACCGCACACACCAGCGACCAGCCGAGCAGCGAGTAATCGGGCTGAATCTTGTTGGCCGTCATTCGAAATATCTCCGGCCCGACGCGCAATGCCAGGGCGGTGCCGGCCGCGAACCCCACCAAAGCCCCGCCCAATCCGATGACCACCGCCTTGCCTAAAAACAATCCCGCGATGTCGCCTGATCCATAACCCAGCGCCCGGAAGATTCCGATCTCCTGCCGTCGCTCGCGCACGTTTAGCAACGCCAGTATGCCGATCCACGCCGAACACACCGCCAGCAGGAAAGGCCAGAAAAAAGCGAGATATTTCTCGATCATCAGCCGGGTGTCGAAGCGGGCCCGCGCAATTGCTTTTTCCTGCAACACCTTGGCGTTCGGCAACACCGGCGCCAGTTGCCGACGAAGCAGGGCCAGGGCATCACCTTCCGAGAAACATACGCAATCCAGGGCCTTGATTTCATTGATCTGCCCTTTAAGATCAAATATCTCCTGGGCATCGTGCAGATGAACCAAAATACGAATGTCGTCGGAGGTCCCGCTTTCGGGCAGAATGGCGGTAATCCGCAAAGTCTTGCCCATCAAATCGATCTCCTCGCCTGATTTCAGGTTCAACTTGCGCGCAACCTCGAACCCCGCCCGGGCCGTACCGCGCTCGATAGTCGGTGACATCGGTTGTTTTTTCTGATCGGGCGGACAGATTTCCGGCAGCAGACCCGCAATGATGACTTCCATGTCCCGCCAGCGTGTTTTCTTCCGTAACGTGGCCACCAGATGGGTATAGCTCAATCCGGTTTGGGTGGCCAGCGTATGCACGTATTCTTCCGGCATGGTCCGATCCGAAATGTCCGTTGACCAGAACCGGTCCATGTCCGTGTCGTTGGGAATGATCCGCAGGTTTAACCCGATATCGCGCATGAGCCGGGCGGTTTCATTGCGCGAGGCCTCTCCCGCCGTAAAGAAAAAGACGAAGAGCGTCACCGCCGCCGCCACCCCCAGAAGGCTCAGCAGAAAATTCAATTTCCGGTACGCCGCTTCCTTGAAGATTACCCGCCACATGTGTGTCGTTACCTCGCGTCGCCTTTTTCAAGGGTATCTCATCCGCCATTCGCGTCGGCCGCCCATGATGCGGACAAGGCTTTTCTCGTGATCTGATATATTACCTGAAAACGCACGATGACGCAGCCCGGGTGTGGGGGGCAGAAGTCCATGACCTAAACGGCGGGGTAGGATGGTTTGCTTTTTGCTCGGAGGGCTTGTTTTTCGCTCCGAAGGAGCGTTGTAGCCACCACGCTCAAGGGCTCGGTTGGGTATGCCTGCTGTTCAATTGTCCCAGGATCCGCACGAATCGCCGAACCTGATCCAACTCCTCAGGCGCGGCCTGGGCCGCCTTGCTCATATTCGTCAGACCCAGATCTTCAAAACCGCTGCAATACTCGGCGTAACCCAACAGAAACCGCAGACGGAAATCATCACCCTGGGCCAGACGCTGTTCCAGTTCCGCGCGTCGCCGGTCCAGCATGCGCAAATCGGGAACAAAAGCCTGCAAGTCGACTCGATAGTAGGCCAGCGGTTCGTATTGGCGGATGGCCAGGAACAGATTGGTCGCACTGGTCATGTATTCACCGGCCGCCAGTAAAGCCATCGCCCGACCGAGCAGGGGCAGCGGATTACCCGGATCCGACGCCCGGGCCAGATCGTAAGTGCCCGCCGCTTTGTAGTATTGCCCGCTTTTCAATGCGCGCTCCGCTTGTTCCAGATAGGTATTAACCGGCCCGGGACCGTCGCCGACGAAAGTCTTGAGCGTTGAAATCTCCTGACCCGGCTGGGTTGCGGTAGGAGGTCTGAAATAAAAACGGTCCACCCTCGGTTCCGGCCCTGCAACCGCTTCTTGTCGGTTTTGCTCAATCTGCCTCTGCATCCGGCTGAACAGGTCGCCGTTTTCGACGGCCAGTTCGGGTGGAATCGTCGCGCTGGCCCAGGACGGTGTTCCCGTGCCCGAGCCCTGCTTTTCCCGTGGGCTGTGATAACGCAGCAGTTGCCGATCAGCGGATTCATCACTCCCGGTACGATCGCGAGGGCGCAGCAATGATGGAGCGGACGTGCCCCGCTGATTTTCCCCGATCGGTGTTTCGCGCGGTACCAGACGGACATTGTTGAATAATGAGCTTTGCGTCAATCGCCCGTCGATCGGACCGGTTACCACCGTACCGGTGTCCGATCGTATCCATTGCGTGTCCGTCGAGGCTGCCGGCCGGTCCGCTATGCGATTGTCGAAAAAGGAACGTAATTGTTCGGGGTTGGCCCAACTATTCGGCGCATAGGTCCGGTTCACGAATGGATGGTCGAGACTGTTGGGTGCGGATCGGCTCAGATCGGAACCGTAATGAATTTCCAGTTGACGTTTCAGCGCGGTCGGCGAGGTTTCCCGGACCAAATTCTGAAACTGATAATAGTCGCTCAGGCCGTAGGGTAATGCGGAAAACCGGCCGCGCGGAGGCGTGTATACGTCTTCCGGTTCGTCGCCGAAACGCCTCGTCGTATCCACGACCCGCTCCCGGGCCGGCGCATTGTAGGATTCGATACTGGAAAAACCGCTTGGCCTTGGGTTGTAGTTAAAAGTGGGTTGGTAACTCCCGATTGGATTGAGTAACGATGTCCCGCTTCGCGATTGGCCGTATCGGCCGCCGCTTGCGGGCAACGGCGCAAAATAAGTACCCGGCCCCGGGTTCACCGGCGTCGCGTTCATCGGGCGGGCCTCACGAGGCGTAATCTGGATCGGCCCTTGTGTTTGGGCGCGGAGCGTTGCCGAGGCCGACAGCGCGGCCATGACTACGAAAAACCAAACGCATCCGGCCAGGCCCCTACGCCCCGTTGCACGCCCAGCGCAATAGTCCCTTCGCCTTGCCATACTCATATTATAGCATATCGCCCGACAGCACGGTTAAGGATGAGGTGAAAAATCCGCCGGAGCTGTTCTTCCCTGCGCGATTATCCCCATAATCGACGACCGACGCCCGTTTTCAGGGTGTCGTGAGCGTCGAACAACAGATGCGGAATATCCAGCTTCTCCGGGCAGCGGGGGAGGCACGCTCCGCATTCCGTGCAGTGATCGGCCGTCGGGCCGAAGAACCAGTCCTCCGAACCGTCCAGCAGATTGCACCGAAAGCAGCCATACGCGGTCATCCCGAAAGCCTTGGCCATGTTCCGCCAACGCAGGATTTCCGGAATATCGATGCCCAGCGGGCAGGGCAGGCATCGCTGGCATAGCGTACAGTACTCCGCCCCGAGCCGTGAACGCATGGCTTCGCCCCAGCCGTTCAGCAAAGCTTGCTCGCGCTCGGTCAGCGGACCGGTCTGGTCGGCCACCACCATCGATTGATCCAGGTCCGCCGGGACTTCCGGGCCGACCGAAAGCGTATGCACCCGCGGGTCGCTCAACAGCCAGCGCTGGGCCAGGTTCATCGGATGATACTCGCCGGACACTTCGCGCAAGGCCGGCGTCGGCTGGAACAACATGCCGCCTTTTTCATTCGGACTGATGATGAACACCCCCATATCCAACTCCGCGGCTCGGGCCACCGCCGCCGCATGTACCGGATAAAACCAGTAATAATGCAGGTTCACCGACTCGAACAACCCGCTGTCGATGGCCTCCAGGATCACCGGCGTCTTGCCGTGCGTGGAAAATCCGATATGCCGGACCGCGCCACTGTCCCTGAGTTTGTTGAGGGCCCGCCACGTTTCCCTCGACCGTACCAGACGATCGAAACTCTTCTGGTTGTTAACGCCGTGCAAAGCCAGGTTATCCAGCATATCGAGGCCCATGGCCCTCATCGATTCGTCAAACAGACGCATGCAATGGTCATAGGTGCCGTCCGGACGGATTTTCGTGGTGATAAAAACGCTGCGTCGATCGATGGCTTTCAGGGCCTGTCCAAGCATTTCCTCGCTGTTGCCGTATCCCCGGGCCGTTTCCAGATGATTGATCCCCAACTCCACCGCCCGCTGCACGATACGCGTGGCCCCGTCCACCCCCTCTTTCATGAAACGCATCAGCCCCAGACTGAAGACCGACAACTTCATTTCCGTTTTGCCGAAACGACGGTAGTGCATAAAGGATCATCTCCGTCCCACGGGCAACACGGTCTGCCCTGACGCCGCGGATAGAATAGAAATGTAGTTGCCTGCGGACCGCTCTTCAAGCGGTTGATACTTCAAAGATCGCCCATCAAGTTTGTTTCCCTGGCGGCCAGGACAACCCGTAGAGGGTACGCACGGTCTCGGCCATGCCTTCCGAATCCGACGCCGCCGACTCTGGCGTCGGGGGCAATGGTTCACGGGGCGGTGTTTTTTGTCGAGGCTTCGGTTTTTCGCTTTTCTTATTCGGTTGGCTCATCGTTTTTAGCAGAACGGCCAGCTTGGCCAGATCGGCCACCGCGAGGGTTGATGATTTCTCATCGTGCAACGTCTTGACGAGCCGGCTGAGCAACATCACCTCGCTGCCCGCCGCCAGTTTGCGGCGATAACTGACCGGCAGGCAACCCAAGACGCCGGCCAAAACCTGCGCGGCCGCCATCGGACGAACCAGTTGTTCCAGTTTGCCCGCATAGGCGCGCAACGCCGCCCGCGAAATCCCATAACGTTCCGCCAGCTTGAATTTCTCGGCGATGGCCTCCAGGGTCGGACAATCTTTCGGCCGAAGCAGGATGGCCGCATCCAGCCGGCCGCGCGCGGCCACGGGCATGCGGCGGTACACTCCCGATCGGGCCAGCCAGGCGGGAATCTCGCTCTCCCACTCCTGTTGCTCCGCCCCCGGAACGATCGCCGCACTCGATTTTCGCCGCGTTTTATGTTTTCCAGTCATTGCCCGCCCTTCATTCATGGTATAACTCCCTCCTATAATAACACCCTCGATGTTCCGCCGGAGGCCGGTGCTATCGCCCACCCTATCGGACCTTGCCTGTGAAGAGTGCTTTCCTTGACCTCGACAAGCATTGCGGATGCATATAATGAAATTTCATTGCAACAGGCCCGCGTGAATCTTGGTTAAGTCGCCGGGTATTTCCGTCGAAGAAAACGAGTGAGCGGCATTATTTAGGGAATTGCTCTGCGCTGATTTGAAGGGGGATTTTTCGGATGCCCGTGGTCATCAGTTTACCGACGGACATGACCAGTCGAATGCTGGAAGAGCTCTGCGCGCGTAATCATACGGCGGAATTGGTCCTCAAACGCGAGGGAGGCGCCGAGGTTCGGGCGAAGGTTCGTTTTCTTGAGATGGTCGATTCAGAGATCTGGGTGGACTATCCCACGGTGGGCGGGCGAGGCGTGGCCCTTCCCGAGGATCTGGTCGTTCGCCTGTTTTTTTGTCTGCAGGATGATTATTTCTCCTTTGTCGCCCGTGCCTTGGGGCGAACGAAATGGTATTCCCGGAGTTCGGTCCAGATTGCAGCCCTGCGTCTTGAAAAGCCCGCGGAGATTGAACGCAATCAACGACGCAGTTGTTATCGCCTCTCGATGCTCCAATACCCCTCGGCACTGCTCCGCTTGCAGGTCATGCCGGATAAACCGGACGGTGAACCGGAAACCTTGGAGGCGATGATGCGCAACTTGTCTGAAACCGGTTGCGGTTTGTCGGCCGCTCCCGAGGTCGCGGCCCGGTTGCGGGTGGGTCAGCTTTGTCGGGCGGCCATCCAATTGCCCGGTCAGGATGAAATCTTCGAGATTTCCGGCAAAGTATGCTGGATCCATAAGAACAAAAACAGCGAACCAAGCATGATGGGTATGTCTTGGCAATGGGACGGCTATGCCGCGGAGACCAGAGTTCTTCAGTCGCGGTTGGCCCGCTTCATCATGAGCGCGCAACTTGAAAACTTGCGCCGTCGTCGGGATGAGGTCAAAAAGGAGTTTCCCGGGGTCGCCCGATGACCCGGTTGAATAGCGAGGGATTCATGTCCTATGCGATTGATTTGAGTGAACGGCAGTCCATCCGGACCCTGGAGCAGGCCGCCCGGCATGGCGTGGAATTACGGCTGTTTCCGCGGCACGATCCGGACCATCCGCCGATCCTGTGTCATTTGGAACCTGACGATCAGCCGCGGACGTTCGGATTACCTCGACGTTTTCTGATCGCGGTCATTAACCCCGCCCCCGACCCGGCGGAAACGCCCGTGCCCTTGCCGCCGCCCCCGGATGCGCAAGCCTGTCTCGCATTGGCCGGGACCTATTGCGACGCCGACTTCCATCTGGGCGGACATCGCTATTTGTTCAGTACCGACGTGGCCAATGTGGACATCGACGCCGAACAAGACCGGATCGCCCTCTGGCTGGCCCGTCCCGCGGTGATCCAGGTGGCCCAACGTCGCGCCTATCGCCGTATTCGCCTGGCCCAGTCGTCGCAGGTTAATCTGAAATGGGCCGAGGACGACCATGGGATGAGTTCGGGGATCGGTTGGTTATGCAATATCAGCAAGGCCGGTCTGGCCTGTCGGACCGAGCCGCCGATCGCCGATCGCCTGTGCATCGGTGAACCGCTCCAGGTGGAATTCTCTTTTTCGCCGGATACCTCCGAACGCTTCCAATTCGATGCTGTGTTGTGCAGCAAAACCCCTGCCGGCACGCAGGGAAAAATCATTCTGGGCATTCAATTCGTGGTGGGCCCCGGACACGAGTCCTCCGCCCGGGCGGCCGAGGCCCTGCAACGGCGTCTAACGGATTGGTACGCCAGGATACCCAGCTTTCAAGAAGGATCTGAAACATGAAAACATTTCCTCCCCTGCACGTGGCCAAGGCCGACGCGTTGATACATGAGGCGGCCCAAAACTGCCTACCGGTGGTCGTCACCTGGAACCGGCATGGAGGGGGAAAGGAAAGCGGACGAGCCCGTCTGTTGGACACCGATCAAGACAACGCAGCGCTTTGGATGACCCGCCCGGTCGAATGGGACGCTTCCGCGACCCGGATGCCCGCGGATGGTCTTCTCACCGTCTCCTTTGAGCAGGGCACGAAAACCTGCTGGTTCGAAAGTTGTATCGTGACGGATGCGGCCCTGGAGGACGCGACGGGGCGGAATGGCCGACCCGTCAAACTGGAGTGGCCGACCGAAGTGTTCGAGCAGCAGCGCCGCCAATATGATCGGGTCGGCGTCCCCCCCGGATGCCAGATTTCCGTTACGCTCCATCGCATCGACGACGGCGATGATACGGTACTGGCCGAACAGATGCTGCAAGGACGCATGATCGATCTGTCTCCCGGGGGCTTGAGCATGGAACTGCCGGGTGAGCAGGGTATTGATGTCCAGGCCGTGGATCGCGTGATTTGCGCGTTCGCCCCGACCACGGGCGGAGCCAGACTGAAGGTGTGGGGCCGCGTGCGTCACGGCAAACGGACCGGTCGCGGAAGTCTGCGCCTTGGTCTGCAATTCCTCGATCTGCATGCCGGTCTGCAAGGCCAACTGGCCCTCAAGAATATCGTCAGCCTCACCAGCCGGTTCCGGCTTATGTGAACGTGATCTTACCTATTCAAGCGATGAACGCACTCGCTCATCATCTCCCCCATGTCTTAAGACGTGAGCCGCCCGCCCTGAACCGCCGTCTTTATGGGACGAATAATTATTATCCCTCATGGCCTGATCGGAAACATTAAGTTTGAAGTCTTTGTCGGGATTTTAATATGGAGACGGGCACAAATTGTCGATAAGGGGATGGGTTTGGTTCGGTGGGGCATATCATTTGTGCGGGCGCACGCCCAATAATTGTCACGTACATCGAACCGGAAGTGGCGTGAATTTTAACGCCAACAAAGCCGATTGCTCTGTTATTTTCTGGTTCTGGGGGGCAAAATGTCTTGGGGCTTCAAATCATTTGAAGGGGGTCGTAAACATGAGTCTTAAAGCGAAGTTACTCAGCAGTAACATGGTTCTGGCAATCGTGCCGGTCATCCTGGTATCCGTTATCGTGCAGTGGCAGGTACGGAACGGATTTAAGGTGACCGCGGCCGAGGCGGAAACCGGCCTGAGCAAGACGGTTCAAACCGGCAAGGAGGCGTTGCTGGCCTCGGGCATGAGTGATCTGAGGCATACCGCGGAACAGGTTTACGCGATGTGCGCGGCCCAGCAGGAATTGCTGCAACAGAAGGTGGGTTACGATCTGAACGTGGCTCGCGAGCTGCTGGACCAGGCCGGCGGCGTAAATCTATTAGAGGAGCAAATAAGCTGGGAAGCGGTCAATCAGTACGACAAACAGAAGACGACGGTGTCCCTGCCGAAGATGTGCGTCGGAAAAGAATGGTTGGGCCAGAACCGCGAGGCCGGAACGCCCTCGCCGATCGTCGATCGCGCTCAGCAACTGGTCGGGGGCACTTGCACGATCTTTCAACGGATGAATCCCGATGGCGACATGTTGCGGGTATGCACGAACGTCCTGGGCGCGGATGGGACGCGGGCGATCGGCACCTACATTCCGGCCCGTATGCCGGACGGCAAGCCGAACGCGGTGGTGGAAGCGGTGCGGAACGGCAAGCCTTATCTCGGGCGGGCTTTCGTGGTCAATGCCTGGTATGTTACCGCTTACGAGCCGATCGTCGATGCCTCCAAGCAGGTTGTGGGTATGTTGTATGTCGGAGTCAAGGAGGAAAGCGCGGATTCCCTGCGCCGAGCGATCATGTCCGTCAGGGTGGGCAAGACCGGCTATGTGTATGTACTCAACGCCCAGGGGACGACGCGCGGGCATTATGTGATATCGTATGAAGGCAAACGCGACGGGGAAGATCTGTGGATGTCCAAGGACGCCGATGGGCATTTGTTTATTCAGGATATTTGCATGAAAGCACTTGCGCTGAAGGCCGGGGAGACGACCGAGGTCCATTATCCCTGGAAAAACCCCGGAGATGCGCAGGCCCGCAATAAGGTGGTTCTGCTTGCCTACTTCGCGCCCTGGGACTGGGTGATCGGCGTCGGGGCTTACGAGGATGAATTCTTCGGGGCGGTTACCGAGATGGATCACCAGGGGAAAGAAACCCTGGAGACCATGCGGAAGGCCAGCGCTACGGCACTGGGAACGGTATTTTCGTGGAGCGTGGGTATTGCGGTCGCGGCGTTGGTGTTGTCCTTCTTGGTGGCTTGGTTTGTCAGTAGCAGCATGTCCCGATCGTTGCGGCGTATTATCGCCGAGTTAAACGAGGGAGCGAACCAGGTCAATGCGGCCGCCGATCAGGTGGCCGGCTCCTCGCAAAATCTGGCCGCCGGAGCGAGTGAACAGGCCTCCTCGCTGGAGGAGACCAGCAGCGCTCTGGAGGAAATGGCGGCTATGACGCGGACGAACGCGAGTAATGCCAAGCGGGCCAACGATCTTGCGGACCAGGCCCGTCAGGCGGCCTACCAGGGCGACCAGACGATGGGGCAACTCAATCAGGCCATGACGGGGATCAACGATTCCTCGCAGAAAATCAGCAAGATCATCAAGGTCATCGAGGAGATCGCCTTCCAAACCAACCTGCTGGCCTTGAACGCGGCCGTGGAAGCGGCCCGGGCGGGCGAGCATGGAAAAGGTTTCGCGGTGGTGGCGGACGAAGTGCGTAACCTGGCCCAGCGCAGTGCCCAGGCCGCCAAGGAAACGACCCAGTTGATCGAGGACGCCGTGGACAAGTCGCACAACGGTACCCAAGTGGCTACCCAAGCCGCGCAGGCGCTGGCCGCCATCGTTAAGAATGTCGATGCCGTCACTCAGTTGATCAACGGTATCTCCAAGGCCTCCGAGGAACAGGCGCAGGGCGTGGAGCAGGTCAATCAGGCGATTTCCCAGATGGACAAGGTAACGCAACAGAACGCCGCCGGCGCGGAGGAGTCGGCCGCCGCCGCCGAGGAACTCTCCAGCCAGTCGAAAGTGATGAAGGAAACGGTCAGCCATCTGGTGGCTTTGGTGGAGGGCCGCGCCGGATAAGAGTGCAGCCTAAAACCCTGTAAAGTCGGCCCCGCCGGGCCGACGAGCACCGGCGAGACGGAGTTTACCCGCCGTGGCGGGGTGCCACACGGCTGTTACACCATTGTCACAACAGTGCCGCGCCGGTTTCAGGTTGCAGGCCAAGTCGGATCGTTGTTCGCCGGAAACAGCGCATATAATCCAACCGCCCTTATGACCGGGATCCGCTTGCGTGTCAGGCGGGTCCCGGTTTTTCATTTCCTCCCTTTTGATTATGGGTGCATCTGGAGACAGGCGACTCGCTCGCCCGGGATCGGGATTCCCATCCCGCGTTAAGGGGGAAAGGATTCCCCGGAGGATGGATGCGAGAAGGGATTCTCGCACCAGCACAAATTCCCATCCCGCGTTAAGGGGGAAAGGATTCCTCGGGGGATGGGTGCGAGAAGGGATTCTCGCACCAGCACAGGGATCCGCTTGCGTGTCAGGCGGGTCCCGGTTTTTCATTTCCTCCCTTTTGATTATGGGTGCATCTGGAGACAGGCGACTCGCTCGCTCGGTCGAGATTCCTATCTCGACCGCCCGGGATCGGGATTCCCATCCCGCGTTAAGGGGGAAAGGATTCCCCGGGGGATGGGTGCGAGAAGGGATTCTCGCACCAGCACAAGCAAACAGCAAAGTTATTTCTGCTCTTGGTCTTGCGTAGTGGACATGCCCGGTAAATGTTTCCTGATATCGATTCGACCCTTGGATCGTCCGTGATGGCGTTATTCCTGTTCCGTTGGAGAGGGTGCGTGCGGAACGCGTAATGGTGATTTTGTGGTGCCAAGAAACAGGGGGCATGGTCGGCCGCAGGTGGTGGGTCGGAGTAACCCGGAGTGGGGGTGGAGGCCGACGGCCAATCAGCGATGGAGGGATCAATGACGACGGCGGCAGAGAAGGAGACGACGAAATCGGCGGGGGATGGGCGCGATCGGATGGTGATCCGCCTTTCGAGCCGGGCGGCGGACGCGGTGCCCGGATGGGTTTTGATCGCACCCTGGGGTCAGGTGGAATCGGCCAACGGCGACTTTGTGTTGGATGCGGAGTCGGCGCGGCTGGTGCTGGAGGCGTTCGATGCGCAGGGTACGGATGTGCCCATCGACTACGAGCACCAGAGTCTGGGTGGGGTGTACGCCTCGCCGACGGGCCAGGCGCCGGCGGCCGGTTGGATTCGCGCGTTGAAGGTGGTCGACCCGCTGGAGGCGGACGAGGCGGGCCCAGGTTTGTTCGCCGCGGTCGAGTGGACGGATGCGGCCAGGGAAAAACTCACGGCCCGCGAGTACCGGTACATCTCGCCGGTGGTGCTGGTCCGCAAGAGCGATCGGCGGGTGGTGGCCTTACATTCGGCGGCGTTGACCAACAAGCCGGCGATCGTGGGCATGAAACCGATCGTGAACCGGGCGGAGGGGGTGGTGCTTTCCGGAGAGGCGAACGAGCACGAGGAGACGCCAAGCGGTGAAGCGATGAATACTCAGCGGCCGGAGGCGGCGTTGTCCGAACGTTTTCGGACGGCGATGGAGGCGCTTTGTCTGCGACTGGGATTGAATATGGACAGCACGTTGGATGTGGTGCTGGCCAAGGCCGAGCAGCAGTTGGCCGATCTGGCGTTGGAAAAAACGCGGCGCGAGGCGGAGGAAAAAGTGGTAGCGGCCATGCGGGCGGGCAAGCTGCTGCCGCCGCAACGTGCGTGGGCGATGTCGCTGGCGATGAAGGACCTCGCGGCGTTCGAGGAGTGGTTGAAGCAGGCCCCGCCGGTGGTCATGGTGGGGCGCACGGAAAGCCCGACCGCCAGCGATGGCCATGCATCGCGGCAGGCGGTGATCGCTTCGGCCCGCGCGGCCTGGCGAGCGGAACCGGAGTTGGCTTTGCTGACCAGCGAGGAGGCGTTCGTTCGCGATGCGTTGCGCGAGGCGGGGGTGGATACACCACGGAGAAAAGGAGGCACAGAGAAGGAATAAGAGTTTATGATTTGAGAGGCCAGGATCGTGGGTTGAACCGCAATAGATCAAAGGAGCATAACAATGGCTTTGACGGGGAATCGTGAAGTGGACCGGTATGTGGATCAGGAGCTGCGGAGCCTGCCGGTCAAGGAGGGGGTTTGCGTCTACCGGGGCGGCTTCGTGGGTTTGAGCGGCGGTTATGCCCGGCCGCTGAACGCGGGCGATCCGTTCGCGGGGATTGCCTACGAGGAGGCGGACAACACGGCGGGGACGGACGGCGACCGGGTGGTCCGCGTTTTCACCTTGGGCGATTTCGAGCACGTCCTGAGTGGGGCGGATCGAGCCTACAACAAAGGCGCGGTCTATGCGTCGGCCGACGATACGCTGACGACAATAGCGGCGGGTAACAGTTTTGTCGGGCACCAGATCGACGTGCCCTCGGCCAACCGGATCGTGCTGCGGATTCAGACCATGCCGACGCCACTGGCCGGCGGAACGATGACTGCGCCGCTGGTATCGGCCGGTTTGAAACATCAAATCGTGAGCAAGGCGAGCGCGGCCAATGTGACCATCGGAGCGAGCGATCTGGGCGGGATCATCGTGGTGACCGGAACGACGGCGAGTAATTTGAACCTGCCGGCGGCGGCCGCCGCGGGGGCGGGGGCCTGGTGTACGTTCGTCAAGACGGGGGCCAGCGGAGTATTGACCATCGAGCCGAACGCGAGCGAAACCATCGATGGAGTGGCCAACAACAACGAGATGGATGCGGCCGGCGATTCGATCACGATCGTATGCAACGGGACGGGGTGGTATATCGCGGCGAAAAAGATCGCGGCCTGAAAGTGAAGACGGCGTGGTGATTAACCACGGAGAAACGGAGATTGTTGAAAATAAAAGGGGATAGTGGTGCGGTTTGAATAACCTTGGCCGCCCTAGGTGGAGGCATAACGAAACGGATATGGTCATTGTTTCAGAACGGATTTGCTGGGATTAGAAACCCATGTAAAGCGCACCGGCGAGACGCCGGTGCCACACTGATGCGGAAGCGGCGAGACGCCGGTGCCACACTGATGCGGAAGCGGCGAAATGCCGGTGCCACACCGATACTGCACCGGCGAGATCCCGACGTAACGTCGGGAGTGCCACACGGATAGTGCACCAACGAGGCGCCGGGACACACCGATACTGCACTGGCGAGGTGCCGGGGGTTAAAGTTTTTGAGGCAGTCATTTTACATGAAACGGGGTGAGCGATGGCGGTGATTGATACGGGACTGTTGAGCAAGGGGTTGCGAAGCGAATTTTTCGATCGCTTCGAGGGGACGACCACCTATTACCAGGATCTGGCCACCCGAATTCCGTCGAATTCGGATTCGGAAAACTACAAGTGGCTGGGGACGGTGCCGAAGATGCGGGAGTGGGGTTCCGGGCGACTGGCCAAGGGGCTGCGCACGGAAAGCTACTCGGTCGAGAACCTCAAATATGAAGCCACTATCGAGGTGGACCGCGACGAGATCGCCGACGATCAGACCGGGCAGATTCGCGTGCGTATCGGCGAGTTGGCTCGACGGGCGGCGACGCACAAGGATTTTCTATTGGCCCAACTGCTGAGCAACGGCGCTTCCGGGGGCTATCACAGCTACGACGGCGTGCCGTTTTTCAGCGCGGCCCACGTCTCAGGCGAATCGGGCGCGCAGGATAACGATCTGACCTACAACGCCGACGACGCCGGCGATCCGACGACGGCCGAGTTCAAGGCGGCCTTGAAGCAGGCCATCGCCACGATGCTGGTGTTCAAGGACGATCAGGGCGAGCCGATGAATATCGGCGTCAGCGGGCTGGTTTGCGTGGTGCCGCCGTCGATGCTGTTTACGGCCATGGAGGCGGTCAACGCCTCGGTGATCGCGAACACGGACAACGTGGTCAAGGGCATCGCCCGGGTAATCGCCTTGCCGTGGCTGAGCGCGGCCTCCACCTGGTATCTGCTGAAAACTGACGGGGTGATCCGGCCGTTCATTTTTCAGGACCGCGAGCCGGTGGAGTTCGGGGCCCTGACGGAAACGAGCGAGGAAAGCTTCAAACGTGAGAAGCTTTTGTTTGGGGTGCGGGCACGGTATCGGATGACTTACGGCTACTGGCAATTCGCGGTGCGGACGGTGTTTGGAGAGAGCTGACAGTGATCAGCAGTCAGCTTTCAGTAGTCAGTGATCAGTTGTCCCGCCAGAGGCGGGCCTTCGGCAGTTGTCGGTGTTGGGGGGACGCGAAGGAGGAAGGCAGGCCCGGTAGGTGAAGATATCCTCCGTGGCCTGCCTCTTTCGCGGCCGCATGGTTGGGGATGGGAACGAATCATGTCATACGCATCGCATAACGATTTGGAGACACGACTTGGCACGGCCGCTTATGTGCAGTTGACCGATGACGCCGGGACAGGGGTTGCGAATGTGGATAGAGCGAACGCGGTTTTACGCGAGGCCGAGGGCGAGGTGAATAGTTATCTTGGCCGGCGTTATGCGGTGCCGGTGTTGGTGGACGGTCAGGAAGAATTGGCGGCCGTACTCCGAAGCGTGACCCTGGATATCGCGGAATATCGGTTGCACGCCCGTCGCCCGTCGGTTCCGGATGTGGCGGTTCGCAAGCGCGAGGCGGCCATCGTTTGGCTGCAACGAGTGGCCGCCGGTGATGCGGTATTGCCTGGTGATCGCGAGTTGGCGCACAACGCGGCGGAGGGGATCGGTTGTGCGATCATTGGTACCGAGCGGATCATGTCGCGCGAGGAACTGAAAGGTCTGTAATTCATGAGCAGTTGGACAGTCATCGAAGAAGCCGTGCGGGGTATCCTTGCGGGATTGACGCAGGGCGAATCTACCTTGCTGGCCACCGTCAAAGGGCAGACGTGCCGTGAGCGCAAGGCGGTGCTGGCGGATTTGGGGCGGGAGCGTTTACCGGCCGCCTATGTTTTGACGGTCGGGCGGGATGGTGGTGATAAGGAATTTCGCCGACCGGGTCGGCATTTGTTGAATGTTTGGTTGGCGGAACGCAGTCTGCGGAACGAGCAGGAAGCCTGGAGCGGCAGCGATGAAGTGACCGGTTTGCTGACTCTGGCCGCGCGGGTGGCCGAGGCTCTCGAAGGAGCGGTGGTGAACGGCGATCGGCGCATGCGGCTGGTCGATGAGCAGCCGGTTGGCGGGCAAGTTGGTTTGCTCGTCTGGGAACAACGATACGCGTTGAGTCGGCAGGCGGAAATGATCGCACCGACGCATGGCGGCCGTGCGCTGGCCGGCGCGGAAAGCGAGATGCACGTTGAAGTGGGGCCGCTGGTTCGGACGGCCGCGTATTTTGCTTTTCCCGGCGTGAACGGAGTCTTCGAGCGAAATCTGGGGTTGCGGCAACGGTCAATTTATTGGCGCGGGTGTTTGCGGGCGAGCGATGACGCGGCCTTGAATGCCATCGAAGCGGATATTGAAGATGAACTGGCCGACGGGCAAGTCAGGACCATGATCGATGCGTGGGGGCGGTCGCATAAGCAGTGCGTGATGAAAAGCTACAAGCGGGTGGGGCCGCGTGGTCGGGATGAAATGGACGGCAGCGCGTTGCAGGATTGCGAGATTGAGTTTGTGCAGTTGATGGATTGAGGGGTAATGCGTCGGTGTAGAAAAAGTGACATGTGCGGGTTCGTGTTTACTCAGAGATGTTGGTCGGTTGTCGGCGCGGGAGAGGCACGGGCAAACCCTTGTCCCGCTGGGGCGGGACAAGGGCCTGCCCATGCCACCCTGCCGGTTTACTGTGATTGATATGCACCGGCGAGACGCCGGTGCCACACCCGTATGACACCTGTGCCACACCCGTATGACACCGGTGCCACACCCGTGTGACACCTGTGCCATACCCGTCTGAAACCTGTGCCACACTGGTGTTATACAACTTTATGATGTAAGTCACTTAAGGGGTGAGTCGATGAGTTCCATGCGTTTTCGATCTGAGCCGGCGGAGCGTCTTTTGGCGGCCTTTGAAACCGCCTATGGTTCGGGGCGGTTCGAGGTGGATGAGCGGCTGCGGGTGGAGGAGGTTTTTCAGCGATCGGACCAGGTTATTTCGTCGGCCACCTTTGCGGTGCGCTTGGATGATATGTTCGATGCGGAAGAAGCCCGGCGTCGCTATCATCCGGACCGGCGGGTGGCGGTGATGACGGACGCGGCGGACCCGACTCGTCGGGAGTTTCTGTTTGAAGGTTATCCGCCGGTGCAGAGCACGCGCTGGGACGGGCGCGTGGGGCGCGAGGATGAGTGTTATGTGTTCGAGGCCGAGCATGTTTTCGAGCGGTTGCAACGGGCGCGGGAGTCGTTGATTTACGGCCGTCGGATGCGCAATGGCCGGATCGAGGATGGATTATCGAGCGAGCCGGAGATCTACGCGGGGCAAAGCGTTTTGATGACCGCTTTACCTTGCGTTTTCAATCCCGACGGGGTGGGGAATCGGGCGGTAGTGCCGTTGGTTGTTGCCTCGCCGAACGGCGGATCGCGGGCGGTGCATGTTTTTACTTCCGATGAAGGACGCGGGATCAAGTGGACTTACGCGACGGCGTTGCGTTACCTGATCTGGTTTTATCTGTTGCGGGAGGGGCCGGTCGGTGAGGGTAATGTTTTTTCCGCGACCGATGATCCGATTGACAGCGGGTTGGGCGAGCCGAAGGCGTTGAGCGCGGCCTTGCGGCGGGAGCCGGTGTCGCTGGTTTGTGAAGCGACGCATCTGCTCGAAGCCCTGGCGTTATGGTCGGCAGCGGCGGGAGTTCATCTCACGGCGGAAACGGAAAATGTTGCCGGCCGGCCGTATACTCATTTGCGGGTGTGGGCGGCGGAGGACGGCCCGCTGAAAAGACTGTATCTGGTGCGGTCCGGCCGCCATGCCGACGGCACCCCACGTTTCGATGCCGCCGCACATTCGGTGTCCCAAATTCTGTCGGCCAACAATACCTACCGCGGGGAAGTTACCTGGGACCACCGGCGGATCGTGAATTGTCCGATCGTGCTTGGTGACATCAAGCGATACGAGATGACCGTGCCGTTGTGGCCGGGCTGGATCCCGCGCGACGATCTGGACAACGTAGAGTCGGCGGATCGGGCGGCGGCCAAGGCGTTGGCGATGACCCCGGCCGAGGTCGAGGCTTGCGGCGTCGAAGCCGAAGCGTGCGAATGGTTTCAGCGTTATCATCGCCGCGGCAGCTTGTTCATGATTGACAAGGACATTGCCCGACTGTGGATTTTGAACGAGGACGGGTACTTTGACGGCGCGTTGTACAATCGGCAGACGCCTTTTGACGACTATCGGCCTTTCGATTTCGCGAGCGTGGCGGATGCGACGGTGACGAGCAAGGGCGTCTGGACCCGACGGCCAAGGCGGCTGTTACCGGCGATCAGCCAGTCGGCGGAAGGTCGATCCCTTGGCGTTTGGGTTGAGATCAGTTTTGATTCCGGGGCGAGTTGGCAGCAGCAGGCGGCCGGGGTGCGCGTGCTCGAGGAGCGCGTGGGCGTCTATTTCGATTGCGAAAATCCGACGGAGATAACGCCCGCGGGTGTCGATCCGGCCGATCAGAACCTTTGGTATGCCCTGATTGACGGGACCTTTCGGGTACGGGTTACGGCGGTAATCGAAAGTGATGAGCGGTTGGCGGCGGTTTACGGGCCGGACGGGCTGGCCTCGCCGACTCTGCAATGCAATGCGCTGGTGGTTCGACGGCCGTCGTCTTTTCAATATGTTACCCGCATGCATACAACCAATGCGTTACGTTCCGGCGGAGTGGCCGTCGCCGCGGAGCGAGACGATTCGGAGGCGATCGGCGATTTAGCCCGCCAACTGGCCGTGACGAACCAGGATCGGGCGGTGCGGGCGGCACCGGTGATTCCGTGGATCGAGACGGGTTACGCGCTGGGCGATCGAATCGAGGGAATCTACGGCCGGCATTTACGTTTCGCCACCATCCTTGGGTCGGAACGATATCCGACGGTTCTGGGGCGGAGGTTTCGGCTCGATGGCGGTCGTTATGAGACGGAATTGGTTTTGGGAATGACGCCGGTGCCGGCGGAGGCGGTGTAGATTGTTCTTACCACGGAGACACCCGCCATGGCCCGCCCAGGCGAGGCAAGCGGGTAAACTCCGACACGGAGATTAATTCGTGCAGTGCGTTCGGATACAAGTGGTGCGGGGGCGGGCTTATCGATCGACGGATGGCTGGCAGGTGTGCGGCGGGGCGGGCGGCGATGGCATCGATTGGGATCATCCGCTGACGAGTCGGCGGATGCCGTTCTGGCCCGACGCGATGGGAATGGTTGGTCACTTGCTGGGCGGGCATGGGTTGGGTCCGCATCTGGACAGTGTGCGGCCGGACGGCCATCTGGAGGGGACATATCTACTGGATGAGCAGCTATATCCGGCGGCGGCAATGGAGTTTGATGCCGGGCCGTATGTGTTTGGCCGATTTCATTTCGCCGTGGTTACGGAGGATGGGGCGGGCAACGTGGTGACCGATGGGGTAGTGATTCATTCGTGTGTGGTGAACAGTGCGCCGTCGCCGGCGTTCGATTTGCGGCCGGTAGCGCAGGAGCAGGCGACAGGGCGGATGAGTTTTTCGTTTACGCCCAGCGAGCGATTGATCGGATAGTGGCCGTGATACACCACGGAGCCACGGAGTTTGAATTTTAATGTTAAAGATCTAACGGGGAGGAAGTGATGTCCGAGGTATTTCCGAATGAAGTTTGGCCGGCGGATGCGGTTGTCGAGGCGCTGGATGGGACGATGGATCAACGGACGGGGTTGCCGTATATCGCCAAGGGAACCTCGCCGACCAGCGTGCCTTCCCTCGAGGTGCAATACAATCGCCTTCAGCAGCGGTTACGGGGCATCCTCGCGGGTTGGCGGCAGGGGATGGTGGTGGACGAAGGGGCGTTGAAAATCGGCGTGTATCCGATCCGCTTCACGCTTGGGGGTACGCGGCGATCATTCGCGGGGGCGAGTGGGATCAGTGTTCCGGACGATTCGATCAAGGTTGTGTACCTCGACAGCGCCGCGACGCTTCAGTTGGCGGATTATTGGCCTGGCGAGGTGACCTCATTTCTGCCGCTGGCGATTGTGTCCGCAACGAGCGGGCAACTGGAGATCGTCGATGCCCGGGTTTATGCCGCATTTCATGTTCCCTCGGTGGAGGTGACGAATGTTCGTGACCGGCGGGTGGTAACCGCGTATGCGGCAGCCATTGGTGGCAATCAGGTGGATGTGGCGATTTACGAATTCGACCCGGCGGAAAACCTGACGCTTGAAGAGGTACAGGTGTATTGCACGGCAGTGAGCGCGTGGGCGAGTGTGCAGGTCAAGGAGGGTGGCGGCAGCGTGCTGGCGGCCGCCGCCATGCCGGTGGCGGGCGCGGTGGTCAAGCCGGGGATCGCGGATGCGAACATTTCCTCGGCGAATAATGTTACCGTGCGGGTGACGACGGATGGTTCGGGATCGATTTCCAACCTGGCCGTCACGATGTTTTTCAAAGCGGCGTTAGGTGGTTGAACCGGTACGGAAGGTATGGTGCGCGAACCAGCAGGGGGACAGGCATGGCCAATTACTTCGTCAATTCGACAGCGGGTGATGATAACAACCACGGAACCAGCGAAATTTCGGCGTTCAAGACCATTCATCAGGCCTTGTGCCACGTGGCCGCCGGCGACACCGTGTATGTCAAGGCCGCGGGGCCTTACACGCTTGCCGCCCAACATAGTGCCATCCCGAAATTTACCGGCGGATCATGGGATCCGGCGACCCGGCTCGTGACCAAGGCCGGACAGTTTGCGGATTATTCATATCAAGGCGGTGATCGCATCTGGCTGGCGTCGGCTTCGCAAGGTCGGGCGGGTTGGTATGCGGTGGCCGGGGTAATCGATGACGACCGCATCCGTCTGGCGGACGACAGTCTTTATCCTGGTGGCGGGCTTTCGGATATTCACAGTGATTGCACCGAAGCGATGGGGGCCTTGTTCACCGCCGGATCGGCCACCAACTGGATTCGGATCAAGGGTTATACGTCGTCGGTCGAGGACGCCGGTGAGGTGACATTCGAAGGCGGCGGTGTATACAACTACGGTTTGCTGGGGTTGAGCGGGAACAATTATTACCGGATCGAGAATATGGCGATCCAAAATACGCTCAACACCTGTTTTCAATGGGCCTCCGGTGATACGGTGTCGTTCAGGCGTTGCACGGCCACGAACTCGAATGGCAACCATGGTTGGCGATGTCGCGATCGTGGTGTCTGGCACGACTGTACGGCCGTGAATCACGGTACGGGTATAGGATGCATGAACTACGGACAAGTCTTTGGTTGCACGGTTTCGGGGTGTACGTCTCTTGGGATCAACGTGGCCACTTTATGTGGAATTTTCGGTTGCAGGGTACATGATTGTCCAACCGGTATCGTGATGTCTTCTCATGCCTCGTTGTCTTACTGCACCGTCTTCAATTGCTCGAGTTGCGGCATCTATAACACCGCGGTTACCAGTATTCTGTTCAGTGTACGGAATTGTACGATCGACGGCGGTGGCGCGGCCGGTTCAGTGGGTATCCAGTGCAACGCATCGCCCGTGAATGTCGTCAACTGCATTTTGCACAACTGTGAGACGTGCCTGAAGGCGTCGAATAACCAGGGCGAACTGCTGATGACGCGGAATAACCTTTACAACCCTTGTGGGGGAGGGACGGCCGTCATGGGGTACACGGTTGGTGAAGGCTCGATTATCGGCGCTGATCCTTTGTTCGTGGATGAGGCCAACCATGATTATCGACTGCGCTGGGCGTCGCCGGCGCGGGCGGCCGGCTGGCCGTCGTATCTGGACATCGGAGCGCAACAGCGCAAGGAACCGATCCGGGGATGTGGTATCCGGACCGGAGGAGAAATGTAGAGAGAGCGATTAGTCGTCAGCAATCAGCGATCAGTTGTTGGCTTGCGCGCGGGAACTGACTACTGATTACTATTTCGGAGGCTTTCGTATGGGCTTTGGTGGCATCAATGTTCGTGAATCGGGAGATCGGCTGGTATTTCGAGTGTTTTTGCTGGACGGTGACGGCCGGCCGGTTACTGACGGCGATACGTTGCTTTACCTTTATGAACTGCAAGGCGACGGATCGTTGAGAACGTATGATTTCAGCGATCATTCATTCAAAGTCGAGGAGGTGACCACCGAGACGACGGCCATGACGCATCGTGCCGGCAATGGTGGCTTAACCGACACAGGGCTATGGACCGCGGTCCTGACCATCACCGCGGGTCTAACTCGCGGGCGCGTTTATGTGGCCCTGGTTAAAAACCCGTTGGCGTATCCATCCGTCGAGGCCCGCGAATTTCAATATGGAAACGGAGAGGGTGATCTGGACAGCGATGAATTGCACCTGGTCAAAGCGGCGTTGGTGAACAAACGGGAGCACACCATCGAGACCGGCGTCAACGTTATCAAGGATGACGACGGAGTGACCACGTTGCGTACGCTGACGCCGGATGAAAGCGACGGAGTGGTGAGGATAACACCGAGCTGACAAGGAGAGGCTATTAGACTATTAGGTGCGGGGAAACGGAACAACTCCTAACAGTCTAAAGGCCTATTATTAGAGGTATAATATGGACAATGATCTGCTCCAATGCTGGTTGAGGTATTACGATCCGATTCATCTTGGGTGGACGCCGAAGGGGATCGCTAACGGGGTATGCGCTACGGCGGGGTATTTCTTTCCGCGTATCGCCGGTGGGTACAATTTGCGGCGGGCCATCGGTCGTGTCGCGGATGATGGCGATCCGATTGTGGGGACGGCGGGGTGCGATGCGGCGGTGGTGCGGACTTTTCCGTGGGTTCGTCATGCGGCCTCAGAGGTTTACACGTATCGGCTGGCCGCGATCGGCGGTGGGGGAGTCGAGGACCAGACAGAGGAAGCGCGTGCGTTGGTCGCCTTCGACGATGTGGGACGTTGGGTTGGATACCGCCCGAACGCTCCGGCCGATTTGCGAGTATGCGCGTTGAGTGGGGGCCGGTTTTTGGTGCGTTGGACATATACCGAGGAGGGCCAGCAGATCGAACCGCTGGCTTTTCGCGTTTATCACAACAACGGTGGTGGGGCGATAGATTATGACCGCCCCGTTGGCATGGTCGGCTATCGGCGTCGGCAGTGGCATTTTGCCTTTACCTCCGCCGGATTCGATCACGATACGTGCGTGCGATGGGCCGTGCGAGCGGTTTCCGCGTCAGGCGTCGAGGAGCAGAATGTGGTGTTCGTCGCGGGCCGGGCCGAACGGCAGGCCCCGCCGATCAATCCGCCCGTCATGTTGAGTCGTCAATCCATGGAGGGACGCGCATGATCCGTGAAATGGATAAGCTTTTACGGGACCAGTCCGCGATTTTATCCGCTTATCGTGAGCAATGGGCCGGACGAGCGGAAGTGGCGGTGTTGCCGCGGCCGGGTGGATCGATTGCCCTGGCGGTTTATGGCCGTGTTTGCGCGGTGGTTGCATCGGATGCCGACCATGGTCCACATTTACTGGTTATGCGTCAGCGGTGGGGCGGTGTGCCGCCGACCGTTTCGGATGCGTCTGATTTGTCTTCTCGTTGTTACCCCACGCCCAACCACGCGGTCGGGGATTATACGGTGGGTGAATATGTGCGCATGGTAGTCGTGCATGGGGCGATGGTGGCGGAAAAACTTGTTTGACCGGGTTTACACGTTGAAGCGGAAGGTAATCACGTCGCCGTCCTGCACGATATAACTCTTGCCTTCCAGACGCACCTTGCCGGCCGCCTTGGCCGTCTTCATGTCTCCGGCGGCTTTCAAGTCCTCGAAAGCCACGGTCTCGGCCCGGATGAACCCGCGGGCCAGGTCGGTGTGGATTTTGCCGGCGGCGTCGACTGCCGTTGAGCCGCGCGGTATCGACCAGGCCCGGGCCTCGTCGTCTCCACCGGCGGTCAGAAAAGAGATCAGCCCCACGGCGTCGTAACAAACCCGGATCAATCGGTCGCGGGCCGGATCGGTGACGCCCAGGTCCGCGAGGAAGGCTTTCCGGTCCGCCGGATCGAGTTCCGCGATTTGTTCCTCCATGTCCGCGCATAGAGCGATGGTGGCACGGGCATGGGGGCAGACGAACGGCGGCTCCTTGGCCGCCTGTTCGGCGTCCACGTTGATCACCGCCACCAGCGGCATCTCGGTGAGAAAGGCGAAGCTGGCCAGCATTTTTTCTTCCTCCTCGCTTTTAATCGCGGAGGTGATCGGTTGTTCACTTTCGAGGGCGGCCTGGCAGCGTTGCATCAGTTCCAGCTCGCGTTTTTCCTGTTCGTGCGTTTTGGTGGGTTTTTTGAGCGATTTTTCCAGCCGTTCGATGCGGGTGGCCACCGTTTCGAGATCGCAGAAGATCAGCTCGGCCATCAGTTCGTCCAGGTCGGCCCTGGCGTCCACCCGGTTTCGGTAGGGGGGTACCGAGGGGTTGTCGAATGCGCGGACAACCGCGACCAGAGCGTCGCATTTGCGGATCGACGGCAGTGATTTGCGGAACTCCGCCTGCTGCTGGGCGGTCTCGTGCGAAAAACCCGGCACGTCCAGGCAGTCGATGGTGGCCTCCACCTTCTTTTTGGGTTTGTAGTGGTCAAAGAGCCAGTCCAGCCGGGAGTCGGGCACCTTGATGACCGCCAGGTGTTCGCCCATGCCCGGGTGGTCGACCGGTGCGCTGCCGGTGACCGCGTGAAACAGGGTTGATTTACCGCTCAGCGGCGGACCAATGAAAGCGACTTTCATAGAGGCTCGATTCTTGAAAAAACGACCATAAACTCGTCTACTCCAGACGATTGTAAACCCTCGAACGATTCGGTCAACGGCCGGCGGGTTCCGGAGGATCGGGACATAGACTGTTAGACTGTTCGGCTTTAAGACAAATAGATGCCGAGGATCGAGTCGCGTTCGACCGCTCTTCCGGTAAGTCGCGGCGGGGCATCCACTTAATCTGGTGTGGCAGGCAAATAGCCTGCCTTACGGTCTGCGCCGCGCCTCACGCCGAACAGTCTATTTATCCATCCGGGCATGTCGGGAAGGGCCGGGCATTGATTGGACAGTTGAAGCCGCTTATACTTTCAAGTTGTTTGTGAAGTTAATCAAGATATTCCCTTCTCTGGAGTACACAGGATGAAACGTGGATCATGGGTTAAGATGAGTGTGGCACTAATGGCGGTGCTGTTTCTGACCGGCGGTTGTGGCATGCTGGGCGGAGCGGGCGGCATCATGTCGATTTTGTCTATGGCCTTGCAATTCCTGCCTTTATTGCTTGGAACCGGGACAGGGCTCGGGATTTAACTTTATCGGGTTGATTTCTGAGTGCCGGGGTCTGCGTACCAACCCCGGCCAACTGATATAAACGGCGGTCGCCGCTGGGCCCGGCGGCCGGCTTTTTTGCATTGCGCACAACTGCGATTAGATCAAAGTCCGTTATCCATGTGGCGAGGATTCCGCGCCGGATCATGAGGATATGGCCGGTTGCGCGGAAGTGGGGTGCATCCATTCGATCAGGATGAAAGCGGCCGGCCGATGGGGAGCAGGTAGAGTACCTCCGTTCCGGGCGGCAGTTTCAGGACTTCCGCGGTTTTAGCCTCCTCGAACGCACCGACGGGTACGCCGGCCAATCCCAGGGTGGTGGCCTGGAGCAGGACATTCTGGGCAACGTGCCCGGCTTCGAGCAGGCAATAGCGCATGGCCCGCTGGCCGTATCTTCGGGCCGCCCGCTCCGGTGTGGCCGCGATCACCAGGCAAATCGGTGCTTCGCCGACCACCGCCTGGTTCAGGGCTGTACCGCGTATCGCCGAGCGAAGGTCGCCGGTCAGGTGCCGCCGCAGGGCATGTTGCTCGGGCTGGTAATGATCGACTCCCGTTGCTGTAACCACATATAAATCGAGGGGGTACGTGGCTCCCGCCGAAGGCGAAGCCCGCAAGCCGCGCTGGGTATCGGTAATCCCCTGACCCGCCCAGCATAGCCGACCGATCTGCTCGGCGCTCAAGGGCGCATCCGCGAAGCGCCGTACCGATCGTCTCCGGGCGATGGTTTCCTCGAGTGACATCGATCCCTTCAGCACCGCCGGGGGCAATGCGAAAATGACCGGTTCACCCATACTCCGCGTATCGCCCACGGCGGCCAGGCTGAAAACTAACGCCATCACGGCCGTCGCCGCAACAAAGCAAAGTGTCTTTTTCATCGCGTTATCCTCCTTATGCTGACCGAGTATTACACACACCCGCGGAAGCCTTGAACGCATGATCTATCGTACCCACGGCTTGCTGGTTTTGTCATGTCTGGTACGGAGCATCATCTTAATCGGGGGTGTATCCGAAGAAAGGTGGCACAGGGAATTCCGACTTACTTAGGAGTATTCGTTCTCTGCTTCGCTGCCATAAAAGCACGGGCAAACCCTTGTCCCGCCGCGGCGGGACAAGGGCCTGCCCATGCCA
>CAYNYK010000049.1:0-35314 GCA_964401335.1 uncultured Planctomycetales bacterium
ATTGGCCGGTTTTAACCCGCCCGGAAGTGGCCGGTTTTAACCCGCCCGGCGACAACTCTACTGCATTCTGCTATATCAGATTAAATTTTATCGTTAATTTCAGGGGCTGTCAATAATGGATTTCAAGATAGGGAAAATCTAAAGGAAACGAATAATACAATAATATATTTTACGATCAATCATTATTAATTTAATATATATTCTCCAGGAGCAAATAATACGGTTTGAAATCAACGCCTGAACGCCCCGTAAACCATTTATATGAAATGATTTATTGTATCGAATGCCGAGTTTTAAGCCTACTACATACTGTATAGTAGATGACTACGTATGAAGTGCGAAAAACAGAATGCACCCCGATATTGTCTGGATGGGAATTTTTATTGTTTCCGAATGCAAGCGGATTCCCCTTTTTTCTTAATGAAACAGTATGACGCAGGATAATCAACGGCCGCCTGGGCCGGGGAGGAATCATTAATAATATATATTATTTATTTATAATATCTACTGCCAAATTGACGCGGCCAGATTGGCAATTTCGCGCGATCCGCAATTCGACAGGCTGCTTTTAAGTCCCTGTCCCGCAGTCTTTTACAACATCTCCGGTGGCAACCATAAGCTCTGGCACGGGGTTTGATTCGGTTTCCGACGAAGGCCGTCGTGGGACGGCCACCGCGAAACAAGACGAGAAAAGGGAGGTGTAACATGGCCTATGCACGAATGAATCCTTTGACGGTATTTGATGAGCTGCGTCGGGAGATCGGGAGGATTTTTGATGGCTACGGCCCGTGGTTAGCCTCGCCGCTTTCGTCCGCGCGTTTTCCCGCGTTGAACATCTGGGAAGACGGCGAAGCGGTGTATGCCGAGGCCGAGCTGCCCGGGGTCAATCCTCAGGATCTCGAGGTCTATGCGGTGGGGAATGAGCTTACCATTAAGGGACGCCGCCCGGCCGCCGCCGAGGACAACGCGTGTTACCACCGCCGTGAGCGGGGCACCGGCGAATTCACCCGGGTAGTCACGCTGCCGGTCGAGGTCAACGCGGAGAAGGTCGAAGCCTCGTTGAAGAGCGGCGTATTGACCGTGACCATGCCGAAAGCCGACGAAGTCAAACCGCGAAAGATCGCGGTTCGGGCGGGATAACGAGGAGCGAAATGAACAACGAGTAAGCATAAGCAGAGAGGAGGTCGATCATCATGGCGAACGAAACAGCAATCAAGAAGCCGGAAAGCGAGATAACCCGAACGGAACATACCCGCGACCGGATAACCTATACCCCGCAGGTGGATATCATCGAGCGGGACGAGGAGTTGCTGCTGATCGCGGATGTGCCCGGGGTGCGCCCCGACGATATCGACATCCGCTACGAACAGGGTCTGCTGACCTTGCAGGCTCGGGTCGATTCGCGTCAAGACGAGGCGTCGACGAACTACCTGCTGCGGGAATACGGCGTGGGTGACTTCTATCGTTCGTTCCGGGTCGGGGAAGGCATCGATCCCGACAAGATCGAGGCCGAACTGAACAACGGGGTGATGAAACTTCATTTGCCCAAAGCCGAGGCCGCCAAACCGAAGAAGATACCGGTACGCAGTCCATGACGGAGCGGTTTGGAGGTCATAAACGAAACGGGAAATCGTTGACCAGAAAGGAGGTGCTTTATGAACCTGATACCGTGGCGCAACAAAAAACGTTACTCCGAGGATACGGACCCCGGCGATCGTTCGTTGGTTCGCCTGCGGGACGATATCGATCGGGCCTTCGAGCGTCTCCTGCGCGATCCGTGGAACTTTTCGGTGTTTGATCGATCCGTGTCGGCCATGGTTTTGGAGCCGCGCTTGGATCTGTCGGAGACCGACGAACAAATCCTGGTGAAGGCCGAATTGCCGGGCGTGGACCCGAAGGACGTGCGTATCGATGTGTCCGGCAATCTTCTGACCATCGCCGGCGAGAAAAAGCAGGAGAAAGAGGAAAAGAAACGCAACGCCTACATTGTTGAACGGAGCTTCGGGAGTTTTCAGCGGACCATCCAGTTGCCCAGTTCGGCTGATGTGAACCAGGTGGATGCGAAATACCGTAACGGGCTGCTGACGATTACCATCGCGAAACACCCGGAGGCCAAACCGAAACGGATCACCGTCAAACAGGAGTAAGAGCGTCTTGAAACCCGATGGCGCCCGCCGTGGCGGACTCGCCGCGGCGGAGCTCGCCGGGGCGGGTTCCGCGGAGCAGAATCTGGTCGAGCCCCGGGGGTGCCTTATCCAGGCTGGGGCCGTTTCCAGGACAAAGCGACAAACCTTTTAACCGGATCACGGTCTGGTACAATAGAGAGGCGAGGGACTCAGCCGCGGGAACCGCCACCCCTCGTCGGGGAGGTACAAGTGATGAAACGATGGCGAAATCGATTGATGTGGGTGTTGATGATTCTCTCCGCCAGTTTATTGCCCGGCGCGGATATCGAATGCGATTGCGAGGACGGGGAGTTTGAGTTTGAGTGGCCCGACATCGAATTTGATGACGACTGCGATGACTGCCGGGGCTGCGATGATTGCGGCGGCTACTGGTACGAGTTTGATTACTGGGATTACTACTGGTAAAGCCGCCGGGTGGTCGTTATTGGCTGATGGCGCAACGTCTTTTCAGTACTCTCCGCGGTGTGGGCTTTTCGTGGGCATTCCCCTTTGAATAACCATCTTCTACAATAAGCCCATGCACATTCTGCTTAGTAACGACGATGGGATACTGGCCCCCGGTCTGGCGGCCATGTATCGGGAACTGCTGGCTTGGGGCCGGGTCAGCGTGGCCGCTCCCGAATCGCCCCAATCCGCCGCCGCCCACGGAATTACCGTCCATGGCCCCGTGGCCGTCCGCCGCATCCATGTGCATGATGCATTTACCGGATATAGCGTGGCCGGCCGCCCGGCGGATTGCGTAAAGCTGGCCATCACCGAGCTACTCGATTCCCCGCCTGATTTGGTGGTCAGTGGGATCAATGACGGGGCCAACGTAAGTATAAATGTACTTTATTCTGGAACAGTGGCCGCCGCAGCCGAGGGGGCACTTTTGGGATTTCCCGCTGTGGCGGTCTCTCTCCGTCACGGTGTTGAGCGTGATTTTCCGCAGGCCGCCCGAATTGCCTTGCCGATTATCCGTACTTTGCTGGATCGCGGCCTGTCCGCCGGCCAGCTCGTCAATATCAACATTCCCGACCTGACCGCCGGACCGCCGCGGGGCATACGGGTTGTGCCGCAAGCCACCCGCATGATCGCGGATAAGTTTGTCCGGCATAGGGCCCCTGACGGCCGGGATTATTACTGGTTGACGCCCGGAGATTTCAGCCACGCTCCCGGCGGTGAACAGACCGATCTGGACGCCTTGAACGAGCGTTTCGTGGCCGTCACCCCTCTGCATTTCGACCTGACCCGCTACGCCGGCCTGGAGGCCTTACGTCAATGGGATTGGACCCTGGGGGAAGCGTAATGGGCCGCCGCAATGCCAACCAGCGTTATCACGACCGCATCGCCAATCGATACGAGGAAATCTACAACGACGCCTACTGGCAGTGGCACGACGGATTGACGTGGGACTATTTGAAGCCCTATCTGCCGACTGACTTGGGTCGTCCGGTGGTTGACCTGGGTTGTGGGTCCGGCAAATGGGGCCGTAAATTGCTTAAAAGCGGATACCGGGTTACCTTCGTTGATCTGTCGGCCAAGATGCTGGACGAAGCCCGTTATGAGGTCGAGCAAATGGGGGGAATTGAAAAGGCCGTATTTTTACAGGCTGATCTCGAAGATTTATCCGCTTTACCGGCCGGTACGTTCGGCCTGGCCTTGGCCATGGGAGAGCCCCTCGGCTGCGTTCGCAAGCCGGTGCAAGCACTTCGCGAAATCCAGCGTATTTGTGATCCGTCTGGTATCCTCGTGGCCACGTTCGACCATCGTTTGGCCGGTATGGATTTTTACCTGGAAAAAAGGCGGATTGATGAATTGGAACATTTTCTGAAAACCGGTCGTACCCATTGGCTCACCAGCCGACAAAGTGAACAATTCGAGATCCACACGTTCGATGCCGAATCCCTAGGCCGCCTGTTTGCGGAAGCCGGTTTTGAGGTTCTGCAGACCGTAGGCAAGACCGTACTTCCCATGCGTAAATGCCGCGATTGGCTTAAAAATCCCGACGTTCGACGTCGACTGGCTCGGCTGGAAAAACATTTAAGCCGTAAGCCTGCCGCTTGGGGCCGCTGCGCCCACCTCCAAGTCGCGGCCAGAAAAAGGTACTCTGATTCGGTATCCTGAAACGGGTAATCCTGAGTTTTTTAACCCTGCGTTAAGTTAACTTTGTCGGTAGTTTCATCCGTTATGAAGTCATAGAGGCGTTCGGAATATTTACTGTCCGCCAACTTGCCACAAGCAAACTTGTGCGGGGTGGCGGTTGTCCCCTGGAGATATCTCCTCCTTTCGTCGGGCAGGGGGATTCCCGTGGTTGGTGGTCGGACAAAACCGGCTTATGTGAGCAGGTTATCGGAACCGGAATGCTATTTTTTTGCTTTCCGAGAAAAAATTTGAGCCCCCCATGTGACGAATGTTCGCCACTTTTGGGGTACCAGCATTTAGAGGTACAGAAGCCATGATCGGCCGATTGGACAGTCGATATCCTGACGAAATTTCGTCATTTTTGTGTTATAGGACCGCAGGAACGCAGTTTTTAAGCTATTTTTTGGGGGTAGATACGAGAGTGTATGCTTTGTATGCTTCATAGTTTGTGAATCCGTGAATTACTGGTCATGCCTTGCTCGTACTCCGCTAGGCCGTGGTCCGGTACCGGTATAGGGGCTGGATGGCCAACTTTTTTAGGAGAGGGCTTGCATGAAATTGTTCCACTCGGTAGATTTATGCCGCTAATAGGGTAGGCCGTCGTGTGACGGCCGTTCCATTAGGCAGGAAAGGATCCCCGTCAAGGTGAAGGGGGTCCGGGACATTGTTTACATTGGAGGTATTGTATGTTGAAGAAAATGGCCTTGATTGCAGGATCGTTGACCATTCTCGCCACCGCCACGGGCTGCTGCGGTCTGAATTGCTGCTGGACGAATACAGCGATCAATGGGTTGTCCCTGCTGCGCGATCTGTTCAACTATCAGATCGCCATCTAAACCTGAACCCAAGGATTGGAGGTATTTGGCATGTTGAAGAAAATGACGTTAATTGCAGGATCGTTGGCGATTCTTGCGTCCGCCACGGGTTGCTGCGGCATTCCCTGTGGTCTGAATTGCTGCTGGACGAATGCATTGATCAACGGTGTGTCCCTGCTGCGTGATTTGTTCAACTATCAGATCGCCATCTAAGGTGGCACGGAAGCATTGGAGGTGATGCGATGTTGAAGAGAATAGCAATGGTGGGAGTCGCGTTGAGCGTGCTTGTCGCCACCAGCGGGGCCGGTTGTTGTCTTCCGGTTAATTGCTGCTGGACGAATGCCGTGATCAACGGGGCATCTCTACTGCGTGATCTGTTCAACTATCAAATTGCCATCTAATGGCAGAGAATTGAAGCGGGTCAATTGGACCCGATCTTCAGAGATGGTTGCTCCGGAAATCAGGAGCAACGCCGAATGATTTGCGGCGGTCACAACATTGTTCGGCGGGAACCGAGGGTTTGTTTCTCAAGCCCTTATCGTTCTCGATAAGCGGGTAAGAGTAGGATAACTGCTCGGAAGCCACGCGCAAACAATGTTGCGGCCGCCGCCTTTTTTACGCCGCGGCCAAACAAAAATCCCAGACATTCGCCTCAAGAATCATGCTTCTGCAATGCCAAAGGGCATTTCTTTTTTCGCGACAGGATCGCGCGTATGGGGTTTGTGAATGTCCCCCCTGTCAAGGCCAAAGCGGCGAGGCCATATCGAGTACCCAATGCAGCCCATAAGCCCCACCGCTGCAAATACCCACGCCTGCTTCGGTGTGGAATTCCCCGAGAATGACCTGCTGATGGCCGGGGGAATTCATCCAGGCCGTGACCACCTCCTGTGGCGAAGTGTGTCCCCGGGCAATATTTTCGCCCACGGACCTCCATTCATAGCCGGTGGCCTCGATCCGATCTTCCGGACCTTCCCCGGTGTCGGGATTGATATGGTCCGCCGGGAAAAAATCGCCCTCCAGCATGGCGCAGCAGAAATCCTGTGCCGCCTGATTGAGTTGGCCGTTCAGCGTAATCGCCCCCAGCCCGTAGGCGGCCCTTTCCTGATTAACCAAGGCCACGACCTGGGCTCGCCAGCTGTCGAGATTAGCGGGAGTGGCACACGATCCGTCATTCGACGTGTTGGTGTTTCCATCCGGATTCCAAATGGTGTTGGGATCCCAGGTAACGGTCGGCGCGCAAGCAGGGCCCATCAGGGCCGGCCAAACCACCAATAACGGCAAAAAGATACGTGTTTTCATGATTAAAGCCCTTTCCGTAATCCCCTTGAACCGGGGGATATAGATCTGTCCATCGTTATGTTCAAGGAAATAACCGAGACCTTGAGCTACGATTAATGTGTTTCAGTTTATCGTTATCGGTCCTTTTATGCAACCTTTTTTATTTTACCGAGATGAAGGCTCTGGCAAGAAATCCGGGCAATGCTCCCGACCCTGTCGCGCAATCCTCGATTCGGACCCGGGAATGCGGGGTACCGGGTGCTTCAACGGCCCGATTGCCTGAAAATATTGCCATCCCCGCAATGAAAAGGTCGTGGTCGTTTTCGTGAGGTAGCGTCCGGCATCAGACTTTGGAGAACGCGGCGAACGGTCGCGCTTTGGTTGTTTGGCCCGGATTATTCACCAAGGAGCTCATCGAGATTCCGCCTGTTCTGGTTCAGCCTGAAATGGAGAACCAGCCTTCCTGAGATACGCCTATCCATGAGGCCGTCTACCGGAATCGAATCCTGTTTCCCCTCCTCCTGCTCACCGGGCCACGGCAAGCCGGCAAAACAACCTTCCTTCGGCATCTCGGTATAAGTGATCACCGGTATGTGACGCTGGACGATCCCACCTTGTGAACTCTGGCCATCGAGGATTCAACCCTTTTCCTCCAACGGTTTGGGCCACCGGTCTTGATCAACGAGATACAACATGCCTCCCAATTGCTACCCCACATCGAAATCATCGCGGATACGGACGGTAAACAGGGGTTGTTCTGGTTGACGGGCGCGCAACAGTTCCAAATGATGAAGGGGGTTTCCGAAACTCTAGCGGGACGCGTTGCCATGCTCAATCTGCTGGGATTCTCGAATTGCGAGTGTCGCAAACTTCGGCTTGACCACCCACCCTTTCTGCCCATCCCTGAGCAGATGGATGCACGATGGTCATCAGCAAAATCCCTGGGCTTGCAAGAGATTTACCGAACGATCTGGACGGGTGGTTTTCCTGCCTTGGTCGCCGGGCCGGTCATGGAACGATATCTCTATTACAACTCCTACGGGTAAACTTACCTTCAAAGGGATGTTCGTGATCTTGCTCAAATTGGTAACGAAGCGGTTTTTCTGCGTTTCATCAAGGCCCGTGTGGCCGGGGCGCGCTTCTTTGCCTCTGCCGTGAGCCGATCCCTCTGACCGAAGGGGTCCAAGCCCTTCCCATAGGATTGATTTAACGCATGGCATATGATTAGATTCAGGGGACACCCTGCCTATGGCACTGAATGAGCAATTAAATCTGATGTTCCTCGAATGATGCCCCGAATGAGACGCCTGGTTCAAATGAACTTTGCGCTGTAGGGTTGACCGCCTTTGTGATATAATAACTCCCCATCGGGTGGCTCTATGTGAATGACAAGTTAAGCGAGAAACTTACCCGCTGGAATTCCGGCTTGCACAAATCATGGTTGGTCAAGGTGGGTACCTCTTAAACGAGCCAAGCGTCCGTCAAGGTAACGCGGCTCTGATGGAGGATCAGTGATGCGATCCGTACGAGGCTTGCAGTTAGCGACGTTGTTTGGAATATTTTGCGCTCTATTGATGGGTCAGGCGGGGCCTTGCTCTCCACCGCCGGACTCAGAGGGTGACGGCATCGTGGAACCGGATGACAACGTTGGCGACGCGAACGCTCCATCGACCCTCGCAGGCAAGGTTACGGTGACGCATCTGAATATCCCGGTCGGGCAGACTACGTTGGTCAAATCCGACGTGGAGATCGACGCGACCGGTGATGTAATTATCGACGGCCAGCTTGTGGCCGACGATTCCCCGGCGGATGGCTACAGTATCACCATCAACACCGGCGGAGATGTGCGTATAACCGGTGTTATCCAGGCCGGGGACGGGGCCCAGAATATCAGGCAAACCATCTCCGCTGATGAAACCGGCTTATCGAATACCGGTGAAGACGGCTATAACGGGGGGACGATCTGTATTCATGCCGGTGGGGAATTGATGGTCGAATACGGCGTCGTTATGCAGGCGGGCAACGGCAGCGCGGGGCTTCCTGGAACCCGCGGCGGGATGGGTGGCAAGGGCGGAGACATTATCCTGTGCGCGGGCGAAAAGCTGGTCATGCACGGGGGCCTGCACGTCGGCAATGGCGGTGACGGAGGCGATGCGGACACGACTTCCGATCAATCGGCCGGTCAGTTCAACAACGGAGGCGGAGACTCCGGTTTTCTATACGTGGGCGCGAGCGAATACGAGTGGGACGGCCTCGATATCGATCTGATGGTGCTCGATCAGTCGGCGATGATAGCATTGGTGACGGGTGGTGCCGGCGGTGGTGGGGGATGGGTGAATATTATCGATGACATGGTTGCATGTCCGGTTTTTGCGACTTCATCCGCCATGCGTCATATTTTGCATGCCCAGGTTGCCGCTGATGGAGGAGCTATCGTGGGCACCATGTATCGCGTAAGGAAGGCGGCCAACGGAGGTCAAGGCTGGATGAACGGTGGCCAAGGCGGCTCAATCATGTTGGTACCTTGTGCGCGTGAAGGACCGGACGGTCAAAGCTGGGAGGGGCACGCGGGGCATGGTGGCTCGGTCAAACGCCGTTCGAAAACCGTCGCCGGTTGCCAGGTCTCCGGCGTGGTGCTCCGCTTCGCGGCGGGTGGTATCGGTGGCTCGGCAACGATTATGGCAACACAGGGGGCCTTGGGTGAGCAAACCAGGCCGGACGGCGGCAAAGGCGGGAGCGTGGTTGCGGTCGGAGGGAACGGTGGTGATGGTGAATTTATCGCGGATCACTATGGCGGGGTGGGAGGAACAGCCTATGCGGCTGCCGGGTCTGGGGGCGGCGGCCATCCGCGATCCTGCGACGATCAGGGTAAGGGGGGCAACGGTGGCGACGGGGGCGATGGAGAGGCTACCGGCGGCAATGGCGGATCGGCTGCAACCCCGGGCAAGGGCGGTCAGGCCATTGCTCAAGGCGCGGAAGACGACGGCCCCGCCTCCACCGGTGGATGGGGCGGCGATGGAGTGGGTGGCGCGGGCGGGCAGGGTGGCCGTGGCGGGACGCTGGAAATAACCGATGGCGCGGACGGCGCCAGTGCTCCCAACGCCATTATCGGGACGGTAACGCGAACGCGTCACGCCCATGACGGCGAGCCGGGCGAATCGGAATCGGCCGAGGGATGCCAATAGGTATCGGCGAAGGGCGAGCAGGTATCCGTTCGATTGGATCAGGTTCAGTGCGGATCGCTTTTTAGCTTGATGTTATGCCGCCAGTTCCATAACAGACGAACCGCCACGTTGCCCAAAACGGCGGTAACGATGGCGATCAATAAACAGCCGGTCCATAGGTATATGCCGAGCTCCACGAATTGTCTGGTTTTGCCCTCGACCCCGAACAATCCCAAGGCGAATTCCAGGAATTGGGTATGTTCCAACAAAAGTCGGCCGATCTTGACGGCGAACGCGTAAATGGGAAACGCGGTCAGCGGGTTGGTGATCCAGCAGGCCGCCAGGGCGATGGGCAGATTGACCCTTAACGGGATGGCGGCGATGGCACAGATAAACATCTGAAAACCAATGGAAGGAGTGAACGCGACAAACAGTCCCAGCGAAAGGCCACCGGCCAAGGATCTCTTGTCGAACACCCAGACATGATGATGAAAGATGCGTTCGCCAAGCAGACGATAGACATACGTATCCCGAAGCGCATGCTTGGTCCGCTCCTGCCTTCGGCGCCATCGTTTCAACAATCGTATCAAACGCATTTTCGGGAAACCCCGCACGAGAGGATATCGAGCGTGCACAACCGACTTCATTCGTCCATTCAACAATAATCGTGCCTGATTCGGCGGCTCAGCATAGACCCGGCTGGCGGTATCGTCAAGCATTCACGGCGGGAATCTCGCGGTGCTTTAACGGATCGGCCGGATACAATGGCCGTGATTCGTATAGGCTCGACTTTTGGAGCGGAAATGGAAGAGAATGTCGGCACCTCGGCAAGACAAGCTTTGTCAAGGAATATCCGGCAAAGGGAAAACGGTATCCTCGTCGGCCACCGAGCAGAGTTCGACCGCTCCTCCACCCCATTCTTGCAGCCGGACAATGACGGCCTGTACGAGCTCTTCCGGCGTACTGGCCCCTCCCGTGATCCCCACCGCCTCCGCGCCCTCGAGCCCCTCCTTCCTCAGGTCTTCGGGTCCATCGATCAACATGCCCCGCACGCCGCGTACCCGGCCCACCTCGATCAGCCGGTTCGCGTTACTCGAATTTCGCGAACCCACGACCAGCAGCAGATCGATCCCGCGTTCGCAAAGGGCCTTAACCGCGTTCTGACGGTTCTGGGTTGCATAACAAATATCGTCTCTTGTTGGCAAGGCGATCGGGCCAAAACGTTCCCGCAGACAGTCGATAATGGTCTGCGTGTCGTCCACGCTTAACGTCGTTTGGGTCAGGACCGCTATCCGTTGGCCGGGATCCGGGTGGATCCGTCGTGCCTGGTCCATATTTTCAATCAGATGAATACGTCCGGGAACCTGCCCCAGTGTTCCGACCACTTCCTCATGCCCCGGCCTTCCGATGAGCACGACATAATACCCTTGAGCAAGGAAGCGCTTTGCCTCCGCGTGGACCTTGTGAACCAGCGGACAGGTGGCGTCGATGACCCGCAGCTCCCGCGTCCGCGCCTCCTCGTAAACCGAGGGGGCGACCCCATGAGCGCTGAAAATCACCCGCCCTTGCCGGGGTACCTCGGACAACTCCTCCACAAAAATCACCCCTTCTCGGCGCAGCTCATCGACCACGTGGCGGTTATGCACGATCTCCCGACGTACAAACACCGGCGGCCCAAAACGAGTGAGGACTGTTTGCACGATCTTGACCGCGCGTTCGACGCCGGCGCAATGGCAACGAGGATTAGCCAACAACAATCTCATCATTCGTGTCTCAAACTCTGATCACTTCGCGTTTCACGCCATGGGATGATGCTTCATGTCATCCCGATCCGCGCACGCATCAACTCATTTTGATGCTCGAGCAACACGGGATATACCCTTAATGGCTTGACGGTTTTTCGTCTTTCTTCAGCATATTTTAGGTTGAGATCCAGGTCAAAAGGTGTCGCCGTGACCATTTTTTTGTTTTGGATCAATCGATTTAACTTGCTTTTCTTGATGCGCATGAAAAAGCGGACAACCCACTACGGGAGATGTCCGCTTCTTCACTGCCTACTTGCAACACTTATTTCTTTTTGCGTTTGGCTTTCTTTTTCGCCGCTTTTTTGGCTTTCTTGGCAGCTTTCTTAGCCATGGCAACTTCTCCTTTGTTTGGAGGACTTGATCCCGCGTGACGCGAACGGGATTCTTATTAAAAAGTTAGTCTTCTCTCTTCGATCTGTCAACACTTTTTTTGCAAGAAAGTGTTTTTTTTCATCTTTTGTGATTCGTCGCCGATCAGCGTCATGGACACGCGTCGAGATGCCAAGACTGAATCCATGCAGAGAACCGGTCGCCGGTTCGCTGATCGGGATGGTTTTCGTGGTCGCGATGCACCGCGCGGATCGTATGCCGTGGGCATGTGGACATGCTCTCCCGGATTATTCACCACGGAGGGCACGGAGGACACGGAGTAAAGATGAAAAAGGGGCGAAGGCAAGGTATGCCTGATTCTGAATACATGCACACTGTCAGAACATTCGCTGACCTTATTTTCTAATAACTCCTTTATTCTCCGTGATCTCCGCGGACTCCGTGGTCAAACCAATGAATAATGCGGGCTCTTGCGCTTTGCGTTTTGCATCAGCGTGTCAGTACGATCAGGACTTGTCGTGGGTGGGGGGCGCGGACCATGGTCCGCTGTTCTGGTCCGTGGGGTATTGGATTTCCTTGATGGCCGTAATCTTAACCAGGTCGGCGAAAAACAGGCGGTGCTCGCGATGGGTGAGGCAGCAGTCCACCTCGAGCATTTCCAACGGGGGCTGAGGGTGTATTCGGTATGCTCTTGGGGGTACCCGATATTCGTCGAGGATGGTCAGCAACAGCAGGCGCGTTTTCCCTGCCTCCGGGTCATAAATCAACCGACAGCGCGCATATTCACACCGGCCGGCCAGACCGCGTTCCAGAAGACGAAAGGCCATCAACATCCCCACCACGAGGAAAGTCAGCACCACGCCGGTCACCGCATAACCGATCCCGATGAGTACCCCGATGGCCGCCGCCGTCCAGATCGTCGCTCCCGTCGTCAGCCCCACCACGGCCCCGCGCTCGCGGATGATCGCCCCGGCCCCCAGAAAACCGATACCGGTAACCACCTGGGCGGCGATGCGCGCCCGGTCGGCGGATGAACCCTGGGCCATGAGCAAGGAAGCGAGGGTAAAGATCGTACTGCCCACGCAGATGAGAGTCACCGTCCGCACACCCGCGGGTTTGGCCCGCGCCTCGCGTTCCAGGCCGACGATCATGCCGCACAACATCGAGCAGGCAATCAGCACCAGGCCTGCCCAATGGGGTTCGGCCGGAAAAAGTTTATGGACATCGCCGATATAGGGTATGAGATAAGACATGATCTCTCCTGAACAATGTGCCCCCGTAAGTCCTTGGTCCATCGATACACTTGCTCCTTGACGGACTTTGTCTCAAATTATCGTTCGCCCGGACGCTCCGCAAGCACGGTCATCCAGCCGCCAGGAGCTTCACTTGCCGTTTGGGTTAATAATCTTTACAAAATACATTACCGGTGGCCATGAATATCACTTGGTCCTCTCTCGAACATGAAAGGAATGTCATGAATGCCTCCCGGGCGATAACGGGGCTGATCGGTTTCGGTTGCTTGCTGACGACTATGACCGCTGATGGCGCGGACGAGCCGCGGCGGTTCGTGCAGGATCGATTTGCCATCGGTTTTTGGTTAGATCCACCGGCCGACGAGAAGATGGACCAACGATACGCGGAACTGGCCGAGGCGAATTTCACCGTGGTGATCGGCGGGTTCGGAGCCCGGACGCCGGAGCAGGTGCGTCGCCAACTGGAATTATGCGAGAAGTACGACCTGAAGGCGATCGTCAGCCGAGCCGGACTGGCCCTGTCGGACCTGCTTACGGGGCCGGCCTGTTGGGGTTACAAGATCAAAGATGAGCCGAACGTCGCCGATTTCCCCGGTTTGAAAACGATTGTGAGTGAGCTCCGCCAGGCGCGGCCGGGTCATCTGGCCTTTATCAACCTGTATCCCAACTACGCCACCGCCAAGCAGCTCGGCACCGACAGCTACGAGGAGCATGTCCAGCGCTTCGTCGAGGAAGTCGACGTGGACATTTTGTGCATGGACCACTATCCGGCCATGCGTCCGGATGCCGACACCCGCGAGGCCTATTGCCGTAATCTCGAGGTCATGCGCGAGGTTTCCCTCACTCGGCGAATCCCTTTCTGGAATTTCTTCAATGTGATGCCTTTTGGCAACCACTTTGACCCCACCGAAGGGCAGATTCGCTGGCAGATTTACACCTCGCTCGCCTACGGCGCCAAGGGAGTACTGTACTTTTGCTACTGGACGCCGCGCGGACGTGAATTTCCCAAGGGCGGAGCGATTCTTACCGCGGAAGGCCGGCGTACACGCCACTACGACGAGGCCCGCCGGATCAACGGAGTACTCAAGCAGCTTGGCCCCACGTTGATGAAGCTGACCAGCACACAGGTATATCGAGTGCGGCAAAACGATGATCCGTCCGTTATTTTGTCCGATGCGCCGTTACATATTGCCACGCCCGGTGAATATCTCATCGGCGTTTTCAAGCACTCCGACGGGCGGCGGGCGCTTTTACTGAACAATTATCATTTTGCCTATACGGCCTGGCCGACCGTTGCATTCGACGTGGACGCGAAGGCCGTAATGGAAATTTGTCCGAATACGGGCCGGGAAATCCCCGTCGTGGACGACAGCCCGGACATGGAGGGTCTGCAAACTTCGCTTGATGCGGGCGCGGGGCGTCTCTTCCTGCTACCTGTCAAATAGCCCGGGGAAAATGATTCAACCGCTCAATGCCCGGATGAAATCGACCGTGAACACCGTGGTCATGACCGCGCAGAGCAGGGCGGTGAGAGTAATAATCACCACGATAAAGGTCGGGCCGCGGATCAGGTTGCTTTCCTGCATGGTGGCGATGATGTGCGGCTGGGCCAGGATCATCAGGCAGATGACGATCATCGCCTGCGTCGGCCAGAGGGAGATCGAGTGCAGATAGCTGTAGATCCAGACCCCCTTGGAAACCGTGCGAACCCGTCCTCCGGGACCGTGGATAAAATGCCCCATGATGTAGTATGCTTTCTGCGGATGGCCGGATTCATCCATTTCGTAGCGGTAGCCGCCGTTCTTGGCATCGCCGCCTAATTCGGCGTACACCACCGTGTATACCACGAAATTGAGCAGCCCGGCGAATATCAGCCAGATGCAGATTCGATTTCGGGTCCGACGTTGCACGGATATGCCTCACTTGGTCCCGCGCGCGGACGGGGCAATCAGGCCTTCCATCGGGCTGGACGCCGTGGCGTAGAGTTTTCGCGGAATACGCCCGGCCCGCCACGCCAGCCGCCCGGCCTCAATCGCCCGTCCCATCGCTTGAGCCATGACCACCGGATCTTTCGCCCCGGCAATGCCCGTGTTCAGCAATACCCCGTCGCTGCCCAACTCCATCGCGACGGTCACATCCGAGGCGGTCCCCACCCCCGCATCCACGATCACCGGATAATCTGGATCGTTTTCCTTGAGGTCCTCGAGGATAATCCGAATGTTGTTCGGGTTCAGCACGCCTTGCCCGCTACCGATCGGGGAGCCGGCCGGCATGACGCTGGTGGCCCCGGCCGCCTTAAGCCGCCGGGCCATGATCGGATCATCGGAGGTATAGACCAGTACCAGAAAGCCCTCCTTGACCAGCTTCTCGGTCGCTTCCAAACTGCCGATCGGATCGGGCAGAAGGGTTTTTTTGTCGGCGAGCACTTCGAGTTTGACCCATTGAGCGCCGGGGTTGTCCAGTCCCTCGAGTAATTCGCGGCTGAGCCGGGCGGCCCGGATCGCGTCTTCGGCGTTAAAACAGCCCGCCGTGTTCGGCAGGATGGTGTACCGCCTCACGTCGAGGGCTTCGAGTATGTTCCCTTGTTTTTGGCCGCCCTGGGGGGTCAATACGTCGCGGCGGACGGCCACCGTCACCACCTCGGCGCCGGCGGCGGCCAGGCAGGCGTTCATCTGGTCGAAATCCGCATACTTGCCCGTACCCACGAACAGGCGCGAGCGAAAAGTGAATGGACCAATCTTCAGCAGGTCCTCAGGCATCAGCCTCCTCCCACGAAAGTGACAATTTCCACCTGGTCCCCGGCGTTCAAGGGGGTATTCGCGAAGGTTTTACGAGGCACCAGGGATTGGTTGACCTCGATGGCCACGTGTTTGGGCTCAACCTGGCAACGCCGCACGAGGTCGGCTACGGTCGCGCCTTCATCAAGTTCCAGCATTTCGCCATTGACGGTAATCTGCACGTTGGCGGCTCCTGCAGGTTCCAAACCTTAATATATGACCGAAAAACGATTATAAAAATACCCATTCCAACGGTCAACGCGGAATCCCGACAGCGCATGGCATGGGTGAACATGACGAACCCTCTGGCCCGGAAATGATCAATCTCCATAAAAGGGAAGGTCACAGTGATTGTTGATCCTGACGCGGTAAGGCTAAAAACTGAAACACATTCGAGGGAGGAGGCAACCCTCGAATGTGTTTCCCTTTGGTGGTCGGCGGGCTTCGCCGTTGGCACGCGGCCGTGGACCTATGATGTTCGATCAACCCTCAACCGGAGGCGGCCAGAAAGCCGTCCTCCAGCATATCGCGCAATTTCCTCAGGGCCTTGTTCTGAATCTGACGCACCCGTTCCTTGGTTACGCCGATCAGTTCGCCCACCTGCTCAAGGGTTTTCCCTTTCACCCGATCGGGCCCGGCATCGAGGGCGAATCGTTCTCGGATCACGGTCTGCTCGATTTCGTTCAATTCCGCCCGGTTGTGATCGATGATGTCCCGAATTTCGTCGACGCACTGGGCCTTGAGCCCGTCACGTTTCCGCTCGATGAAGTCGCTTTTTTCGAGTGTGGGGTCGAACTCGGTGGGGAACCGGCCTCGATAGCGGCTGGTCCGCATGGCCACCCGTGAAAAGCTCTTGAGAATGGCCCGGCAGGCGTAGGTGCTGAATTTGAAGCCGCGGGAACAATCAAACTTGTCGATCGCTCGCAAAAGGGCGAAATTGCCCTCGCTGATCAGCTCATTGGTGTCCAGCCCGTTCAACCGGGTTCGCTTGGCCATGGCCAGAACCAAGGGCATATTCGCCTGGGTGATCAGGCTGCGATGGATATCCGCCCGCCGGGACCAGGCCAGCATTTCCCTCAGCGCGTTTTCAGGCATGCGTTTGCCCTGGTACTGCCGCAGGAGTGACAGAATGCGCAGGCGGGAATAATTAAATTTCTGAAAAAGCTCTATCTCCTGGCCCGTGGTCAACGTCTGGCCTTCGTCGAAATGAGCCAACGATGGATCGATCAGTTTGTCGTTATCCAGCCAGGCTTCTTCCGGATCCAGACGGGCATTTTTCCCGAAAATCAACTTTTCGGCGTTATTCTTGTGGAATAATTCGTGGTCCACGTATTCCATGGGTTCCCCCAGCAGGCGGCGCAGCATGCTCCGCTCCTCACTCGAAAACCGAGCCATCTGGGCCGAAGTCGGTGTCAAGACGTTCGGTTGGACGGATGCACAGTGACTTCCCGAAACGCTTGTCGAATTGATTGTTGTCACTACCATGACCTTGCCCTCCTGGTCAAAAAACCCCAGGACCGGAACTCGTACCCGATGGGATCGCCGCGCCTTGCTCGCGCGGAGCGCGCGGAATCAAGGCCATCGCCGGGTATGCCGCATAATCAAGCCAACACTATTCAATTGCAGGAGAACAATAAGTCCGCTGCCGCAACCCGTTATCCGGGTCTGCTTCGGGGAGATTCATTGCGGGGAGTCAACTGCCACTATTAGTATACGACACAAAAATGGTTCCGGCCAAAAGATCAAGAGCCTAATTTGGGTTTTTATGAAAAATTTTTTACCGACTCATCCTTGGCGATCGTATTTCCACTCGGTGATCGATAAATTTAACTCTATTCATGCATTCATGAGGGGTATTTTCCTGCATTATGGGGCATAAACCCCATGCCCACCCCTTGGTCGTTCCGATAAGCACCCCCTGCCCGGTCCTTTTCTCCCATTTTATGATTAGTCTGACCATGCGGGCTTGAAAGAGTATAATGCCGTTGGTTCATGGGTGGACGTGCCCGATACCAACGAGGTCGGTCCGCCATTAAACGAATCATAAAGGAGCCGCGTCACTTGCCAGAGACCGGAACGATTTATCGGGTTGACCGGTATAGAAAACTGATGGCCGGGGGAGGTGGCCCGGCCGCCTCTATCTTACGTGGAATACTACGCGGATCAGCCTGGCTTTATGGCCGGGGAGTCGCTATCCGTAACGCCTACTTCAATATTTGGGCCCTGCCGATCTGGCTTGAGGCCCCCGTGATTTCCGTGGGAAACTTGACGGTGGGGGGCACGGGCAAGACCCCGATGACCCTATGGCTGTGTCAGCAGATGCTGGAACGTGGCCGTAAGCCGGCGGTCCTCAGTCGCGGATATAAGGCTACTCCCGGCGGCGTCGCCGACGAAATCCTCATGATTTCCAAGAGTTGTCCCCAGGCGGTGGTGATCGCCCACCCCGACCGGGCCGCCGCCGGCCGACTGGCCATCGCCGAATATCAGGCCCGGGCGATTGTTCTGGACGATGGTTTCCAGCATCGGCGGCTTGGCCGGGACCTCGATATCGTGTTGATTGATGCCACCTTGCCCTTTGGTTATGACTATCTGTTGCCGCGCGGCTTACTTCGTGAACCGGTTCACAACCTGCGACGGGCGGAAGCCGTGGTGGTTACCCGTTGCGATCAATGCCGTCCCGAGGCCCTGGCCGCCGTGGACCAACGTATTCACGATCTTAAGCCCGACCTGGCCATTGTCCACGCCGTGCATAAGCCGGTCGGTTTCGTGGATCTGCAAGGAAAGCCAATCACCCCACCGTCCGGGGTACGTCTCGGCGCGTTTGCCGGAATTGCCCGCCCCGAGGCCTTTATTAAAACCCTCGAACAGATTAATCTACCCCCTTACGGAATTCGGCCGTGGCCGGACCATCACGTTTACACCTCCGCCGACATCGGGATGTTATGTGCCTGGGTGGCTGAGCAGCGCCTGGAAATGTTGGTCACCACGGAGAAAGACGCGGTCAAACTTGTCGATTTCAACGTAGACTGGCCCGTGCCGGTCGCGGTTTTGCGGGTGGAAATAGATATGCTCGACGACGGTCGGCGGGTATTAGGCGATCTGATCGATCAAATGTTAGCCAATCACGAGGAGTCACATGAACCCCAAGAAATCTAAAAAAGATCCAGTAGCCAATCGGGTGATCGACTTGTCCCTCTTGAAGCTCTATTCCATCCATGAGCGCGAGCACCTGTCCGAGATCGGCCGTTTCGCCGGCACGCCGGAAGCGGGGGTGTCTTTTTCCGACTGGCTCCAGGCGCTCCCCGATTTTCTGGGCGCCAAACACCTGCGGGACGTGGTTGATGCCATCCTGGCCTCGCGGAGAGAGGATAAGCCCGTGGTTTTCGCCATGGGTGGGCACGTGGTCAAGGTCGGCTGCGGGCCGGTGATCATCGACTTGATGCGCCGGGGTATCATTACGGCCGTGGCCTGCAACGGGGCGATGGCCATCCACGATCTTGAGGTGGCCATGGTTGGGGCTACCAGTGAGGACGTAGCCGAAACCATCAAGGACGGTCGGTTTGGAATGGTCCGCGAGACGGCGGAATACTTCGCCAAGGCCGCCGCCGAGGCCGTGGAAAACGAATTGACTTACGGGACGGCCCTCGGCCAACTGATCGGCCGCAATCGCATGCCGCATGCCTCCGCCAGCATTCTGGCCACCGCCGCCAATCTCGGCATCCCCGCGACGATTCACGTGGCCCTCGGTACCGATACCGTACACATGCATGCGACCGCCGACGGGGCCATGATCGGCCAGGCCTCGTTGACCGATTTTCGCGTGCTTTGCGATATGGTTTATCTGATGGGGGCCGACAATCCGGGCGGAGTTTGCGGCACGTGGTGCAATATCGGCTCGGCCGTCCTGCTGCCGGAGGTCTTCCTCAAAACGGTATCCATTGCCCGCAACCTGGGGGCCGACCTGGACAACCTAATCACGGTGAATTTCGACCAGATTCGTCATTACCGTCCGACGCAAAACGTACTTGTCCGCCCGGTCGCTCCCGGACACGGGTACGAATTGATCGGCCAACACGAAATTCTGTTGCCGCTCCTTCGGCAGGCCCTCGTCGAAAAACAAGCTTCCTCAGCATGAATCTGAGCCGGAATGTGTGAGATGATCCCGATAACGAGTTCTTCCATACAAACCCGGCGATGGACGATCATGGCGACAGGCACGGCCGCTCTTTTGGCCGCGATAGCGGGTGGGGTGGTCGTTCACGGGATTTTTCTCTCCAACGACTCGATGCGTTACGCCTTGACGGCCGATCAGATTCTGGCCGGTCGAGGTCTGCGTTATTGCGTTTTTGATCTACCCGAAAAACCGGATGCGGCCGGGACCGTTCCCATGACCGTGCATCCCCCCGGCCTGCCGCTCATCCTGGCCGCTCTGGGCGGTGTTTCCCCCGACCGTCTATGGCCGGGACAGGCGCTCAACATGGTCTCCATTGCGATCATCGCGGCCACGACCACCCTGTTAACCCTTCGTCTGGCCGGTACCTGGCCGGCGTTTCTTGCCGGGTTAGGCTCGGTCCTTTGTTTTTCTATTTTGCACGTAACCCATCACCTCTGGTCGGAGCCGCCTTTTATCGCATCGGCGATGATGTCGCTCCTGATGTTGTCCCAGGCAAGGAGTTCACGTCACCGATGGCTTCTCTTGGCGGCGAGCGGCTTGTTGGCCGCTCTAGCCGTCAGTTTGCGTTTTGCCGGCGTATTTCTGTTACCGGTTTTGGCCTGGGAGGTCCTCTCCGTAGCCAAACGCCGAGGCCTGCGGTCGGCTCTCGGCGTGTTCCTGACCGCATGCACCGTACCCCTCCTGCTTACCGTCGGCTTCCTGGTCAGAAACTATTGGCTGACCGGATACAAACGCGGTTTTGAGCAACCCGATCCGCACCGGTCCATTTACACGGCCTTTAAGGGTGTCGTGGAGATGACGGCGAATAACGCTGCACTGCCCGTGGGAATCTTCGTTGCCCTGACCCTGTTGGTTCTGCTGCTCCTGGTCGTCGGCTATATCTTGTCTCATAAAACCACCCCGGAAAGCCGGCCGACCACAGAGCAAGAAGGCCGCCTTGATATCCTCGTCGTTTCCATCATCAGCTATTTCGTGGTGATGGTGCACGCCATGGCGTATTACCAACCGGTCTTCGAGCCGCGCTTCTCCGCGCCTTTCGCTCCGCTGATCCTGATCGTGTTTGTCGGTACGATTGCCCGCCTGCGGCAAAACGGCCATCGCGGGCTTCCACGACGTTGGACGGATGGGTTATTGATTTGCGCTATGCTGTTAATTCTGGTTCACGGTGTCCACGATTCCGTCAAACGTGTTTCCCTGGCTCCACGCGACAGATTGAGTGATACGCACTTGTTCCGTTGGGTCGTCAAGAACTGTCCCAAAGGGTCCGTCATAACGAGTAACATGTCCCCCTCGTTGGCCTTTTATGGCGGATATGCCTCCTTCTATCTGCCCCATTGTTCGCACAATCCGCGCATCCCCATTCCCGACGAGCAGGAAACCTGGCTTCCCCGGAAAATGCGGGAGACCGGAAGCGCATATCTCGTACTCTGGACCGGCGAACGCGAAATGGCCGGTTGTTTCTGGGGTACTTACGTGGCTCAACTCCTTACGCATCGCGCAAGCGACGCAATCTTTGAGCTCGTCTACGACGGCGCGGACGGCGTTGCCTATCGGCTACATTGACCGAACCATCAGCTTTTTTCCTCGAACTCCGCGTCGATCACGTCCGCGTCTTTGCCGGCGGCGGCACCGGCGGCCTCGGCGGTCGGCCCGGCTCCGGTTGGGGCCTGTTTGCCGGCCTGCTTGGCCGCTTCCTCGTACATGATCTTGCCGATCACTTGCGAGGCGCTGGCCACCTGTTCCAAGGACTTGGAGATCGCGTCCTTGTCGTCGCCCTTCATGACGCTCTTGAGCTGATTCAAGGCCGACTCGATCTTGCTTCGCTCCGCGGCCGGGACCTTGTCGCCGTATTCCTTGAGTGTTTTTTCCGTTTGATAAACGGCATTGTCCGCCTGGTTGCGCAAGTCCACCAACTCGCGCCGGGCCTTGTCCTCGGAGGCATGCTCCTCGGCCTCCTTGCGCATCCGATCGATCTCCTGCTTGCTCAGGCCGCTCGAGCCCTCGATGCGGATCGATTGGGCCTTGCCGCTGGCCATGTCCTTGGCCGATACGTTCAGGATGCCGTTGGCGTCGATGTCGAAGGTTACTTCGATCTGTGGAATGCCTCGCGGCGCCGGTGGAATACCGGTCAGGTTGAAGCGGCCAAGCGACCGGTTGTCGGCGGCCATCTCCCGCTCACCCTGTAGCACGTGGATAGTTACCTCCGTTTGGTTATCCGCGGCCGTGCTGAACGTTTCCTTCTTGCTCGTCGGAATCGTCGTATTCCGCTCGATCAGCTTGGTCATCACCCCGCCGAGCGTTTCCACGCCGAGCGACAACGGGGTCACGTCGAGCAACACGATATCGTCTTTGTCGCCGGACAGAACGGCGCCTTGGATGGCGGCGCCGACGGCCACCACCTCGTCCGGGTTGATGCTCTTGTTCGGCTCCTTGCCGAAGATTTCCCTGACCAGCCGTTGCACCGCCGGCATCCGCGTCGAACCGCCTACCAGCACGGCCTCATCGATATCGCTCGGAGACAGTTTCGCGTCCGCCAGGGCTTTCATCACCGGCCCGCGACAACGCTCGGTCAAATGAGCGGTCAACTGCTCGAAACGCGCTCGGGTAATCGTCTCCTGCAGATGTTTCGGCCCGCTCTGATCGGCCGTGATGAACGGCAGATTGATCGTCGTTTCCTGCGTGGTGGACAGCTCGCACTTGGCCTTTTCGCAAGCTTCCTTCAAACGCTGTAAGGCCATCGGATCTTTACGCAGGTCGATACCTTCCTTCTTGCGGAATTCCTCGGCCACGTAATTGATTAACTCCTCATCGTAATCGTCGCCGCCGAGGTGCGTATCGCCGTTGGTGCTGAGCACCTCGAACACATTGTCGCCGATGTCGAGGATGGAAATATCGAAGGTGCCGCCGCCGAGGTCGAATACGGCGATCTTCTCGTTGGCCTTCTTTTCCAGACCGTAAGCCAGCGCCGCCGCCGTCGGCTCGTTGATGATCCGCTCCACTTTCAGGCCGGCGATCTCGCCCGCGTCCTTGGTGGCCTGCCGCTGCGAGTCGTTGAAATACGCCGGAACGGTAATCACCGCCCGAGTGACCGGCTCGCCCAGATAATCCTCGGCGGTCTTTTTCAGATCCCGCAGGACCATCGCCGAGATTTCCGGTGGCGTATATTGCTTCCCGCGGACCTCGACCCGGACCAGATCCGTCGGACCACCCACCACCTTGTAAGGAACAATTTTCTCCTCGGCCTCGACTTCGTTGTGCCGCCGGCCCATGAACCGCTTGATGGAGAAAACCGTATTCTGAGGGTTGGTTACCTGCTGGTGCCGGGCAATCTGTCCGACCAGAATCTCGCCCTTATCTGTAAAGCCGACTACGGAGGGTGTCAAACGCGACCCCTGCGCGTTGGTGATGACCTTCGGCTGATCGCCTTCCATCACCGCCACCACCGAGTTCGTGGTTCCCAGGTCAATGCCAATGATCTTCGACATGCCTAAAATCTCCTTGGCTGTTAGTCGCGGCAGCAGCCGACGACAACGTGCGCATACCTCACAATTGCCGCAATGCCATGAGGTTATGCAAATACAATGCCATCATTGAAGATATGCCAGATGATATTATAACTCTTTTATTTACAGAATGTTGTATCCTTTTCCGATATTTTCAGGAAGCGGATTCGCCTGCCAGACTGGCAGGAGCCGATTCGTCGATGGCATATTTGTGGAACCCAATGACGGGCGTATAAGAGGTGGAGAATCATGACCAGATCCCGTCAGCCATTTGAAACCCTCGAAGGCCAGAGGTATGCTGGAGTCCGTCAGGTCTCCGTATTCGTCGATAACCGATTGGGGCAGCTCCTAAAACTTACAAAAGTCGTTGAAACAAAAGACGTTAAGATACTTGGTATGTCCGTGATTGATTCCGTGGATTGTGCGATTATTCGACTTCTTTTTGACGATCCCGATGACGCCATCGAGGTTCTGAAAAGCGAGGGTTTCGCGGTGAGTGTTACCGAGCTCGTAGTCGTAACCCTCCCACCCGGTAAACGCGGTTTGCTTTCGGTGTTTGCCACGTTGCTTTCCAGTGAAATCAATATCGCCTACACCTATCCCCTGATATCCGCGGATATCGGTCCGACGATCGCTCTCTCCGTGGATGACTTGGAGACGGCGGCCGAAACCCTGCGCAAGAAGAATTTCCAAGTGCTCGATGAATCCGACCTGCAAAGCAGGTATTGATCTGCCATAATGGCCGTCCCGCGAACGTGCCCCGCATTGTTTAATTTGATTCGGTACAAGGATTTAGCGATTTTAATCGACTGGTATTTATCTTGCAGGTCTTTTATGCGTGTAAATGACAATCAACAACCTTCGCCTTAATATGGCGAGCGAATGACAGGGAGGTGATTGCGATGTGGTACTTTGACCCGATGTACATGCTTTACGTAGCTTTGCCCGGTCTGCTGATCGGTCTTTATGCACAGATGAAGGTGAAATCCGCTTTCGCCCGCGGCAGCAGGATACCTGCGCAGCGCGGGTGGACGGGGGCCCAGATTGCCCAGGCTATCCTGGACGCCAATGGAATTCGTAATGTATCCATCGAGCCGACCCGCGGTTACCTGAGCGATCATTACGATCCGCGGGCCAAGGTGCTGCGGCTGAGTCCCGAGGTATACAGCGGCCGCTCCCTCGCCGCCGCCGGGGTCGCCGCCCATGAAGTAGGCCACGCGATTCAGGACGCACGGGGATACGCCCCGCTTGGTTTGCGTAATGCGGTCGTACCGGTGGCCAACATCGGATCGAGCTTCGGCATGTTACTGGCGATGATGGGGTTGGCCATGGGCCTGACACATATGGTGGGCATCGGTGCATTGCTCTTTGCGGCCGTGGTCGTCTTTCAGGTCATCAATCTGCCCGTCGAGTTCAACGCCAGTCGGCGGGCTCGCGATACGTTGGTCCTGAACGGCCTGGTTACCGAGCAGGAGGATCGTGAAGTCGCCCGCGTGTTGAACGCGGCGGCCATGACCTACGTGGCCGCGACCATTACCGCGATTCTGACGCTGATCTATTTTCTCTTGCGTTCCGGCCTCCTCGGCCGCTCGCGGTAAGACGTTTTGTTCATCACGGCTTAAACACACGAGGGCATCGTGAACAAGGCCGGACTCATGGTACTTGCGCTGGTCGCGTCCTTTCCTGCCCGAAACTGGGCCGGAGAAATAAGCCTTGATGACAAGTTCCAATGGTCCAGCTACATGATCTGCTGGCCGCTGAACAGGGACTTCCGCGGCTTCAAAGACCGGCCGCTGCAACGTCCGCGAGTCGACACGGATGTACGGTTGACGGACCTGCGCAACGCCGTGAACGCCGGGCTGGACGCCTTCTCGGTGGACCTTTTCATCGAAGACAAATACGCGCTCGGGGCGTTTGAGCATCTCGTAAAATTGATCCATGAGCATCGTCTGCCCCTTCAACTCTCGCCCATGTTCGACGGATTCGCCAGACCCGGCGTGACGGAGGAGGACATCGTCGCCAAGGTACGGGGCTGGTTCGAGAGATTCGCGAAAGAGCCTTGCGTGGTTACGCGCGGAGGGCGGCCGATTATTTTTACCTTCGGGGCATACGGGTTGAAGGCAGAGCAATGGCGGAGCATTTTCGAGCAATTGCGGGCGACGGGATACGAGGGTTACTGGGTTGCCGAGGTAAGCGGAGCGCTGGCTTCACACCCGTCGCTCGGTCTGAACGCGGCCAAGCCCTGGCTCGATCTTTTTCCCGCCGGAAACATATTCCTCGCGTACGATCCGGAGCATATGCGAAAAACCGCTCAGCTATACCAGACGGCCTACCCCTCTTGGCCTCATCAATGGGTCGGCGCCGTAAACACCGGATACTGGCGACCCGAGATCGCGGTTTATCATTCACCCCATGGGACGCGCATCTTCCGTGAAACATGGCGACAGGTAGGGGAGTTGGGCTTGGCATGGGTCCACCAGGCGACGTGGAATGACTTCGGTGAAAACCACCAGATCATGCCGAGCGAGAACCACGGCACGACGTTCATGGAACTGAACTGCTATCTGGCCGCACGGTGGAAAGGAAAACCGGAGGCGATCGAGGCTCCGCGGTTGTATTTGAGTCAGAAGCAGGAGGCGGTGGTCGGCGAAGAGGCGGCGTTTGAGCTACTGGCCCTCCTGCGGCCGCAGGACGTACCCGCAAGCCTGATACTCCGCCTGACGGACGCCACAGGTAAGCCGGTTCATGAATTCGAGCCGGTGAAGCTTGTGACGGCAGGTATGCAGGCCGCCGAGTTCGGGTTGCCCGTCGCGCAGATGCTCGTCGGCCGACTGCTCTTCCCCGAAGGCCGGTTGGACGACTCTTGCGGCAAGCCCTCGCTCACGATTCACGGGCCATACACGATTGTGTACTCCGGCGGCTATCGGCCCGAGCGCAATGACTCGTGGTTGTATACGCCGGCACATCAGCAGGTTTTCGGGGTGAGATGCGAATGGTCGCTGGACGGACACGCGGGCGGTTCGCTTGCGCAGGCGGAAACGAAGGGCGGCGTAGCGTTGCAGGTGAGTTCGGCGGTCGAGCTGGCGGATGTGGAAATCCTGCACGACGGCGCGCAGATAGTTACTCTGAGTCGGGAGAAGCCTGAAATCAAGTTGACCTCGCCCGTACGCTGGGAAGGGCGGCTTCCGGTCAATCGTCGGGGAATCCTGGATTGGGGTGCCTATGCCGCCCGCGCGGTGACGGCCGATGGGCGGGTGGTGACCAGCCTTCCCGTGTTCGTGGAACGTCCGCCCGAGGCGAGTGTTACGGTGGGTTTGTGGACTTTCGATGCGGACGACAAGGCGAAGATTCTGGACAGTTCGCCCTGGTTGCACGACGGACGCCTCGGCGCGCGAACGCAAGACGAGACTTGGCGACCGCAATATGCCCTCGATCCCTGGGGCGGGAAGTGCCTGAGGTTCGACGGAATCGACGATCGTGTCCTGCTCGATGGGCCGATCGTCCCGCCGAATGCATATACGGTGGAGTGCTGGGTGAAGCCGACCAAGCTTCCGCAAACGCCGGCGCAAGGTCAGATCATCTTCGCCACGGCCAATGCGGCGGTTATCCTGGGAATAGCGCCGGGCGGCGCGCTGCAACTCTCGCGCAAGGGAGACGACCGCTGGTACGTCTTGACCGACAGCGAGCCGCTCTTGGCGTGTCGGTGGCAACATGTCGCGGCGACCTACGATGGTGCGACTCTACGGCTATACCGCGACGGCGCGCTCGTCGGTGAGCAGGCCGTGACCGGCGAAGGGCAATGCGGCCAGGTGTCCATCGGGTACAATTCGGTAACGAACGGCGGATTTTATTGCGGTGATATGGATGAGGTGCGGCTCTTGGCCGCAGCGTTGCCACCGGAGGATTTCAGCCCTCACAATCCACGGCATAACAGGGACGTGGGGGCAGCGCATGACGAGTGATGCATTGCCATGTCGGGAACGGATGTTCGGGTTTATGTCATTCAATCCTGTCCCTCATTATTCCGTGGTTATCTCGACGGCGTAGCCGGACAGAGTGTATAAGGATAACTTCGATTCCATGAAAATAAGAAGACGAACAGGGGCGAGGTCAGGGTAATGATTTTCTTTGGGGGCATGGGCGGTTTGGTTGTTTCCGCGTATGTGTTCCCCTCGGACACGGGTCAAGATCGGTGGCGACCGATGGGGAGACTCAGGCAAAGGAAGGCGTTATGACCAAGGAAAAAGAATTATCCGCTTATAAAATCGGACCGATGGTGGCTCAATACTGGTCGGCCCATGATGCGCGGACCGTATCGTTGTCCTTGCTGCCGGTATCCATGGTGGATGCGGTTGTTGAGCACCGTGCGTTTCTGACGGATGGCCCCGAATATCGTGGAATAATGGATGCTGAAGGGCCGTTCCCGGCCGTTCGCCCTGATCTGCTGGTACATTGCAAGATTGTCGGCGACGGGTATCCCGGGGATTCCTCCCAAGGCCAGACCATGCGGTTCGCTCCGTCGGCCATGGCCTTGGTTTATGACCATCAAGAGATTCAAGAAGAGCAAGGGCGAACCGTGGTGACCACGCGGCTGCGCAATCATCAAAGGTACTCCGTAATACATATATTGACCTGGTGGGGGGGAAGCCGGGCCCTCGAGGTCGAAACGCGTTTGATCAACGATTCGGATAGGCCGATGACCCTGGAGATGCTCAGCAGCTTTTCCATCGGAAGAATCACTCCCTTTGCCCATGACGATGCGCCGGGGCGGCTTGTGATGTACAGGGCGCAAGCGGCATGGAGTGGAGAGGGGCGGTTGGAACGACGTACGATCGAGGAAGCCCATCTCGAGCGTACCTGGCTGGGGCGGCATAACTCGGTGCTTCGGTTCGGCCAGATGGGTAGTCAGCCCGTCCGGCAGTTTTTCCCTTTCGTAGCCATTGAAGATGTCCAAGCCAAGGTGACCTGGGCGGCACAACTGGCGTATATGGGCTCTTGGCAGATGGAAGTCCATCGGCCGGGCGACTTCCTTTGTATATCAGGCGGATTGGCGGACCGTGAACTCGGTCATTGGACAAGGACGCTCGAACCCGGGGAATCCATAACGAGCCCGCGTGCCATCCTGACCTGCGTGTCCGGCGGGGTGGATGAGGCCTGCCGCGCGCTGCAAAGTGTACATCAACGGGCCCTGGCCGCGCAGCCTCGAGTGGAGCATGACCTGCCGATCATCTGCAACGAATGGTGCACGAGCTGGGGGCGTCCCAGTCATGACTACCTTGTCCGGCTGGCCAGGCGTCTGCGAGAAACACATACGCGCTATCTGGTCATTGATGCCGGCTGGTATAAGCCTCCGGGCAAGGATTGGCGTAGCTTTCATGGGGATTGGCTTCCTAGCCGGGAATTGTTTCCCAATGGACTGAAAGCGACGGCCGATGCCATTCGCGCCGAGGGTCTTATTCCCGGTTTATGGTTCGAGCTGGAAACGCTTGGTCCAGACTCGGAGGCCTTTCGAGAGACTACGCATCAACTGACGCGCGACGGTCTCCCGTTGGTATCGGGTGTCCGGCGGTTCTGGGACTTCCGCGATCCGTGGGTACATGCGTACCTTGCCGAGCGCGTCATCGGCCTGCTTCGTGAGTGCGGATTCGGATATCTGAAGATCGATTATAACGAGTGCATCGGCATGGGCGTTGACGGGGCGGAGTCGCCGGGGGAGGGGCTTCGGCAGCACCTCGCCGGCGTGCGGGAATTCTTCCAGCGCATTCGCCGGGAGTTGCCGGAGCTGGTGATCGAAAACTGTAGTTCGGGCGGCCGGCGTCTGGAGCCGTCGATGATGGAACTCTGCGCCATGGCCTCATTTTCAGATGCCCACGAGACGAGGGAAATCCCCATCGTCGCCGCCAATGTTCAGCGCATGATCCTGCCCGTCCAGAACCAGATATGGGCGGTATTGAGGAAGAATGACGATGTGCATCGCCTCGTCTATTCGCTGGCGGCGACTTTTCTCGGGCGTATGTGCATTTCGGGCGACCTGCTGGATCTGGATGACCGACAGTGGTCCATTATGATGGAGGCCCAGGAACTGTATCGCAGAGCGTGGCCGGTCATCAAGGCAGGCCGGTGGGAGAGGTTGGGCCCGACCCTGGGCAGCTATCGCCATCCACAAGATTGGCAGGCGGTTCGGATGGCCACGGCGAATCAGGCTCTGGTGATTGTACATGCCTTCGACGGTCCGCTACCGGAGAGGATTGAGGTACAGTTGCCCGACGGGCAGTGGGAAATGGCCGGGGTGCTGGCGTCGAATTCAAAGGATGTCCGGCTGGAAGGTAGTGACCTGGTGGTAGTCCCCGAACCCTTCCGCGGTTACGTGGCCCTACTGAAAAACCACGGCACGCCAGGTCATGGGTGAGAGGCATCTGTCGCAAATTAATTAAGCTGGTGCGGGAATCCCCCCTTAAGCTGGTGCGAGAATCCCTTCATAAGCTGGTGCGAGAATCCCTTCTCGCACCCCTGCATTGGGGAATCCTTTCCCCTCTAACGCGGGATGGGAATCCCGATGAGGGTCGTGTCGAGATGGGAATCTCGACACAGCGGCTGAGGGTCATGTCGAAATGGGAATCTCGACACAGCGGCTGAGGGTCGTGTCGAGATGGGAATCTCGACACAGCGGGAATCTCGACACAGGAAGTGGATTTCTCGCGAATGTTTAGCAATCGTCGTCGATCAGCGCTAACCCACCTAACAGTCAAACAGCCTGAGCCTAACAGCCTAACAGTCTAAAAGCCTAACAGTCCGATTCTCGCTCCCGGCGGACGTATAGCTCTCCGACGGGAGCGGTGGCTCATCCATCCGGGTACTGCGGGATGGATGGGGTCGCGACTCACGTCGTATATTCGGGGTGTTCGGCGACAACGCGGATGAGGACGGGTTTGGCCTGCACAACATCGAGGGCGGCGATTTCGTTGAGCGCCTCGCGCATGCGGCCTTCGACGGCCTCATGCGTGAGAACGACGACGGAGACGGAACCGCCGGCGGCGGTATCCGCCCGTTCGTGCTGGGTGACGGCGCGCAAGCTGATCTGTTTGGCCCCGAAAACATTGGTGATTTTGCCCATGACGCCCGGTCGGTCGGCGACTTGCAGGCGAACGTAGAAGCGGCTGCGCAGCTCCTCGACGGGCACGTATTGGGGGGCGGCGGTGCAGTCGTTGAGCATGGGGAACCGGAAGGTTCGGCCCGCGTTACCGGAGGCCAGATCGATCAAATCGGCGACGACCGCGCTGGCAGTGGGTTTCCCGCCCGCTCCGCGGCCGAAGAAAAGAGTGTGCCCGACCCAGTTGCCGTAAACACTGATGGCGTTGAAGGAGCCGGCGGTGGAGGCCAGCGGGTGATCGTCATGCACGAAAGCGGGATGCACGCGCAGGCTGATCCCGGAATCGGTCCGCTGAGCGATGCCGAGGAGTTTGCACACGTAGCCGAGCTCTTTCCCGGCCGCGATGTCCTGGGTGTCGAGTTGGGCGATACCTTCGACATAGAGGCGGTCGAGGTCAACGTCGCAACAGAAGGCGATCGAGGCGAGGATGGCGAGCTTATGGGCGGTGTCACCACCGCTGACATCGAGGGTCGGGTCGAGTTCGGCGAAGCCGGCGGCCTGGGCCTCGGCCAGGGCGTCGGCGTAGGATTTACCCTTGCTGCTCATCTCGCTGAGGATGTAGTTGCAGGTGCCGTTGAGGATGCCATAGATCGCGGTGATGCGGTTGGCGACCAGCCCGTTGCGCAAGGGAAGAATCAGGGGGATTCCGCCGCCGCAACTGGCCTCGAATGCGATAGCCCGATTTTTCGCGCGGGCGGCGCGATAGATTTCCTTGCCGAACTTGGCCAACAGGGCCTTGTTGGCGGTGACCACATCCTTGCCGGTTTCAAAGGCCCGGAGCACGAAGTCCTTGGCGATGGTGGTCCCGCCGACGAGCTCGACAACGGCGGCGATGGACTTGTCGTTAAAGATGTCGGCCGCAGCGGTGGTGAACAAGTTGTCGGCTATGCCGGCTTTTTCCGCCTGGGCGCGATCCTTATCGCAGACGCGGGCGAGCTGGAGGCGTAGTCCGGTCTTCTTTTCGATCTCGTCGGCCTCGGTTTGTAGAATACGGGCGACCTGCTGGCCGACAACGCCGCAACCGATCAGACCGATCTTGTACACATCACTCATGGTCGGATGACCTCCTTACACGGTGGCACGGGTCGAAGAGTGTGTCACGGAAAGTCCCGCAGGATCAAACTTACAAATTGCTTGCGCAACTGTTTCACCGGCATCCGCGGCCGATTCCCGTTTTTCGCGGCGGTCATTTTATGACGGCGGGCCGGGGATTACAACGCGACGGTGGCGGCCGTCTGATGCGACTGCAACGCGGCGGTGAAAAGGCGGTGGCTGAGGGCGACCTCTTCGGGGGTGACGCAGCCGGCGAATGTGCTGATGGGCCGGCCGTTATGCAGCTCGTAGAGGAACGCCGCCCACATCTGCTGGACCGCGTCGGAAAAGCCGAACTCAAAAATCCCGCCGGTGATGGTCGGGTAGGCGGTTTCCATGCCCATGTCGATGCGCGACCAGTTCTGCTCGCGGCCTTCATATTGCAGTATTTCGAGGCGTTTGGGGTTCTTGGTCGAAAAGCGAACGCTCGTCCGGGTACCGAGGATATGGACGTACCAGGTATTTTTCTCGCCGGGCGCGATGCGCTGGCTCTTGAAAATCCAGGGGAAGGACCGGTCGTTTTGCACGTCGGCCATTTCACATAGCAGAGTCGCGTTGTCCCAGGTTTTGCAGGGAGCGACGCCGCCTTTGCCGTCAGGCCGTTGGGGCACGATATCGCTGAGAATGGCCCGGACATTGCGCGGTCGCCAACCGGCGCGGAAGGGGACATGGCAGGCGTGCATGCCGAGATCGCCCATGACGCCGTACGCGCCGTTGATTTCAATCATACGTTTCCAGTTGAGGGGCTTTTTCGGATCGAGATCGCTCGAGTGGAGGAACCCGGTTTCCACTTCTAGGATGGTGCCGAGGGCTTGCCCCTCGATCAAGGCCCCGATTTTCTGGACCGCGGGGAAGAAGGGGAACTGTGAACAGCAGCGGACGAATAGGTCCGGACGTTGTTGGATGGCCGCCATGATCGCGTCGTTGGCCGGCTTATCGATGCCGAAGGGTTTCTCGCCCATGAGATGTTTACCGGCGGCGAGAACGGCACAGTAAATTTCCTGATGCAGATTGTGCGGCACGGCCACATAGACGGCCTCGACCTGCTCGTCGGCGAGCAGCTTGCGGTAATCGTCGGTGAGCAGGCGAAGGGTCGGAAAATTATCCTTGTACCAGGGCAACAGGTTCGGATTCCTGTCGCAGACGGCCAGCAGCTCGGGGCGGACATCCATTTGGGGCAGGTGGCACCACCGAGCGATGGTGCTGGCGAACTCACGGCCCATCAGCCCGGCTCCGATGATCCCGAAACGTACGATTTTCATAGACAAACTCCTCCAAGGGGCGATTATAGGAATTTATCGAAAACGAGACAATCAGGAGAGCAACAGCATCCAGGGCCCATGTGTCTTTTGGTATCGCGCACCTGCCCGGGCCTTTCCGGCCAGACATACCCTTGTCATTTCGCCGGCAGCCGTCACAATACTCATCGAGCACGTATCCCACCGGGCACGCGGGGGCGGCGGGAGTCTTTAACGCGCGGCGATGTTTGCTTTCGGGTAGTGAGGGCGTTCGCCGCCCATCGATATTACCGGAGTGATTAACAGGAGAAATGGAATGAATGCAAAGGTGATGACTCGTATTTTCGTAACGACCTGCGGCCTGTGCCTGCCAACCCTCGCAACCGCACAAATTACCCTCGACGGCCTTCTCGAAGAGATGACCGACCTGACTCGTCTGACCCGTATGCCCGAGCCGGATTACCTCACCCGGCAGTTTTCCAGCTATGACCGCGCTTCCCAATCGCCCAGCCGCGGGTGGTTCGCCAACAGTGACGCCGGCCACTACCTTCGCGAGGAGAAAAAGGACGGCCGCACCGAATACGTTATGATGGACGCCGACGGTCCCGGCGTCGTGGTGCGGATCTGGTCGGCCAATCCCGGTGGAACGCTGTGCATCTACCTCGACCATCAGGAAACGCCGGTTATTCAGGAAAACATGAAGAAACTGCTCGGCGGCGATGTGTCCGCATTTCCCCAACCCCTCTGTGGCGTGCGGGCCCTCGGCTATAACCTTTATTTTCCGATCCCCTACGCCCGGCATTGCAAAGTCACCAGCGACGGCGGCGGCGCCTATTACCATGTCGGTTACCGTACCTATGTCGAGGGTACGGCGGTCAAGAGTCTGACGACCGACGATCTGAAGCGGCTGGCCGACAAAATTCAGGCAACGGCCGACAAGCTGGCCGCCCCCCGAAAGACTTGCGCTGCTCCGGAAGCATCTGCAACAACCGTCTTTGACCTGACTTTGGCTCCCGAGACAATGCAGACGGTTGCCGAATTGGACGGGCCGGCCATGATTCGCGAACTGACCGCCCGCTTGAAGGCTGATGATCTGGATCAGGCCGCCCGACAGGTTGTTTTATACATGGACTTCGACGGCCGACGAACCGTCGAATGTCCGCTGGGCGATTTCTTCGGGACCGCCCCCGGCCTGAACCCTTACGAATCCCTGCCATTGGGGGTTACTCAGGGAGACGATCCGGAATTGTGGTGCCACTGGCCGATGCCTTTTGCCACCGGGGCAACAATCACGGTTAGAAATTTCGGGAGCCAGGCGATCAAGATCGGTGGATCGCTGGCCGTCGCCACCTGCGAATGGGACAAGGAACGCAGTCTGTATTTCCATGCCAAATGGCGGATCGAGCGTCATCTGCCGGCCGCCCCTCATTCGGACTGGACCCATCTGGCCACCAGCGGCAGCGGCCGATTCGTCGGCGGCGCTCTGCACATTCAGAACGATAATCGGCACTGGTGGGGCGAGGGCGACGAAAAGATCTACCTTGGCGAGGAGATTTTCCCGAGTACGTTCGGGACCGGAACCGAGGATTATTACGGTTACGCCTGGTGTTGCACCGATCTGTTCACCCACGCTTACCATAATCAGACCTGCTCGGGCCGCCCGGACTACTATGGCGATATCGGCCTTAACCGCTTCCATATTCTCGACGACATGCCCTACAAATTGCTATTCCGCTTTGACATGGAAAACTGGCATCATCGTCCCTATGCCTCGACGACGCGGGCGGCCGTCAGCTACTGGTACACGCAGAGCGGCTCGGACTTTTTCGCTCCGCTGACCGCCGAGGATCTGCAATTCAAGAGAATGTCCCCTTACAAAATCTATCGGGTCCCCGGTGTTATCGAGGGCGAGAATATGGAACTGCTGAACAAGCCTGCCGGCGAAATTCGCCGACAGATTGTTGACAAGCCCTGGAGCAACGAAGGGCAATTCTGGTGGGACGCCAAGGCCCCCGGGGATAAGCTGGTCCTTGGTTTTGAGGCAGCCGAAGCCGGTCCGCGGCAAGTGCTTGTTCGCCTTACCCGTTATCCCGATTACGCGCAGGTACGTTTGTCGCTCAATGGCCAACCAGCCGTTTGCGGAGTACTCGATCTGTATGCCCCGACTGTCGAACTCGCCGAGGATATCGATCTGGGGCGCTTCGAGTTGAACAAAGGGCAAAACACTCTGGAAATCGAGATCATCGGGGCCAATCCACAAGCCACAAAAAATTACGTTTTCGGTCTGGATTACCTTCGCATCGCACCGTCACCGGCTTGCCCGGATAATTCACCACGGAGAAACTATGAAAGCCGGGTCTCCCCGAACGAGTGTTTTTTCGGGATCATAGTCCCATTGAAAACGGGCTGATCTCGTGGATCGCCC
>CAYNYK010000050.1:0-35231 GCA_964401335.1 uncultured Planctomycetales bacterium
GCCGAAGTCATGCCGCCTGACCACAAAACTGGCCAACCGAAAACGGCACTAGCGCTTCGGGCTGGTAGGGCTTTCTTTTTCTCGCGTGGGTCAGACTCTATAATGCGGCCGGCAATTTGCACGCGTCAGGGTTGAGGAGTGGCGATGGGTTTGTTGGTGGATATTCCCGGGCTTGGGCCGATCTCGGATGAATCCGGTTTTGTGCCGCTGGAGCAGTCGAGCGACGGAGCGTTTCGCGCCGGCCGCGATGGGGTCGTCTCGATCACGGCCACCGGTGACCGCAAGGTGGAATTTATCGCCTTTGCCCGGCATAGCCTGGCTTTGGTGAAATCCGCGATGGGCTACCCGGCTTACTACCCGGTGCATCCGGTGCGGATCGAGAAACCCGTTCGAGCCGTCCTTATGGACCTCGACGGTACCAGCGTGCGCAGCGAGGATTTCTGGGTCTGGATCATTCAACTTTCCATCGCGAGCTTGTTGGGCGATTCGCGTTTCGAGCTTACCTCGGAAGACCTGCCTTACGTTTCCGGCCACAGTGTGTCCGAGCACCTGCAATACTGCGTTCGCAAGTACTGCCCGGACAAGACCGTCGAGCAAGCGCGGCATTTTTATTTCCAGCACACCGAGCGTGAGATGCAGGCGATCCTCGAAGGTCGCGGCCGGGCTGGGGCGTTCAAGCCGTCGCCCGGTTTGAAGGAATTTCTGCTGGCCCTCAAGGCGAAGGACATCAAAATCGGGCTGGTCACTTCCGGGTTGTACCAGAAGGCCTGGCCGGAAATTCTCTCCGCCTTCCGCACGATGGGGCTGGGCGATCCGAAGGATTTTTATGACGCGATCATCACCGCCGGCTTCGCCATCCGCCGCGGCGAGGTAGGCACGCTCGGCGAGCTGTCCCCCAAGCCGCACCCGTGGCTGTATGCCGAGACTTGTCGGATCGGCCTGGGGATCGATTTCGCCGACCGGCACCACGTCATCGGTATCGAGGACAGCGGGGCGGGCGTCTGTGCCATCCGCCTGGCCGGCTTTACCACCATCGGTTTCGCCGGCGGCAACATCATCGAAAGCGGCACGAAGGAACTCTGCGCGCATTATTGCGATCACTTCGAGCGAATTCTTGAGATCATCCGATAGTTTGTTCGCTTTTCTATAACTCGTGGAGAACAGGCCGTTCACTGGTTGGTAACAAGTCGCGGCGTTTTTCGTCACGCTACTTTTATTTCACGTATCCCAGCGGTCGGATGTTTTGTTTTAAAAGGTCATAAAAATCCTGAGCGCCGGTTTCCAGACGCTGCGCAATTTCCGGGTAGCGTTTCATTTGGTTGTTTCGTTCACCGACGTCGCCTTGCAGATCGTACAACTCCGTGCCGCGAAGTCGGCCGTCCTGCATGGTCAGGTGCAGTTTCCATTGCCGATCGCGGACGGCCATCAGCGCGGGAGGCTCCTGCGGGCTGTTGGCATGGAAGTAGAAGAGCAGTTCATGGGGGCTTTTTGTTGCCGGTTGGCCGGAGATTAAAGGCCAGATGTTGCCCCCGTCGATAACCCGATCCGATGGGGCGGAGGTGCCGACCAAGGCGGCCAGGGTAGGCAGCAGATCGATCAGCCCGGCCATTTCGTTGGTGCGCGTGCCTGGGTTAATTTGTGTCGGCCAGCGCATGATAGCGGGCACCCGGACGCCGCCTTCCCAGGCCGTACCTTTGCCGCCGCGCAGCGGGCCGGCCGACCCGCCGTCGATGCCGTATTCCAGCCACGGCCCGTTGTCCGAGGTGAAGATCACCAGTGTGTTATCGTCGATTCTTAGTTCGCGCAGCCGTCCGAGAATCTGTCCCACGCTCCAGTCGATTTCCTCGACCGCATCGCCGTATAAACCGCGTTCGGAATGGTCTTTGAATCGCGCGGACACGAAGAGCGGAACATGCGGCATGGCCTGGGCCAGGTAGAGAAAGAACGGCCGGTCCTTGTTGGTATTGATGAATTCCAACGCCTTTTCAGTGTACCAGGCGGTCAATCTGGTTTGATCCGGATTAAGCTCGACCACTTCTTCGTCGGACATCAGGGGCAGCGGCTGGGTGAATCCGCCGCCCTTGGGATAGAACGTGCCCTCTCCGGCAAAACCGGTCAAGGTCGCCCGCCGCCGCGCCGCGGTCAAGCGCGGATCTTCATTTTCCGTAACCGGCATCCGCGGATGGAAAGGCCACATGTCGTTGGAGTAAGGCAAACCGAAATAGCGGTCAAAACCATGACGAGTGGGCAGGAATTGGGGATGGTCCCCGAGATGCCACTTCCCGATATGCATGGTGGCATATCCCTGCTTGTGTAAAAGTTCCGCGATGGTGATTTCGTCGGGATGAATTCCGGTTACGGACTTGGGGCCATGGTTGAACGACAGGCTCACCCGGGGCGCGTAGCAGCCGGTCATCAGGGCGGCCCGCGAGGCGCCGCAAAACGGGGCGGTGTAAAAACTGGTGAAACGAATCCCTTCGGCGGCCATGCGATCAAGATGTGGAGTCAGGATATTGGATGAGCCGTAACAGCCCACATCGCCATATCCCAGGTCGTCAGCCAGAATGATGATGATATTGGGTTTTTCCCTGATTTGACCAAAGGAAAGACAACCCAACCATAACGCAACAATACCGGATAAGAGGTATTTTCTCATGGATAAGCTCCTTCGACGATCAGAAACCCATAATAACCCACCTTCCCCCATCGGTCGTGTTGATTTGGGTTCAGGGAGCATTTTGCTTGGTTTTTATGTTATCTGGCAGCATCATACAAAATATTGTAATCGGATGCCCAAGATTTGATATTTTACGAATTCTCATAAGGTATTAATATTCAACAATCGGCGATCGTCGTTTCTTTGCTCGTCATCGGGCGTCGAGGCAGAGAGAGAACACGACGCAACAATCAAAGAGGGCAAAACCATGAGCATTCGTATCATGTCTGAAAAAATGAACAAGTATCAGCCTGGTCAAGGGTATGCGTTTGTAGGTGTTTTACGGGCCACGGTTATCATTGGCCTGTTGATGTCACCGGTCAGCGTACGCGCGGCCGAGCCGACGACGAAAAAGCCGAATATTCTGATCCTGCTGGTCGATCAACTGCGTTGGAGCGAGGTCGGCTGTTACGGCAACGAAGTGGTCAAGACGCCGAACATCGATCGGTTGGCCTGCGAAGGGGTGCGCTTTACGCATGCGTTTTCCAATTTTCCGAGCTGCTCGCCCGCCCGATCGATCCTGTTGACCGGACGTTACGCGCGGTCCAACGGTTATTATGCCAATGCCCACGGCATGGCCCCGCCCGGCAAGCGGCCGGATATGCAGGAAACGACCCTGGCCGAAACGCTTTCCGCCGCCGGGTATGTCACCGCCCTGATCGGCAAATGGCACCTTACCCCTCAGCCTCAGACCGTCGGATTCCAGAAAAGCTGGCGCGTCGAGTACGGTGAGGGCTATATGAAAACCGGCTGGCGGGTCGATGAAAAACCGGAAAGCGATTACACCTACGAAGGCTACACGCTGGAACACGAGGCTGAACTGGCGATCCGTTTCCTGCGCGAGCATCGGGATAAGCCTTTTTTCCTGTACGCCACTACCAGCCCGCCGCACATGCCCCTCGAAGATCTACCCGAGCGTTACAAAGCTATGTACAAGCCGGAGGACATGCCCTTGCGGCCGAACGTCTATAAAGACGGCAAGCTGGCCTACGACGAGAACTGGTTCAAAATTTACATGTGGGATTACCGATACTACAAGGCCCCCAACGCGTTTAACCGCGAGCTGCCCAAGGACATGGACTTGCGCGATCTGCTGACCCTCTATTACGGCCAGACGACGGCGGCCGACGACTGGGCGGGGCGGATCCTTAAGGAATTGAAGGATCTGGGGCTGGAGGACAATACCATCGTGATCTTTTCCTCGGATCATGGCGATTTGTTCGGCAGTCACCATTTGTACAACAAAAATGAGTTGTACGATGAGGCTTCGCGCATCCCGTTAATCTTCCGCTATCCGCCGCAACTCAAGCCGCGGGTGATTGATAAGCAGATTGTCAGCTTGGTGGACATGATGCCGACCTTGCTGGATATGTGCGGTTTGCCGGTTCCGGCGAGCGTGCAGGGCACGTCATTCGCGCCAGTGCTGGCCGGTCAAAAAGAGACGGTGGGCGAGAACGTGGCCTACATCGAGACCACGGGTAAGGAAGGCGTAAGGACCATGGACCATGTCTTCTGGTGCAATCGCCAGACTCAGCGGGGCGAGAGCCTGTTCGACCTGGTGAAAGACCCGTACGCGATGAACAACGTGGTCGGCGAACCCGCTTATGGTGAGGTACGCAAACAATTGCGGGCCATGACGACCGCCTGGCGCGAGCGCACCCCGTCGGCCGAGCCGGCAGAGGCCCCCGTGCAACCACGGGTCGGACGGAGGGAAGCCTTAAGACGCCAGCGCGAGGCACAAGCCACCCGGCCGGCCGGTCCGTGACGCCCTTGATTACGGATGGTCCGCGTCTTCGCCGGGGCTGGAGGCCGCCTGGTTTTGATCGGTGCTTTGGGAGGGGGGCGCGGAGGTCTTCTCCGGCAATTTGATTTTAACCACCCGGCCAAGCATCTTGCGTTTGACCGACAACTTGATTTCGCCGGACCCCGCGATCATTTTTTCGAAGGTTTTTACATCGGCGACCGGTTCGCCGTTGACATGGGTGATGATCTCATAGGGAACCAGTCCGGCCACCGCCGCCTTTTGTCCCGATTCGACCTTGGAAATGATAATGCCCGGCTCATTCGGTTCTTTCTGGAAATAGCGGCGGACTTCGTAAGTCAGGTCGCGCACGCTGAGGCCCATCTCCTCGCTCTTGTAGCGGGCGGCTGAATCGTAATGCCGCGGCCCCTCGACGACGGTAAACGGTTTTCGCAGGATTTCCCCGTTATGCCAGAACTCCGCTTCGTACGACTTGCCGAAGCCGAGATCGGTCAAGGCCTGGATAAAAGTATTGTTTACCGTCGGCCAGGGTTTGGGCAATTGTGAAAGGTATTCCGCGGGGAGCTCATTCAACTGTTCCCAGGGAAAATCCTCAAACATGAAACCATGTTCGTCCTCGAGTTGGACCTCGAGCGGCTTGGGTTGGTCGGGTACATGCAGACGAAGAAGGACATCACCTAAGACGACACCCGCGGCGGCGGCCGGCGAGTCGGGATAGACGTAGGTAACCAAGGCCCCACTTTGTCCATCGTTGGTCAGATGGGCGATTTTCTGAGCCCGGGCCAGTTTGGCGTCCATCGGCTGCAATTCGACGCCGAGCCAGGCCAAACGGTTTTCCTCTTCCTCACTGAGCGGCACGTTGCCGGGGTCGCTGTGGGTGGCCGGATCACGCAGGCAGTCGGCCAGATAAGCCACCGCGGTCAATATCGGCGAACTCGAATCCCAGCGCTCCTCGACGGCCACCTTTTTCCGCTGGGCGATGGGCAGGGCCACCAAGCGTTCGGCCTCGTCAAAAAGGAAAAAACTTGTTTCGCGATACGGCATTTGCGGATAAATCTGACCTTTCCAACCCACCTCAAAGGAGGCCATGCGCCCGTGGGCATAATAGACATCACAGGTTTCGCCCTTGATGTTCAGATCAACGCTAAACAACAGGCGGCGATGGTGGTGACGAATATCCTCCGTGGACCAGGCGGCCGTCGCGGGCATGGGTTGAGCGAGGTCGGCCAGCAAGGCCCGGTAGTTCAGCAGACTGCTGATGAAGGTGGCCGACACTTCCCGCCCATCGAGCGAATGGGCGGTGATCCGTTCCAATCGGGCGGTGACCTTGGGTTTCAAGCCAGCTAAAACCAGCAAGCGTTTTTCGTCACAGAGAATGCCAGGCACATTGAGTTCGGTCGGGTTATCCTCGTCTTCGCGGTAGCGTGAGTACCAGGAATCCTGCCCGGAAACGTCCGCTTTCGGGCTTCGAAAATTGAGGGTGACCCGCCACAGGCACTGTTCGCACTTTTTCTTCAGCGTTTCCAGGCGGGCGGAATAGGCGTCAGCGGTCAGCACATCCCACTGTTGTGGTGATTGCTTCCACGTATCGTCGAGAGGAAGCTCCTCATTCATGGACAGGCTGACCGGCGTGCCGGTCTTATCGACAATCAGACACTGAGATGGAGCGGCGGTAAAGCGTTGGCCGGTTTCCGTGACCGTTGCGGTTTTGGACAAGGCTTCCAGGTTAACTGCCCAGCTTCCGTTCGATAACTGATAAGTAACGGTCAGGTAAGGCGGCTTAAGCGAGGGATCGAAGAGCAGCGGTTTCGCATCAGGCAACGGTTGATCCAATTTGAGGAAGACGGCGTTCTGGCTTTTCGCGACGGCTTCGATCCTGGCGGGTACGGTCCGGTCGCCGAACCGCACGGCGATTCCCTTGACGAATCGCGGGTGAATCGACGGATCCAGGCTGACCACCCGGTCAGGCGCGATCAAAAACCCCCCGAATTCCATCGGGCGCTCCTCGGCCACGTAGTCTTCGGCGTCGCGCCAGTGGAAGTTTCCGCAGTTCGGACAACGCTCATACGCTCCGGGGAGTACGGGAGCTTGTCCCTTGTCGTATTGCAGCGTGTAGGCGACTTTGACCAGAGACGGAGAGATTTGCTTGATGATCGCGGGGTCGGGCGATTCCTGCGCGGGCGCTAGCGTCGTTACCCCAAGAACGATCCCTAACGCCGGTAAGCCTCGGAAGAGTTTACGGTACATGGTTGCCTCCTGAAAAACTATTCATTCTCGTAATTTCGCCCGAAATCGAGCACGATTTGGCGCATCAGGCCGTTACGTAAGACGGTCAGCAGAACACGATGGCTCTTCTGAATATCGTCCAAGGCCGCCTTATGGACGGCTTTGAGTTCCTCCAGGGTTTTGACCTCCTTGCCTTCGATCCGCAACAGAATGTCGTTCTTGCGCAGATCGGCGTCGGCCGCGTTGCCCGGATACTTGATGCCGAAGACGAACAACCCCTCTTTCTGATGAAAGTACAGATCGGGGTTTTCGAACTGGTTAATGGTTTTGACCGTAAACCCCCAGCGCGGGCAGTCCAGCTCCTGGCCCTCGACATCGCCTTTTTCACGCGGCGTGAGCACGATTTCCAGCCTGTCGGTCTCGCGCAAAAGCTCGATCCGGGCCGGTTCGTATTTCGGTAGCAAGCCGAGCATACGGCGGATATCGGGCAGGTCTTCCTCGGTGATCGCGTTGATGGGTTGGTCGTTGACTTTGAGAATACGGTCCCGGGGTTGGATGCCGGCCTTGCGGGCGGGGCTATCGGGGTCGGTCTCGGCCACGATCACGCCCTCGTTGCCCTCAAAATACATGTTGCGCTTGAAGTCCTTGAGCGGCTGTAATTGCAGACCCGTCCAGCTCCAATTCATGCGGCCGAACTCCTCCAGTTGCTGGATGACAATTTTTACGGTGTTCGACGGAATGGAAAAGCCCATATCGCCGCCCCAAAGAACGCCTAGGCTGTTGATGCCCACTACTTCACCCTCGCTGTTGACCAGTGGTCCGCCGGAGTTCCCCGGGCTGATGGAAGCATCGGTTTGCAACCATAGACTGTACTCGCCGCTTTCGGGCAGAAAACGCTCCGTGCAGGAGATGATGCCGATCGAAACCGACCGACTCAACCCCCAGGGTGCGCCCATGGCCATCACGAAGTCACCTTCCTTCAGGTGGGAGGAATCGCCCAGTTTGGCGAAGGGGAGAGGTAGCGCATCCTTGGGACGCTGTAAATCCAGCAAAGCCAGGTCCGTATCCTTATCCGTGCCGATGATTTTCGCCTCGTAAGCCTCCCCGTCGCGCAGAAGGCAGCGCACTTCCACGGCCTTGTCCACCACGTGCCAGTTGGTCAAGACCCGGCCGCCCGGTGTAATCAGCACCCCGCTGCCGGCGACCTCCTCGGAGGATTTTTTGCCCGACTCGTGCGTTTCCCGCACGCACTTGATGAAGACCACCGCTGGGAATACCTGGTTTGTGGCCTGCTTGATGATTTCCCGGAAATCAAAGCCATAAACCGCTTGGGCCGGTTGGCTGGTTGATGCCGATTCCGCCCTGAGCGTCCCCGCGAGAACGAATAGAAGGATCGAAACGATGGACTTTGGCCGTACCATGCCCGCATACTCCTGAAAAAGCAGGTATGTCACCCCGATAATTGATATTTCAGGGACATCATATACATTCGGCGGCATAATGGAAGTCTGGATGGCGCGCTGATCATCGAAAAAATGCGCGACAGGGACTGATGGGCCGGCGTGTCGGGACCGGCCGAAGTTACTCGGCGATGACGCAGGGATTATGGCTGTTGGCTCACCGGAGTATCCGCGGCCTGGCTCCATTCGCTAAAGGATCCGTCGTAGAGACGCACGTCGTAGCCGAGATATTTGAGCACGAAATAGGAGAGCGAGCCCTGCCCGCCGGTGCGGCAGTAGGTGACGGCCTGATCGACGGGTTTCAGGTTGGCCGGGGCATAGAGGGCGCGGAGCTGATCGGCGGGACGCAGGATCGGCTGATTCGTATCGAGCAGCGTGTCGTTGGAGAAGACATTGACCGCGCCGGGAATGTGGCCGCCGCGGGTAATACCCTCGCCGGGGTCGGTGCCGCAATAATTCGCGGGTGACCGGGCATCGATGATGGCGGCATGTACGTCCACCCCATCCATTTTCGCCTGTACCAGGTCGCGGACCTGTTGAAGGTGGATGATCACCTCGGGGCGAGCACGGGGCACGAAATCGGAAGCCGGCACAGTGGGCGGGCACGTTGACAGAGGGCGACCCTGGGTTTTCCAGGTGGTTAATTGACCGTCCAACAGCGCGGTTTGATCGCCCATGCCGAGGTAGTCCAGGGTGACATACGCCCGGGCGGCCGAAACGCCCAGTTCCTCGTCATAGACGACGACGCGACTGTCGTTATGGATACCCAGTCGCCGTACCAGTTGAACCAGATCGGCCAGCGGGGGTAGTTCGTTTTCAACGCCGTCGCGGGGTTGGGCCAGATCCGACCAAGCCACGAAACGAGCACCTTGAATATGTCCCTGATCGTACCCTTGACGGTTTTTAGCCACGTGGAGAATGACCAGATTCGGATCGTTCAAATGGGCGGCCAGCCAATCCGTGGAAACCAACATGGAGGTCCGAACCGATGGCGTCCGTTCCATGGCGGTTCGTTCGACGGAGGGTGTGGCCGAACAGCCGGTCATAGTGCCGGCAAGGATAACGGTAATGAGTATGTTTCTCAGCATCGCGGTTCTCCCTGAGTGTTGACTGCGAATTACCCTCGGTTTGTTTCTTAGCCGTTTCTGTCTGTCATTGTAGTCCGTTAAAATCGTTTCGCCATCCAGAAAATGATTGCATTTTTTATGTCTTGGCCGGATGATACGCACTGGCCGCATGGGCCCCGCGCGGGGCCGGACCATGTCATAAATGGATTGAGGAGAACAATCATGTCTCGACAACATGTGGCGATGGTAGCTGTGTCTTTGCTGGCGATGATTTTAATGGGGCAGGGATGTCCTCCGCCCGATGATGGTGGAGACGACGGCCAGACCACGACGGGCGCGCAAGCATTGTTCGATCAGGTCTGGGACGATTTCGACGGGAATTACTCGTACTTCACCTACAAGGGCATCGACTGGGACCAGCTCAAAACGACCTATCGACCGAACTTCGCGGGGAATCTGAGCGCAGATGAGTTTGTCGATCAGCTTCTTGTGATGCTGAGCGAGTTGAGCGACTGGCACGTGGCCGTCCAGCGCGCCGATGGAACCTGGGAAGGAACCGAGACGGAAGAGGTGCAAATCAATTACACCAGTACACCGCGCAACCGCTACACCCTCGAGGGCTATCAGACCCTCGGCGATAACGTCATCTGGCACGCCTGGTTCGAGAACAATATCGCCTATCTTCGCGTGGACACGTTGGAAACGGGGGCATGGAATGATATTACGGAAGACGATATTGATAACATTTTTCAGACCTATGCGGATGCGGCGGGCATGATCATCGATATCCGCCCCAACAGCGGGGGTAACGAGAACAACGCGACGATGATCATGTCGCGACTGGTCGATGCGGCCGTGACCTATGGTTACGTGGAGACGCGCAACGGTCCCGGCCATGACGACTTTGACGATATGGTGGAAAAGATTCTGACCCCGAGCACGGGCACACGTTTCAACGGGCCGATCGTCGGGCTGATCGGCCAGCGGTGCATGAGTTCGGCGGAGTGGTTTACCCTGATGCTACGGGCGGCCGGCGCGAAGTTGGTCGGCGACACGACCCGTGGGGCATCCGGTAACCCCCAGGAGTTCGGCCCCCTGTCGAATGGAGTCAAGTACATGATCTCCACCTGGATCGCCTATGCGGCCGATGAAACCGGCGCAGTGGGACAGGGGATCGAGGACAACGGCATTGCTCCCGATGTGGCCATTGATCCGGGAGAAAGCTTTGATGACGAGCACGATTACGTCGTCGAGGAGGCGATCACCCAATTGCAGGCCATGATCGACGGGACCGATGACGATGAACCGTCGGAGGATGACGATTGTTTGCCCAATTGTCTGGCCGATTGCGACGAGGATGACGAATTCTGCCAGGATCTATGTGTCGATATCTGCGAGGATTTCTAGCAACCGCCATTGTTTCCGCGACCAACCGGTTTCGTGGCGGGTTGCGGGTAGTCTTAGCGCAATCTTAACATAAACTTCATGCGCCAGTAACAGGCCGCACACAAAATCGTATTGCCTGAAAGATTTGTGACAGTGCTGAAGGTCTGAAGACTTGAGCGCTGGAGCGTACCCACCTTATCGGCATGGATAGATTTCGTTTGTTTGATCTTGGAAGGAGCAAATGATGACACGTAACCAGGCTTGTCTTGTCGGGTTGGTGATGATTGGCGCGGCGGGGCTGCTGGCGGGCTTTGTTTTCGGCGAGGAAAGTCAAGCGACGAAGGAGAAAGCCACGATTCGCGTGGACGGCTCGACCACGGTGGGGCCGATCGTCAAGGAATTCGCCGCTTACTACATGAAGAACAACCCGAGCGCGAACATCACGGTGAGTGAATCGGGTAGTGGAAACGGGGCGAAAAGCCTGATCAACGGCATGTGCGAAGTGGCCAGCATGTCGCGATTCATGAAGGACAACGAGTTCAAGGCCGCCGTCGACAAAGGTGTGTATCCGGTGGCCCATGCCATCGCCGTTGACGGGATCGCGGTGGTGGTTCATCCGGCCAATCCGGTCAAGGGGCTGAAGACCGAGCAGGTGCGGGACATTTATACGGGCAAGATCACCAACTGGAAGCAAGTGGGCGGGCCGGACAAGGCCATTATCGTGATCAGTCGGGATACCAACAGCGGAACCTATGAATGTTTTGAGGAACTGGCCTTACAGAAACAGCGAATGGCTCAAAACGTGGAATACGTCGGGAGCAACGGAGCGATGCGCCAGCGCGTCCAGAGCACGCCGACGGCCATCGGCTTTCTGGGTTTGGGTTTCACCGACCGTACGGTTAAAGCACTGGAAATCAACGATATTGCGCCCACCCGCCAGACGATTGTCTCGGGTCAGTACCCGATCGCCCGGCCGTTATTTTTATTTACCAACGGTTGTCCGACCATGGGTACCCATTTGCACGCGTTCGTTAATCTGTATTTGACGCGCAAGGGGCAGGAGATCATCGAGGCCATCGGTTTCGTGCCGGTGACGGATTATTGATCGGAACGCAACGGGAAACGGGGTTCGGGAGTATGCGATGGAGCCGGCTCAGGCCATGAACGCTCGGCCTTTGATAGGGCGACGTTATGAGTTGCTGTTCAGCCGGCGGGCCAAACGGCTTAACCGGCTGGCCGCCCTGCTGGGGCATGGCTTGCTCCTGTTGATCACCTTGAGTTCGGTCCTGTCCGTCCTGTTCATCTTTTATTTCATCATTCGGGACGCGCTTCCGTTTTTCCAATTGCGGGGCTTTCGGGAATTTTTCACGGGGACGCAGTGGTATCCCTCGGCCACTCCGGGATCGTTCGGAGCTTTGCCGATCTTCGTAGGCAGTATAGTGGTGACGGCCGGGGCGGTGCTGGTCGCGGTACCTTTCGGGGTGTGTGCCTCGGTCTGCTTGAGCGATATTCTCCCCTTTTTCATGCGTCAATTGGTTAAGCCGGTCATTGAAATACTGGCGGCGATTCCATCGGTGGCGTTTGGTTTTTTTGCCCTGGTGGTTTTCGCCCCGCAATTGCAGAACAATGGGGGCGAGCTATTGTCCGTGGCCTCGTGGCTGATCGGGACACCGGTGGCCATCCTGACGGTGTTTATTTTCAGCGATCTGCTGACGAGCAAGCTGTCGGGAAAAGCGCGGTGGATTGGCCGTGGAGCGTTGATGGTCGTTGGTGGTGCCCTGGCGTTCTGGGGGTTATGGTTGGCGGGCAGCTTCTTTAAGGGCCTGGAGATTTCCAGTGGAACCAATGCCCTGAACGTTTCGATCATCCTGGGAATCATGGCCTTGCCCACGGTGATCAGCGTTTCGGAGGATGCTTTGCAGGCCGTCGGCCGCGAACTGCGGGAAGGAGCTTATGCTCTCGGATCGACCCGGGCAGAGACGTTATTGCGGGTGGTGATGCCGGCGGCCAGCAGCGGAATTTGCGCGGCCGTCATTCTCGGAGTGATGCGGGCCTTCGGCGAAACGATGGTCGTCTGGATGGCCTCGGGCAATGCGGCCCTTATCCCTCGCCCATGGTACAACCTGTTGCAACCGGTGAGGACGCTGACCGCCACCATCGCCGGCGATATGGGCGAGGCCGACCACGTGACCGGCTCGGAACGTTATCACGTTTTGTTCGCGATGGCCTTGATCCTGTTGACCGTGTCATTCGTATTCAGTTGGCTGAGCGAGAGAGTGGTGAACCGGGCCGTCCGGATCAGAGGGGGGCGTTGACATGCAACTGACCTCCCGTAAGTTGCTGGATCGCTCATTCACCGGCCTGAGTGTTTTTTCCATCGTGTTGGTGGCCGCCGCGCTGGTGATTATACTGGCCCCCATCGTGTATCGCGGGGTTGGCGCGGTTATTTTCCGCGGCACCGTCGAGCATCGCCGGGTGCAATTGGATTTGTTCGGGCATGGCCATAGCGAGGAGGTCTCCGCGGAATACGCAGCGGCCGTTGAAGCCCGCCGTCCGGTGTACGATCTGGTGGCGAAGTTTGAGCAGGAACTGGCCGACGACTTGGCCGCCCGGCGGAAATATGCTGACGGACTGGAGGAGGTGAAGGCCGGCCTGCGCGACTTGCTCGGTCCGTTTCCGGGCGAAACTCCCGTCCTGCCCCGCGAGCGTTACGGCCAGACCCGCTGGGATCGCGCTCAGGTCAAGCTTCAGCGGGTGCTCTATACGGAAACCTACGACTATTCCGATCCCACGCGGATGGGTCAAAAGGTGTTGACCCCCCGGGCGAAGGAATTCGCGGGCACTTCGCTCGAGCCGTTGTTTACACTGTTGTCGGCCAATCTGGAACAGATGCTGCGTCCGCGACGTACCTTCTATTGGCGGTTTTTCACGAACACGGCCACGGCGGACTATTTCTTCGGGGGTATCTGGCCGGACATTCTCGGTACGTTTTATCTGACCTTCTGGACGATTCTTTTCGCGGTGCCGATGGGGATCATCTCGGCCATCTATCTGGTGGAGTATGCGCGCGAGGGCAACCGAGTCGTCAGCCTGGTGCGCACGTGCATCAATACCCTGGCCGGCGTGCCCAGCATTGTTTTCGGCCTGTTCGGCCTGGCGTTTTTCATCAATACGCTGCACGTATCAGAAGGCCGCAGCGTGCTGGCCGGGGCATTGACACTGGCTTTGTTGATCCTGCCGCTGGTGATCCGCTCGGCCGAGGAGGCGATCCGGGCGGTCCCGCATACGTATAAGGAGGCCTCGCTCAGTCTGGGTGCGGGCCAATGGCGGACGATCGTTCGGGTGATATTACCGGCGGCCTTACCGGGCGTGTTGACCGGCGTGGTGATCAGCATGGGGCGGGCGGCCGGCGAGACGGCCCCGATCATTTTCACCGCCGCGGTCAGCATGGCCCGGCCCCTGGGGATCTGGACAGGGTTGTCCGAACCCACGCATGCCCTGCCCTGGAGCGTGTATACCCTGTGTACCGAACATCAAGCGGTTGACGAAATCCGCCATGTTCAATACGGAATGGTGTTTACTCTGGTGTTGCTGGTTCTGCTGTTGAATTCGACGGCGATTATTTTACGGGCGCGGATATCCAGGAAATTGCGAGGGTGAAAATGACGGTGATGACCGGGAATTTTACCATCCAGCAGCGCAAGCCGACCGATCCGCCGCCTTCCACGACGGCGTGGAAAGCCCACGTTCGGGCGGTGGTTTTATCCGTTTTTTATCATTGTAACGTGGCGGTCAAAAAGGTGACGCTGGATATTCCCGTTGGCCAGGTGACGGCCATCATCGGACCGAGCGGGTGCGGTAAAAGCACGTTGTTGCGGGCGATCAACCGGATGAACGACCTGATCCCCGGCTGTCACACGACGGGCCTGCTGGCCTTGGATGGCGTGGATATCTATGGTCCGCAAATCGACGTGACCGCTCTGCGGCGAAAGGTGGGCATGGTTTTCCAGAAGCCGAACCCGTTTCCAAAAACGGTGTTCGACAACGTGGCTTACGGGCCGCGGATTCACGGGGTGCGTCGTCGATATCAACTGGCCGAGATCGTCGAGCGGAGTTGCCGACAGGCGGCCTTGTGGGAGGAGGTCAAGGACCGGTTGCACGAAAACGCTCTGGGCTTATCGGGCGGGCAGCAGCAGCGCTTGTGCATCGCCCGGGCCTTGGCCGTCGAGCCGGAATTGTTATTGATGGACGAGCCGACCAGCGCTTTGGATCCCATCGCCACGGACCGCATCGAAAGCCTGATCGCCGAGCTACGCGGGCGCTACACCATCGCGATTGTGACCCACAACATGCAGCAGGCCGCCCGGGTCTCCAATCTGACCGCCTTCATGTATATGGGCGAGATGATCGAGGCGGCGCCGACCGATCGCCTTTTCACTAATCCGCAGCATCAATTGACTCAGGAGTATATTACGGGACGATTTGGATAACGCTTATGTCCACACAATTTTTGCACATGCTGGATGTTCTGAAACGCCGTTCGCTACGGATGGCCAGCGCGGTGGAGGATGTATTGTCCGAAGCCTTCGAGGCCTTTGCCCGCGTGGACCACGGTCTGGCCCGGCGGGTGATCGATCGCGACGAGGACATTGACCGGGAGGAAGTAGAGGTCGAGGCGGAGGTGATCCGGCTGATCACCCTGTTTCAGCCGATGGGTTCGGATATCCGCTTTTTATGTACGGTGCTGAAGGTCAATAACGATCTGGAGCGTATCGCCGATTGCGCGGTGAACATCGCCGAGCGGGTGATGCACCTGGATCCCGCGCTGGTTGCCGAGACCGATGAGGATATCCGCAACATCTGTCCGGTGATCCAGCGGATGCTTCGGCGGGTCGTCCAGGCTTATGCAATGAGCGACGTGGAGGCGGCTAGGGAGGTACGCGGGGAGGACGAGATCGTCGACGCCTTTTATGGCGATTTCATTCGCAAAATGGTGAATCAAGCGGCCGAGGCTCCGGAACAAATGGCCACCCATCTGGACATCCTTTCGGTGGCCAAAAATCTTGAGCGCATTGCCGATCACGTCACAAATATTGCCGAGGATGTAATTTTTTTATCCACAGGCCAGATTATACGCCATCGAAAGATGGATTAAAGATGTCCAAACACGCTCTCAAGGTCTCTTTGATTTGTCGACAGCGATTGCAATTTTAACACAATACAAAAACAGGCTTAACACATTCTTAACCCTGGGCTAACAAATTACTCTCATTAATAATTCCTTAGCCGTTGATTAATGGAGATGCGGCATGGTGCGATGGTGTCATGTTTTATCATTTGTGGTTTGTTTTATTCTTGTGGGCATACGGTTAACGATAGCCCAAAGCGCGCCGGCCGACGCCCCTGTGACCAGTCAACCCGACCAACCCGCGCGCAAAGTTTACGATCCGTGGACCAGTAAGCAAATGACCGGTGACTGGGGTGGTTTGCGTACGGAGCTGGAAAAGATCGGCATCCAGTGGGAACTTTACTACCAACAACAGTATCAACAGAACTTCCGCGGTGGTCTGCAAACGCATCACGGACACCGTTTTTCCGGTTCGTACGATTGGATTCTCCGCCTGGACTTCGAGAAGATCGGCCTAATGCCCGATGCGGGTTTTTATTTCAAAGCCAAGGGCGGATATTCAGACGGGATCAATCCGGACAAAGTGGGGGCATCCAAATATGCCAACGTTAATGCGGACGCTTGTGAAGACCGGGCGATTTACGTGAACAAATGGTGGTTCTGGAAAACATTCGCGGACGATAAGATCGAGTTGCGGCTCGGGGTACTCGAACTGAACAAAGACTTGTTCGACGTCAGTCCTTATGCTTGCCATGAGGACAAGGATTTTCTGAACAAGTTATCCATTTACAACGCGACGGTCCCGCTGGGTACGGGGATGGGGGCTTTTCTCAAGATCAAACCGGTGGACTGGTTTTATTTTCAGGCGGCGGCGATCGATACGCAGGCCAAGAAATTCCATACGCAATTCGACACCGCGTTTCACGAGGAAGCCTGGTACACCGGTGTTTGGGAAATGGGCGTAACTCCCAAGTGGCCTTCGGCGAAAGGCCCCATGCCGGGGGATTTGCGGGTCGGCTGGTGGTACAACCCCGAGTTTCGCGAGATTTTCAAGGATACGATGAACGGACACCGTAAGCCGGAGTATCGCGGGGACGATGTCGGTTTTTATCTGGGTGCGGACCAACTGATCTGGAAGGAAAACGACGGTCCCAAGGATACGCAGGGCCTGGGCTGGTATGGGCGTTACGGATGTGCGCACGGCGATATCAACAAGGTCAGCGATTACTGGGCGACGGGTTTGTCCTATACGGGGCTTCTGCCGAAACGGGATAAGGACGTTTTCGCCTTCGGGGTGGCCCAGGCCATCTATTCCAAACAATACCGCCGCGAGAAAAACCACGATGCCGATCGCGAAACCGTCTACGAGTGGTTTTACAAGTATTATGTGACCCCTTGGTTGATTGTTTCCCCCGACTTTCAGGTGGTGGTCAATCCGGGCGGGACAAAAGCCGGCCGCGATGCCCTCGTGGGCGGCGTGCGTATTCAGATTATTTTCTAGGGATGGTGCTTGTTCGTGGAGAGATCAAAGATGAGCAAGAAAAGCGGCCTGATCCGCGCGGCCAAGGTCTTGGCTTTGTTGCTGCTTGGCAGCATGTCCCTTGGCAGCAGTTGTGCGGAGGATATTCGTTACAACATCGTGCAGGGCGGCTTGAGTTATGTGAAAGCAACCGCCGTGGACGTCGCGGATACGTTATTCCCGGTGGCCGACTGGTTGGACGCGATCCTGGTAACTCCGGCGGAATGAGACGGCACACGGTTTGTAAGCTTTGTGAATCTTGCCCCGCTGTTGCGAATAAGAGGTTTTTCAGCAGCTACCAGAGCCGACGCCCGCGCTGGCGGAAGCGGTGGTACGCTTCCCGGGTCGGGAAGCTGAAATAGCTGCCTTCCTCTTTATTCAGCGGAACAGGTTGAGCGGTTCCATTTTCCACCTTGTCAATCGCCCGCAGCAGGCATTCACCAGCGATCCGCTTGCTGCGCAGAATGAAGGTATAGAGCGACTCGTATGGCTGAATATCGAAATGTTCGACCTCGACGATATCCCCGGCGTCAATAAACTGGTTTACCAGAAAAACGGTTTCGGCGGCTTTCGGTTCACCATGCGTCATCATCCAGAAAGCAGGGGCGATTCCGCGATAGCGGGGCAGCGGAGCCCCGTGGATGTTCAAACATCCTTTCCGAGGCAGTTCAATCAGTTTCGAGCCGAATAATTGCGTACAGTAAATGGACACAATCAAATCAGTCTGAAGATCACGTAAACGCTGTAAAAAATCTTCCGTATTGACATCGGCGATGGGTTGGCAGGGAATACCATGGGCCTTGGCGATGGAGGGGATTGAATAATATCGGCCACGTGCAGGACCAATCCCGAGCCGATCCAGAATTTTAGCGGTGATTATTCGCCAGGCGATTCTGCCAAGGTTCCACCAACCAAACGCCGTCTGGAATCGCCAAAGCGAATCCAGAGAGGTTTCCTTACCATAATGCAGAGGAGTCATGAAGATAGCCCGGACGTCACGGCCTCGTTTTTTCAGAAATGGTGGAAAAAAGGAAGGCAGAAAAAGGGACTCCCGAGGTGCAAGAACGACGATATTCATGACTTGGCTCATCCTTTAACGATTGTATGACTTCTCGGATACCGGCAGATTAAGGATCGACGTGCGATTTTTCAAGCGTGTATCAGACCGAGGTCGGAAGCGGGTTCCAGAGCGTGCCATGAATCTTCGACCAGTGGTAGCAGAGGTAGTACTTCGCCCGCGGGCGTAAAACGGAACTCCGCGAAGAGGCGGGCCAGCCGTGCCGGGACGCGCGAACGCCAGAGCGATTGCATGAAGCGGCGCTTGGCGGACATGGCGAAGCCCTGTTTTCGGAACCAGTCCACTTCGCCGGGAGCGAGTTCGTAGGGGTGCAGATAGAGAATGGCCGGCCGGCCTTGACGGTTGAGATGGCGAATGCCGGCGGCGATAAACGCTGCAGGAAGCAGGCGCGTGTATCCGCCTCCGCAAAGCGGGACATTGCGGCCGGCCAGTCGGACCGTTGTGAGTGGAAATTCCCACAGGTCGCAATCAGACCAGCGATGGGGAAAACGCGGAGCTTCGGGGATGCCATAACGTCGCTTGCGGACCGGAAAGATGCTGGAGCTGTACAGGTAGCCGTTGCGGGCGAGCATGGGGCCGGCCCAGCGCGATCGGTTGGTGATGGAGAAGGCGGGGGCTCGGTAGCCGATGGGGCGGCGACCAGTCTGGCTTTCGATGAGTGCCGTTGACCGGCGGATGTCCTCTTCAAATTGTTTGGGGGTCAGGTTGTAGATCAGCTCGTGGCCGTAACCGTGGGAGCCGATTTCGTGGCCGGCGGCGGCCACTGCGGGCAACAGGTCCGGGAACTGCTCGCAAACCCTGCCCAGAGCAAAGAAGGTGGCCCGCACCTGATGGGCGTCGAGAAAATCCAGCAGGCGATAGACATTATCCACCACCCGCCCGGTGACCGGCAAACGCGGGTCCAGCACCGCCTGGGCCCAGTCCTCCAGGTCCACGGTCATGGCGTTGAGCCGCTCGGTTTGGCACCGTTCATAGACTTCCATACTTCGTCATTTATCGGAAGTATCCGGGGTTGACTTGTGTTTGGGTGCCGAGGATGAGGATCGTTTCCTGCGCAAAAAAGAGGGTATCGGTGCCGTTGGGGGCAGCTATTCAGTCAAGAATTATTGTTGAAGTTGGCGAGGGATGTTATGCTGAGTATATTCGGTAACGATAAATAGCTTGTTGTTAAGATGATACCCCCCAATTCGGGTGGTGTATTCGATAAATATGCATGTAGCTTATATTCATCAGCATTTTTCGACGAAAAAAGGGGCGACGGGCACGCGCTCGTACGAGATGGCCCAGCGGTTGCTCCGCGCGGGGCATCGGGTCACCATGATCTGCGGGAAATACGATATCGGAGACAGTTCGATCGAGGCCAGCCAGCGGATCACGGATTCCGAGGTGGATGGCATCCGGGTTATCCGGGTAGCTGAGCCCTATGCAAACAAAATGAGCCTCCCCCGCCGGGCCCTGGCGTTTGGTCGTTTTGCCCGGACGGCCACGAAAATCGTCGGCCAACTGGACGCTGATCTGGTGTTCGCCACCTCGACGCCGCTGACCGTGGGGATTCCCGGGCGCAAGGGAGCGGCCCGTTTGGGTGTGCCTTTCGTTTTTGAAGTTCGCGATTTGTGGCCGGAAATTCCGATCGCCATGGGAATCCGCAACCCGTTTGTCATCTGGTATATGCGGCGGCTGGAACGTACGACGTATCGGGCGGCCGCCGCGGTTATCGCCCTCGCTCCCGGGATCAAGGAGGGAATCTGTCGCACGGGGTATCCGACGGATCGGGTGGTGGTGATCCCGAATTGCAGCGATTTGGATTTATTTCGGCCATGCGCCGACAAGGAACTGGACGAGCGCTTCGGGTTGCCGGGTGAGTTTCGCCTGGTGTTTACCGGCGCGCACGGCCGGGCCAACGGACTGGACGCCGTGCTCGACGCGGCGGCCGAGTTGAAAGGGCGCGGTGAAACGGGGATTCGTTTCGTGTTTATCGGTACAGGCAGCGAAAAGCCGCGTTTGATGGAGCGCGGCCGCCGGGAAAAAACCGATACGATGATCAGTTGGGTGGACCCGATCCCCAAGGAGGAGCTGGCCCGTGTATTGCCGCGTATGGACGTAGGCCTGATGATTCTCCTTAATCTGCCGGCGTTTTATTACGGAACGTCGCCGAACAAGTTTTTCGATTACATCGCCTGCGGCCTGCCGGTGCTGAACAATTATCCCGGCTGGCTGGCGGAAATGATTGGAGAAAACCAATGCGGGCGGGTGGTCCCCCCCGCCGATCCGCGGGCCTTTGCCGACGCCGTGCTATGGATGCGCGACCATCGTGACGAATGTCGGGAAATGGGATATCGAGGGCGACAATTGGCGGAAGCGAAGTTTTCACGAGATTACCTGGGAGAGAAGTTTGTCGAAACGCTGGAAAGCGTATTTCACCAGAGGCGGGAGCAATGATTGTCCCCGTCTTTGAGGTTAGCCGGATGCCAATTGTGTCCATGAAACGTATGCATGCCCCCCTCGTGGCCCAACTGCATCGTATTAGTATACGAACGGGATTGACCGCCTGGCTTGGCCAACGTTTCTGCGAACAATTATATCTGGGAATGGCTCAAACCCCTTATAGTTTCGTACTGGTTTACGAGGATCCCCAAGGCGCCCCCTTGGGTTTTATCTGCTGTGCCAACAACACCTCCAAGATGTACCGTCACGTGTTGATGAGGCGTTTTTTTCCTTTACTCTGGTCGGCGATGGGCAAGTTGCTGCGCCCATCGGTGTTACGCAGTATATGGACCTCCGTTCGTCGGCCGAAAACATTTATGAGTGGAGATTACGCGGACTGGCACTTGCCCGAGGCGGAACTCATCTCCATCGGCGTATCCCCCGAAGCCCAGGGCCGGCATATCGGGTCTGAATTGGTGGCGGCGGCCTTTCAACGACTACGCCAGTTGGGTTGTGATCGAGTCCGTGTATACACCAGCGGAGACAACGAACAAGCCACGATTTTCTATCAGAAGCGAGGGTTTAAGTTTCTGGGCACGCGGCCCTATCACTCCGGTCCGATTCGCGTATTCGTAGCAGACTTGCCGGAGGCCAATTCGGCCAAAACGTAAAGATCTTTCCGGCGCGACCATCGGCCCTGAAGGCCGGGGGCGTATGGGTGATCGCGGTCCTGGGGCACCAGTATCACCGGGCGATTGTGGGCAAGACAGTCCAACATGCGTTCGTGGAGTTCGTCGATCCGGATTTTATCCTCCTTCTCCTGAATCAATTCAATAGCAACGCCCTGGCCGAACCGGCCAATCGCTTGCCCATACAGCAAACCGAAGCGAACCATGTTGTCAGCGACCAGAACGAGCCCGTCCTCGCCGGCGAGTCGGGCGACTTGGTGGTTGAGGTCAGCGGCATAGGTCTGGCCGACACCCCAAGGAATGAGAAAAGCCCGGTAGCCGTTGCGATAAGGCTTGTTGCCGACCAAGACTTTCAAGGCCCCGCGGGATTCGAGTACATGACAGGTGGTCAGGTAGACCAGCGGTGTCCACAATGCAGTGACCCCGGCTAGGGCAATCAGCACGCGGCGGCGGGTAGGTGTCCATAAGGTTATCATCCGATCCAATCCCAAACCCGCCAGCAAGGCCAGCAGCATGTAAACCGGAAAAAAGAATGTGTACTGGTCGCTGATGCTGTAGCGGATCACGAAAACCAGATAGATCAGAAGTTGCCCTTTGGTCGCGCGGGTAAAGGCGCTCGGTACAGTCAAGCGGGCGATTAAAGCATAGGTCGCCAACAGAATAGTCAGGCCGGGAAAATTATACAGCGCAAAACCGATGGTCATAGCCAGTTTGCGGATATCGAATGAGGTGTTCAGCACTTGTTTGGCGTATTTACCAAAGAGGGCAGAATGAATCGTTCCGCTCAAGTCATGAGTCTGAATCAGCGTATAAAGTATAAGGATGGTGTAAGGAGCCGAGGCAAGCAGCCAGAGTCCGCAGGCGATTATACCCTCGCGAACAGAGAGGTGCTTTTGTCGGATGGCCCCAATGATAACGACCATATCCACGGGGGTTGCCAAACCCGCCAATAGATGGTTGGTCAGCCCTAGGCCATTGAAAAAAGCCAGCCCCAGCAGGTAACGACCTTTGGAGGTGGTGGCATACCTGGCCAGGCAGAGCCACTCAGCCGACAGCAAGGCGGCTACGATAGCGTAGGATTCCGTGTGGGTGGCGTGTTGCCAGAAGGTATGCGCCAGCATCAGGGCCGCCCCGGCGACCAGCGCGGGGCCCAGGCGTCGCGTCAGAATCACCAGGGTGCCGACCAGATTGGCGATAGCCACGGCCGCGGCCAGACTACTGAGCAAGGTGATGGCAAAGGCCGGCTCCAAAAAGGTCAGTCGAATCGCTGCCCGCCCGAGCCCATATTGCAGCGGATGAACCAAGGCGAGGCCCAGAGGATGTTCCCACTGGCCGGTCACGATCCGCCACTGCTGCCAGCCCGAATCCTGCCACTGAACGCCGCGGTTGGCGGTGGAGGTATAGAGCATCAACGCCGCCAGGAAAACCATGATCCATGCGGGTTGCAATCTTGGAGCGCTTACGGATTGTACAGAGCTGCGTAACATCAGTAGAGATTAATCCACACATTATCGGGTTTATTAGGGTGGCTTGCCAATATTTAAAAGTTCCTGATTCCGCCAGACGAGGACCCAATCGAATGGGGAATCATCCGGGCATTTCACTTCCGCCGGTTCCTCCGGGGTTACGACGGTCATCAGCGTTTGCGGAAGGGCGGCCTTCAGGCTTACCTCCAGCACGGGGATGGGCCGTTTTTCGGCATAATAGGGCGAGGCGAAGCCCTGAACCCGCCCCGGCTCGTCCCGTCCGCGAATGACTTCAAACCGTTGAATGATGCCGGTCCGGCAGATCAGTTTGACGCATGCATCACCGGCGGGAGTGTGCAGGCGCAGAGAGGCACCGGCGGGATTGACCTCATAGGGTACATCCGCCAGATGCCAGCGCAAGATAAGATCGTGTTCGTCTTCACCGGACAGGCGATCCTCGATAAGCCACTTGTCCTTGGCCAGCAGCCACACATTGCGTGCATGTTTTACGTTCCATGGCCGACGACCGTAGTCGTAATGTTCACCACTAAAAAACTTTGTCGAACGAATCTCCGTCGTAAAGGCTGTTTTCCTCGCCCGGGGCCAGGGTAGCCACAGGAATCGGGAAACCAGCTCCAGCGGATTTTGCCCGTCGATCTCGATGCAGTTATGGGCGGCAATGGATTTGAAATAGTATTCCAGATCAGGACGGCCGGGGACGTAATACTGAAAGGTTCCGCAGTCAAGGAAGATGTTCTGGCCGCGCCACCAGAGGTCAAGGTGGAGGGGGTCGCAATGGCCGGGCCGGTCGCGGTAGGTGTGACAGCGGATCATCGCCCAGGTGTTATCCCCGCGAAGGGTGTAATAGCCCCCGGCTTCGAAGGCGGTGGAAACCGGCTGGCGCGGCGGGACCGCTTCGGCCTGCAAAGCTTCCACGCCGAACAGCCAGAGCAGATCCTCGTCCCATGCCCCCGCCGGCAGGAGTCTTTTGTGGGTGCAGAGATAGTGGGTTGCCTGGATCACCGGGCGGTAGTCGTTGAAATCGCATTCGTCCAGCGGAAGTATCCAGGCCCCATCGTTGTGTCCATACTGCGGCAGTCGGCCGGTTGCCGGATCCATCATTTGAAAAAGGAATTCCCCCGCCCGCCGGAGACGGTCATAGATATCACGCTCAAAGGGGGCGTCGGCCAGTTCCACCAGGCGCAGGCCCAGGATCGCGCCTTGAAGCATGACCCGGTGATAGTTCATCGAATGTTGGATATAGCTGCCGTCGGCGTAAATTTGTCGGCGGATTTCGTGGGCCAACACCCGTCGGCCCAGCGCGTGCCATCGTGGCGATTCGCGAAATTCGGGGAACAAATGGCTGACCAGGAGTAATCCAACGGCTTCGGAAATCGCATGGTTGTTCTTTTGGGAGATGGCGTAGTTGATGTGATGGGCGATCCGGTAACCAGTGGCCCAGGCCAGACGAGCGAACTGCAACCAGCGCTCAGGGGTCGTGGCCGGATCGTCCGCCAAGCTCCAGAATCCCAGGGCAATGGCGATCAGCCGCACGGCCGCCTCTTGCCCACAGACCCACTGCACGCCCATGAAAGGCGGGCACGAATCCATCCAGGAGTCCACCCATCGCCAGAACAGCTCACCGTCGAATTTTAAGCCGTACCCACGGGCCCGAGCGAAATCAATGGCCCAGGCCGCCCGGGCCGGTTCCCACAGGGTGCGTATGTCCCCTTGTTCCGGTTGGAAAAATGGCACTTCCGTCCAGCATTTCCTTGGGTCGCCGTGTTTGTTGTCGATCGGATTGGCGTACCAATCAATCTTTTCGTCGGGGATCTGACGAAAAAAATACACGCAACGGTCGAGGGCGAGGAGACGCAAACGTTCGGCCAGTGCCGGTTGACGCTCCACGGGCCCTTGGCGGATGGAATCCGGGACCGGCGGAGGCGCGCCGAACGGAAACAAAAAAGTCGGAGGCCGTTCTTTTTTGTGGCGGGCATAATTCTCGGCCGAGGCGGGAGTGCCCGGTTGCGTGATGTCCTGCAGGTTGATGCGTTCCCAAGGGCGCGGGGCGAAGGTTTTGCGGGAGCGGCCCAGCACCTTGCTCCCGGCAAGCCTCGAGCGCATCCAGATGATGCGCGGACCAAGGTAGCGGAGAATATACCACGCCTTTTGTAATCGATTCATATCGTCGTTGAAGGTCCGCCGCCGAATAATTCGGCGTATTCTTCCGCGATAACGATCGTACGATTTTCCCTGGCGGAGGTAACCGCCGCGAAACTGGCCAGGGTGACGTTGACCAGTTCGTCCAAGGGAATCAAGGCCTTGCCCCCGCCGGCGACTCGCTCAACCAAGGCAGCGAATTCCGCGTCGTGACCTTTGTCCATGCTCATGGTCTTAAATCGGCGAAAACCCTTGAATTCGTAGCCGATCGTTTTGCGGAAATTTTCCAGACGCAGCACCCGGCCCTCGCTGAATACCTCCATCAATTCCTTGGGATAGCTTTTCGAGCCGTTCCCGAAATAATTGACCGTGCCCACCGAACCGTCCTCAAACCCCAGTACGATGGACATTTTGTCCTCATGGATCGCTACCGGACCGCCCATCATCGTGGCCGCGACGGTCTTGATCGGACTGCGGGCCAAACAGGCCAGCAGATCGATATAATGGCAGGCCTCACCGATAATCCGTCCGCCACCGCGGGCCGGATCATGCACCCAGTGCTCGGGCGGGATCATACCCGCATTGGCCGTAAAATTCATGCTCAGCGGCTCGCTTCGGCCGGTCAGGAGCTGGGCCATTTTAATGGTATGCGGGCTGAAGCGGCGGTTGAATCCCACGGTGATGAAGCGATCCGGCGTTTTGGCCGCGACGGCCAGGATCATGCTTAGTTCTTCAACATTCATGGCTAGCGGCTTCTCGACGAACACGTGCTTGCCGGCGGCCAAGACCTCGCGGACAAAGCGGGCGTGCAGATGGTGCCCGACGGCGATCAATACAGCGTTGACTTCCGGATCGTCCAGAATCATTCGATAGTCGGTGACCGCGTTTTCCGCCCGGTGCTTACGAGCCAGGTGTTGGGCGGCCGCCGCGTTCAGATCAGCGATATACTTGATCCGGGCGCTGGTTTTCGCCAGGCAGGGCATCAGAAACATCTTGGAAAAATTACCCGCTCCGATCACCCCCACAACCGCCCGACCGGTACCGGAGAACGAAGCCATCGGGAGCGAAACCTTCCGAGATCGCTCCACCTCGCGCGGATATTCCAGGAGCACTCCCAGGGCGTCGGGATCGTTGCTGATCAGCTCGTAGGCCCGCGGCGCTTCCGACAAGGGCAGCCGATTCGTAATCAACTCATCAACGGTCAGTCGCCCGGTTTGGAGGGCTAGCAGGATAGCCTCGAAATTGCGTTGTTCCGTCCAACGAACAAAGCCAAAAGGATAGTCCTGCCCCCCTTGTTCGTATTTTTCGTCGTAGCGTCCCGGCCCGTAGGAACACGAGACTTGAAAAGACAGTTCCTTTTCGTAGAAATCCGCCCGCTGCATGTTAAGACCGACGACGCCTACCAATACGATTCGCCCCCGTTTGCGACACATCTGGGCGGATTGATGGAGGATCTCGTCGGTCTTGGCGGCAGCGGTGATCAAAACACCATCAACCCCGCGGCTGAGCGTCCAGGACGTGGCCGCCGTTACCGGATCACCCTCGCCACCGGCCAAACAGGTTTTCGCTCCGTATTTTTCCGCCAGACGAAGCCGATCCGGATGGATATCGACCCCCAGCACTTCGCAGCCGTTGGCCCGCAATAACTGCACGGCTACCAACCCGATCAGACCCAGTCCGTAGACCACGAAACGCTCGCCAAAGCTCGGCTCCAATAAGCGGATGCCTTGCAGACCGATGCTCGACAGCACGGTAAAGGCTGCCTGCGCGTCGCTGACGCCTTCAGGTATTTTCGCACAGAGATTTTTCGGTATGCAGACCATCTCCGCATGGGAGCCGTTGCTGACCACTCGATCGCCCGGGGCAAATTCGGAAACGCCCGCGCCAACTTCCAGAACGATACCCGCATTGCAGTATCCGAGTGGCAACGGCTCGTCCAGTCGCTTGAAAACCGTTTCCAGGGTGGGCAGCAGGCCATCGGTCTTGATCTTATCGAGTACCTGTTTGACTTTGTCAGGTTGGCTGCGGGCTTTGCTGATCAATCCCGCCTTGCCGAACTCGACCAGCATGCGCTCCGTACCCGCCGAGATCAGACTGCATCGGGACTGGATCAGTACTTGCCCTGGCCCGACCATCAGGCCGGGTACCTCGGCCACCTCGGTGACCCCGCTGCGAAGATTCTGTAATACCTGCTTCATTACCTTACCTTGTAAAACGGCTCATAATTTATCGAGCTTTCCCGCCAGTCGGGTTACGTTGCGTCCGGACGAAAAACGCGAGAATCTGCCATATAGAGAATTGAATTATCGGTCCACTCCGCCGGGATGTCCAGAAATGGCTGAAATATCCCCGTGACCAGCTTTCCTTCCAGCCGGCAAACCGCCTTCCCATGCCGGTACGATTCTGATATCCTTTGCCCTGTTTTGTTGGCCGCCAATAAGGCCAAGCAGATCTATATGAGTCGATCGAGTGAGGATCATGAGTAGAGATTATATTACGATTGTTTCCGGGCTCCCGCGGACGGGCACCTCGATGATGATGCGGATGCTCGACGAGGGCGGGATCCCCGCCCTGACCGATAACCTGCGCAAGGCCGACGAGGACAATCCCAAGGGCTATTACGAATTCGAGCCGGTTAAAAAGACCAAACAGGATTCTTCCTGGTTGCCCCAGGCGGTCGGCAAGGTGGTCAAGATGGTTCATTTACTGCTGCTTGATCTGCCCGCCGATCGCGAATACCGCATCGTTTTCATGAAACGCAACCTCCGCGAGGTGGTTGCCTCTCAGAACGTGATGCTCGAACGGCACCGCAAGGCCACCGACAGCCTGCCGGAAGATCGCCTGATCGAGGTCTTCGAGGCCCAGCTTCAGAAGGTGCGCGTGTATCTAAGCAAGCATCCAAACTTTCAGGTCCTGGAAATCAACTACAACGAAATGCTTCGCGACCCCGCCCCGGCCGTGCGCGCCCTCAACGCATTTCTCGGCGGCAATCTGAACACCCAGGCCATGCTTAACGTCGTTGACCCGTCGCTTTACCGGCAGAGAAAATAGCCCCACCCCCAGAGGCTTTTTGGGTTGACCTCTTTGAGAAGAAAGCCCCGGCTGATACAATAAAGCTATGCGCAAGCGTCTTTACATCGAGACGACGGTGGTGAGTTATTTCACTGCCAAGCCAAGTCGCGATCTTATGGTTGCAGGTCATCAGGAGGCCACGCGTGAACTATGGCCTAGGCTTACGATAATATATGAAACTTTCATCTCGGCACTGGTTTACGAAGAAGCCAGTCGCGGCCATCCGGACCAGGCCACCATGCGTCTTGATGCCTTAAAGGCATTCCGCATGCTCGACGTTGATGATGAAGCACGAGCCTTGGCCGAGAAGATCATTTCTGGCAAGGGTATCCCTGAGGAGTATCCTGAAGATGCTTTGCATATAGCGGTGGCTGCCGTCAATGGCATGGATGTGATTATTACATGGAATTTTGCCCACCTTAACAATCCTTTTACACGTCTGATGGTCAGACAGATTGTTGAAAACGAAGGATATGGCTGTCCTGAAATCTGTTCACCCGATGAGCTGCTGGAGGTCGAAACATGAAAGACCCCATTGTGGAAGAAGTTAGAAAGTTCCGCATGGAGCATACACGCAAGTTCGGAGGCGATCTGGCCGCCATTTGTGCCGATCTGCGGGCTATTCAAAACACCTCCGGCCATGAAGTGGTCCGCCTGGCCCCGAAAAAGCCCTCGCCAAGGGTGGCCGATCGGTGGAAAAGAGTACAGGGCTGAGTTTTCCACTATTTCGGTACGGTTTATCCGTAACCACCGCGGATTTTCCTGACTTCTCTATGTGTAAAAAAATATTGTCTTTATCGGCTTGGCTCGTAGGCCACGATTTGCTCGCGATTGGCTTGCACCCTTTTTAACAACTCATCGAGTTGTTTACTCAGTGGTTCGCCCTGAGTGCTATCCTGCATGGCATGGAGATTGATCCGCACATTGACGGCCGCCGCTTCGGCCGCCGCCGCCGCCAGGATGGCCGCCACCCGCAGATCGCTGTAAAGGTTCGGATTGACGATGGCCTTGATCTTGTTCAACCGGGTGGAAAATACGTCGGCTAAGGCCGCCATCTCCAACGGCACGGCCGCCGCGGTCGCCAAAGCGCGTTGCTGCTCTTGCTCGTCCTCGGCCTTTTGGGCGGCGGCGAAGCGCTCGTAGGCGGCCATATCCTCGGCCATCAGTTGCTCGAACATCCGGGCCGCCCGGTCAAACTCGTCGGCCGCCTGACGCAGCTCGGCATCGTGCTCGGCGAAATGCCGCTTACCCACGGTATAGGCCAGTACCATTTGGGCCATTGACACGCCCAAAGCTCCGGTCAGGGCGGCCACGCTGCCGCCGCCCGGCGTCGGTGATTTGCCGGCCGCGTCGTTCAGGAATTCACGTAAAGGCCGTTCCAGATAATTCTTCTCGGCGCTCATGGTTCAATCTCTTTCCGTTGCCGCTGGCTGGACGCCGATATCGATCTTTTCCGGTTCCGGGGTGACGACGACCACCACCGGAACGGTCAAATAACGATTGGCGATCTGTTTGAGTTGTTCGATCGTGACCGCCCGCACGCGCTCGGCCATCCGATCCTGATAATCGTGGCCGAGGCCGTAAAGCTCATCCAGTGCCGTCTGCATGGCCCGGTTGCTGTTCGTCTGCTTTTCCATCAGCTCGGTGGTTACGATGATGGTCTTGGCCCGCTCCAGCTCCTCCTCGGTGAACCGGCCGGCCCGAGCCCTGTCGAGTTGCTCGGTGATGATGCGATACACCTCGTTGATTTTCTCCGGCTCACAGGCGGCATAAATCATGAAACAACCGGGCAAGACCCCCGGTCGATTGACCGCATGCACCTCATAAACATAGCTGCGATCGCCGCCCCGGAGCGATTCGTGCAGCCAGCCGGTGGGCAGCCGATAGCCGCTGATGATCGTGTCCAGCACGTCCATGACCACCCGGTCGGCGGTATTCTCGATGGCCGTGCCCGCAAAACCGATCTGAATACCCGCCGCCCGCCGCTCGGGCGACTTGGCCTTCACGAACAACTGGGGTGCCGTTCGCGGCTTTTCGGCGCCGGCCGTCGGTACGGGGCTGGGCTTGCCGGGCAGCTCGGCGAACCATTTCCGCGCCAGCGTTTCGACCTCCGCCGGTTGGACATCGCCGAAAATCGCTAAAACCGATTGCGGTCCGTTTACCCGCTGACGATAAAACTGCTCTATTTGCTCGCGGGTGACCGCCGCGACCACCGCCTCCGAACCGAGCGTTGGGAACCGGTATGGACTTTCGCCGTAGAAACACCGGTCAAAATAGGCGAATAATTCACTCCGCCACTGCTCATTGATTTGCCGAATCGCATCGAGTACGCGGGGGCGATATTGCCGCAACTCCTCATCCGGAAAGGTCGGATGGACGACCACGTCCGCGAAGACTTCCAAAGCCTGATTAAAATCCTCTTTCAACACCTCGGCTCGGAAATAGAGGGTATTGTTGCCGCTCGCTCCCGTCAGGTATCCACCGCGCGAATCGAAGAAATCGGCGATCTGCTCGGCCGTGCGGGTGCGCGTACCGCGCGGGGCGAGCAGGCCGGCCAGATTACTCAGCCCGTTGGTGGTTTCATCCTCGCAGAGCACCCCGCCGAACGAGAACATCTGGATCGCCACCAGCGGCGAGGTTGCATCGGGCCGGATCAGGCAGCGCAGGCCGTTGTCCAGCACGATTTTGCGAACCGCCTGCGTGGCGGTTTCGGCCGATCCCTCGGGCGCGGACGACGGATAGTCCTCCGGCAGAATGGTCAGTGTAGCCATCCGTTGCGGAACCAGATAGCGGACGGCCATCCGACGCAAATCGTCGGCCGTCACCTTCTGAATGTTCGCCACGTAGGCCTGGCTGAAGTGAGCGTCGCCGGTGGAAAGGTAATCGCGGCCCATCATCGAGGCGATGCTCTCGGCCGTCTGCGACTCGAATACATGCTCGGCGGCCTTTTGCTTCTTGGCCTTCTCCAGTTCCTCCGGACTGATATTCGTTTGCTGCAACTCCTTGATCTTCTCGTTAATCGCGGCGACGGCCGTCTCGATTTTCGACGGATCCAGCCGGGCCGAAATGCTGAATATCCCGGGCGTCCAGGCCGGGGTCCAGCTCATGCTGCCGATGGTGTAGGTCAACCCCGTATCCCGAATCGTCCGGGTCAGGCGCGAACTCTCGCCTTCGGTGAGTACGTAACTCAGCAGATCGAGGGCGTACAGGTCCGGATGCGTTACCGCGATCGTCGGCCAGCACAGTTGGAGCAGGGCCGCGTTGACTTTCATGCGCTTTTCGGCACGACGGGGTGTAACCATTTCCGGCTCGACGGGCAGCGTAATGGTCGGCATGCGCCGGCGGGTAAAGCCGGCGAACTCCTGGCAGACCACGCCCAGCGTCTCGGCTAAATCAATGTCTCCCACGATACAGACCACGATATTGTCCGGGACATACATCCGCCGGTAGTAGCCGACGATATCATCCTTGGTCAGCGATTGCACGATAGGCTGATGCCCGATGATCGGGTAACGGGCCGGATGCTCGCGGTACATCGTTCCCAGCATCAGGTAGAACATCTGCCGGTCCGCGTCGTCCGAGTCGCGCTCCAGCTCGCGTTGTACAACCCCCCATTCGCGAGCGAAAGCATCCTGCGGAAACGCGGGATCGGTAATCCAGTCGGCCAGAAGGTCGACGGCCTGCCCCAGATGTTCACGCCCGGTATTGATGTAATAGCAAGTCGCGTCCATCGAAGTGTAGGCGTTGGTGTTCCCGCCGATTTCGTCGAGGATTTTGCGCGATTCGACTTCGCTGCGCGTGGTGGTGGCCGACCCATGCAGCAAGTGCTCGAACAGGTGGCTGATCCCGCTGCCGAGATATTCCTGCTCGTATACGCTGCCGGTACGGCAATACATCTGTACGCAGACCACCGGGGCGGTGCGATGGGTTTTGAGGATGACCGTCAGCCCATTGCTTAGCACGGAAATCCGCTCGTCGGGCCGGTCAACGATCCGATGGGATTCGGTAAGCGGACCGCTTTCGCCGCGAAGCCCGCCGACGGTCAAACCCAACAGCAGGACCGTCATCGCCAGGCGGGTCGGCGGAACGCTTCGCGAAAGGTTCATGGCTCCTCCGAATCGATCCGCGGGGCGTCCTCGTCGCGGCCTGCGCACTGTTGCTGCATTTGTCGTTTGAGCAGCCGCAAACGCAACAGACTCCGTACCCGGGTCAGCAATTCGATCCGGTTGACCGGCTTGGTGAGAAATTCATCCGTGCCGCACTCCTGGGCCCGCTCGTGGTCGCTGATCTCGTCGAGGGCGGTGACCATGATAACCTGGATGTCCCGGGTGGCCGGGTCGCTCTTGAGCTGCCGGCAGACCTCGAACCCGGACATCTTGGGCATCATGATATCCAGCAGGAGCAGGTCGGGCTCCTCCTCGCTGACCACCTGCAAAGCCTCCAGCCCGTTGGTGGCCGTCAGCGTGGTGATGTTCGGCAACCCCTCCATGTAGGCCACCAGCAACTCAAGGTTCTGCGGGTTATCGTCCACGACCAGCACCTTGCACGGCGGTAGCGGTTGATCCGGTTCGACGGACAAGGTTTGTCTCCCATCATGATGAAAAAGGGTCTCGCGCCGCACCGCCGACCGGTACACCGGCCGACGCCAGCGCCTTTCTTTCGGGAGGCGATTATAGAGACCCCTTCGCGGACATGCCAGCCGCCGATATATCGACCTGGAGGGTAGGGGCAGGGGCCGGTACGCCGGGGTCTGCCCGCCCTGTCCATCTCAAAGCAACACAAAGCCTTCTCCCGTGTCCGTGACAGCAACGGCGGGATAGGGATGGATTGGTTTTCGCTCCGAGCAGCGCCGGTCTGTAAGCTACGGTTGGAGCGGCGCGGCGGCACAGCCGCCCGAGGCGGAAACCGTGGTGAACATTTATAAGCCCGTGTTCGTTGGCCGATAAATAGAGGATGTCCGATGAGCCGGCCTACATTCTGGATTTGGGGGGGCTGAAAGATGCCTCGCCCGACAACGAACCGGACTCGACCGCCCAGCGGCCCTGGATCGGAATACAGTTTGAATGTTGCGACGTTTATGCCCGGGTCTACCGGAACCGGGAAGCGACGGCCTACGTCGGCCGCTGCCCACGCTGTCTCCGCAAAGTCCAGGTTCGCGTCGGTCCCGGCGGTACCAACGCCCGCATGTTCCGTGCCCGCTGACCTTGTCGATGATCGTTATGAAAGAACCCCTAAATGGCGGTAAATCAAGCCGGTGGCGGGCCGAACTCTTCCACCTCGGGCAGGTCTTCCAGCCCGGATAGCCCGAAGACTTCGAGAAAACGCTTGGTCGTGCCATAGAGCATGGGTCGCCCGACATCCTCGGCCCGGCCGACAATCTTGACCAAACCCAGCTCGCGAAGGCGGTTCAGCGTTTCGCCGGCCGACACCCCCCGGATGGCCTCGATTTCCGCCCGGACGACCGGTTGCTTGTAGGCCACCACCGCCAGTGTTTCCATCGCCGCCGGCGATAGCCGCGATTCCTGCCGACTCTGCTTGAGCCGTCGAATCCAGGTATTGAAGGCCGGCAAGGTCATCATCTGATACCCTCCGGCGATCCCCACGATCCGGAAAGCCGCCCCCTGCTGCTCGTACCGCTCGTTTAAGGCCGCGATCAGCTTGCGCACCTCGCGGGCCGACCCGACCCCCAGAATCGAGACGATTTTCGGCAGGGTCAGCGGGTTGTCCGACGCGAACAGCAGGGCCTCGACCACCTGTTCGGTATGAATGGATTCACCATCCGCCGGAGCACTCTCGTCGGCCGTCGCTTGCTCGAGGCCAGCGAATTGCGGTTCATCATCCCCCGCGGCCGGGGCACTGTCGTCGTCCGCCGTACTATCGACGCTCGTTGACTGGATTTCATCATCCTCCACCGCCGCGGTATCGTTGTCGGCCGATTCGTCCTCGGCCGTTTCATCCACGAGGGTCAGTTCCGGCTCGTTCGGCGCCGACTCATCGTCGCCCGCCGACACGTCCGATTCTTCCTCATCCATGGCCTGGCCTTCCGGCACGTCCGGCTCCAACCCGTCGGCCGCCTCGATCGAGGCTTGTTGCTTTTTGTCTCGCTTGCGCATGTGTGTTTATATACTCCAAGCTTGCAAACAAGTCCACGACGTTCAGACCTCCCGGCGATCAGTCCGTGACGGAATCGGCGAGTCAGGGTGAGAGGGTCAGACTGAGGGACGGCGGGACAGAGCGACGAAGGGACGAAGAGATTGGGTAAGAAACCCCTTACCAGCCCGACGCAGTTTACCTCGCCTTGGCGGGCAAGCTAGGGAACTCTTCCCCGCCCGGCCGAGTTTATCCGCCCCTGACGGGCAAGGAAGTGAGCAAGGCAGCGAGGCCAGACCGGCGACAGGCTGTTAGACTGTCAGGCTCGCCACGGCGAGCTCGCCACGGCGGAATTGCTGCCGATGGTCCGCTTGCCTCGCTCGCCTCGCTCGCCACGTCGGAGTTCGCCAAGGCGGAATCTCGCTCGCCGCAGCGGAGCCTCGCCTGGGCGGGCTTTAGCGGACCCCGCGGAGCCGGGCCTGGGCGGGTCTCTGGCGGAATTACTGCCTACTGCCTACTGTCCGCTGCCTCCTGCCTACTGACTGCTGACTCCTGTTCGCTGTCCCCTTTCCCCTCTACTATCAACTTTCTTCGTCGTGTCCCCCGAATTCAAGGCTTCGACACCGCCAGTCGCCCGGCCGCATCGCTTGGGTGGCTACCGAGGTGAACCGAAAATTCCTCGGACGGATCTCGCATCCGCTGGTTCTCTGATCTTTGCGTGACACACCGACTGTCCCCTGTTATCAGAAATCAGTAGTGACCCTTTTTACCACCTTGTATAGGGAATAGCGCTTCAGCTATTTAAGCTTTGTGGCTATGTGAAGAGATTACAATCCACGAGTTTCTGTTCCAGAGTCATATGATAAACAATAATCAGTGATGACTATTTTTCTTCATCAACTTGAGCAATTGCGAATTATTCTAACTTAAATGATTCGGGCGTAACTCGCCAAGCGCGCCCTCGTAAAGTCCTATAATACAAGCATTT
>CAYNYK010000051.1:0-33080 GCA_964401335.1 uncultured Planctomycetales bacterium
GGAGGACTACTTGGCCCGGGTTCTATGCCAGGGAATTTAGATGCGATTGCCCTGGCCGACAATACCGGTAACCGATCCATGGCTTGACTCCTTCTGCCCCATCCTTGGGGCCCGATTCGATATACCCCCACTACCGCCGGTATTATACCCCACGCCAAGCTACTTCCCGAAAGTTTTGTCACGCCCAATCACCTCGCTGCCCAGTCGATCCTTGATTTTTTGATAGTCACGGGCCGGGGCCGAACCGTCCAATGGGCCGGGGATGGCCAGGATACGCGACTGCCGCATCTGGGCTGGAACTCGCAATACGGCGACGGCTTTTTCGATCTCACCGTAATCGCTCGTCGCCAGCAGGGCCACTTTCCGGCCGGCTTTGCGCCAGCGGTTGATGAACATCCATTCGTGCCCGCTGAACGGCTGCGAAAAGATCACCGTGGGCAGGTTCGCGTCGACCAGAATCTGCATCGGATTCAGCATGTTGATGGAAAGATGGAACAATAAGACGCCGTCCGCGTCACGGAGACCGGCCGCAACCCGGGTGGCCTCTTCTTTAGTCTGCACCAACTCCCCACCGACGAAACGTACGTCGCCGAGCCGATTCTGTATTTCGGTCAGTTTTTTCTCAAATTTGGCCACTTCCGCCCGCGGATCGAACGCCGGTTTCGGCCAAGCCACGCCGCTTCGGCCCACGTAGACCTTGTGAATCTTCACCGACGGCAGGGCGGGCCAGTTTTCTTTAGCGTCAGTGGTCGTTCCGCGCAGATTGCTGGATGCGGCAAGAGCGGCGGTTCCCGTTGCGGCGGCCTGGATGAATGTTCGTCTACTGAGCATGGGGTTCATGATCGCGCCTTTCATTTCGTATACGATAGGTCTGAATTATGCACGAGACTTTATTTTAACCCTATCGGTGGTCCGATGGCAAAAATACCTGGGTTACATCAAGATTGTGTCTGCCGATTATCGCTCAGCCGCCGTAGATTTCGATGGGTACGTCCAACTGGTTCTCGATCTGCTTGGCGATGGCCTTAAGTTGTTTGGCATTCAGGGGCGATACGAACGATTCCGCGGGCGGACGGGCGATCGTATAGATTTGAATGAGCTTGAAGCGGGCGCCGTTCGCGATCATATCCGCCAATCGTTGCCCGAAGGCGTCGATTTCCGTCAAGGGCGGCGGCTGGCCTTCGACGTTCATCCAGAGCGACTGAATCACGATCGGGCGCACGCGGGCCGTCACGAGAATATTGTCCAAAACCGTTTGCAGGGAAACATTCGGCCGATTGATCCGGCGGAAATAGGCTTCGGTCCCCGCATCGAGCTTGGCCCATATCTCACCGTTGTTGGCGTCCATCTCGACCAGTGCCTCACGTACGGCCGGTTTGTTCAGATAAGCAGCGTCGGTAATCAGCAGAAGTTTGACATTATTAAGTTGATACGTTCGGCGGATATCCGCGGCGATACGTACCGCCGTGGGAAACTGTGGACTGATCGTCGGCTCGCCGTCCCCCGAAAAAGCAATGTCCTTGATACGCTTGTATTCCTCCGGTAAAGCCACAAACTGCGGATCGGTGAACAATTCTCCACTCAAGGCCTGGCGGACCATGGCCTCCAGTTCGCCGCCGAGTACGTCCGGATCGACTTTGCGGATAGTCGGCGGCACTTTGCGGTCCACCTGACAGTACACGCAATCAAAGTTGCACGCCTTATCCGGATTCAGATTTACTCCGATCGACAGCCCGCCGCTACGCCGACTGATGACCGGATAGACATATCGATTATCCCGCCAATGCCGCGGATGGTGGGCGAATAGCCGTGCCAAATTTTCAGTCAAGTAGGTTCTGTTCATGGTATTTCATTTTTTGGCTGCTGATCATTCATAAGATCATAACGCGTTACTATTATATCACGTGCCAAGGGATTTGCTGGTCAGCCTTATAAAAAAACGCGGGCGAAAGCTTCCCGAAGCCTTCGCCCGCGTATCGTTTGGCTACGTTGTGTTGCTTATTACCCTTCGGCCAGGATTTCTTTCATGGTTACCCAGCGTTCTTCGTAAACCGCTTTACGCACGAGCAGGCCGGTGAGGGTGGCCATCCGTCCGTTTTCCACGCCGCTGACGGCGGGTTTTCTCTGCAGGATCGAATTGAAGAACGACATTGCCGCGGCCAGGTTCTGATTCTCGCCGTGGCTGAAATCCTTGATTTCGCCTTTTTCCTCGCGGGGATAGAACTTGCCCTCGCCGAAGTCGATGCCGCCTTTCGGTCCCATGACCCGTTCGAAGATACCGCCAAAAAGGCCCTTGTCCGTTTTGGGCATCAGCCAGTTGTGTTCGAAATCGAGGATAAATCCGTTCGGGTATTTAACGATCGCGTTGTAGAAATCGGTTACGTCCCGCTCGGGGTCGAGGTCCTTGAAGACACCCGCGCGTCCGGCACCGGCGGCCGCCTCGGGCAGGGCGTCGGCGACCCAGTTGAAAACGTCCCAGGTATGACAGGCCTGCTCAAGCATCCAGTCTCCGCTCATTTTACGGCGTCCGAACCATACTTGCGTGGTTCCGTCGGGCAAGCCGAGCGGCCCCCAGGCATTGTTCCATGCGCCATAGCCGGCCATAACGTTGCCGAGCAGACCATCGCGGATGTGCTGAATGCCCTCCTGATACTTCAGGCTTCCCCGGCGCTGAAAACCAATCCAGCCCACCACCTCGGGGTTGCGTTTTTGAGCGGCGACGAGGGCATCGGCCTCCTTGACCGTAATGCACATGGGTTTCTCGCCATAAAAGTGCTTGCCCGCCGCAAAAGCGCCCAGATACATCTCCGCGTGCAGATAGCAGGGGACGGCGATCAGCACCGCGTGAATATCGTCGCGAGCCAGCAACTGGTTTTTCCAGTCATCGACACCGGTGTAGACTTCGGGGGTTTTACCGGTGATCTCCTGGATTGTTTTCAGAGCTTTTTCGCGATTACGGTCATCAGGCTCGGCCATGGCCTTGAGCTCGATCGGCACCTCATTCTGTTTCAGCATGGTCGAAAGCACGGATGTCCCGCGTCCGCCTGCACCGATGATGCCGATGTTGATAACCTTATCGACCGGTTTGGGTTTGGGGCCTTGAACGACTCGCAATCCACTGGCGGCTTGTCCGGCCGCGCATCCACCCGCGGCCGCCAGGCCCGCGAAGGCCGCCGTTTTCGCCGAACTGGCAAGAAAATCTCGTCTTGAGGTGGGTTGTCCATCTGACATGTCCTGACTCCTTCCTGGTTAGATCCTGATACCATTACGATTGCATGATTATTGCGGGATATCTCAACCCGCCGGTTTCGTATTGTGATATTCACTCAGTGCCAACGGCGGTGACTACCTTGTGCATGCCGGCTTGAGGAACAGGAATGGTTTAACCGAAAGAGGGTTTCCGGGCAAGGGCCAAATATTGGCTTGGAAATTGGATATTTCTACCGGGGCGGGCAGGTTTGTAACCACGACTCCCTGCCAAGCTTTTGCTTGCCGCGCCTTCAGCATCCCGGCGGGCGATGGGGGCCGGCCAGGCAGGGTTTAAATCGGGTGAAATCGGCGTGGTCCACGTCACCATCTTGATCTAGATCAGCATCTTGGCAACCGACACGTGGAGCAATGCCCGATCCTGAATAACAGGATTGCAGATAGCCGAAGTCCTGGAGATCGGCATCGCCGTCGAGATCCAAATCGGAGATGCTGGCCACCTGGATTTGCCAGGTCTCCTGGTCCGTACCGCCGGCATTCGACGCCTCGATCGTGACGGTTATGGTCTGTCCGATTTGTTGGGCGGTGGGGGTCCACCCGTGGACCAGGCCGTTGGCGCTGACCGTCAAGCCCTCCGGTCCGGTAATGACGGACCAGACGGGCTGGGCGGTGGGATTGGTTAACGTCAGTTGGCGAACGTATTCCCTCCTGGTTCGCGCCGTATCCGGGTCTGGCTGCACTTCCACGATGACCGGGGCGATATGCAGATAACCAAACTGATTGTACACCACGTCGTTGAACATACGCATCTTCAGGGCGACGTATTCGTTATGCCAATAGTTCAACATGGTCTGGGAGTAGGGCACGCCTTCCGGATGTTGGGCGGTGCAATGCACCAGGGTCTTGTCATAATAATCGATACCTCCCTGGCCCTGCGGCCCATCAGAAACAAAATACCACCAACTCACCCCAGCCCAGGGCCCGGCCTTGAGATGGTCGTAATAGGATTCCATGGTTTCGATGGGGGTCGTAAAGGTGCTGGAACTACCCACGTTTACCAGTTGACTGCTGTTGGCGATGTACCACATCATGGCGTTGGACGCGCCTACGGTCTGGATCGCGTTGAGCAGGGCGTGGGTGTCGTTCCAGCATTCCGGGATCCAAGTGGCCGGATTACTGCTGTCTGTGCAAACATGAACATTCAAACCCTCCGGATAATAACGGGTGCGGAGTCGTTGCCATTCGTCGGAATGGGCTCTGACCCGTGAGCGGGCAATGGTCAGGTCTGCTGGGTCAAAGGGACTGCCATTAACGAACCAGTAATGGTAGACGTCTACGCCGATGGCCTGGGTATTGGGCGGGATCAGGAAACGGCCGTGAACGTCCACGTCCGCTTGGCTGGCTCCGTAGCAACTGTGGTAATTAAAAGCCGCGTACCCCAGCATGTTGTACCAGCCTTTGATATGGCTGAACGGTCGCTCGCCGTCCATTTCGCGGAGCCGAATGTCCTGATCGAAATTGGCATACAATTGCTGAAGTCCCGCCGTCCTCAAACTACATTCACCTTCGTCGCCAAGGTCGGCGGCCAGAATGTTGTTGATCAGTTGTCTGCCCGTGGCCATGTCTCCTTCCGGACTAACCAGCAAGTTATCCCGGTTAGCCCAAAGTACTTCCAGGATATCAATAAGGTTTTGGTGGGCATTTTTTTCCGGGTCGTCTCTCGGGCGAGCGTTTAGAGTGATCAACTGACGGTTACGATAGCAGCGTATCATCAGGTTGATGATTTCGTCGCGATATGAGCTATAGCGATTATAGAGCGGAATTGCTGTTGACCATTGGCTGACGATGTCAATCCGACGGATGTTCTCATCGTGGTAATATTCCAGAGGCTTATCCCCCGTCCACTTCATGACGTAGTATTCCATCAGGTAGGGCAGAATCCCAATACTTTCCTGGGGAGTAAAGGTCTTAATCGGTACATAGGAGTAGCTGACCACGTCGCCTGGCACGTGTCCTGGAGGGAGCCCTTCCGCCTGGCTCCGAGCCAGAGCAAGGTGAACTCCAGTGACGACAAACATGAATATGGCGACATTACGCATTCCAGTCTCCGCGATATTCAATTATAGCCTACGTATTTGCTTGATTCCGCTCAGCATCCCGGAGGGCGATTAGGCCCGGCCAGGCAGGTTTTGAAGCGGGCAAAGTCGGTTTGGTCCACGTCGTTGTCATCGTCGAGGTCGGCGAGGTTGCAGCCGGTCGGGTAGGGTATGCCCGAACCGCTGAAACAAGCTTGAAAACGGCCGAAATCCTCCATATCCACGTCATTGTCCCCGTCGAAATCGGGCACTTTGCCGAGGTGTACCGTTATCGTGACGGTATCGGCCGCGCTCAGTTCGGAATCGTTGGCGGTTATACGCAAGATATACGTACCCGGTTGGCTGAAGGTCGCGGTGGTTTCTACCGCTTGCGGATTACCGAAGGTGACCTGTCCGGGTCCGCTTTCCTTGCTCCATAGGATCGTAACTTGACGCGGTGGATCCGGAAGATAATCATCCACCACGGTTCCGACGAGACTGGCATGGGCTGGTAAAAAGACGGTTTGGTCCGGTCCAGCATCCACCTGAGGTGGGTTGTTAACCGCACTGCGCACGATGATGTTATCCAGGAGGCCGACATCGTTTTCCGTGTTGAACTGCCATTTGAAACGCAGCGCGAAATTGGGGTTGTTGGCCGTTGCGGGTACGGCCGTTAGATCGATGACCTGACGGGTCCAGGTTGTGGGCAGATCGACGCCTTCGGTCAGTACTTGGGCGAGCGTCCACGGCCCATTGATGCCGGTGGTGCTGTAGTAGACGGCCAGCTTGTCCTCGCAACTGCCTTCCAGAAGCTGGCTCCCGCATGATCCTGTACAGCCGGCTATTGGGGGATTGTCGAGCTGCGTCGTGACCCAATATTCCACCCGGATACTATCGTAACCTACGGTGGAGATCAGACGGGTGACGATTCCCCCCTCGCGGGTGCAATTATTGTTGTTATTCGTTCCACCGCTGCCGGTCGAACGAAGGTGGCCGGCGTGGAAGCCTCCCGTGGCGGCCCATTCCACCGTACCCAACTCATAGGAGCCGGATTTCCAGGTATCCAGCGTCCAGCCCTCGGCGTCGGCATTGAAGGGGAAAAAGGCTGCCAGGTCGGAAGGTAGCGGTTCCACACGCACCTGCCACGTTTCCTCGTCGGAGCCGGCGTCGTTGGAAACCCGCACGGTGATGGTAAAGGTCTGATTAGCCTGACCGGCCTCGGGAGTCCAACCGCTGACATAGCCGTTTCCGTCCACGGTCAATCCGGCCGGCCCGGACAGGACCGTCCATGTAAACGGAGCAGTACCACCCTTAAGGGTCAACTGAAGAGCGTAGTCCGCGCCGACCCATACCGTTTCCAGTTTGGGAGCGACCTCCTCGAATACCGGGGCCAGGGTATTGAGATGACCAAACTGATTGTAGACCACGTCGTTAAACATTCTCATTCGCGAGGCAATGAACCGATCATGGAAATCATCGAGTTGTTCCTGTGTGTAAGGTGCACCATTGAAATGAGTGAGCGTTTTATCGATATAATCCAGGGTCCTTGCCCCGTCATGGTCGTTATCGAATACCCACCAAATCAATCCGACCCAGGGGCCGGCCTTGACGGAGTCGTAATAGGCGTCCATGGACTCGATGGGGGTTGTATAGCTGTAGCCGGGGATGCTGTCCGAGTTGCCAATGAAGATCATCATGGCCTGATCGGCCCCGGCGGCGGGCAGGCCGTTGACCAGCGCATGTGTGTCGTTCTTGCATTGTGGCGCCCAGGTGCCGCAAGGCGAAACAGTCAATCCTTCCGGATAATAGCGGGTGATAATGTTTTGCCAGTTGTCGGCAATGCGTCGGCGTTGGGTAGAACTCATGGTCAGTGGATCGGTACCGGTCCAGTAATGGTAGGTGTCCACGCCGATGTATTGTGTATTGGTCGGCAGGAAGAACCGGCCATAGTTGTCTACGTCGTTCTGGCTGGACGCATGGCAACCCAATCCATAATGCAGCATGTTGTACCAACAATGGATATGGCGGAAGGGCTGCTGGCCATTCATGACACGATTTCGGATTGTGCTGTCAAACGTCGCATAAATGGTCTGCAGTCCGCTGGTACGCAGTCCGCATTCGCCTTCGTCGCCGGCCTTGATCATGAGGATGTTGTTGATGAGCTGCTGTCCGGTGGCCTGGTCTCCCTCCGGGTTGGTGAGCGTTGTATTCCGATTATCCCATAACGTGGTAAGGATATGCAAGGCGTTATTAAAAGGATTTGCCTGTCCCGGGCTCCAATAATTGCGCAGGATGATCAGTTGCCGTTTGGAATGAGATCGGATCATCAAGTTAATGATTTCATCATGCCATGAGTCTTTCCGGGCGTACAGCATGATAGCGGTCGACCATTGGCTGGCGATGTCAATACGCCGGACGTTCTCCGCGTGAAAGTTAGTGAGCGGATAACTATCGTTCATTTTCATGAGACCATATTCGCAAAGGTAAGGCAATACGCCTATTCCTTCTTGCATGGTCCAGGTTTTATTGGGGACGTACGAATAGCTGACCACATCGCCCTGCACGTATCCTGGTGGGAGTGCCTGAGCGTTCGTTGGAATGATAATGGTGATAAGGGCTAGACCGGTGAGAGCTTTGAAAAAAAACCGTTTCATGCGTTCTGATTCCTCCACAACTAAAATTCATTATACCATAGGAAACATTTTTCTTAAAATCTCGTGCGTGGTCTCCTGATGGGCAGCCTCGCGGTATGGACGAAGCGGACCTGCTCCCGGCGGGTTGTTTCACCTCGTCCCATAATGAGAACGGAATCCTGATGGCGTATGCGCACGAGTTCATACTCGTCAAACGCGCCCGGTTTTGCTGCAAAATAGATCGTCAAAAACGAGAAGCGAAAAAAGTGTCGAATGTATCCCCGCCGGGATGTTCGGCCGATCATTCCAGCAGTTCGTAATAACAATTGCGTTTTCGTGGTTGCCAACCGGCTTCGGAAATAAGCCGACGTAAATCGGCTTCGGTCAGTCGATAGGTGGTCCCGGCCGCGCTGACCACGTTTTCCTCCATCATGACCGAGCCCATGTCGTTGGCTCCGAAAAACAGGGCGATTTGTCCGATCTTCGGGCCCTGGGTGACCCAACTGGCCTGCAGGTTGGGGATATTATCGAGATAAATCCGGGCGAGAGCGAGTGTTTTGAGGTATTCGTGAGCTCCGGCCAGGCAGAGATGCTTGCCGTCGGGAGGTTCAGGGCAATCCGGCGATCGTCGGGGGAACCGCCCCAGCGGTGTATTTTCCGGTTGAAACGTCCAGCAGATGAAGGCGGTGAATCCGCCGGTTTCGTCCTGAAGATCGCGCACGCGACGCAGATGCTCGATGCGCTCGGCCGGCGTTTCGATATGCCCGAACATCATCGTGATGCTTGTCTTCATACCGAGTAGGTGGGCCTGCCGCATGACCTCCAGGTATTCATCCGTTCGCGTTTTGCCCCGGCTGATTTTATCGCGCACGCGATCGACCAGAATTTCGGCTCCACCACCAGGGATGGTGTCCAGCCCGGCTTCCTGTAGCCGCTTCAAAACGTCGGGGATCGGCATGTTGAAAATGCGCGAAAAGGCGAAAATTTCCGGCGGGCTGAAGGCATGTACGTGCAGGCTAGGAAACTCGCGTTTGATGAACCGCAGTAGTTCCAGATACCAATCGAAGCCCAGCAGCTCCGGCGGGACCAGCCCACCCTGCAGAAGAATCTGGGTGCCGCCGATCGCAAGCAGCTCTTGAATCTTCCGCCCGATCTCAGCGAAACTGAGTACATAACCTTCGGGCAGTTCCGGCCGACCGCTGTTAGTCCCCGGCGGGTCGGCCTTGAAATTACAGAAAATACACTTGGCGGTACACCAGTTGGAATAATTGATGTTCCGATCAACCACATAGGTACGATAGTTCTCCGGATGCAGCCGTTGGGTGATCGTATGGGCCCGCCGACCCAGTTCGTGAATCGAGCAGTCCGTATAGAGGGCCAGGGCCTCGGTTTCGCTTATTCGGGATGAAGCCGGAGCGCCGTTCATGCCGCCGGCTCCCGTAGTTCGAGTAACAAGCCTTCCTCCGCGGCAAGTTCGAGGAATCGGTTCATACCTTCAATCGCGGCCGGCGTGAGAATATATTTCATCCGCCGGGTCAGGTATTCCTCGGCCAGAGGTACGGGCCAGCCCCGTTGCGCGGCTTGCGCCGTGGCGATGGTTGCGGCTTTGGTTATACCCCGGTCACGGGCGCGATTGAGCAAGTCGGCCAGATGTTTCTTCTTTCGACTTGTCCGAGTTGCCCAGACCGCGAAGACAAAGGGCAACCCCGTCCAATTCTTCCATACGGACCCTAAATCGATGTCATATTCAAACCCACGAGTCGGAGCGCTGACGACTTTGTCGCCAATGAGCAGTACGGACAAGCAATGGTCGATGCCGTTCAAGGCTTCAATGGGTTCTACACGCAGTTGTTTACCATAGTGTCGCCGCCAGATCAGTCGGGCCAAGACTACTGAAGTATGCGAATGTGTATCGGCGTACAGAACGTCGATACATTCCGGCGGTAGATGTGAAAAAATGCGGACGGTCATGGTCGGGCCGTCGCAACCGATGCAGGCATCGGAAATCCGTTCCCAGTGGTAGCCGGGGTCATGGTTTTTTCCGTTACGGGCCAGATCGACGACTGGAATCAGGGCGGCATCCACCCGTTCGGTTCGCAGGAGTTCCGCGAGATCGGCCGGTACCGCCTCAATCAGACGAACGGATGAATCGGCCGCCAGCCCCTCGATCAAGGGACGAGCGTTCAGATAAGAAACCACGCCCAACGTGATGATTTTATCAGAGACTTCGGACATAATAGGGCGATTATAGCAATTGGGTTGTCATCCTGACAGTCGCAAGTGGTTCATTTGGTTGAAAGGATTGGGTTCCTATGAGGCGAACAACGGTACATTGCTTGCGAGTTCTATGGCTGGCCGGGCTGGGAATCGTCCTGGGTTGTGCTCCCAAAGGCACGCGGCTGGAGTTTACCACCTTTGGTCGTGATAATACCAGCCGGCAATTTTACGGTGAGTATACCGAGGCCTACTATCGGCAGATGGGCAATGGCACCATCGAATTGCTCCTGCGTGCCGAGGCACCCAGCAGCCTTGATCCGAAGCAGAGCATTACCCAACTGATCTATCTCAAGACATTTTGGAAACCCCGCCCCGGCGTTACTGCAGCCGAGCCCAGCCAGATCAACGCCCACGTACAGTATGCGATGCTCACGCCACCCACCGGCGTGCGATACGACGGTTCCGCCTTTCTCCTTGGCCACAAGGACCGAAGCAGCGGCGAGTATGTCGGCCGCATCGAATCCGGAACCCTTATCCCTCGATACCGCATGGGCAACGCGGCTGAACCTTTCGCCTCGGCCAAGTTCATCGGCGGTTTTAGGGCAACCGAAAACCCGCGTAAAGTCCTGCAGGGTCTCCACACACTTCAAAATGAATTCAAGGAACGTATTGACCAACCGTGAAGACCGGATGATTGAATGATATCCGCGTGTTTCTTCAATTACTAATCGCTGATAGCTGGTTGCTCTCCGTTATTCATCAATGCCCAGGTCGGTTTTGGTCATCAGGGCCTCAAAGCGGTAGCCGGCCGACTCGATATTTTCGCGAGCGCCCTCCTGGCGATCGATGACCGCCACGATTTTTTCGACGACCGCGCCGGCCTCGGAGATGGTCTTGGCCGCTTCCAGTACTTGTCCGCCGGTGGTGGCGATGTCCTCAACCAGCAGGATACAGTCGCCTGCCTCGAGCTTGCCTTCATACATCTTCTGTGTGCCATAGCCTTTTTTCGCGTTGCGGATGATTACGAAAGGCAGCCCGCAGGCCATCGAGGTCGATGCGGCCAGAGCCACGCCTCCTAACTCCGCTCCCGCGATCCGGGTGGTTTTCGGTGTGAGGCGTTTCGCGAAACGCTCTCCCAGCTCTCGCAGGATTTCCGGCTGGGCCTCGAAAAGATACTTATCCAGGTAATATTTGCTCTTGCGACCCGAACGGAGTGTGAAATCCCCGCGCAACAAGGCCGCTTCCTTGACGGCTTCAAACAGTTCTTGATCTGTCATAAATATCCTCCTTAATAATTCGTCAGGATCATAACCGCTTTAAGCGACCACGGCCACAGGAATGCCATGCGGCCCCCCATGACCATTTGCGCGAAATGATTACAATATCCTGCATGGCGAAGGATGGTAATAAACCGATATGGGATACCGTGCTTTTGGATTCGGTGCATACCCGGAAAGACAAGGCCGCTCGTGTGCGGTGCATGTTCGATGCCATCGCTCCGACGTATGAGCGGATCAACACGTTAGCCAGTCTCGGTCGGGACCATTTTTGGCGGCGGGAAATGGTTCGTCTGGCCGCCGTTAAGCCGAACGACGTTTTGCTCGACGTCGCTTCTGGTACGGGTGATGTTCTTCGTGCATTCGCGGCCGGCTCTGTACGACCCAAGGCCCTTATGGGCGTGGATTTTTCCCGAGCCATGCTTCTGCTGGCGGCGGAAAGACCACTGGACAAATGCCTCTATTGCCAAGCCGACGCATTGTGCCTGCCTCTGCCCGACGAGTCCGTTTCCATCGTGACCTGCGCTTTCGGCGTCCGCAATTTTCAGGATATTGATGCCGGCCTGGTGGAAATGTATCGGGTGCTTTGTCCCGACGGGCGAGTTCTCATACTGGAGTTTTCATTACCCGAGAAACTCATATTCAGGAGGCTCTATCTATATTATTTTCAAAAGCTTATGCCGTTTATTACCGGTTTGTTAAGCGGAGATCGGACCGGCGCGTATCGCTATTTGCCGCAATCGGTGGTAAGCTTTGGCTCGTCCCGGGTGGTCGTGGCGCGTCTGAAGACTGCCGGGTTTTCTGGGATAAAGGAGTATCCGCTGACAGGGGGGGTCGTGACCATTTATATGGCCAGGAAAAACAGCGGCACGCAATCGGCAAGCTGATCGATGGCCAAAGTTACGCATCCTACCCAGGTCGTCGCCGGTATACGGCGGACTATCAAGCTCGCGCGGCGAATAAGACGCCAACACGAGGAGAAGGAAAACCGCGCCTATCCCATTCGCGATGTCTGGCAGTGGAAAGGACGCAAATATCGCATCCGCTCGATCGTCCTGCTGCTGGTCAATGCTCTTCTTTTTGCCGGTTTAGGTGTATTTACCTTCTGGTTGCGCACCGGAATATATACACCGCTTTTTAGCCGGGGATACTGGAACCATTGGCTGGGAATGTTTGACTGGACCCGCGAACACCAGAATACATTGATCGATTTTCTCATTTACCCTATCCCGGTCAGTCAGGTTCCCATGATGATGATCATTGCCGCCTTGGTGATGGCCTCGCTGACGGCTATTCCCATCCTGGTTTCGCTTCTTTATCGTTTTCGCTTTTCGCTTATTTTTATTTTTATCGTCGGTTTTGTGGCCGTCCTGCCGTGGCTGGCGATCATGCTGACGCTATGTTGCTATCTGGCCCGCTGGTGGCGGTTACAGTATTCGTTCCGTTACGCCACCGCCGTGGTGGCCATGCTCCCGCTGTTACTTTATTACGCCCTGGCCACCCGCAACGCTCCGGCTTCGATGCATCTGCCTCCGATGGAATTAGCCAAGCTCTATGTACCTTGGGTTGTGGCCTTCGTTGCCGCCTGTGCCGTCATGGCTATTGTTTTAACCATTGCCAGGATCGTCAATTACCGGCCGGGGGCTATCGCCCCCTTGATGGCGATCATGTTTGCCACCCCCGTTATCCTGTTTGAAGCCAAGGTCGGACGCGACGAATTGTACTACCGGTTGTTGGAATCGCATTTTGGACCGGGCTCGAAAGTGCATTTTCTGGATCATGTGGATGCCACTCCGGCTCTTCGGCAGATCGCCCTTACTCGTCTTGAGGAAATCAAGGATCCAAACGCAACGCTGGACAGTGTAATGGAACAGGTGCGCCTGGCTCTGGTGTTCCAATTAGCCCCCGTTCAGGTCCGCAGCGAATATACGCGCTTGGCCGAGCAAGTCGCTTTGGAACAGGGTGCCGCATTTGCCGAGGAGCAAGCCGAGGCCCAGCAGATGGCCGAACGGTTTCGCAAACGATTTCCCGACAGCCGCTATCTGCCCAACGCTCTCTATATCGAGGGCCGGGCCATCGATTTGCGCATTGATCGCGAGTTTTTCCTTAAATATCTCATGATTCGCCACTATCAGGATTTCCCCAACGCGGCATCACGACCGGTTTGGCGTGAATTGCATGAACGTTTTCCGCGTTCGCCGCTGGCCAGTGTGGCGGGATTGCGACTGGCCATTCTGGAGACCCGTGATCCCGCCGGTAGCGTGGATGAGGCCATCAAACTTCTGGATGAGGTCATCGAACGCTGGGGCGACGGGTCCAACAGTCCAAAGCCGCCCGAAGTGGCCGGCGGCCTGCGGGGTTTTTTAGCCAAACGCCCGGCGTCTGACCGTTTGGACGTCGACCCGGCCGTAATTGCCCAGCAGGCGAGGGAACTGCGTGATCTACTTATCCATAATCGGGATCCCGAACAAAATGATAAAGCTCTCAAGGAGTTGTTCAGTCTTAACCCGATAAGTCCCTCTTACGCCCGTAATCTCCGTAACCTCCTGGCCGCGATTCAACGTGGTGATTTGCGCAGCCGGTTGGATGATAATATCGAATTGTGTATTGCCTTGGCCGAGCCGTCCCGCAGCCTGCGAATTGCCGCCATCGAAAAATGCGTCGATAAATTTGAACGGCGCGAGAACAGCGACGCTTTGCCTCGGGCCCTTTATGAACTGGGCAATGTCTATCAGCTCGACAACCGTTTGGAGGATGCGCGCCGGCTTTATCGAAGGTTAATTGAGCAATTTCCCAATGCGCCGTGGACCCAGGAGGCTAAACGCCGCATGGCCGTCATGGGCATGGTCAAATGAACGAACGGCCCCATAAGCGAGGACTTTGATGGACAGGCAAATTATCATCGGCGTTACGGGAGCCAGCGGGGCCGCTTACGCCCTTCGTCTACTTGATTGTCTGGAAGAAGCAGGCGTTCATATTCATCTGGTGGTTTCGTCGCTTGGCCAACGGTTGCTCGGTGACGAAGGGGGTATCCAGTCCCTTACGGCCGAGAGCCTGATTGGTCGGCCCTCCGAGCGCCTTTTCGTTTACGACTGTGACGATATGTTTTGCCGCTTGGCCAGCGGGTCGTTTTTGAACGACGGGATGGTGATCTGCCCATGCAGCAGCAATACGCTCGGGGCGATTGCCGCCGGCCAAGCGGACAATCTGTTGACTCGGGCGGCCATGGTTGCGCTCAAGGAAGCCCGCCGTCTGATCTTGGTTCATCGAGAAATGCCTGTCAGCTCCATCGATCTTGAAAACATGCTCAGGCTCAGCCGGGCCGGAGCGATCATCTGCCCGGCCGCCCCTGCTTTTTATACGAAACCCCGAACCGTCGATGACTTGGTCGATTTTCTCGTCGGCAAAGTCCTCGACCTCCTGGGTATCGACCACGCCCTGAACAATCGCTGGTCGGCCTGAGGTCGCCTATTTTTCCGTTGAGGGGTAATTCGGGCCATAAAGAAGATTTTCGCGAGGAGCGACCAATCGCCCCTCTTTTACGAATTTCTCGCCCCGTTCGGCCAGATGAGTGACCAGGCGTGCCCGCCAGGTCTGTAACGTTTGTTGATGTTCGGGACGGGCGGCCAGATCATGAAGCTCCCGGGGATCGGCCTGAAGATCGAACAACTGTTCTTTTCCGGTAAAGGCGTCAAATATGTATTTGCTTCGCCCGTCGGTCAAGGCATTCCAATGGTTCTCTTTTCCGTAGCATACGCAGTGTTCGAGATCGATCCATGGACGCCAGTTCTCCGTACGACCGCGGACAAGATCGAGCAGGCTGCGGCCGTCAAAATCCTCCCGCTGGATCGTTACTCCCGCCGCGTCCATAAAAGTCGGCAGAATGTCCCGAAGCTCCACCGGTTGCTCGAAAACGCGGCCCCGCTCCGCGACCATGCTTTTCGGCCATCGGATCAGGAGGGGGATTCTTGCCGAGCCCTCGTACGCATAGGTTTTTCGCCATAAATGATGATCGCCCAGCATGTCCCCGTGATCCGATACGAAAAGAATCAGGGTTTGCGCCAACAACCCGCGGTCTTCGAGTACGGTCAAAATCCGTCCGATCTGCTCATCGACAAAACTGACTGATCCGTAATAAGCCCGCCTTGCCTGCCGGACGCGCTCCGGTCCCAGGTTTCCTCGCCAAAGTCCGTATTTCTCAGGGTCGGTCGCGACATCATTTCGCGAGGCCCAATCGCCGATGGCCGCTGCGGGCACCTCCACCTGTTCGTACATTTTCATAAATCGAGCGGGCGGATCGTAGGGACTGTGGGGACGGGCAAAAGATACTTTGAGGAAAAACGGCTTGGGTCCCTGATAGGTTTTGAGGAAGTTGACGGCGACGTCGGCCGTCCATCGAGTAGGATGTAGTTCTTCGGGTAGCGCATAAGCGGCGGCTCGGTAATCATTGAAGGTGATACCGGTGGCGTCGGGGTTGGCGGTCGGGGCCTGGGAATAGAACCAACTTCGATAATCGCTGCGAAAATCTGGAGATTCCGCGCGTAAGGACTCGTCGAGAATCGTCCTATGAAACCCATGCAGGTTACGCTGTGGATGATAGTGCATTTTCCCGATTCCCAGGGTGTAATAACCAGCCCCACTCAGCATTTTGGGTAGCTCATGTTTGTAGGTGACGGCCACCCGGCCATAACCGAGCATTCCATGGCGCCAGGGAGACAGGCCGGTGAGAATGGCTGCCCGGGCGGGTGTGCATGAAGGGGTGGAAGAATACGCGCATCGAAAACGCGCCCCCTCGGCGGCGAGTCGATCCAGGTTCGGCGTTTTGATGCATGGGTTGCCGTCCACGCCCAGACAGTCCCCGCGAAACTGGTCCGCCATCAAAAATAAAATATGGGGGCGTGTTTCCTCCGCGCCGAGAGTTATACCCTTGCCGATCAAGAAGGCCATAAGCACCGCGATCAAGCCACCGCAAGGTACGATGCGTTCCACGGGAAATACGGGTTTCACGTTTCAATCCTTTCATGACTTTTGCATGTGGTCGGCTGTAGGGCAGACGTTAAACATAAACATTATTGCTATCAGCCTTTTATTTCACTTGCGGCTCGACCCTAATCAGTTCGATTGTTCGCAGGGCTATCGGCCGCCAACCTTCCTTGACCGGTCTGATACGCAGCCGATGTTCGCCGTCCGGTTCAATTTTTATTTGACCAAGGGATATCCGAGGAAAGAGTTCCATTCCACCCGTAGCAGGTATATCGGCGGTCAGTTTATGGTCGCCGTCTTCCACGGTGACCGCGGTATTTTCCATGGCCGCTACTTGAGCGAAGACCTGGAAAGTGCCCGGTTGATCGATCGTGAAAACCCACTCGACATAGGCTCGCGCATCCGTCCAGTTGCCGATATGCGGGTGGTCTGGTGGACCGGTTAACTGGGCGTGTTCACCGAAGAAGTCACTGTGGATATCCGCCATTTCGGCCGGTAAATGCAAATTCCCGTCCTGCGTCTGTTTGATCAAGATGGAATCGACTTGCAACGGGCCGCTGATCTCCAGTACGACGACGGTGGCCACAGGATTCGGCGCCTGGGCCGGGACCTCGATCATCCAGCCGTTTACCTCGCGTTTCAACGGCAATTCTTTTCCGCCGTCCAGCAATCGGGCGGATTGGACGTTCGACAACAAACCTGGAATTCTTAGCTGACCGTTCTTTGGCCAGTTGAAAAGGTGGAAATACAGAGTGGCCCCCAGGTCATGGAGTTTCTTGGTACATCGTCCCCAGGGAAGACGATGGAACGGGCTGGCGGTCGTGCCGTAAATCGCTTCACCATGGAGCTTCATCCAGTCTCCGATAGCCTTGAGCCGCTCCACGCTTGGCGCGGGGATCTGGCCCTCGGCCGTCGGGCCGACGTTAAGCAAATAATTACCGCCCTTACTGGCAATATCGATCAGATTGCGAATAAGCATTTCCGACGATTTCCAGTTTTGATCGTAAGACTTGTAACCCCAGGTATCGTTCATGGTCATGCAGGTTTCCCAATCATAATCCAGCCCCGTGGCCGGAATATGTTGCTCAGGAGTGGAAAAGTCGCCCTTGTAGGCATCACTCAGCCGATTATTCGTGATGATTCCCGGTTGCAGGGTAAGCAGCGGCTGGAACAGGTCGGCCCGCTCCTTGGTCATGTCCACGGGCGTGTCCCACCACAACACGGCGACATCACCGTAATGGGTGAGGATCTCCCGTACCTGGGGGACGGCAACTTTCTTGAGGTATTCATCCATGTCCCCCTCCTGAGCCTTGTCCCAGTGACCATCCCACGCGGCCCCTCCTGGGTGGGTCCAGTCTTGTGCCTGTGAATAATAAAATCCCAAACGCATCCCGTGTTTACGGCAGGCTTCGGCCAAGGGCTTAAGCAAATCACGGCCATACGGAGTTGCGTCCACCACATCCCACGTGGTTACCTTGGAATCGAATAACGCAAATCCATCGTGATGTTTCGAGGTGATGATGATGTATTTCATCCCCGCGTATTTCGCCAGCCGAACCCACTCGTCCGCGTCATATTTCACCGGGTTGAATTGTTTGGCGTAAGCCTGATACTCTGCTACGGGAATACGGGCTTTGTTCATGATCCATTCACCTATATTGGGAATCGGTTTGCCCTGATGCATTCCCGCGGGGACCGCGTAAACGCCCCAATGGATGAACATGCCGAACCGCGCCTCGCGCCACCATTTCATCCGTGCGTCCCGCTGGGCCTGTGTTTCCTGGGCGTAGGGATTAGAGTCCGAAGCCCTTGCCCACGACAGGCAGCAGCAGAATGCGCCGCCCAGGGCGAACAAGATAAGGAACGACTTGGTCGGAATGAGCATACAACTTCTCCTTCGTTGACTTCGATTTCAAGCGATTGAACCACCTTCATTTGACCGGCACGGTTGAACTTGTGCAAGTCAACTTCCCCGACAAGCTATGGCGGAATCATTTCTCGTGTAGGCGCAGGAGATCGGCGATTTCCTTGTGGTTGTGTTGCTCGGCCAGCTGCAGGGGAGTCGCCCCCTCCGCGTTCCGGGGAGCGGGCAAGGCGCCGCGCTGGAGCAGAATCTCAACGACTCGAAGGTGTCCGGCGGAGGCGGCCTCGTGCAGCGGCGTCATACCTCGTTTGTCCGACATGTTCAGCATCGCCTTGTTGGCGAGAATTCCCACGACGGTACCGTGGCCGTCGGCCGCTGCAAGATGCAAAGCCGAGCGGCCCTCAGCGTCCGGAACGTTGATTTTCGCGCCCGCGTCTATTAAGGCCGTTACCGTGTGGGCATCACCGGACATGGCCGCCAGATGCAGAGGGGTTTGTCCCTGTGCATCCTGAGGATTCAGCATGGCCTTACGGCATAAATATTTCACCAATTCAGCGTGACCGTTTTTTGCGGCGACGTGTAGAGGTGTCTGGCCGTGTCGATCAGAGAGATTCACCTTGGCGCCGTTATCGACAAGTAACGCGGCTGTTTCCAGATGCCCCCCGCCGGCGGCCTCGTGTAACGGGGTGCGCTGTTCGCTTCCGTTGCGCTGATTGACATCCATTCCTTGGGCGAGCAGTTTGCGCACTTCATCCAGGTTCCCCTGGCCGGCGGCTTGTCCAAGAGGGAACAAATCGGTTTCAGGGTAGGTTGCCGCTGCCTGTGTCAGCGGTGAGGCCGCGGCTGGCTGTTCCGATGAGTGCGGGACGGTTTCTGTCGGTCTTTCAACTTCATCCTGTTTCGGCCCGAAAGCCTCTGTAGCCACGGGGAGGGGCTCCTCCGACTTGGGCTCGGCCGGAGCTTGCGCGACTTTTTCCGCCGAAGCGATAGTTGTTAGGTTAGGTTGCTCGGCTTGATTCGCTTCTTCTTTCTGCTTTGTCTCAAATTCCGGTGCTTTGCTGAACGGCGAGGGCGGGGGGGCAGGGGTCGGTTTGACCGGTGGTGAGACCGCGACGATCGGTTCCTGCAGGTTTTCCATGCGCACAAATGGCTTTTCGATGCGCTCGGCGGCATACGCGCTCGGCACATAAGACAGCCCATACTGATCGTGGCGCATCGGCCCGGTAACGTTGAGGTCGATCACTTTCCGATAGACGGCAATGGCTTCTTCCCGTCGATCAAGAAGATCAAGAACATGGCCTTGCCAAACAAGAGCGACGGCGGCACCGGACGTGTTTTTCCCCGCCAGAGCTTCGAGTTTTTGAAAGACCTTGAGGGCCTCGGCGTAATGTTCAAAATCGTAAAGGGCAAATCCGACTTTCATGACCAGGGTGGGATCATTGAAATCCGCCAGTTGCTCAGGCGTATAAGTGGCCACGATTTTAGCCGCGGAAGCCCGCCCCCAGCCGACGGAGGCGGCCATGCCGGCTAATGAGGCGGTTTTCTGTTTGCGCCATTCGGCGAGTTGGTTTTTCCATTCGGTCAGGTCCGGCGGGTCATGTTGTTCCACCTCGGTTACGAAATCGCGCAGCAGAAAGAAGAAATCCTCCGGTTCATCGTCGAAAGGATTATGCGCGGATTGCTCGAAATTCATCATGCGGGCCCGGGGATGGTTTTCCAGAAGCCGAGCCGGTTTATCCGCGGCGAAGGTGAGATCGTATTGTCCCTCGACGATCAAAGTCGGAATGGGGCAGCGAGCGAATGCTCCGCGCAGATCAATCCTCCGGGCGTCCTGGGAGACGATCCGGTTGAAATCCAGGTCATGTTTCCATTCATAGAGGGCCATCTGGGCCATGCGCTCCGGCGTGGGTTTTAGAAAATGTTGTCGTTTCCAATCGCCGTTGATCATGCGGTTATAGATTTGTTTTTCAACGGAGAGATTGGGCGTCTGACGTATTTCCTCAATACGCTTTTGCTCCTGGCTGGACATGGAGGGGTTAGGCCGAGGATCATTGATCGGTCCGGGCATGGCCGGTGATGCACAAACCAACACGAGACCGGCCAGATGGTCGGGATATTCGACCGCATAGACTTGCGCGAGTAGTCCGCCGTAGCTGTGCCCAAGCACAACCCAACGGTCGATATTCAATGCTATACGCAGGTTTTCCAGATCGTCCGCCGCCTGGCGAACGGTATAACCCGAACCGGGGGTATAATCGGAATCGCCGCAGCCGCGCTGATCGTAATAGATGACCTTGGCGAACTCTTTAGCCTGGGGAAAAGAGACCAGGAAATAATGGTGAGTGGCGCCCGGCCCGCCGTGGAGCAGTACGAGCGGTAGACCGCGGCCCTGCCACAAGCAGTACAGCCGGCAATCGCCGATGTCCATCTGTTTGTTTTCCAGATCATCCATGCCTTCGTTTAGCCGAGGAATCTCCGGGACGGAGGCAAGAAGTTCCTTTTCAACATGTATGATCCGATCCAATACCGTCTCGTGGGGGATGTTCTCCGCCTCGCTTGCGGGTTGAGTGGTGTCTGCCCCGAGACAAAAGGGGACCATGGATAAAAATAGATAGGTGCTTTTCAAGGATATTCGTTGCATGGTGAATGGCTCCGTAAAGCGTTTGGTGAATTGAGCAGTTTAGCTGCATTGGCCAGGGGACTCAACTGCCTTGGCCGTCCATTGATTTAACCGTCGCCGTCGATACACTGTTAGCCATGGGAGCGATAAGATTAGCCCGGCCGGTAAACCTGATCGCCGGCTTGATTTCCAACGATACCGATCTGATGCGGCGGGCAATTCGCCTCTTGAGCGAACATGCCGGTCCGGTCGAGGCGGTGAGTGATTATTGGCCTTTCGATACCACTGATTACTACAATGCGGAGATGGGCGAGGGGTTGCTTCGACAATTTGTCTCATTCGAGCGGTTGGTTAATCCGCAGGAACTGGCGGCCATCAAGATCTTAAGTAACCATATCGAGGAACGTATTTGCTTCGATCTGGCTTTACCGCCGGAACAGCGGAGGGTAAATATCGATCCGGGTTATGTGACGCTGAGCAAACTGGTGTTGGCGACCACCAAGGATTACGGGCATCGGATTTATCTGCGCGACGGGATCTATGCCGAGAGCACGTTGCATTACGAAAACGGGCAATGGGCACCCTGGCCGTGGACATATCCGGATTATGCCGACGGCCGATATCATGCTTTTTTCGAGCGGGTTCGGGAGAATTACAAGAATAAGCTGAATGCCTTGGCCCATGATCCCGCCACCCGGAAGGGAGTAAGAGAGTGATCCCCAGAGCGGCCCTGCTGGCGGGCGGTTTGTCGTTAGGGTCGGCTTTGGCCATTAGCGCCGCGCTGACTCCGCTGGTGCGGCGATGGGCCTTGCGTCGTGATTTTATCGATCAGCCGACGCACGGCCAAGGACACAAAACCCATATTGTCGCCACGCCCGTCGGTGGTGGTATTGCCATCACCTTGGCCGTGATCCTGCCGATGTTGGTTGCCTTGATGGCGGCCCCTCTTCTGCAAAAAGCCTCCGGTGGAATGTTTGAGGTACTGATTCGCTGGGCTCCCCATTGGCCACACTGGCTGGGCGGACTAATCCAGAAAACGCCCGAAGCTCTGGCCATCGTGGCCGGCGCGCTGGTGCTTCACGGGATGGGTTTGGTCGATGATCGCCGTCCATTGCCGGCCCTGTTTAAGTTGGTTGTGCAGATCGTCGTGGCCCTCGTCCTGACAGGTGTTTTCGGTATACGAGCCGGGGAATTTTTCGGTCCGGTCCTTTCCGTGGCCATAACCACTTTATGGATCGTCACCCTGACTAACGCCTTCAATTTTATGGATAACATGGATGGACTTTCGGCGGGGGCGGCGGCGTTGACCTCGTTGGTTCTGGCCGTCTCGGCGATGTGTGCGGGACAGATATTTGTACCCTGTCTACTACTGCTGATGACCGGAGCGGTATTGGGTTTTCTGATCTATAACTTCCCGCCGGCTTCGATCTTCATGGGCGATGCCGGTAGTCTTGTGATCGGCTATTTTCTTGCGGTCTGTGCCGTACTGACTACCTACTACGATCCCGCGCAACAGCGTACACCTTTCGGCGTTCTGGTGCCGGTATTGGTATTCGCTATTCCTCTATATGACATTGTTAGCGTGGTTATTCAGCGGTATCGGTCCGGGCAAAGTATCTTCCGCAGCGATTGTCGGCATTTTTCGCACCGGCTGGTCAAGCTCGGATTGAGCAAACGAGCGGCGGTGCTGACTATTTATCTGGCCACATTGGCGACGGCCATGTCGGCGATCTTGTTGCCTTTTGCTTCCTGGCTGATGGCCATCATGATTTTTGGACAAGTCTTTTGCGTGGTCCTGATCATCGCCATCCTGGAATTTCGCGATGTCGGAAACTCCCGTTAAATCGACGCGGCGTGATGGCAACAGACCGGCCCGATGGCTGGAGGCGCTGGCCCTCTTTGTTTTGCTGATGGTGGTGGCCTCGCGCCCCTTGCTGTCGGAAACCTATACTTCCTCGTTAACCAGCATTACCCGTGTTGTAAACGATTACAGCAATCTGACGCCCGCGACGACAGTTTGGTTTGACATGAGTATCTGGGTGGCGGCTTTGCTGATCGTTATCGCCGGGGTCATGCAAAAGCGCCGATGGCGGTGGACGGGTGCGGAAACGGGTGGGGCGCTACTGCTCGTAGCCGCGGTGGTGTCGAGTCTGGCCGCCGATAACCGGCGGCTGGCCGTCAATGCCTGCGGCGACTGGCTGACGGCGATCGTGTTGTTGATGACGCTGGCACAATTGTGTCGGTGTAGGAGGCATCTGGTACTGGTTTTGGCCGTCGTGGTGGCCTCCGGTGTCGCGTCGGCTGCCCGATCAGTGATGCAGGTGGCGGTGGAATACAAGGAAACCAGTCAGATATATCATGATTCCAAGGAAGATTTCTGGATCAGCCAGGGCGTTCGGCTAGATGACCCTCGCGTCGAATTATACGAACGCAGACTAGCTTCTCGCGAGGCCACCGGTTTTCTGGCTTATAGCAATGCCCAAGGCGCGCTCCTGTCGATGACGGCGTTTGCCGCCCTGGCTTTAAGCCGATTATGTCGTACCCAATCAATGCAGAGATTACTGCTGTTTCTTTTGGCTCTTGCTCTGTTCGCGACGATTTGGACCACGGGCAGCAAGGGTGCGATAGGCGCGGTTGGGTTGATGGCTTTGCTTTGGATTGGATCGGGTTTGCTCAAGAGGTTTTTCCACCCGCACGGCTTGCGCGTTTGGTTGGGCGGTTGGATGGTGGTCATCGTTTTGACCCTTTTGATTGCCGGATACGGATGGGCTCGTGGGGGGTTGCCCGGCGCGTCCCTGAATTTTCGCTGGCACTATTGGAAGGTTTCCGCCCGTGTCATCGCCGACCATTTATGGACGGGAACGGGGGCGCTCAATTTTGATCGCGCCTATCTGGCCCACAAACCGGTGATATATCCCGAAGAGATCAACGATCCGCATAATTTTGTGATCTCCGCGCTGGCTCAGGGCGGGGTGATCGGCTGCGCGGGTCTGCTCGTGCTGATAGGCGGCGTATCCTGGGTTATCGCCAAACGATGGGAGATAGAGGATGGTCATCGTTCCCTTTCGAGTGATGAGCCGGCCGACCCTTTGAAGATCTCCAAATGGTGGCTCATTTTAATCCCAATCGGTTTTTTGTTTCTTCGCTTCTGGCTGCTTCGGGGTTATCTGAATGATCCCCTGGGCGGTTGGGCTTATATCTACTTCGATCTGGGTAGCTATGGTTTGATTTGGATAGTGACCGCCATGATGATCATCCGACTGGTCTCTAAAAACGGCGAGATTAAACCGGCGGCGTATCGGTCGGCTATCCTTTTCGGCGGTTTGGGTTTTCTCTTGCAGAATACGATCGATTTTTCGTTTTTTATTCCCGGCCCTCAGATGGTATTCGCGGCATTGGTGGCCCTGTTACTTATGGGGCCGGGCAAGCAACCCCCATCCTCCACCGGAAGGCTTGGGTTGCTTGCTCCCCTGATAGTGGTCGTGCCGGGCCTGTTGCTGTTTTTTATGATGGTATTCCGGCCGGTTACCCGATCGAGCAGGCTGCTTGAGCAGGCCCGGCGTAGCCCTGCTGCCGAGGCCGGAAATCTTTATCTGGCCGCCATCCAAGCTGATCCCGTCGATCCGACACCTTGGGTCGAATGGGCGTCACGTCAGGCCCAAGGGCTGGATTATCAGAGTATCACCCGTGCCTTGGAAACGCTGGACCATGCCATTGCCCTGGACTCCAAGGACACAGCCCTGCATCGATTTCAGGCCCAGTTGTATACTTTTCGATATCGAGAGGCCGGCGGACCAAACACCGATCTGCTGCAAGCCGTTGCTGCCGGACGAAGAGTGGTTCATTTGTATCCGGAGTCGCCCGATGGGCATGTTTTCCTGGCGGATTTATTGACTCAGGCGGTTCATGAGATCGGTCGTGATGATTTACGGTCCCAGGCTATTGGGCATTATCGCGAAGCGTTGCGTCTCGACGCGGAACGGCCGGCCCATGAGATTCGCCGCTGGTCGGCTCAGCGCCGTGGAGAAATCATGAAAAACCTGTCCGCCCTGATGATCACCTCCTCCACGCCGTCCTTTCCCGCCGAGGACAAACATGATCGGCCGCCAACAGAAGATTGACCGGAGCAGAGAGAAAATCGAGAACGCCAGGGTCCATCCGCTGATTGGACGAGAGTGGCATGGACAGGCCCTTGTCGCGCCTTAGCGGGCCTAGAGTATGCCGGTACTTTAACGCTGGCGGAATGTCGTGCCGGCCGTCCCCACGCAAACCATGATTTGTCCATGTCATCGGCTGAGGGATTCACCCCTGTCGGAGATAAACACAGGAAGACCTCTTGCCATTACGGCCTGAATGCTTAAACTAAATCCCTTTGCTGCATTCGAACGATCCAATGCGGCTGTACTATTTTCGCCAACAAGGATTCTGAAAGGAGTTGGTCAACATGGCGGTCAAAATTTACTACGAAAACGAGCTTAGTACCGACGCCCTCAAGGGTAAAAAGGTGGGCATTCTCGGTTACGGCAGCCAGGGGCATGCTCATGCCCAGAACCTGCGCGATTCGGGTATGGATGTGATGGTGGCCGAATTACCCGACACTGCCAACTATAAACTGGCCTGCGAACACAAGTTCAAGCCGGTCACCGCCGCAGAGGCGGTCAAAGCCTGCGACCTGATCGTGATGACCTTGCCTGACGAGGCCCAGCCGGTGGTCTACAAAAACGAGATTAAACCCAACCTCAAGCCCGGCAAGGTGCTCGGCTTTACCCACGGATTCAATATCCATTTCAGTCAGATTGTTCCGCCCGACGATATCGATGTGGTTATGATTGCTCCTAAGGGCCCGGGCCATCTGGTCCGTTCCGAGTTTGTTCGCAATGGTGGCGTCCCCTGCCTGGTGGCGGTGGAAAAGAATCCGTCGGGCAAGGCCTTGGACATTGCCTTGGCCTGGGGCGCTGGGATCGGCGGGGCCCGCGGCGGGATCCTCGAGACCACCTTCAAGGACGAGACAGAAACCGACCTGTTTGGCGAGCAGGTCGTCCTTTGTGGCGGCGTGACCGAATTGGTCAAAGCCGGTTTCGAGACGCTTCTGGAGGCAGGCTATCCGCCGGAGATTTGCTTCTTCGAGTGCATGCACGAGTTGAAGTTGATCGTGGACCTGTTTTATCAGGGCGGAATCAATTACATGCGCTATAGCGTGAGCAATACGGCCGAATACGGCGACCTGACCCGCGGTCCAAGGGTTATCAATCAGCAGGTGCGCCAGGAAATGAAGAAGATTCTTGATGAAATCGTCACCGGTCAGTTCGCCAAGGAATGGATTTTGGAAAACGTTGCCGGCCGGCCCAAGTTCAACGCCCTGTATAAGAAGGATTACAACCATCCACTCGAAGTGGTGGGTAAGAAGCTGCGCCGCATGATGAAATGGATCGATTCCAAGGAAGTCTAATCGTTCAGCGCCAAGGGCCCCGGCAAAGATTAAATGTAAAAATGCGAACAAGCCCGGGATATCAGATCCCGGGCTTTTGTTATGGTGCAATAATTAAAACAAAGGGATATTGATAAACGCTTGGGTGTATATTGTTCGCGAATGGTGAATTTGAATAGGTATAAAACCCGTACTATTTTTTTTGATTTTGTTCATTTGTACAGAGAAAAGCTTTAGAACTATTGACCTTTGAACATGAAAAGGATGACATACAAAAAAATGCCTCCTCAGCAGAATCTGTGGGTCGTTTTGACCCATTGAGGCGCTGAAACATCCGTATCCATGGGCTTTTTCATGCTTTCTGTCTACACGGGATTTCCGAGTTCACTTTCCACACGGGTATTGGGCGGTGTTGGTCGGGGGTGCAACATGGTCTTCCCCCACAAAAACACCCGTGTTTGCTGCCTTTGGAACACCGGAGCCATGCCTCAAAAATCCCAGGGCTTGGGGCGGAGCCCCAATTTCACCCACAGATTCTGCTGAAGAGCCTCTTTTTTTAACGGATCAGGTCGGCGTATTGGGCCAGCTCCTCGCGAAAGTCGGCAAAACGTATTCCGAACACCTTTTCGGCCGCGTCGGGCTCGCAGATATTGTCTTCTTGACTCATCTGAACCTGATCGACGTTGAATTTGTAGGGCATCAGCATGGAGGGCACGAAGGGAACAATCGTGCGGGCCAGCAATTTGGCGACCGCCGGATGCACGGGTAATTTCAATTTACGACGGCCGATGATGGACAAGGAGCAGACATCGTATAATTGCCGCCAGGTTAACCGTTCCGGCCCGCCCAATTCGTAGACTTGACCGATTGTTTCCGGCATTTTCAGGCTTTTAACGAAACAAGCGGCCACATCCTTGACGCTGACGGGTTGGAGTCGGGTTTCACCACGGCCGAAATAAAACATCACCGGTTGTCGCAGGGTAGCGGTGCAGAAATACTTCATCATCCGCATGAATTCGCCGTCCGGGCCGTGAATCAGGCTCGGCCGGAAAATGGTCCAGTCCAGCCCGCTTTCCCGGACGGCCTGCTCGGCGAGCCATTTGGTCTGGTGGTAGCGGCTGGGGGCGTCAGGCCGCGCGCCGAGGGCGGACATGTGGACATAGCGGCGTACGCCGGTACGGGAACAGGCCTCGATTACGTTGCGCGTGCCTTCCGCATGCAGCCGGTCGAAGGTCTGACCGGCGGCGGGCTTCTCCGCAATAATCCCGATCAGATGGATGACGGCCGTACAATCCTGGGCCGCACGAGTCAACGTGGGCATGTCGAAGATATCACCCGGAACAGGCAGAATATGTTCCCGTTGCTGGTCGGAAAATTTTTCCATCAGCTTCGCCGCCCCGCGCACCAGGCACACCGGAAGGTATTGTTGTTCCAGTAACTCGCCAACAACGTAACCACCGACAAAGCCCGTGGCCCCGGTGACCAGCACTTTTTGGCCTGAGGAGCGGCAAGAGACATCGGTGGCATCTGCCTGAAGTTGATTCGCAGAGGATTCCGTCATGATTCGGCCCTCCAACCCCCTGTTAATATTATATGGATCAATGCAGGGCAAGGTACCCGTTGAATATGACCGATGGTTCGGCCGCTATGGTTGACAAGATTGTGGATTGGGCGGCCACCGGCTTTGGACCAGGAGCGGTTAAAATGTGTTTGGCCAGGACATGTTGGACCATCGGTTCGCTGGTGGCGTCGGTATGTGCCCCCGTCCAGCCGTAACGTTCATAACGTGTCGACCAACGAATGTTATGAATCTTTTCGCTACCGGGGCCCTTGTATTGCAGACCGACGGTGCCGGCGGATTCGCCGCCGGTTTGACCGTCGATCGTCCCCAGGCTGCGCACCGGTCCCTGCAGAATCTGATCGTAGGGTGAGTAGTACACCCACACGCCACCCGCTATATTTTGCAGCGCTTGGCGCATGTTATAGTTTGAGGAGAGAGACGACCCGAGCATGATCAGAGCATTCAACTTGGTTTGCGAAGTAATATTCTCGCAGGCCCAAACGCCGACACCCGTTCCGGCCGACAAACAGATGATATTTACCCCGTTACCTGGGTACTTTTCGAGATAAGCGGATATTTCGCGGCCCAGATCGGCGCCGCGGGCCCGAGCGGCCGGTCGTCCGATGGTCTGATCGAGGGCGGGGTTGAAAGTGGGAGACCACCGGAAGTTGATGATGCTTCCTTTATAGCCGGCGCGGCGCAGACCGTTATTGATTTCCGCCACGCCGAAGCCCCAATTGCCGGCGCCGTCAATGTAATAAGTTCGGCCAAATTGGTCTGATGCGGAGGAACCTCCGCCATCGGCCGCACAGCCATAGACCAGCGAAATCAAGATGATAGCGGCGGCCAACATCCGAAGCCGCGAGGGACCGCCTGTATTGGGGTAAACGGATGTGCTCATAAATCCGGATCCGCCTTCGCGCCGCCGTCCTTATGTCCCTTCGACCCATTAGGCCGACCACGCGCGGGACAAAGCAAAAAGTCGATGCCGATGGCTGCCAGTCTAGGCTATTGTCCGGCGACGTCAAGTACTTTCTGCTTCCAAATTTCAACTTGGAGTCGATAGCGTCGGTTGGGGTCGGCCGGTAAAATGGTGGCATGGTTAAGGTTAAGATATGCGGGATAACCTCCGTGGATGACGCTTTGGCGGCTGTCGAGGCCGGTGCCGACGCTTTGGGGCTGAATTTTGTCGGAGGGCCGAGGCAAATCAGCTTGGAACAGGCGGGGGAGATTGTCCGAGCCTTGCCGCCCTTTGTGGCCATGGTGGCCTTGGTTCGTTTTGAGAATGGTCGTCTGTCGGACCAGGAACTGGCTTGGCTTGACCGACAGCCGATCCGTTACCTGCAGGTCTATGGGGAAATAGGCTACATGGAAATAGAACGTTTATCCCGGCAAGGGTTTGTGTCTATTCCTGTTCTGGGGGTACGTGACGCCTCTTTCCCGGAGCAGGCGGCAAAGTGGCTTGCGCCGGATAATCATCGGGTGACCGGGGCGATAGTCCTTGATACCAGCGACCCGACCCGAGGGGGGGGGACCGGCCGAACCTTTTGCTGGGACTGGGTTGTTCAGGCGCGCCAGGCCGGTCGGCTGACCGGCTGGCCCCCGATCATTCTGGCCGGGGGTTTGTGTCCCGAGAACGTGGCCGAAGCTATCCGGACCGTCCATCCGTTTGGGGTGGATGTTTCATCCGGGGTGGAAAAACAAGGGCAACCGGGTATCAAGGATTTTATTCGAATGCGTATGTTTGTTCGGAACGCCCGGCAGGCCTTGACGGAGCGATGACTGGGCAACTTTTCACATTTTTATTAGGAGGCAGCCGGCCGGTTTGGCCGCGGTCGACGAATCGCATACAATTTAGTTAAGTATTGGGATGGTTTAAATACCGGCATAAACCAATGGTTTGACCGGAAGAAAGGAATTTATGAGTACGTACACAAGGCAACGAGGCATGGCGGTATTGTTGGTTTGCATCTTGAGTGGTGGTGTGTGGGCCCAGGCCCCGGCCGCCGGTGAATTCAATACCTTCGGCGATCTACAACGGTTCTTCACCCAGAAACAGCAAGAGGCCAGGTTGGCCGTTGAAAAAGAGCGGCTAACCGCATTGAAGGCCTATTTGCACAAGGCCAAACTCGAGGAGTTGGAAACCGTACATGTGACCATCATTCAATCGACCCTGATTCTGGAGCAGTTCGATGAAGTGTTGACATTAACCGATTCCTTCCTTGCGAGTTTTTCAAAAAGTGGCATGATCTGGGATATTCGCGGCATGCGCACCAATGCGCTGCTTAAATTGGGGCGGTTGGATCAGGCCCGGAAGGAATGGGAGACGGCCACCGCGAATTTCGAGAAGGATGAGTCCCAACGCGATTTTGCCCAGCCGGTTTTCGAAACCGCGATGGAAATCGCCGACGGCTATCTGGACAAGCTGGATACCCGCGGTGCCGGAGAGATTTACGAACTGCTGGCGAAAAAACTGGCTTTCCTGGGGCCGCAGTTGAAACCCATACTCGATCCGCAACGGGAGGCCCTGACCTGGATCGGCAAACAGCCGCCCGCTCTGGAAGGTAAGAACCTCGAGGGCAAACCGATCAACTGGGCGGACTATCGTGGCAAGGTTGTCGTCCTCCAGTTCTGGGCGACCTGGTGTGGGCCGTGCATGGCCCTCATGCCTGAATTGCAGGGAATGTATCGGGAGTACCACGAGCAAGGTTTTGAAATTATCGGTGTCAACCTCGATAACGATATGGCCAACCTGAAGAGTTTTCTGAGCAAGCAGGTATTGCCTTGGAGTCTTATTTTTGATATGGACGCCAATGGCGCGAATGCGCGAAAGTTCGGGGTAACGTCTATTCCGCGGGTATTTATTGTTAATCGCGAGGGCAAAATTATTCGAGCCGCCACGCCCGGTGAAGGCTATTCCCAATTTATTCGCCGCCTGATGACGCCGACGGCTCCGGCGAAATCATAATTATGCCGAAGGCCGGAGCGAGGCCCGCGCGTATGGAAAACCGGAAAATGCGTTTGTTTTGGCCGGTTATATTAGTGGAGTGGTTGGTCGTATGCTGTGGAGGGTGTGGCGGAAGATGGCGGCCACAAACCACCCCCATCGAGCCACCTGCGTCGCAAAGTCGGCCTACCTTGGCCGAATGTTTGCGAGTTGATACCCAAGGGCGGCGAATCTATGAACGTCGTGATTATCCGGTGCGCTCGGACACTCCTGTTTCCGTCTATGCTCGTAGCCGGCGCCGTGATCGTATCCAGGAGGGGATGTTGGTCGACCGTGCTATTCTGTCAATCGATCGGTATCTCCAGAATGCCACGAGTCAACCGGCCGGTGGGAAGCGGCCGAGACTTTCCTTTGGTCGGCTCATGACGGTTTTTTTTGAGGTGACCGATCCTCTACCGACCATGCCTCTGGAGCTTGAGCTGAACCATCCGATTCGGTCGAGCACATCCATACGCTACTATGACTATCTCGGCCGACCGGTGATGCTCGGAACGGTCACGCGGGAGGCGGAAATCGAAGGTTACGAGGATGTGGAATGCCCGGCCGGTCGCTTCGAGAACTGCTTGCGCGTGCGTGTCGATCTCAAGGTGTATTTCCCCTGGACGATGGTGGCGGACCTCAAGCATTTTGTCTGGCTTTCCCCACGAGCGGGTGAGGTGCGGCGCATACAAAACATGACCGGCTGGTTTCTGATTTTCTGGTTCGGTAGTACCCAGGAATATCGCCTGATGAGTTACTCACCCCCGGCCACCGGGCCAGCCGAACTTTCCCCCACCGCTATCGCTCCGGGTTGGAAGCGAGGCCTGGTTGTCTTCGACCGGGGTTATCCTTACGTACGTATCGGCGGGATGGTGGTCGATTTGGCCAGTGCAACCGAAGGACCATGACGTTGCCGCCCATCGGGTTTATGATAAGCTCTGGAAAACCGAGCGATCGGTCCAGCAGTGATCGTGACGTGGTTCGCGTCGATAAAGTCGCGCGACGAATCCGTATGGATAAGCTTACATCATGAACAACGGCGTGCTTTTATTCGGCGGCAGTTTCAATCCCATACACCACGGGCATTTATTGGTAGCCCGATCCGTGGCTGAATATCTTGGTCTGCGACGAGTCATTCTTATCCCCGCCGCACAACCTCCGCATAAGCTTGGTCCGGGTCCTTCCGCCTTGGCTCCGGCCGAGGATCGATTGGAAATGCTCCGTCAGGTGACGCTTGATGATCCCGACTTCGAGGTAAGCGATATCGAGCTGCGCCGCGATGGTCCCAGCTACACCATCCTGACGGTGGAAGCCTTTCATCGGATGTTGGGCGACGATGTTTCCCTCTGCTGGCTGATTGGAGCGGATACCCTTGAGGATTTGCATACCTGGTATCGTGTGCGGGACTTGTGCGGGTCGGTTCGGATCGTGACGGCCGCCCGACCCGGTTTCGAGGTCCCAAACCTTTCGGCACTGGCTGACATCCTGCCGTCCGATCTCCTGAACCGGATTCGCGGCGATCTCCTGCCGACACCGCGCATCGATATTTCCTCCTCACAAATCCGGCAGCGCGTCAAAGCGGGGCAATCCATCCGCTATTTGGTTCCTGAAACGGTTCGAATGTTCATCGAGGAACACGATTTATATCGCGATTCATCCTGAAGGACGTTGGCAAGTTCTGAAAACTCGCCCTTTTCGGCTCACGGGGATAAATAGAATACTTCCGAGTAACCTTTTTAGTCTGATAAGAGGAACCCGGTATGGATTGGGTGGTTCTGCTGATTTTTGCTTTGGTCTATCTGGGCATGCTTCTGGGACGTCTGCCGGGTCTGGCTCTGGACCGAACGGGTGTTGCCTTACTCGGCGCAATCGCTTTATTGGTGAGCGGCAAGGTTACGGTCGCCGATGCGTGGAAGGCGGTGGATGTCCCTACCATCGGTCTTCTATTCGGCCTCATGGTAGTCTCGGCCCAGTTTCGGCTGGGAGGAATGTACACGGCTATCACCCGACGTATCACCTTGGTCGAAATGTCTCCGCGCATACTGCTGGCCAGCCTGATCGGCATGGCGGGGTTGTTGTCGGCCTTGTTGGCCAACGATATTGTCTGCCTGGCCGTCGCTCCCTTGCTGGTCGAGGCTTGTGCCCGCCGCCGCTTGAATCCCATCCCTTTTCTTCTAGTGTCATGTCCCATAAATATATTGACAATAACGGTGGGCACGGTATAATGGC
>CAYNYK010000052.1:0-32867 GCA_964401335.1 uncultured Planctomycetales bacterium
GAGGACTACTTGGCCCGGGTTCTATGCCAGGGAATTTAGATGCGATTGCCCTGGGCCAATCCCTGGACATCGACCCGACCTATCCCCGGTGGTTCAAATATGGTAAGGATTACTTGGCCCTCTCGGGCAATGGCCTGTGGACACCCATTTCGCAGACAGAATTCGATCTTGCCGAGCACAACGCCCATGCCCGGAAGTGGGGTGCCAACAGCAACCGGGTCGCGCTCACCGCGTTCTGTCATATCGGGCTGTGCCCCTGGGAACGGCCCGGACCCGACCAGGCCAACGACGGCAAGCCTAAATTCAATCTTGACCAATTGAACGAGGCCTACTGGAAACGGGCCGTCGCCTATTTCGAGAACGCCCGGAAACAAGGTATCTTCCCGCTCATTCAGATCTGGGACGAATGTTCCTGTGAAGGTGCGCCCAGTGGCGAGGAACGCTGGAATAAAAATCCCTTCAATCCGGACAACAATATCAACGATTTGCCCGACCTGCCCCGGGGCGTCGCCGACGGAGACCGGGACAATGCTTTTTACAACGTCAAGAATACGAAACTCATGCAGTACCAGGACCGCTTTGTCCGCGAGGCCCTTGATCGATTGGGGCGGTTTCCGGTCATCTGGGATGTCGGCAACGAGGTCGGGCTTGATTCACGCATCGGCGACGACTGGATCCGGCATTGGGCGGATTTCTTCAAGGCCTACGAGAAAGAACATCCTGGTGTTCGTATTCTGTCCACGATCGACTGCAATCTGAATAACGGCTATTACGATCGGATCGATAACTTCGACGTGATCAACGTGCACGGCGCCCACGGCCCGCACGCTTCCATGCCGTTCCACCTGAAAGGCCAGCCCGACAAAAACCCCGGCGATTCCCGCGTGAACGTCAAAAAACTGCAAGCCGACCTTGAATACTGGTACAACCGTTACAAGAAACCGCTGGTCAACTCGCGGATCACCAGCGACCCGGACCGCAAGCGGGGGATCGACGACCGCCCCGGCAACGCCTTGGAAACCCGCCATATTCTCTGGGGCTATTTCCTCAGCGCCGCCCATTTCATCAGTTTCCGCAACGATGAGGAGCACTCCTGGGCCCCGGACGCCCTGACCACCGAGCAACAACAGGCGCAGCTCCGCAAGTTCATCGACGGCTTTGAGTTCTGGAAATGTACGCCGCGCCTTGAGGATATCGTCAAGACGCCGGACGCGGTGGTACTGGCCGAGCCCGGCCGGCAATATGCCTTTTACGCTCCCAACGGCCCGCATTTCGGCAACAGCTTCACCGCCGATCTCTCCGAGTCCGAGGGTAAGACCTTCCAGGCCCGCTGGTTCGATCCCCGCGCCGGTGAATTCGGCGAGCCGTTCAAAGTCCAGGCCGGCAAGGAAGTAAAATTGACCCTGCCGACGGATGAAGATTGGGCGCTGCTGCTGTTAGTTCGATAATACAATCATTGATTCGCTTAGTTGTATCATCTCCGCCACATCGACGATTGGCAGCAGGCCGAAGCAGAACAGCGACGGCTCCTCGACCGGCTTGACCTTTTTGGCCGGCAGGTCTTTCAGGGAATGTTCCATCTGATGCAATTCTAATCGTTCCACACGACCGGGATACAAGGCCGTATACACCAAGGCCGCTAGTCCCGTCACCCGTCCGCGCGTCGCGATCTGTAAAGGTTGCGCGGGGGCTTGCGATTCGATCCAGTCCGTCAGCGCGTCCAGTTGCGCCACCTGAATTCCCAGCGGGCGTCGGCCGGCCATGGCGATGACGCTACCCCACGTCCGGTTACCATCTCGACCCGGATCGCATTCCCCGGTAAATAGAATATCCGCCACAAGGACGCGGTGATTCTGTTTCAACGCTTGTTCAATAAGCTCGCTCGCCGCTGTCCGGCCTTTGTCCGCGAGAATGAGCGTACTACCTTCCGGACGGCCGACGGGCGAATATTCCACGACGGGAATTGTCCAATCGCCCCCGACTTTGAGTAATCTCCCTTGTCCTTCCACACCGCCAATCGTCTCGACCTTGACGGCCGGCGATTCAGGCAATTCCTCAACCTTCATTTTCGCTTCCGGCCTGACCACCTGACATAGTCGTATGCGGGTCTCTTTTCGCCACGCATCGAGCGCGGCGGCATTTCCCACGGGCGGCCGAACCGTAGGCAAATCGCGCATTAACTCGACGGCCAGCGAACGCAAGGTCGCGTTGTTATCCGGATAATCAATTTCCAATTTCTTGCGCGGTCGTATCTCGTTCTCGACGTCGATTTCCTGATCGATCCGCTGATCCTCCGGCACAAAATGCCGGTTGATGAAGCGATAGAACGCCTCGCGGTTGTCCTTGAGGTAATTGTGTGTACCCGGGTCTTTGTTGATATGCAAGGCCAGTTCCGTCTTATCGCCGAACAGCCTGTACAACGGCACTAGCGGCTCGTAAATCGAGGGGACGGCCCGGTACGCCTGGAAACAGCAATTATCCTTCTCGTTGTAAATCAGCAGCAGCGGCCGCGGGGCGAACAGGGCGGTCAGATGCACGTAATCGCCGATCGTCAGCATGTCTGCCGGTGTCTGCTCGAAATCTCCGATATCGTGTGTATGTTCGATCCGTGAGGCCATGCCACTGTGTCCGGCAACCGGGGTCGCCAGCTTCACCCGCTCATCCAATGCGCTGATGAACACCGTTTGCCACCCGCCGCCGGACAGTCCCGTCACTGCGATGCACTCCGGGTCGGCCGCCGGATGATCGCATAAAACATCCAGGGCCCTTTGCAGACAGAGATAAAACACCGAGACGCCTGCGCGGCCGCAAAGGTCCAGATACGCCCCGTCGTTATGATCGTTCCCTTCCCTTTGCAACTGACCCATGTTGATGAATTCCGTACTCAAGGCCAACATGTCGCGCTTGGCCAGGTTGATGCAGCGGACCTGCTTGTACGGAACGAACATGCCCTCTCCCTCATGCCCGTTGGGATTGAGGACGGCCGGCACCTTGCCTTTCAGGTTCGTCGGTTCATAGAGCAAAGCCCCGGCCCAGAATCCCGGCACCACCTCGTAACGGAGTTTGCGGATCATATACCCGTCGGCTTCGATGATTTCCCCCCACACCACCCGCGTCGGCGATTTTCGCCACTCGTCCGGCACGCCGTGAAAAACCACCTCTTCCAATATGCGCCGACGCATCGGTCCTGCCTGCGCCAGCCATTCCTCCGCCGATCCCGGAGTCGAGAAATCCGGTACCAGCGAAAGCAGCCAGCTTTGAATTTCCTTCTCGAGATGATCCGCGCCCAGCAGCCGCGGTACATCCGATTTTTGCGTGCTCTGGGCTGATGCGAATCCGGCCAGCAATAACACGATGGCACCCGTTCTTTGGATTGTTTTCACGTTTCTTCTCCTGAAAAGAAGTTCGGGGCACGGATAATAATGGTCGGTATTCTTTTAACGGCGAGACATGAAGGATGCAATCTGCCGATGGTGGGCAATACAAATCTCAACGGGATTCTGTCCTGGAAGAGTCGTATTATAAAATGAAAGCGGCCTGGATACCTGAACAACCAGGCGTCCAGACCGCTATTGTTTGTCCACCATCTCAGAGGATGGGAGGTGTTCTACTCGAGCAGGCAACTCCCGTCCCGGAGCCTCAGCAGGTCGCCATTACCGGTCTGATTATCCCAGCCAAAACGGTTTTTATTCTGCTGACCGATTTTGTTAGGATCGGGGCAATTGTCTCCCGTCCCATCCTGCAACTGGTCCTGGAGCTGAAGACGATCCTGAGTCTGATCCCTCACTTGATCGCCGTTTCCGGCCAGTCGAGCCGGGAGCAACTTCGCCAGATCGCCTGACAAAAGCCCCACGGAGGCATAATCACAACCCACCAGGTTACTCAAAAGGTTTACCGCCAACACGGTGATAAACATTTTCTTCAACATCACTGATCCTCCATCGTATGATGACATTTATTTAACCGTTACACTTGTCCGGTCATCTTCATAGCGCTTGCACAAGCATTATTCTCGCCTGCTGAGTCAAAAAAAACACTTACGGATTATTACTTATTATGAAGAAACCAAGTGTCCATCCCCCCAATCATAAACTCACTTTACGCGATTTGTGCGATCGATAACGGAGTGGATTAGGCAGAAAGGCTGTTCAGTCAGGGGAATCAATTTGCACACATAGACTATTTTGTCGTTCCACGGTCATTTCCCAGCCTGAGTCAATGGGGACAATCGTTCATATCCATCCGGACCGCCCCGGCTTCGCAGAGGTCCATGCAGGTCGAGCAAGCGGTGCACTTTGCGGGATCGACGCGCGCCTTTTCCAGGTCGGTCATGCTTATCGCGTAACAGTGGCCTATGGAGAGACATCGGCCGCAGCCGGTGCAAATAGTCTCGTCGATAACCGCATGAGCGTTAAGGATGTCGAGTTGATGCACCGGCCGCATGTGCGGGTGCAGCCGGTCGCGTAACTGCCGCCAGTCGGAAAGGCCGTGTTCGGCAAGGAAGCCGCGTATCTTGCGTATTTCGGCTGGCAGCCAGGCGAAGCCGTTCAACATGGTGGCCGTGCATACGCCGATGAGGTCCGCGCCGCACATGGCCAGGCGGATGGCATCTTCCGCCGAAGCGACAGAGCCGGTACCCAGGATGCAGGGTTCGGGGCCGACGCGTTTGCGCATCTCGAAGATATCGCGCATGCAAAGGGGTTGGACGGCCGGGCCGGTAACGCAGGCCAGACTCATTCCACGTTGCGCGCGAAAGAAGCCGCCGGGATTGTTCACGTCGAACGGGGGTACCACCAGCCAGCCGCCGGCGTTGGTGACGCCGTCGGCGTTGGCCGCGAAGGCCGCCGCGGCAAGGGCGGCGATATTCGCGCCTTCGACGGACAATTTCGCGAAGACTGGGATACGGCAGGCGGTTTTGACCGTGGCGATGATCGTAGCGATGACCTCGGAATGGATGCCGATACTGGCCCCGCTGGCCGGAAGATCGTCGGTAAGGCCGGCGGCATGTTCCACATTGAACGACATATTGGGGCAGCAGAGGTTAAGTTCGAGGGCATGAGCTCCGGCTTGCTCGAACTTCCTGGCCATGGCCGCCCAGCCTTCGAGCCCGTCCGGCCCGGCGTAAGCGATATTCGCGAAGAGGATAAGATCACTTGCTCGCCTGCGAGCCTCGCCAATGAGTTGAAGACTCTGTTCCATGCTCAAACGCGACTCGGCGGTGAACATGTGCATCCCCTCTTTGGCCAGCCATCGGTACCGTGGAGGGAGGTTGATGTAAGGCGGTGGGTCCATGGCCAGCTTGATACTGGCCCCCGCCCAGCCGCATCGCTCGGCTTCGATCAACTGCTCGAGCGTCTTGGTCGTCGGGCCGGAACCCACAATGAACGGATTACGCAGCTTCAGGCCGCCGGCCTCGATTGGCAGCAAGGTCTGTTTAAGGTCAATACTGTTCATGATCGATCACCTGCGTTGATCATTAATTGGACTGATAGTCTTTTTCCTCAAAGGCGGGAAATGCCCACCAACGGGCCTCCTCGTTGTCCCACAGTTTCCAAGGCTTCAGGGCCCGCTCCAAACGGGTCTTGACCAATGAATCCTTTGTTCGTGCAATCAAACCTTCCAGAAACGCGATCTGCCGGGGGCGGGCTTCACTGATCCTTCGACCGGCCTCGGCCATCTGGTCCGGCGATTTGGTGGCATAGCCGGATTGATAGCCCGCCAGGCCGAAGAGACCCTTCGTCAGTTGTATCTCGTTATCCGCCATCTCCTTACCCACCTCGCCATAGTAGCGTGCATGGAAATCACGCACGGCCGCCTCCCATGAAATATCCGGCGACCAGAGGGCGCGGGCGGCCACGTACATGTTGCACGGCGTGTATCCCCACATGTCCGAGCAGGTGCCCTGGGACCCCAAGATCTTGAGCAGCCACAGGTCTTGAACAATCACCTGCGCGCCGGGATAAACGAACGGCGGTCTCCAGCAGTGGTAGTACTCGTAGATGAAATGATGTTTGGATTTAGCCATCCACGTAAGATCGTTGCCCAGAAAGCGTAGATTGGCCGCCGATTTGGGCTCGCCGGCCAGCGGGTAATAGCTGTCCCGGCGGATGTGGGCCAGGCCGATCAACACGTTGTCCGCGAGCGCCGGGCACCCGTCGGGCATGGCCCGGTCGGCGACACCGTAAATCAAAGGGCTGATCATAACAGGCGGGTGGCTTTGGCCGACGGCCTGTGCTACCTGATTGATGAACCGGACGTAGTTGATGACATAGGCCGACTGGACGGCATCGTCGGGGACGGCCTCGGGTCGTTTGCCCTTGGCCTCGGCCGGTACCAACCCTTGGGTACATGCCGGGCAGTGGCAGAACGGCGTTAAATCCGGGTGCCAGAGATCCACGACCTCAATCTCCGGACAGCGGTCCAGAAAACGCCGCAGGTTGCGAATCAGTTCCTCGGTCATCTCGGCATTGGTGAGACAGAGTGACGGTGGTTGTCGCTCTCCGTCAACGTAGGCAAACCAGTCGGGATGCTCTTTGGTATACTCCGGCGGCAGCCAGGTAGGCATGGTGTGCCCGCCGAAGATCAGGTGCAGCCCGCGTTTGCGGAGTTCCGGTACAACCCTGTTGCGGCGCTCGTACCATAGCTTCGGCTCACCCATCGCGTTTTCGCAAGGGTGAACCCAGTTCATGCGGTTTTTCGCGAGCCAGTCCACCAAGGCCAGGCTCTGAGCCACGCTCATCAACGGATAGTCCAGCATCATGCGGTACGGAAATGCCGGGGTGGTATCCACCTTCACCTCGGCAATCGACACCGTGGCTCGCCGGGGAACCGTATCGTCGCCCGGGACACACCATCCGCATCCCAACCGTTCCAGTAGATCATACGTCGCGAACAGGGTGGCCCGAGGTGATGCCCCAACTAGATCGATACGTTGGTCACTCACCTGAATCCGGTAGCGATCTTTACCCACCGCGGGTGAGGCGGCGCTGTCGGCAAGGGCCGCATCGACGGTCAGGATCATAGCGGGTTGTCCTGTGGTCTCCTTGACGATGGGCAACGTAGCGCCGCTCATGGCCTTGAGGTAGCGTTGGAGTTCCTGCGCGGCGAAAAATACTGGCGAGGCCGGTTCCTTTTCGCCCACCACGATCCGGGCCGCACTCCGGCCGTCGGTCACGATCACGAACTCGGCCGACGATGGGCGCTGAGCGAACAAGAGGAGACTCCAAAGAGCGGCCGTGGCTATGTGTATACTCATCATAATCCCTGCCCCGATATATAAAGGACATTACTGCCGTCACATGCCTTCGTCTCAGTATAGCCTTGTCCAGCTTGTTCGTAAAAAACCGCGTCATGACAAAATAGGCAAGCAAGTAGAGCGTGTTTATAAAAGCAATGGAACCAACTTACACCACCGCCGGGATTGGGTTATGATGTCCACGAACTGATTGTATAAGAATAAGGAGTAAGTCATGGTGGATCGGATTATTCTTGGCCTATGTTTGTTGGTATCGTGGGTACCGGCGTTTGCGGACGCGATCACAACGGAAGCGCTGTTGGATGAAATGACCGACTTGGCGCGTCTGTGTGAATTGCCGGAGCCGTTTTATATCACCCGGCAGTTTTCGAGCTACGATCGAAACTCGAAGTCGCCCACGCAGGACTGGTTTGCCAACGGAGATTGCGGACAATTTATAAGAGTCGAGGAGGTTGCCGGACGGAAAGAGAATGTCCTGATGGATACCGCCGGCCCCGGCGCGGTGGTGCGAATTTGGTCGGCCAATCCGGAAGGCACGTTACGTATTTATATCGACGGGGTGACCGAGCCGACGTTGATGGCCGACATGCAGGACCTCTTGGGCGGAAGATATCCTGGTTTGCCCAAGCCCTTGGCCGGCGAACGCGCCCGCGGTTGGAACCTTTATTTCCCCATTCCCTATGCCAAACACTGCAAGATCACCAGCGATAAAGGCGGCTTCTATTATCACGTAAATTATCGCACGTATGCGGAGGACGTGTCCGTGAGCAGTTTCACGGTCGCCGACCTCGAACGTCTGGCGGGTCGGATTAAGGAAATCGCGGATCGATTGGACGATCCAAGATCGGCAGGACGGGCACCTGCCGCTGGCGAGAAGCAAGCCTTTAACGTCTCCGTGCCTGCCGGTGGCGAAGCGGACCTTGGCCAACTGACGGGCCCGCGCATGATCCATGAGTTTGTTACCCGGCTTTCGGTGGATGATACGATCGCGGCCGCACGCGGTGTTGTGCTGGTGATGGATTTTGACGGTGGCCAGCGCGTCGAGTGTCCGCTCGGCGACTTTTTCGGCACGGCCCCGGGATTGAATCCGTATGCCTCGCTGCCTTTGGGGGTGACAAAAGACGATTCGCCCGAGTTATGGTGTCATTGGCGTATGCCGTTCGAGAAAACCGCGCGTATCCGGGTAAAAAACTACAACGGGCAAACGGCGACGCTCACGGGTCATTTTGTTTCGACGCCTTACCAATGGGTGACCGGTCGCTCCCTGTATTTCCATGCGGGCTGGCGGATCGAGAATAACCTGCCGAGCCGGCCGTGGATTGACTGGACGCATCTGGCGGCGTTCGGCAAGGGGCGGTTTGTCGGCGGCATGCTCCATATCCAGAATCCGAACCGGAACTGGTGGGGCGAGGGCGATGAGAAGATTTATCTTGACGAGGAGGCTTTTCCGAGCACGTTCGGCACCGGTTCGGAGGATTATTATGGCTACGCCTGGTGCTGCCCGGAATTGTTTTATCACGCTTACCACAATCAAACGCACGCCAGCGCGCCATCCAATTACGGCGATGCATCGGTCAATCGTTTCCACATTCTGGACGATATGCCTTTCCGCTCGGCATTTCGGTTCGACATGGAGAATTGGCACAGCATGTCCACCGTACTGGTGAATCGCGCGGCGGTGAGCTACTGGTACAGTCTGGGCGGTCCTGCTTCGTTCGAGCCGATCACTCCCGCAATGGTCGTGTATCGGCCGCTGCCGCAATTGGAAGTTTACCGCGTGGCCGGCGTCATTGAGGCGGAGGATATGGAAGTCCTGGCCGACGTCGACCGCCTGCACAAGCAGGTCCGCGAGAAGCCCTGGAGCAACGAAAAGCATCTATGGTGGGATGCGGACAAGCCCGGAGACCGGTTGCCGCTGGCCTTCGAGTCTCCGGTCGGCGGTCGCCGGCATGTACGGATATGCCTGACGCGGTTCAACGATTACGCCCAGATACAGCTTTATATCAACGACCGCAAGGCAGGCGAGGTCATCGACCTGTACGCGCCGGGAGCGGAAATCACCGAGGAGATCGACCTTGGCGAATTCGACCTGAACAAAGGTCGAAATCATCTCACCGTGGAGATCGTCGGGGCCAACGAGGCCGCCAAAAAACGCTATATCATCGGCATCGATTACATTCGAATCAAATAGCGGGCTTATCCATGCGGAATGCGATAGGAGGCCGAATATGATCGGGTTAAACCGCTTTTTGTTTTTCAGATGTTTTTTGGTGGCGATGGCCGCACTCCTGCCTCAGAGCGCGTTGGCTTTACCCGAAGTTGAGCAGATTCTGCGGCAAATTGGGACGGATCGGGGGATTTGTTGCCTTCTTGATGATCCGACGGGCGAGTTAGCGATCGGTCTGGCCCGGGTCAGCGATTTGATTGTTTACGTGCAATTGCCGGATGACCGGGACGTGGAAAAATGCCGTCAAGCGGCGGAAGCCGCGGGCTTTTTGGGAACGCGAGTATTTGTTGAGCAGGGCGAGTCGGATCGAATTCATCTGGCCGATAATCTGGCCGACGTGGTTATCGCTTCGGACAATGCCCCGGAGCATGAGGTATTGCGGGTTTTACGTCCCGAAGGCAAGGCCTTGCTCGGCGGCCGGGAGTTGACCAAACCGCTGCCCGATGGTGTCGATGAATGGTCTCACCCCAACCACGGGCCGGACAACAATCCGAGATCGACGGATCGAATCGCTCGCGCGCCTTACCTTACCCAATTCCTGGCCAAACCGCATTACGGTCCCGTACCCACGAATACCGTGGCGGCGGCGGGTCGCCTTTTTCGCGCCTTCGGTAACATCGCTTTTAAGACTCGGGAAGAACCTTACCTTAATACTCTGGTTGCGTTCAACGGTTATAACGGCACAATCCTTTGGACGTATCCGCTGGTGCCGGGGATCATGGTGCATCGCAACACGATGATCGCGACGCCGGAGGTTTTGTATCTGGCGGATGACCGATCATGTAAATTACTGGACACGGCCACGGGGCGGCTGGTGGATGAGATTGCTCCGCCGGCGGAGGTGGCCGGCGGGACGTTTTGGAAGTGGATGGCCCTGGAAGACGGTGTGCTCTATGCCCTGATCGGCGAACAGGAATTGAAGGATGCAGTGACGAAATGGGGTAAAGATGGGCGAGGCTGGTCATGGGATGCCGTATCCAAAGGCTACAACCAGGAGCGATTCGAGTGGGGTTTCGGCCGCACGCTTCTGGCAATCGATCCATGGACCAAACAGGTGCTCTGGCACTACCGAGAGGCTGAACCCATCGATGCCCGCTCGGTGTGCATGAAGAACGGCCACCTATACTTCCATCGTTTCGGCTCATACCTTGGTTGTCTCGATACGAAAATCGGAAAGATCGTATGGCGTAAAAACCAAGCCGATGATCCTCAACTGTTTTCGGCCCTTGGCGATTATCTGGAAGAGCGGCAGGGCTGGGAAACCGGCTGGCGTTCGATGGCTTACGCGCGGTGCAGCGATAAAGCCCTGTATCTGGCCGGTCCGCAGTTGACCGGCCTGACCGCGTTATCCGCCCAGGATGGAAGCATTCTCTGGACGAACCCTTACGATAATTTTCAATTGATCCTGGCCGACAATGTGCTTTTCGGTATCAGTGGCGGGCCGTGGCGTACTTGGGAGGATGACAAGGGCGGTAGTAAAAGCCGGAAATTTGAACCGCTGACCGGCGCGGTGCTGGCCTCGTACGACCTGATGCGGCGTGGTTGTACGCGGGTGACGGCCTCGGCGGATTCTCTGCTGTTCCGGGCGATGGGCGGTTCCCAGCGCATCGATCTGGCCACGGAACAGCGGCAATATTTATCCCCGATGCGCCCGCCGTGTTTTGACGGGGTGATCGTGTCCAACGGCCTCTTGTATTGGCCGCCTTTCTGCTGTGATTGCCAGTTGACCCTTTACGGTTTCACCTGCGTGGGGCCGGCGGGTGATTTTAATTTCAATCAGCAAGCCGATGACGCGCAACGCTGCCGTAAAGGGCCTGCGAGTGCTCCGTCGAGCACGGAACCGCTTACCGGCAAGGACTGGCCGGTTTTTCGGGCCGACAATCAAGGCACGGCCGCAAGCGAAGCCGACATTCCGGCCGACAGCGTGGAAACCTGGTTGTATCGCGTTCCGGTCACCGCCCCGACGACCACGATTACGGCTCCAACGGCCGCCTATGGACTGGTTTATTTCGGCGGAAGCGATGGAATGGTTCGGGCCCTGGGGGCCGCCGACGGGCAATTGAAATGGAAAGCCTACACCGGTGGAGCGATTCGACTTCCTCCGACCCTCTGGAATGGCCGTGCCTATGTCGGTTCGGCCGATGGCTGGGTGTATTGTCTTAATGCGCTGACCGGTAAGCTGATCTGGCGGTTTCGGGCCGCTCCGGTGGAGCGAAAAATACCGGTGTACGGTTCTCTGATGTCAACTTGGCCTGTGGCCGGTGGGGTTCTAGTTGAAAAGGGTGTCGTCTACGCGGCGGCGGGTATCGTCAATTACGACGGCACGCACGTCTATGCCCTCGACGCGGAAAGCGGCCGTATTATATGGCAGAACAACGCTTCAGGCATGCTGGATCCTCAATCCCAGGCCGGCATCAGCGTGCAGGGGCACATGCTGGTTAGCGATAGCCGACTCTATCTTGCGGGCGGCAATGCCATTTCGCCGGCGGTTTACGATCTCGCTGACGGCCGGTGCTTGAATGACGACTTTGCCTCCGTGCGCCGGTGTGAATCCATCGCCCCGCGCGGCTGGGAGCTGTTCAAGGTCGGCGATCAGGTGGTGGCCTGCGGACAGCCGTTTTACGGCGATCCGCAAAACCCGGTTTTCGATGAGGTGGTCTATCCGAAAGCCCTGGTCACGCGTGCCGGTGATCGACATATCGTCTGGCAGGATAACGAGCGAATCGCGTGCTACAATCGCATCACTCAGGACGTGTTGAACGGGTATGAACCCTACAGGGAAGACCGCGGTTTCAAAATTGTGCCTTGGGGGAAACTGGATGTCCCCGAACCGCCTTTGTGGACGTATTTCGCTCCGAACAGCAAAGCTGTGGCCGTCTGCCGGAACGCGGTGGTGGTGGCCGGCGAGTCGGCGGTTATGGCCCTGGATATTTCTACCGGGCAAAAACTCTGGTCAGGGGTGGAACATTACCGGTTTCGCCCGGTACCCTGGGGTTTGGCCGTCGATCGCGACGGTCGGGTATTTGTCGCCCATGAAGACGGGCTGATTCATTGCTACGCTTCCGGTGGCCGGGCGCATCACCCTTGAGCGACTCGCGACGTTTGCGGCTCGAAACTGCGTTTTGACACTCCCAGGGTAGTGTGTATACTTCGAGGGACACGTATGGGTTCGAGAACTAAACATTTGGGAGGCAAAACACCATGGGTAGCGCGATTATTGTACTGATTGTATTCGGGGTGATTGTTTTTATTTTGATCGCGTGGGCCGTCGGGATCTACAACCAACTGGTGCGGCTGAAGAACCGTTATAAAAACGCCTTTGCTCAGATCGAGGTCCAACTCAAGCGGCGTTATGACCTGATTCCGAATCTGGTGGAGACGGCCAAGGGGTATATCAAGCATGAGCGGGAAACCCTCGAGGCGGTCATCCAGGCCCGCAACGTGGCGGCCGGCGGATTGCAGCGGGCGGCCGCTGACCCCGGCAACGCCGACGCGATCCGAGGCCTGGGCGGGATGGAGGCGGCCTTGACCGGTGCGATCGGCCGTCTGTTCGCCGTGGCCGAGGCGTATCCGGATCTCAAGGCCAACCAGAACATGATGCAGTTGAGTGAGGAACTGACTTCGACGGAAAACAAGGTGGCCTTCGCCCGGCAGGCCTTCAACGACGCGGTGATGACCTACAACACCTACAAGCAGAGTTTTCCGCAGGTGATCCTGGCGGGCATGTTCGGTCACGCCGCCGACGCCGCTTTGTTGGAGTTTGCGGACCGCCAGGCCATCCAGGAAGCGCCTAAGGTTTCCTTCTGATCCTACGGCATACAGGAAAAAGCACCTGGATAAGCGGCCTCCTCTGGCCGTCGGAGCCGGTTTCTACCATCGGCAGGTGATGGCTTCGTTGATTGCCTTGATCTTTATTTTATCTTGGTGCCTTCAGTCCTCTTGATGAGGAATCATCGTGCTTACCCCGCTGCCGGAGCGGTACCAGGTTGCGATGCGGCAGCAGGAGCAAGGACTTGGTCGAAGCGGGTGGCCCAGTCGGCCCCGAATTGGTCGGGGATCGTGGTTTTAAGCCGGGAAAGGAATTCACGGGCGCCTTCGGGATTGTTTTGGGCGGTTTCCTCGACGTGGCGTAGAAGTCGTTCGGCGATGGCCGTCCGAACTTCGGGCAGTTTGGCCAGGGCGGCGAAGGCTAGAGCGTTTTCGGGCGCGGGGAGACGCAGGCTGATATCGAGATATTTGGTGGCGATGCGTATGCGCCGATCGGGTTGGTCCTCGGGGGCGGCCTCGGCTGCCCGGCCGTAGGCCCCCATCGCTTCGTTTAACTGGTTGGCGAGGACCAGTGTATCTCCGAGTTGTTCACGGATCTCGGCGAGGCGGATACGCTCATTGGGGGCGGTAGTGGTGAGGGCCTGATCGAGGTCGGTCAACAAGTCAGCGCGGTTCGTGGCGAGGGTGGCCTCGTTACCGGCCCAGGACTCGATAACCGTTTGCTGGTCGGCGGCGGGGAGCCGGGCAAAAATCTGACGGTAGGCAGTCCAGGCGGCTTTGGATACCAGGGGTACTTTTTCGATCTTGGTATCCAGCCGGTCGCGCAGGGGTTGAAGATGTTCAATTTTATTACCAAGTCGCCCAAGGGCTTCGGCGGCCGCTTCCCGCACGCCAGGATCGGCGTCGTTCGCCAGACGATCAATCAGCAGGGGAACCTGGGTGCCATCGCCTATTCGACCAAGACCGCGAATGGCGGCTTTACGGATGGTAGCCGACGGTTCGTTCGGCCCGGCGAACTGTACCAAAGCGGGTAAAACGGGTCCGTCCCCGATGCGAGACATGGCGTTGATAATGTTTTCGCGAAGGGCAGGGGCCTGTATAGGTAGGGCGAGGCGGTTGATCAGAGCGTCGGCGGCCTCGCGCCGCATCTGCTCGGTCACACCGGAAGCCAACTGCCCCAGCAGACTCAGGGCCTCGGCCGCGCGGGCGGCGACGGTCTCGTCCGGGTCGTTCAACCCCGCCATGCAATCCGTGATGGCGGTGGGATCCTGGAGCAAGCCAAGGGCGTGGTAAATGGTCGCCCGAATTTCGGCCGGCTGGCCTTTCGCCAGCATGGACCGAAGCAGAGGAGCATCGGCCGATACGCGTATGTCCCTAAGCAGTTCGACCAGCTGCTGGCGGACGAACGGATCGGGATCGTCCGCCATGGTGCGGACTTTTTCGAGAACGCCATTGGCCGGTTTGATATTCTTATTCAAACCGTCGTGCATGATTTCGAGGGCCGTTTCCCGCTCGGCGGGTACCAGCGACTGCAGCCATTTGAGCAGTAGAGCCGTTTGGGCGGGTTCGGGAGAGATGTCGAAAAGGGCCTTCATGTTGGCCTTCAAAGCCTCGGTAAGCAGGCGGCCACGATAATTCTGGAGGCTTGCCTGTACGGAAGGATCGTTGTAATGGGCCAGGGCCCGGGCCGCCTCGCGCTGGAGAAGAGGTTCGCCCTGCTGGAGGAAACGCAGAAGATAGGGTATGAATCGCGGCTCCTGCGATTTGGTTTCGGCGATGGCCTGGCAAATGGCTGTTTTGGCGAGCAGTTCATTCTTTCGTTCGAGTAGGGTGATGAGTTTATCCACGCATTCGGCCTGTTTGCACCCAAGGATGGTGACGGCCGCCTGTTTTTTGGCCTGAATATCGCCTTCGCCGGTAAGAATCAGGATAAGGTCGGCGACATCCGGCTGGATGGCGGGGGCGACTTGGGTGGCAACGGCCGGCTGAGAGTCGGCCGTTGCGCTCTGGGCAAGAATTAAAACGGGGTTGGTGAGGAGCAGCCATACCGGCAGGCCCGATAATAAACAGGGTGTCGTTCGCTTCCACCTTCGCCGAAGCGCTGCTTTGACGACATGCCTGATTCGCCGCGGTTTCATGCTATTCAGGTTCCCTTTTCTGGGAAGGTTTACAATTTATGCCAATGATACCTTCTACCGTATCGTCCGAAAATCTGCAACTTTTTTGCCAACGGGACAGAATGTGCATCCTCCCCAATCGGGCATTTTCAGACCACGTTTGCCCTCCCAATGGGACGAAACCTTCCCGGACAAGACCCGCCCATCTCTTGTTCATATGTTCATAAGGTCACCTGGCATGAACCTGTGGGAAACCCCGTCAATCCCCATACCTGTATGAAAATCGGCTGATCTTACTTATACGCCGGTCGGGCAAAAAGGTTTCAGTATATCTTTGACTCCGCTGCGACCGGAGTAATTCCAATAATTATCCAGTCAGACCCGTCATGGCGGTACATGGTTAGTGTCTCTGATCAAAAACTGGCCGCAGGTATTAGCCGGAGGGCGAGATTCTTGAGGTCCACAAGAATTTGTTGGATACCCTTGGTTGTTTTTACCGGTTCATACTGATGGCGATGAGGGTGATATCGTCGATGGGCCGTGACTTACGGCGGGTTCGGCATAAGCGGTTACGGATCTCGTCCAGGGCAAGCTCTGCTCCGGCATCGCCCAGGAATTTAAGCCAGGGGCTATGCAAGATGCTTTCGTCGCTGCCGCCCTGATGGTCGAGCAGCAAGGTTTCGATCCCGTCGCTGAAAAACAGGAGCACGTCGCCGGCTTCGAAGGAATGTTGAACGATCTCGAAAGATTGCTCGGGTATGGCGCCGAGTAAGCCGCCTGCGCTGCGGATTTGTCGGGGTGGCTGGCCAGGCCGAACGAGGATCGGGTAGGGCAGACCGGCCCGAGCCCAACGGACCTGGTGATTGTGGTGGTCGAGGATCGCATTGAGGGCGGTGATAAACTGGCACTGACTGAGATTGGCCTGAAGCAGTTCCCGGTTGAGCCGGCCAAGCAGTTCGTCGGGTTCGACGATTCGATACGTGTCATGATGGATGACCTTATTGGCCGCTAGGGAGTTTTTAATCAGGATGGTCAGTAGGGCGGCGGGCAGGCCGTGACCGGTGGCGTCGGCCAATGAAAAACCGAAACGGTGCTCGTCGATCCGCGAAAAATCGTAGATATCGCCGCTGACATGGTCCGCGGGCATAAAGAGTGTATGAATCGCGAAAGGCTCGGTATCTTGTAAGGGAAGTGGGAGAAGGTCGTGCTGAATCTGGCTGGCCAGCCGGAGTTGTTCGGTCAGGGCTTTCGAATCCGAGACCAGTTCGGCATCGCGTCGCTTGAGTTCGGCCAGCTCTTGCTGCATGCGGAGCATGGGGCGGCGGATCTCGCAAAGGGCCTGGATACGGCCGGCCAGCTCGTCGGCGGTGTGGCGTTTGTCGGCGAATCGGATACTGAAATCGTCGGTCAAGCTGGATCGGTCGATGGGGAATTCGTTGGAGGGGGGCATGACCAGCGTGGCACAGCTTCGTCCTTTGGCCGCGTCCAGTAGCCGATCCATCCCATCGGCCGGGCCGTCACGGCCGGGCACGATCACGCAAACGTCGGCGGAGGGCGACAAGCCGGCGGTTAAAGCTTTCTCCAGTGAACGAATGGAAACGCGGGCGTTGAGCCGGCCAAGGGCGGCTCGTAACGCGCCGGGTACCGGCTGATCGTCGAGAATAAGTTGCACATGCGGTGTCGACAAGGCAGACCTCTGTTCCGCGACGCATCGGCGAAAAAAAGAGCCTTGGAATGGGGCGATTCACCGGATACGCGTGGTTGTAAATTGCTTCGGATGAAACCCGACACGACTTGATGTATCAATGCCGTGAAAAAGAAAAATATTGGACCTTGTGCCATAAGTCTGCTCACGAACGCCCGTTTTTGACCAATCAGCCGGAACCCGCCATCAACCAGCCCTACAGGTGCGCAAGAAAAACCAATCCAACGCTGACGAGGAACATCGATTCAACACGTAGGCCAAGCGAACCAGCCTCTCGATGGATTTGGGGTCGGCTTTCGGTAAACCCCTACGGGATTTCGTCTGGAAATTGAGATGATATGAAAGTGGGTCTCCCGGCGATCATATTGCATGGGGTATTCCCAAGGGATCGAGAAAGAATCAACGAATCCTTTTCATTCGCGCCTCGTAGGTCAAGCGAATCTCGGTGATCCGGCGGCGGAACAGATGTTGTGCTTGTCAGATTCAATACGCAGCTTCTCAGGGACATGAACGGGGGTTGCGTTAAGTGGTTGACCCGCAGAGAGATACGACTTTACTTGACACAAATTTGTAAATGGTATATATTCGCAACGGAGTCACCTATGAAGGCCGAGTGGAAGCAGCAGCGGATGGAGCTTTTCGCGCAAGCCTGCCGGGCGCGCGGCCTGCCGGTGACCACTCAGCGCAAAGCGGTGTTCCTGGCCATTCTGGATCGCCAGGACCATCCCTCGGCGGACCAGATTTACGACCAGATCAAAATCCAGCTCCCTGGAATCTCACGAACGACCGTTTATCGTATCCTGGAAATACTGGTGGCGTTCGGCCTGATTAACCGGATTTGTCATCCTGGTTCGGTTACCCGTTTCGATCCCATGATTGAACAGCATCATCATCTGGTATGCATGCATTGCGAACGCATCATCGACCTTCAGGAAAAGCGGCTGAACCATATCCCCTGGCCGGATGTTCGCGGCCTGGGTTTCCAAATCCGCGATTACCACATCCACTTTCGTGGTATCTGCGAGGCCTGTCGGGCGGCCCAGGCCCGGCAGCAATCCGCGCCGCGAAAGATCCGCCGATATCGCGTTGAAAAGCCGACTCGTGCGGGCCCCGGACACCCGACGGGAAAAAAGAGGAGATCGTAACCGTGAATGCGCGGATCAGCTCGATTCGCAAAGGAGGTTGCCATGATAGAGAAGTCCATTGTCGATGATCGCCGCGCGAAACGTCAGCACGGTGGGCATGATCCCGGGCGATCCCGAACGGTAGGGGGGATCAGGGTTTGCGTCCATCGTTCAAAAGGGCCTCTTCTGGCGGGTATCGTACTGGTTTTCACGATCTGTGCGGGTGTCCGCGGGCAGGAGACCAAGCACATTCCCCGGGCGGAGCATGGGGCAGCCGCCATGGACTACCAACTTGCGGAGTTTAACAGACTCGTCTTCAAAGTGGACGCCGAGGCGGTCCCTGGTGAATTTGATCCGGTTATCTGGGAGGCCTTTATTCCGGCCGACAACAAGATGACCGCCGAGCGCCTCGCCCTCGGCAAGAAGCTCTTCTTTGATACGCGACTTTCGAGGGATGGGACGGTTTCCTGCGCGACCTGCCACGATGTGACCCGCGGGTTCACCGATCAGCGTCCCACTTCCGAGGGCATTGGGGGGCAGATCGGACGAAGAAATGCGCCGACGACGTTGAACACGGCCTTGCTGCAGACGCTCTTTCTTGACGGACGTTCGCCTACCTTGGACCACCAGGCCCGGCTGCCGATCATCAATCCTATTGAGATGGGCTTTCCCGACGGGGAGTCGGCGGTCAAGGCGATTGCTGACGATGCCGAATATCAGCGGATGTTCCAGAGGGCTTACGGCCGTCCGATTAACTATGAGGACATGGGCCGGGCCATGGGTGCCTTTGAACGGACGATGGTTTTCCTGCGCTCGCCTTTCCGGCGTTTTCTGGAGGGCGATGCTCAGGCCATTTCACCCGACGCCAAGGAAGGCTGGCGGTTGTTCAACGAAAAGGCCCGTTGCGTGACCTGCCATCACATGAACCTATCTAATCCGCTTGGAACGGATAACCGGTTCCATAATATCGGCGTGTCCGCCCGCCATCAGGATTTCGAAGACCTTGCTCGGCGGGGTCTCAAAGCCCTTGAGGAGGATCCCTCCGAACACCGTCTCGAGGAACTGGCCTTGAATACCGATATGAGCGAACTCGGACGGTTCATGGTGACCAAAAACCGCTCGGACATCGGGGCCTTCCGCACCAGCATGCTCTTGAACATCGGCATTACCCCGCCGTACATGCATGACGGCAGTCTCCCCACCCTATGGGATGTGATGGACCATTACAACAAGGGCGGGGAGGCCAATCTCTTCCTGGACGGCGGGATGGAGCCTTTGGCCTTGACTGAGAAGGAGATCGATCAGGTGGTCGCTTTTATGTTCACCCTGACCGACGAGCGGTTCGCGGAAGAAAACCGTCGCCAGATGGAAACCCAGCAGGCCGCGGCGCGGAAAAGCCGCCCCTTCCGGGACGATTCGATGGCCAACCGTAAGAAGCTTGCTTTCGAGGACCGGATCAAGAAATAAAAGGAGCAATCGTATGCGCGCTAAACATAAAAGCGTGGAAACAAAATACATGCAGGCCCGTCAAGAGTTCTTCGACGACTTGAAGAAGCTGGACCGGCGGTCTTTTCTCAAGGTATCGGCGGCGGCTTTCGGGGCGGTGGCGGCCAAGGGCTTAATGCCGCCTACGTCGTTTCAGCCGGTTAATCTGGCGTTTGGAGCAACGGCGTCCGAGGCCGCCTCGTTCCGTTTCGCCTATATCTCGGATTCCCATTTGTACGAGAAGGAGGTTAATGACCGGTTCATCCGCTCGCTGATGCGGGCCGTGGACGACGTGAACAACCTGGACCCGCAACCGGATTTCGTTTTTTACGGCGGCGATCTGGCCCAGCTCGGTCAAGTGAAAGAGCTGGAGCTCGGCGCGGAAGTCCTGAAGAGCCTCAAGGCCCCGCTTAAGATCATGGTCGGCGAGCACGACTGGTACCTGGATATGGGCGAGAAATGGCGTGAGCTTTTCGGCAAGCCCACTGAATCCTGGGACCATAAGGGCGTGCACTTCGTCAAACTGATGAGTGTCCTTGAGGAGGATTTCTGGACCGCCCGGGGCATGACCCCCATGGAGCGGATGCAGACCGTGGCTGGTCTGGACAATGGAGTGCAGAAGCCGTTCACCGTCGGCCCGGAACAAAGGGAATGGCTCAAGAAGGATCTGGCAAAATTTCCGGACAATGCCCCGATCGTCGTGTTCTCGCATTCGCCGCTCTACAAACTCTATAAAAACTGGAACTTCTGGACCGATGACGCCGACGAAGTCCAGGCGATCCTGAAGCGGTTCAAGAATGTGACGGTGATTCACGGCCACACCCACCAGATGCTGACCAATCGCATCGGCAACATTCATTTTCACGGGTTGCTGGCGACGGCCTGGCCGTGGCCTTACGCGCCCGAGGGCATGCCGGAACTGACCATTGAGATGACCCGGCCCGATCCGTTCAATTCCCAGGATGGATGCGGTGACGGCGAAGTATGTGTTTATCCCGATGGCTTGGTGGATAAGATCCACAATTTCTGGAACCGGAACCCGTTGACCGTTAGTCGAGCCTATACCTTGAGCTGGGGCAAGGTCGCGGTGCCGCCGAAACCGAACCGGCCGAGCTTTTGAACAAGAGGAGAACAATCATGCAAAATAAAATACGCAACGTCCTGTGGATCGTGACCTGCGTTTTATGTGCGATTCTGTTGTGGACGACTTACAACTATAGCGTCGCCGCCGACTGCGACGCGGGGACACAGCCGGCCGCGGATGTTGCGGCCGGGAAGATCGGTGGGCAAGGCCTCGCCGATGCCCACATGGACCAATGGAAACGCAAGAATCCGCAAAAGGCCAAGGACTGGGTAGCCGAGGAAAAGGAGCGGCATAAAATCCAGCCCCCGGCCGACAATTCCGATCTGCTCAAGGGCGAGCAGGGTGAGGGACATAAGTACGGCGCCTACACGGAGCGGGACATTCTCATCTGGGCCCGGGAGACCGAGAAGATGGTGGTCGAAGGTTCCCGCATTTTCCATAACGCGGACGCGCTCGGTAGTACCGTCGCGGTTTCCTGTGATATGTGCCATCCGGATGCCGCCAACACGCACCCTGAAACCTATCCGAAATTCCAGGTTCAGATGGGGCGGGCAGTGCTGCTCCGGGATATGATCAACTGGTGTATCGAGCACCCGGTACGCGGCAAACGCCTGGAGGCCGACGATCCGAACATGCGGGCGTTGGAGGCTTATATTCTGGCTCAACGCAAGGGAACGCCATTGAACTACGGAAAACATTAACTGCGGTTGAGTCAGATCAGGCTCTTCTGATTGGGCCGGCCGTCGGTGTCGATGTCAAGATGATCGAGATTCCGGGCCGGAGGGTCGGCTACCCGATGAGGTCCCCAGATATTTCCCGAAGAAGGTCAACAGGGCCGGCAGGTCGATGACGTGTCCTTCGGGATGGACGCTCAGTTCGACACGATCCGGGACGGCATAGTCCTTGTAGATAATTTTGATTTCCTCCATGGCTTGGCGGGCGAGGGACACGACGAAGTCACGCGGCCCTTCTTGCAGACCATTCTGACACTGCAACGCGCGGGGGGCGATGAGCGCATAGACATCGGCCCAGTCAACCAGTTCGCGCAGGCCGGGGAATTTCCAGCACATGCAATGGTTGAGTTCCATCTGGTCCATGGTGGTTAGAAAGCCGCTGCTGACCGTGGCCGAGATTCGCGGATCCATGGCCGCCAGCCACATGGCCATCTCGCCGCCAAGCGACAACCCGGCGCAGCCGATGCGGGTCTTGTCAACTTCCGGGAAGGTCTGGAGAAAATCGACACAGCGCATGAGGTCCCAAAGTCGCTCCCCCATCAAGGTCCTGCCGGATTCGTACACCTGGTGTTGACCGACATCGGCGGCGATGGTGACCGTCCCTTGCCGGGCGAGGACCTCGGCGAAACCGCGGTAGATCGACGACGGATCATAAACGGCATGCCGGTCGGCCCCGTGGCCGTGGATGCAGACGACGGCCGGGAAGGGGCCTTGGCTTTGCATTGGAACGGTTAATACGATCTTGATCTGGCGGCCGGGGGTCGAGTTGATTTCGATTTCACGAAGAAGATAACCGTCTTTCCTTGTTTCGGAAACGGTTCGAGGGCGCAACTCGATCTGAGCATTGCGCAGATCGCCCATTTTCAGCAGGTCGAATAAGCGGTCGCGGAGGCTCTTCTGCCACGGTTCGGCCTCGGCCGGGGGACGGGAGGTGTAACGCTGTTGCCGAAGCATGTGGTCGGTCGGTTTGATCGTCAGGAGCAGCGGCTTGTTGGCTTCAAGGATGAGCGGGTAACTGAAGAGCTGCTTGCCCTCGACCAGGGATGGTTTGCCACCCTGGGGCTGGATCTCGTAGCGGCCGGCGGGCTCGACCGTAAACCATTCGGGGAACTGGTTGATCCGCGGATAATCGACGGGCATGTGGAAATACAGTCGATGACGGGGTCGGTCGAGGCATAGACGGCCCTCCCAGGGGAATTCGCTTGACAAACGCACGCATAGCGAACCATCCGCCTTGCGTACGGCCCCGAGTTGCAGGTCTTCGCGCCAAGGCTGGACGGTCACTCCCTGTGTTTTCCAGAAGGCGTACATCAGCAGCGTTCGGGCCGAGTTTCCATCGCCGTGCCAGCCTTCGATAATGCCGTCGTGGCGCTGGCGGTCGAACAAAACCTCGACCTCGTTATCAACCCACGCGAAAGCGGATTCGACGGGCAGACGATTGAGCAGGTTGATCGCCCCTTCGATCGAATCGGCGTTCTGATCGACGGTTTTGTAGCCATAACTGTTTTTAGGGTAGTTATGAATGTTGCTCAGGACGTGGGCGACGGCCAGGCGATACCGCTCCTGGTTGTCTACGAGGGCGACGGTTAGAAAAGCATTGTAGACATAACCCCATCCGTCGCTGATATGCCGATCATCGGGCTGCCCCGTTTGCGGATTGAAGGCGTAATGCATCATACCGTCGGGCTTTATGCCGTGTTGGAGAATGGCATCGAGGAGGGCGTACATACGAGGTTGATATATACCATGGCGTTCGTGGTCCTCGCGGGCCGCGATCAGATACGCCTCGGAAAGGCCGCCGATGATTTCGCAGCCGTGGTCCTGGAGGTGGACATGGCTACCGTTCAGCAGGTCGTTGTGCTTGAAATAATAGTCCGTCAGACGAAAGCACCAATCCTTGTACTGAGGATCGCCGGTCATCCAGTAGAGTCGGCTCATCGTCTGGAGCATCTCGCCGTTAACCTCGACGTTATCCGAAGGAAGTTTGCCGACGGGCGATTCGAAGGGGGCATGTTTCCAGATGTCGCGGATCAATTGCTCCATGCGGGTCAGCCAGGGGCTGGCCCCGATCCATTCACTGATGGGCAACAGCCCGTCCTTGGCGTACTCGGATGCCCCGAAGATTAAACCGTCGATTTCGTACGTGTCTTTCAGGAAGGTTTGGGTTGCCAAGGAAAACGTGTCAGGCAGCGAATCGAGTCGATTACACAGTTTCTGCTCCTGTTTGAGGATTCGGTGCGAGGTCAATTTCAGGTAGTAATTGCCGGTCACCTCCCCGGTGAGCACGATGAACGGATAATTGTCGGCGGCACAATTCTCGGAGTCCCAGAAATATTGTGTTTCCATGTCGACGTGCCGGGGAAAAAGCCCGCTTCTCGGCTCGGCGTGGGTCAACCAGCCATGGGCATAGCGATTACAGAACTTGATGACCCGCTGGGTTTGACGGCCGTTTTCCGCGGCCCGTTCCCATGCGTCGGCCAAGACCGCGCCGGTCCCGGCCATAACGATGACCATTACGGCATGATAAAGCTTTGAGGTTTTCCCATTCATCCTTGCTCTCGCTTTCTGTGCTTCAGTGATCTTGCAAAGTGGAATTATAACGGCTTGACGGTCAGGCGGACCGGCTCGTGGCCTTCCAGGATCAGTTTCATGTCATACAGTTCCTTGCCTTGTACGGTCCGAGGCGGTCCGTCCGCAATCCTGATTTCGTAGGATTTATCCGCTTCCACCGTAAACCATTCGGGAAACTGGTTGATCCGAGGATAGTCCAGAGGCATGTGGAAATAATCCCGATGACGCGGACGGTCGAAGCACAGGCGACCGATCCACTGGAATTCGCTTTCAATCAGTACATGCACGGCACCTTGCACGTCGCGCACCGCTCCCAGCCGGATATCCTCGCGCCAGGGTGCGGCCCGGACGCCCTGGGTTTTCATGAAGGCGTACATGATAAGGGTCCGGGCCGAGTTCCCGTCGCCGTACCAGCCCTCGATGATGCCATCATGACGCTGCTTCTTAAACAGATATTCCACCTGAGCGTCGATCCAGGGGAAGGCCGACGGTACGGGCAGGCGGTTGAGCAGATTGATCGCCCCCTCGACGAAATCGGCGCATTCGTCGGCGCCCGCGGTTTTGTCCCAGTCCCGCTGGTGTTTGTGCAGATGGGTCAGGGCGTGGAGGACCGGCTGGCGGTATCGATCCTCGTCGTCGATCATGGCCACGGTCAAAAAGGCGTTATAAACATAGCCCCAACTATCGGTAAGGCGATCCTTGGGGTGTTCGCCGGTCTGGGGATTGATGAAATCGTACATCAGACCTTCTTCGGTCAGCCCGTGTTGGAGAATGCAGTCCAGAATGGCATTGATTTTGGGTTGATATCTCTGGTGACGTTCCGGCTCCTCGCGGGCGGCGATCACGTAAACCTCGGACAGCCCGCCGACAATTTCGCATCCGTGGTCCCGGAGCGAAAGTTTCTCGGCGGCCAACAGGTCCTTGTGTTCAAGATAATAGTCCGCAAGACGGAAACACCATTCCTTGTATTCCTTCTTTCCGGTCATCCAGTACAGGCGACTCATGGCCTGCATGGTCTGCCCGTTGACTTCCAGGTTGTCGGAAGGGATTTTTCCGACCGGTGAATCGAATGGCGCATGCTTCCAGATATCGTGGAGCAGTTGTTCCATACGCTCCAGCCACGGGCTGGGACCGATCCATTCGCTGATGGGCATCAGCCCGTCCTTGCAGTACTCCACCGCCCCAAAGATCAGTTGGTTAATATCATATTTCTCGGTCCGGAACTTGCCGGTGGCAAAAGCGTAATCATCAGGCAGGTTGTCGAGACGATTGCAGAGCTTCTGTTCCTGCGCCAGGATGTGTTCGACGTTACGTTTCAGGTGATAATTGTCCGTCACCTCGGCGGTGAGAACAATGAAGGGGTAGTTGTCGGCCGCGCAGTCGGGTGCGTTCCAGTACGCGTATTTCCGGTCGGTCACCAGCCGGGGCAGCAATCCGCTTTGCAGGTCGGCATGATCCAGCCAGCCCTGAACATAGCGATTACAGAACTTGATGACCCGCTGGGTTTGCCGGCTGTTCTGCTCGGCCTCCGGCCAGGGATCCGCCGAGACCAGGCCGGCCTGGATCAGCAAACAACCGAAAGCAATACCGAAACGCATGATTTTCTCCCAATCGATAGTTCTCTCCGGCGCTCCCATGCCGGGCGAACGTTTACCGAATGATTTACAAAAGAGCAAAACATGATAACCAGGTTTCAGGCGGGATGAAACCTCCGCCGGGCGGTTGATTCAAAAATAGGCTATTATGGCTCATCCGAAAAATATTGCAATACTAAAAATGCCGGAAATACCTAAGAATTCAGGCGATTCCATCGAACGCTATGTTGCACTTTTATTGCGATGAGCCATAGGCATTTAGGCTGTTAGACATTTAGACTGTTAGACTATCAGATTATTAGACTGTCAGGCTATTAGGGATTTGGGTTATTCGACTGGTAGAGATGAATGATGCGTGATCATAGGAAACTCAAGGCATTTCAACTGGCTGATGAACTTGCTATTTTTATCTATCGCGTTACTCGTCACTTCCCAAGGGACGAGCAATTCGGCCTAATCGCTCAGGTGCGTCGCTCGGCGGTGTCTATACCATCCAACATTGTCGAAGGTTGCGCCAGACGGACACAGTCCGATTATCTTCGCTTCCTTGATATCGCCTTCGCGTCTTTCCGGGAATTGGAGTACCAATGTTCCCTAGCCCATCGGTTGGGATACTTGAAAAACGAGGATCACCTATCCTTGCGTGAAAAATGCACGGAAACTTCCAAGGTTCTTGCAGCTTTGATCCATTCCTTACGGATGTGATATCCCTAATAGCCTAACAGTCCGTGTGTCACGCAAAGATCAGAGAACCAGCGGATGCGAGATCCGTCCGAGGAATTTTCGGTTCACCTTGGTAGCCACCCAAACGATGCGGCCGGGCGACTGGCGGTGTCGAAGCCTTGAAACCGTACAATCAGTGATCAGTCATCAGCGATCAGCATTCAGTGAGCAAGTTAGCGAGAAAGCAAGAAAGCTGGCAGCAATCAGTGTTCAGAAGAAAGTTAACGAGTTAGCGAGGAAGCAAGGAAGGTCTTACGCGATCTCTTTGTCTCCCCGTCTCCCCCTCCCCCTGCCTCGCTGTTTCTATCGCTGCCTCCCCATGGTTGCGATGTGCGGATCACTTGACCAGCCGGCGGGTCCAAGGCTACCATGCCTTCCAAGATGATTCGCTATTTGCCAGGACCGGAGGAATTCGCCAAGCTCGCCGAACGCGGGAATACCATTCCCGTCTATTGTCAGTTGTTGGCCGACCACCTTACGCCGGTCACCGCTTTCGCGGCCATCGCGGAAAACAGTCCCCATGCCTTTCTTCTGGAAAGCGTGGTGGGTGGCGAAAAAATCGCTCGATACTCCTTTTTGGCGGCCCGCCCGCAAATGACCTTCGAGGCTACTCGTGAAAACGTGGTCATCCACCATCCGGGCGGGGTCATCAAGGAAACTTCCGATGATCCGCTGCGCAACCTGGCCGGTTTGCTGGCCGCCTATCGGTCCGTGCATTTGCCGGAATTGCCACGTTTCGCCGGCGGGGCGGTGGGTTATGCCGGATACGATCTGGTTCGCTATTACGAGCCGCTACCCGATGCCCCGGTCGATGACCGGCATCTGCCTGATTTACTCTTCGGCCTTTACGACACCATGGTGGTGTTCGACCATGTATCCAAGACCATTCTGGTCATCAGCCACGCCCATGTAGATAGTGACGGAGTACAGGAGGGCTATGCCCAGGCCTGCCGGCGTATCGCCGCCACCGTGGAACAATTGTCCACTCCCAAGCGTACACGCGTCGGCTACATCGAGCGGCAGGGGGATCCCACGCTCTCTTATACCAGTAACTTCGAGCCGAACCAGTTCAAAGCCGCCGTCGAGGCCTGTAAGGAGTACATCCGGGCCGGCGATATTTTCCAGGTCGTGCTTTCGCAGCGGCTGCATGTTGAAACGCCCGCCGATCCCTTTGATATTTACCGGGCTCTGCGGGTGGTGAATCCATCGCCGTTCATGTTCTACCTGAAAAGCCCGCGAGTCATTCTGGTAGGGGCCTCGCCGGAGATCATGTGTCGGGTGGAGGAGGGGATTATCACGAACCGTCCCCTGGCCGGCACCCGGCGGCGCGGCCGCAATGAGGAGGAAGATCGGGCTTTGGAACGCGAGTTGTTGGCTGACGCCAAGGAGCGGGCCGAGCACATCATGCTCGTCGATCTCGGGCGAAACGATGTCGGCCGGGTCGCGGAGCCGGGCAGTGTAAAGCTGACCGACGTGATGACCGTCGAGCGCTATAGCCATGTCATGCATATCAGCAGCAACGTGCAGGGCAAACTCGCCGCCGACAAGACCGCCTTCGACGCTCTGCGGACCTCATTGCCGGTGGGCACGGTCAGCGGTGCCCCCAAGGTGCGGGCCATGCAGATCATCGACGAATTCGAGCCAACCCGTCGCGGGCCTTATGCCGGGGCCGTCGGGTACATCGATTTTGCCGGCAACATGGACACGTGTATCGCTCTGCGCACGATGGTGATCACGCCGGGCATGGTTTTCGGCAAACACAGCGTTTACCTTCAGGCCGGGGCCGGTATCGTGGCCGACTCCGTACCTCAGAACGAATACGATGAAACCATCAACAAGGCCAAGGGCATGTTGCGGGCCATCGAACTGGCTGAACGGGGATTCGAATAGCCATGCCTTGCGAAAAAAACCGACCGGCGCATCGGCCGGTCGGATACGCTTTCCTACGAAATAATCCTTGGGTATTAGAGCGGTTATTGGACCTACGCGGGGGTTACCTCGACGTGTTTACCCAGGCTGTTCAAATCGCGGATCACGGAGATCGAGGCAAAGATACGATGACTTGCCCCTTTGGTCGTCTTGACCGCCTGCAGGCGGCAGGGGCGATCTTTCCAGACCCGGCCGCCGCGAATGTGCGACTTGGTCGGACGGGACTTGTGCATCCGCTTTCTTTCGCGTCGGACTTCCGGATCCTGCTCGAACAGACGGCGCAAGGTTTTGATGGCCGCCTCGCGTCTCGGCTGAGAAACGACTTTGACCTGAATCCACTGTCCGGGTTTAACCTCCAAGGCCATGACCTGCTCCTTGTTTACAGACTTATCCAATCCTGGTGCCGTTCGACGAGCCTCTGCCGGTCAGGCGGGCTACGCCGAGTCCAGATAGGATAACGCATTTGGCGTATTCAATGCAATAGTGTAAAAATGGCCCGGCAAGAAAATGTATGGATCCCTTGTTGGAGGCTCTGAGTATGGAAAAAGTCAATCCAGGCCAAACTCGCATCGGCTGGATCGGGACCGGCGTGATGGGGGGCCCGATGGCCGGCCATCTGCTGCAAGCGGGTTACGGCCTGACCGTGTACAACCGCAACCGGTCCAAGGCCGAGGCCCTTCTGGCCCGGGGGGCAACTTGGGCCGACAGTCCGAAACAACTGGCCGAGCGGTCTGATGTGATTTTTACGATGGTGGGATTTCCCCGGGACGTACGCGAGGTGGTCCTTGGGAGGGAGGGGGTGATTCAGGGGCTTACGCCCGGTGCCGTCCTTGTGGATATGACCACCAGCGAGCCTGCTCTGGCCGAGGAAATCAGCCGGGTCTGTGAAGCTAAGGGTTGTTATGCACTGGATGCTCCGGTTTCCGGTGGCGATGTGGGGGCCCGGAACGCTACCTTATCTATCATGATCGGCGGACCGGCCGAGGTCGCCGACGCCCTGATGCCCCTATTTCAATGCCTCGGTAAACAGATCATCCATCACGGACCGGCCGGGGCCGGTCAACATGCCAAGATGTGCAATCAGATCCTGATCGCGACGACCATGATTGGCGTAGTCGAGTCGCTACTCTACGCGTTCCGGGCCGGGCTGGATCCGATCAAGGTGATCGAATCGATCGGTTCGGGCGCGGCGGGCTCCTGGTCCATCAACAATCTGGGACCGCGAATTGTCCGTGGTGATTTTGCTCCTGGGTTTTATGTCGAGCACATCATCAAGGACATGGGGATCGCCCTGGCCGAGGCCGAACGCATGGGTATTGTGCTGCCGGGTCTGGCTCTGGCCCACCAGCTTTACCTGTCGGTACGGGCCCTTGGGCACGGGCGATCCGGTACGCAGGCCCTTATGCTGGCCCTGAAAAACATGTGCAACATGCGGGACAATTAGTTGGACGATAATTCATCGGCCTGGGTGAAAATCCGCCAGCGATCCTCGGGTATATCGCGGAAAGCTTCCCGGAAACGTTGAGTGTCTTCTTCCGACAATTCCTGTTGGCCGCGGATATAGATGCGTTCGATTTGATAAGGATATTTTCGCGCCAAGGTTCCGTAAATTTCCGGGTCGCGCTCGCCCGCGTCGCCGACCAGAATGAAGCGACGCTCTGGAAACTGCTCGAGGAGCGTTTCGATGGAGTCGGTTTTCGTTTCTTCGGGGGAATCGAAGAGATTGAGGATACTCGAATCTTTCAGGCGAAACGTTTTCAAATGAAATGTGCCGGAGGGAAAACCGGACTGCTCGAGAAACGCCTCCAAAGGTTCGTAAAGCTGCCACGGGCTCGCGGAAATGTAATGGAAATCGGCCCCTTCGTCGGACCAGTTCCGATAGGCCTCGGCCATGCCCGGCACGGCCTCGAACTCGCGAAGAAAAGTGTTTCGTAGCAGTTCCTTGACGTCCGCGACGTGGGAGATCTTGATGGTATCGTCGATATCGGAAATCACCGAAAGTCCCTGCGGCCGTAATACGTGTACCCGCCCGGAAAAGACACGGGTTTCATGCTCATTAACCAGCAGATCGAAGTGGAGTTCCTGCCGGGTGTTTTGTGATTGTTGTACCAGCATTTCGAAGCGATCCGCGGTGAGCCACAGGATGCCCTGGAAATGACCATTGGTATCCGAGGGATCGAGTTCGTATACTTCATTACCCAGCCGAATGGACAATCGTTTACCACGCTCATTGTCCACCAGGAACAAATGTACACGCTGCTCGAAAATGTCGCTTTCGACGTTTTCCTTATCGTCCAGATCCAGGGCTTCGGCAAGGGTATGTATCAGCAACTTTCGAGAAATGGAATCATATTCCGGTTCGTACACCCACCCGTGGATCGGCACCTCCCACATATTCCGTGCGGTATCAAAGTGGGCATAAGTTGGAAAGAAGACAACAACCTCGTCTTTTTTTAATGAGTTCATGTTATTTCTGGGACAAGTCGTACAGGTCATGACCCAAAGGATGATCATGGCCGCCAAGACGATCCCGGGCCAACGGAGTCGCATGTAGCTGTGGGCTTTTCCCATCGATGATTTCCTCGATTTGCCCCAATGATCCAGACCGATATTCCGATGGTATATGCGGTCTATCAAGGTAGGTCATGATAGCGATGCAGGTTGGTAGCCTCAATTATGGTATGGGCCAAAACCTCTGCACATTCACGGTTCTCGTGAAGATGTGCGATAACAATCCTCTTCCGCTGAAGAATGGTAACATAAATAATATTATTATCATTTATTAATGACATAAATACATCTGCAGTATCATAACTGTTTTTTAAATAAGAAGATATAATATTATCCCATTCACTTGCAAAGTAAGCCCATACTCTACTAAAATAGGAATAGGTTTGATTACATAATAAGAATCAATCCTATATGCTCATATCCCGTCATCCGCGAAGTGGAAGAAGGAGACAAAGCATGAGATCTACAAAGATTTCCAAGATGAGAGTCCCCAGGGATCAGATGGATTACACACAACATCCTTACCAGTTAACGCCGGTCATGCTGGAGGCCTTTGAAGAGGCCAAGCGCAAGAAATACCTCATTGGTCGATGGCATGCCCTTGTGCAGGCCTGGCAACATTACTGCAAGACCTATCGCTTGCCTTGTATTATCATCCATTTGCGGGGGAAGTACACGACCCTCACGGTGGATATTGTGTTGTGTGATTTCGTGTTGAGCGAAAAGCACCTTGATTTAATTATCGAGGCGATTTGCGAGAATTCAAGGCCCGAAGCGGATATCACTGTCGGTCTGGATTTTTGCAAATCGAGCAACGTTTACACGGAACGGGCGGACTCCCTGGCCGTTAAGATGTTGGAAATCATCGAGCAAGCTCGCGTGGAAAACAAAGCTTGCGTCACCGTTCAGGAGAGGAACAATATCGGCCAGGCCAGTCCTTATGTGTCTCGGGTCATCGGCAATACCCATCCGACCCGAGCATCATACGTTTAAGGATCGAGGGATTTCTTCCCTCTCCGCCTCTTGTGCTTGGAGCGGAGGGGGGGAGATAAAGTCAGATCGCGAGGAAAATCGGATTGGGGCGGGCAATAGTGCCGATTTTCCGGATGGCCCGTTTAGCCCCTTTCATAAGCAAGAAATCACCGATGGGATTGACAAGAGCAGGTCAACGGTTATCCTGATAGCAGTCGCAAAACCCGACGAAGTCGCGTCTTTGCTTCCGTGGAGAGGTGGCAGAGTGGCTGAATGCACCGGTTTGCTAAACCGGCATACGCTTTCATAGGCGTATCGAGGGTTCGAATCCCTCCCTCTCCGTTTCTTTTATTCTTCTACTCTGCTCCGCATAGCGCAAGTCTTTTTGTTTTGGTGGCTTGCGATCTTTGTTTTTGGCCCTCGCGTTTTTCTTGGTCCGGCGCGTTCCCCAAATATTCCCCAAAAGGTCGTTCGGGGTCGCTGAAGGACGTGTGACGGCCCTGCGTTTCCCCGCTCTGCTCGGGGCTACCGGTGGTAAAATGATGCATCGCTTCCTGGGCATGCTGGTCGCGGAGGCGATAATACCGGCGTACCATCTCCCAATCGTCGTGGCCGACCCATTCCATGACGCAGAGGATATCGATCCCACAGTCCGCGCACTGACTGACAAAGTACCGACGGAAGTTATGCGAGGTGAGCTTTTTGGCCGGGATGCCCGTCACCGCCGCCAAACCTTTGAGCTCTAATAACAATAACGTGGAACGGGCCAGGTTCTTCGCCCGATGCGGTCCCGGCCGTCCGGGAAAAAGATACCCGACGGCATTTTCGCCGGCTTCCGCGATCAACTCGTCGATAACCTCCCGCAATTCCGCATTCAGCGGCAACTTCCGGTCCGTCTTATCCTTTGGGGTCCAGCGACCACCGTCATGTGCAACCTTGGTTCGAACATGGAGCCAGCACCGGTGCCGGTCAATATCCGAAAATTCCAGGTGGGTCAGTTCATCGATCCGGCTGTCAACGCCGTCCTGAAAGTGGGGTAAATCGGCCGGTTTGAAAATGGGGTTTCT